>NZ_NVQF01000019.1 GCF_002592005.1 Mycolicibacterium palauense | reverse complement strand
CCGGTACCCCTACCGAGAGCCGCTTCCCGCGCCGGGCGCCGGCGCGGGAAGCGGCTCTCGGTAGGGGTACCGGGTATCACCCGGATGGCCGGTAATCGCGTCCGGCAGGTTGAGATGGGGTGGACCACCCTGACCTGTGCGCGGGTAGGGCACTGGTAGTGGAGGAGTTGCCCGTTGGCCGGTCTGCGGGTCGGTGCGCTCCGAGGGCAGCAACACGTTGGGATCCAGGCCGAGGTCGGAGAACGCCGCGTCGACGAAGGGCTGAATGAACTGGCCGGGCAACAGGTTCGCGATGTAGGCCTTGAAGAACGGCCCGGACGCGACCGATTCGCCGAGCGACATGGCGTACTGGTTGAGGTACTTGATCGCCTGCTGCAGACCGGCCTTGTGCTTGTCGACGGTCGACAGCACCACATTGAGTTTGTCCAGGGTGGGACGCAGTTGTGTCTGGTTGTCGTCGATGAATCCCGACAGCTGCTGAGCCAACGCCGACAGGTTGCCCGAAATCGTCGTCAGCGCTGAACTCTGGTTCCGCAGCTCGGCCAGCAACGCGTTGCTGTTGGTCACCAGGCCGGCCACCTGGTCTGCCCGTTCCGAGAGGACCGCCGTCGCTTCGCTCGCGTTGGCAAGCAGCCTGCGCAGCGCGGTATCCCGTTTGTTCAGTGTCTGCGAGAACTGTCCGACGCCTTGTACGGCCAGTTTCAGAGCCGGTGGGGTGTCGTGAAACGTATCGGCCAGCGTGGCCAGGGCGTCCGAGACCGTATCGGTGTCCAGGTCGTCGATGGTGGCGGACAGATCGCCCAACGCGTCCGGGAGTTGGTAGGGCGACCTGGTGCGTTCGGACGGGATCGGTCCCGCGAGCTGTCCCTCGCCGCGTGGCTTGATCTCGAGCACCTTGGCGCCGAGCAGGCTCTTGGTTCGGATACTGGCTTCGCTGAGCTGTCCGAGTCGAATCGACTTCTCCACGTCGAATCCGACCAGGACCCTGGCGCCCTCCAGGTCGACCGAGGACACCTCACCGACCCGGTATCCGGCGACCTGCACCGCCGCGCCCGATCTGAGCCCTCCGGTCTCGGCGAAGTACGCGGAGTAGTGCCTGGTGTTCCCGAGGAACGGCAGCCGGTCGTACTGAAGCGCCAAGACGGCGATCCCGACGATCACCACCGAGCCGACCAGGCCGATGAAGAACAGATTGCGTTCGGCGAAGGATCTCATTTCGGTGCGCACCGCCCGGTGTCCTGCCCGGCGAGTTTGACGTAGACCGGCTGGCCGCCTTTACCGTTGACCTTCAGCACCAGGTCGCACAGGTAAAAGGTGAAGAAGTCGCCCATGATCCCCAGCCTGCTGAGGACCTTGTAGGAATGCGGAAGTGTCTCCAGGTAGTCGTCGAACCAGTCGTTGTCGGCCGCAATGATCGACGACA
Source organism: Mycolicibacterium palauense (assembly GCF_002592005.1). Lineage (GTDB taxonomy): Bacteria > Actinomycetota > Actinomycetes > Mycobacteriales > Mycobacteriaceae > Mycobacterium > Mycobacterium palauense. The sequence goes on along the minus strand of NZ_NVQF01000019.1, from coordinate 77,628 downwards.
CGCGATCCGTTTGTGCCACCGTTTCTTTGAACGGTGCTCGAGCGTCGGTCAGCAGGTCGGCAATCGTCGCCGTCGCGGCGTTGGTATAGGCGACGGTGTTGGAGATGTCGGTCTTGCGTGCCGATAGGCCTTCAACCAGCCGCGACAGGGACTCGATGCCCTTTGCGAATTGGCCGCTCTGGTCGCTGAACGAGCCCATCACGACATTGAGGTTGTTGATCACCTGTCCGATGAGTTCGTCGCGGTCGGCCAGGGTGCTGGTGACCGCGGCCGCCTGGTTCAGGAACGAGCCGATGGTGGCACCCTCACCCTGGAATGCCGCGATGAGTTGACCCGAAAGCGTGTTCACCTGCTCGGGATCCAACGCCCTGAACAGCGGACGGAACCCGCCCAACAGGGTGTCGAGGTCGAGCGCAGGCTCGGTGTGTGCCACAGCGATGGTGGTGCCCGGAGCGAGTCGCTTGCTGCTACCGGCGCCCTCCATCAGCGCCAGATATCGATCCCCTATCGGGTTCTCCCACCGGACCGCGGCCTTGGTCGCCTCGGTCAGGACAACGGTCGGCTCGGCGGTGAACTCCACCAGGGCAGCCGAATTGGCGGTGATCGAGATCTTCTTCACCTTTCCGACCTCGACGCCGGCAATACGGACGAAGTCACCGGTGGCCAGTCCGCTGACGTCGGTGAACTCGGCCCGGTACGTCTGCTCCGTGGAGAAACGGAGCTGTGAAAACACCGCGAGGAGTGCGAATGTCCCCAGAACACAGACCACTACAAAGGAGGTGAAGCCGATCACGGCGCGGCGCAGGCTGTCAGGCAAAGTCGGTGATCCTCGGATGCTCGGGTTTACGGTGCGGGCGGAGTCGTCGCGGCGGGTGCGGGCGGGACCCCCGGATACAGGGGAGTGCCGTCAGGTCCGTACCAGGGCGCGCCGTACGGCGGCCCGCCGGGGTATGCGGGAGGCGGGCCGGGCGCAGGCCCAGGGAGACACTGCCCGACGTGTGGTGCCTCGGGAAGCCCACGGGTGACCGGGAAGTAGTCCACCGAACAGGTCTGCCCGATACCGGGATTGGGGCGCCAGTCCAGCCCGGTTCCCCACCCGGTGTCTGTGATCAGTTGGCGGACCGGGAAGTTCTTCGCCACGTCGGGCAGGGACCCGCAGCCCGGCTGGCCGCCGGGACCACCCTTGGCGGCGACGACCGGCAGGTTCTGCGGATACTTGTACAGGTCGTCGCCGAAGGCGATGCCGGCGTCCAGGTAGACGGTGCGGCCGTTGCCGCCGAACCACTCGTTGCCCGCCACATCGAGGAAGGTCTTTGCGCCCTGAATCGTGCACGTGTATTCGGGGTTGTACTTCAGGAGCAGGCTGGTGGTCGGCTCGAGCGTGTTGATCGCATCGGCAATGCTGTCCATGTTGGGTGCGAGCAGTCCGATCCCGCTGTTGGCAAGACCGGTCGTGTTCAGCAGCAGGGCATCCAGATCACTGGCGTGATCGGAGATCGTGGTGCTGGTGGTGCTGGCCGCGTCGAGGGTGGCCAGGATGTCCTGTGCGGCCGCGCTGTAGGCGTCGCTGAATCCGGCCGCGGAGCGCAGGTCCGCCGCCACGGTGTCCATACGCGGGTTCAGCGCGGCCAGGACCTGATTGGCGTCGGTGGTGGCCTCTCCGATCTGATCGCCCTTGCCCCGAACGCCGTCGGCCAATGCGGTGAGCACGGCGTTCAACTTGGACACATCGATCTGCTGGAGCAGGCCGACCAGGCTGTCGAAAACGGTGTTGACTTCGGTGTCGACGTTGCGCGAGTGCAATATCGTTCCCGCGGTGAGCCGTTGCGTGCTGGGGTGTTGCGGATAGATGAGATCGACGTACTTCGCGCCGAAGGCGGTGGTGGCCTTGATCTCGGCCTCGACGTTCGACGGGATGTAACCGACCTGGTCGGGGAAGATCTCCAGCCTCAGACCCACGGGTTGGCTGCCGCCGGTGATGCCGCCGACACGACCGACCTCCACTCCGCGCATCTTGACCTTGGCGCCGGACTCCATCACCAAACCCGTGCGGTCCGAGGTCACAGTGACGGGTATGTAGCTGCGGAAGGTTCCCGCGAACAGCGCCGAACACAGCGCGACCATGCCGATGACGGTGGTGAACAGCGCCGCGGTCCACCACAGCGGATGAACCCGATTGGTCGGTCTCGTGTGATCCATCCGGCTATCCCGACAGATGGAAGTTGCCGGACTGGCCGTAGATGGCCAGCGAGAGGAACATGACGACGAAGACCGCCGAGATCATCGAGGTGCGGACCGCGCGCCCGACTGCCTCACCGACCCCGGCGGGGCCGCCGGAGGCGGTGAACCCGTAGTAGGTGTGCACCAGCATGATCACCGTTGCCATCAGGACCGCCTGGAAGAACGACCAGATGATGTCGGTGGGATTGAGGAACGTGTTGAAGTAGTGGTCGTAGACACCGCTGGACTGGCCGTAGACGACGGTGGTGCCGAAACGGGCAGCCACGAACGCTGTGATCATCGCGACGCAATAGAGTGGCATCACCACGATCACGCCGGCGAGGACGCGGTTCGAAGCCAGGTACGCCACGGAGCGGACGCCCATGACTTCGAGGGCATCGATCTCTTCGTTGATACGCATCGCTCCGAGCTGCGCCGTCGCGCCGGCTCCGATGGTCGCGGCCAAAGCGATGCCGGCGATCACCGGGGCGATCAGCCGGACGTTGAAGAAGGCCGACGCGAACCCGGTGAGCGCCTCGACGCCGACGTTGGCGAATTGGTTGTAGCCCTGTACGGCAACGAGTGCGCCGGTGGACAGCGTCAGGAAACCGACGATCACCACCGTTCCGCCCACGATGGCCAATGCGCCTGTGCCCATGCTCATCTGGGCGATGAGGCGCACCGTTTCCGACTTATAGTGCACCAGTGCATCTCGTGTGGCGGTGACGGTCTGGAAGTAGAACCGTGCCTGTATCCCGATCCGCGTCAGCGCGTCGATCCAGCGCGCGACGATGCGCGCGACTCTGGGCCAGGGTTTGCTGGGTACGCTGGTGCTCATAGTGTGGCCTTCACGCCGACGGCGGTGGCGATGATGTTGATCGCGAACAGGGCCATGAATGTGTACACGACCGTTTCGTTGACCGCGTTGCCGACTCCGGCCGGGCCTCCGCCGACGGACACTCCCTTGTAGCAGGCGATCAGCCCGGCGGCCAGGCCGAACAGGGTCGATTTGATCAGGGAGACCACGACGTCGGCGGCGCCGGTGATCACCGTCAGTCCACCGACGAACGAGCCCGGTGTCACGTGCTGGACGAACACCGAGAAGGCGAAGCTGCCGACCAGCCCGACCAGGATCACCACCGAGGACAGCAGGGTCGCGACGATGGTGGCCGCGAGGACTCTCGGTACCACCAGTGCTTGAATCGGATTGACTCCCATGACCCGAAGCGCATCGAGCTCCTCGCGGATGGTGCGTGCGCCGAGGTCGGCGCACATCGCCGTGGCGCCGGCACCGGATACCACCAGCACGGTCACCACCGGGCCGATCTGGGTCACCGTTCCGTATGCGGCGCCGGTCCCCGAATAGTCGGCCGCGCCGAACTCGACCAACAGGATGTTGAAGGTGAAGATCATCAGCACGGTGAACGGGATCGCCAACATGAGGGTCGGCAACATCGACACCCTCGCGACAAACCACGCTTGTGTGAGGAACTCTCGCCAGGCGAAGGGCCGGCGTGGGATCAACATGAACACGTCCAGTGTCATGGCGTAGAAGCCGCCGAGCGCCCGGAAGAGCCCGCCGGCCCGAGATGAGGCGATCCCACCCAGTGCGCCGGCGAGTTGAGTCCGTGCAGAGCGACCGTCGACGGCCTCGGTCGATCCCGCGGTTGCCGGCCGGATCAGCTGTTGCACGCGTGCCCCCGACCACGCGCCCGATCGGCGTGCGTGTTTGCCGGGTGGCGCCGGCGTTGGCTTGGGGGCCGGTACACGACGGGTCGGCGCGGTGGGCGCCGACCCACTTGAGGACACGGTCCGGAACTCAACGCAACCCCTACCTTCAACTCTCGATTACTCCCAACGGGCTGATCCACGCGGGTGCTATGTGGTGGCGCCCAACGCAACCGCCGTAGCTATCCTGCGCCACACTGTGATCCGCGCCACCAATCGCGACAAACCTTACCGCTATAGATAAAACGCGTCAATCATGTGTTGCTGGCGGTCGCGATGCCTCCGCCGGGCGCGGTCCTTGCCGGGGGCGCCGGGGTATCTCGGGGGTATTGCGTGGCACGCGTGAAAAACTTACGATCATAGGTAATGTGTAGCCCTGAGGCGGTGCGGGCGACGGCCAGTACGGCAGCCTCGGACGTCGACGGGGTTCCATCACGGCTGCCGTGAACGTCCACCTCGCCTCTTTCCCCGATCCCGGTTCGGAGTGCTTCCACGGAAGCGATCGGCTACGGAATCGGTCCGGCGCCAGTGGGTTACGCGCAGAACGCCCGGCAATCACCCATTGCCGCGGGGGCATCGGGGCCGCGATGAGCGATCTTGTCCTCGAGCCGGCCGGATACGACGACGTCGCCGTCTACTACACGAGCACGATGACACGAGCACGATGACGCGGGCATGATGACGCGAGCACGATGGAGTGGAACCCCGATTCCGCCCTGCCGATGACGGACCCCACGGCCCGCCGACGTTCGTGGGGCGGCGGGGTTGACCCGGCTGCCGATGGGGCGACGCCCGGATGGCGCCGGGCGGCTCAGCCGGCGGGGGTGTTGCCCACCAGTTCGACACCGTTGCCGTTCCAGCGGAACTTCACCACGCTCTGCAGGCCGATGGCGTTGGTGAAGGTGAGCGCGACGGTGTCGCCGGTGCTCTGCTTCTCGTCGATCCCGTTGAATCCGGAGGTCTCGGGCACCCCGCTGGGGATGAACTTGCCGAGGTGGAACAGCACCGCGCGGGTGTTGGGGTTCTCGGCGTTGGTGTTGGCCCGCACGATCACCGCCGACAGCGGGGCGCACTCGTTGTAGTTCCCGGCGATCGGTTCCGGGCTCCACCCCTGCTTGCTGCGCGGATCGGGCGGCAGCTTGGACACCGCGTCGAGGATGGCCGGTGCGGCCAGGTTCACCGCGCACGGATCGGATGGCGGCGGGGCCGGCGGTGGCGGCGCCGGCGGTGGTGCGGTGGTCGTCCCCGCCGAACCCGGTGCCGAACCCGCCGTCGATCCCGCCGAGGCGGAGAGCGGTGGGGGAGTCTTGGCGACCGTGGAGTCGCCGGAACCACACCCGCCGGCGGCGGCCGCGGTGATCAGCAGGGACGCCGCGAGCACACCGAAACGGCGGGGCCCGGACGGGGCCGGACCCCACCCGCGAACACCGCTTCGAAGCACACCGGGAAGCACACCGGGAAGCACACCGGGCAGGCTACCGGCCGACGGTACGTGCGCCGTGCAGGCGACACGGGTACGGCAGATTAGACTGTCACCTGAAATGACCACCTCGGAGATCGACGAACCCGGCACCCCCGACGCCGAACCCGCGGGCGGCGCCGCGACGTTCGCCGATCTGCAGATCAACCCCGCCGTGTTGCAGGCCTTGTCCGAGGTCGGATACGAGTCGCCGTCGGCGATCCAGGCCGCCACCATCCCGGCGCTGATGGCCGGCTCCGACGTGGTGGGGCTGGCGCAGACCGGCACCGGCAAGACCGCGGCCTTCGCGGTGCCGATCCTGTCCAAGATCGACGTGGCCAGCCGCGCCACCCAGGCGCTGGTGCTGGCCCCGACCCGCGAGCTGGCGCTGCAGGTGGCCGAGGCGTTCAGCCGCTACGGGACGCATCTGCCGCAGATCACCGTGCTACCGATCTACGGCGGCTCCTCCTACTCTGTGCAGCTGTCCGGGCTGCGGCGCGGCGCCCAGGTGGTCGTCGGCACGCCGGGCCGGGTCATCGACCATCTCGAGCGCGGCACCCTGGACCTGTCCCACCTGGACTACCTGGTGCTCGACGAGGCCGACGAGATGCTGCAGATGGGTTTCGCCGAGGACGTCGAGCGCATCCTGGCCGAGACCCCGGAGTACAAGCAGGTGGCGCTGTTCTCGGCGACCATGCCGCCGGCGATCCGCAAGATCACCGCCAAGTACCTGCACGACGCCGTCGAGGTGGCGGTCAAGTCGAAGACCGCCACGGCGGAGAACATCACCCAGCGCTACATCCAGGTGGCCGGTCCGCGCAAGATGGACGCCCTGACCCGGATTCTCGAGGTCGAGACGTTCGAGGCGATGATCGTCTTCGTGCGCACCAAGCAGGCCACCGAGGAGGTGGCCGAGAAGCTGCGCGCACGTGGGTTCTCCGCGGCCGCGATCAACGGCGACATCCCGCAGGGGCAGCGCGAGCGCACGATCTCGGCGTTGAAGGACGGCACCCTGGACATCCTGGTGGCCACCGACGTCGCGGCCCGCGGCCTCGACGTCGACCGGATCTCCCACGTGCTCAACTACGACATCCCGCACGACCCGGAGTCCTACGTGCACCGGATCGGGCGCACCGGGCGTGCCGGGCGGTCGGGCACCGCCCTGCTGTTCGTCTCGCCGCGGGAACGCCACCTGTTGAAGTCGATCGAACGGGTCACCCGCCAGAAGGTCACCGAGATCCAGCTGCCCAGCGTCGAGGACGTCAACGCCCAGCGGGTGGCCAAGTTCCGCGACTCCATCACCGAGGCGCTCAACGCGCCCGGTTTCGAGATGTTCCGGCGTCTGATCGAGGACTACGAGCGCGAGCACGACGTGCCGATGGCCGACATCGCCGCGGCCCTGGCGTTGCAGTCGCGCGACGGCGCGGAATTCCTGATGACCGAGCCCCCGCCGGAGAAGAGGCGGGAACGGCCCGAGCGTCCCGACCGTGATCAGAGGCCGGTCCGCCGTCCGAGCGGAAGCTTCGCGACCTATCGCATCGACGTGGGCAAGCGGCACAAGGTGGGGCCCGGCTCGATCGTCGGCGCCATCGCCAACGAGGGCGGCCTGCACCGCAGCGATTTCGGGCACATCACCATCAAGACCGATTTCTCATTGGTCGAACTGCCCCCGAACCTGTCCCCGGCGACGCTCGAGGCACTGTCGCGCACCCGGATCTCGGGCCAGTTGATCAACCTGCAGCCCGACCGCGGCGCCGGTCACCGGACGCACGGCGGATCCGAGGGGCACCGGGGCGACTACAAGGGCGACCACAAGACGGCGAAGAAGCCCAAGAAGCACCGCAAGTCCCCATGACGGTCCCCGGGGACCTCGACCAGGGCGGCCTGGAGGCGGTATCGGGACCCGACCGTGTCGCGTCACTGACCGGGGTGCGCGCCCTGGCGGCCACCCTGGTGGTGGCCACGCACGCCGCCTACACCACCGGGAAGTACACCCACGGCTACGCCGGCCTGGTGTACTCGCGCATGGAGATCGGGGTCCCGATCTTCTTCGCGCTCTCGGGGTTTCTGCTGTTCCGGCCCTGGGTCCAGGCGGCTGCTGCCGGGCGGCCGGCACCGTCGGTGGGCCGCTACGCCTGGCACCGGGTCCGGCGGATCATGCCGGCCTATGTGGTGACCGTGCTGGCCGCCTACCTCGTCTACCACTTCCGCACCGCGGGGCCCAATCCCGGACACACCTGGATGGGACTGTTCCGCAATCTGACGCTCACCCAGATCTACACCGACAACTACCTCTACTCCTATCTGCATCAGGGCCTGACCCAGATGTGGAGCCTGGCGGTCGAGGTGGCGTTCTACGTGGCGCTGCCGGTCCTGTCCTACGTGCTGCTGGTGCTGGTGTGCCGGCGGGCCTGGCGGCCGCGACTGCTGCTGGCCGGGCTGGCCGGCCTGGCGTTGATCTCGCCGGCCTGGCTGGTGCTGGTGCACACCGCCGACTGGTTGCCCGACAGCGCGCGGCTGTGGTTGCCCACCTACCTGGTGTGGTTTCTCGGCGGGATGCTGTTGACGGTGCTGCAGGCGATGCGGGCCGGCTGCTATGCGATGGTGGCCCTGCCCCTGGCGGTGGTGTGCTTCTTCATCGTCGCGACACCCATCGGGGGTGAGCCCACCACGTCGCCGACCCAGCTGTACGAGGCGCTGATCAAGACCGGTTTCTACACCGTCATCGCGACGCTGGTGATCGCCCCGCTGGCCCTGGGCGACCGCGGCTGGTACGCGCGCGTATTGGCGAGCCGGCCGATGGTGTGGCTGGGGGAGATCTCCTACGAGATCTTCCTGGTGCACCTGGTGGTGATGGAGCTGGCGATGGTCGAGGTGCTGCGCAGGCCGGTGTACACGGGCTCGGCGCTGCTGCTGTTCGTCGTGACGATGGTGCTCTCGATTCCGGTGGCCTGGGTGCTGCACCGCCTCACCCGTGTGCCCCTGCGCCGCTAACCCCGTCACCCCCGCACCCGTCACCCCCGCACCCGCTGCCGTTGATTCGGTACACAGGGCGAAGATCGACGCGTTCCTTCGCTCTGTGTACCGAATCGATGACCACCGAAGCGTACTGAAGATAGGTTATCCTGTCCTAAGTACCAAGGAAGGGGTCGTGAGATGGCCGACCGGAGTCCGTCGCGGGGACTGCAGGGAACGCTGGTCAAGCTGTGGCGCGGCGGTGACTACCACCTGACCGTCACCGGCCGCAGTGAGATCGGTCCGCACTATCTGCGCCTGCACTTCGACTCCGGGACGCTGCTGGACGAACGCCGCGTGCACCCCACCATGTGGGTGCGCGGCTGGTTCCCCGACGGGGCGAGGTCACACCAGCGCGGCTACACCCTGGTCAACCCCGACCCGGGGGCGGGCACCGTGGACATCGACTTCGCGACGCACGGGGCCACGCGCGACGGGCCCGCCACCCGGTGGGCCACCGCGGCCCGGCCCGGTGACGTCCTGGAGGTCACGGTACTGGGCAGCAGCTTCGCGCTGCCCGCCCCGGCGCCGGCGGGCTACGTGATCGTCGGCGACACCGCGTCGCTACCGGCGGTCAACTCGCTGTTGGACGCCATCGGCGACGCCCCGGCGCGGGTGTTCCTCGAGGCCGGCCATCCCGAGGACCGCGACCTGCCGGTGGCCCGCACCGAGGGCGTCACCTGGGTGGACCGCAGCGGCGGCGCCGGCGACGACGGCGGACTGGTCGAGTGGGTCGCCGCGACGGCCTTCGACGCCTCGGATCACTTCGGCTGGGTGGCCTGCGACAACCGCACCACCCGGGCGGTCGCCAAGGTGCTGCGCGAGCAGTACGCGATCCCGCGCAGGTCCATGAAGGCCCAGGCCTACTGGGCTGCCTGACCCTGCGCGGGCTGGCCGGTGCGCCGCGGGGCCGGTGTGACCCCCGGTGTCACTATGGGCACGAGGAACTCCTCGACCATCGCCCGTTCGTCCTCGTCATCGCGGCCCGGGAAGATCAGCAGTGAGGTCAGTACCCGAACCAGCCAGCGGGCCTTGCGGTCCACCGACTCCGGCTCGTCGGGGCCCAGCGAGACGACGAACGCCGCGCTCATCGCCTTGATGATGTCGGACTGTTCGGCGATCTCCGCGCCGATCGGTGCGTCCCCGGTGGAGAACCACGCCCGCAGCGCCGCGCTCTCGCGCACCATCTTCAGCGAGGTCAGGAAGCCGGCCACCAGGCGCCGGCTGGGATCCTCGATTCCGTTGATCTCCTCGACCATCCGGTGGTGCAGCGCGTGCGCCTCGCGGTGCACGAAGGCGGTGTGCAGCGCCTCGCGGTTCTCGAAGTAGCGATACAGCGTGGCCCGCGAGCAGCCGGCCGCCTGGGCGATGTCGTGCATGCCCACGGATCCCGGTGGCCGGGTGGCGAACAGCTCGCCCGCGGCGTCGAGGATGCGGTCGGCGGCCAGCTCGGTGCGCCGCGTCGACAGCCAGTCGTTGCCGGCCATCAGGACCGCACCGTGAACGGTATCGACAGCGGACGGCGCACGTATGCGCCACCGGCCCAGACGATTCCGCTCTCGTCGACCTCGAAGTCGGGGCAGCGTGCCAGCAGCTCGGACAGGGCGACCCGCGACTGCATGCGGGCCGCGGCGGCGCCCAGGCAGTGGTGCGCCCCATGGCTGAAGGTCAGGATGTTGCGCGGGCGGCGGGTGACGTCGAGCTCGCCGGCGTCCGGGCCGTACTGGCGCTCGTCGCGGTTGCCCGAACCGTAGAGCAGCAACACCTTTCGTCCCTCGGGGATCACGCTGTCGGAGACGGTGACGTCGCGGGTCGTCGTGCGGCACAGTCCCTGCACCGGGGAGGTCAGCCGGAGGAATTCGTCCACGGCGTCGGGGATCAGGCCGGGATCCTCGACCAGCTTCCGGCGCTGGTCCGGGCGCTGGTGCAACAGCTGGGTGGCCCCGCCCAACATGCCGGTGGTGGTGTCGTTACCACCGGTGACCATGGTGAACGTGAACGCCAGGATCGACAGCGTGCCGGCGATGTCGCCGTCGGCGCCCACGCCGGCGGCCACCAGGTGCGAGACGGTGTCGTCCTCGGGTTCGCGGCGGCGGCGCTCGATCAGCGCGGTGAAGTAGGACATCATCCCGCCGAGGGCGTCGCCGAGGGTGTCCAGCGCACCGCCCATGCCGCCGTCGGCGGTGTTGGCGGCCACGATCGCCTCGGTCCAGCCGTCGAACTGACCGCGGTCCTCCTCGGGCACGCCGAGGTAGTGCGCCACCACCATGGACGGCAGCGGCTTGAACAGCTCGGCCACGATGTCACCGCCGCCGTTGGTGCGCAGCCGTTCGATGCGCTCGATGACGAACTGGCGCACCGTCGGTTCCACCGCCTCGACCTGCCGCGGCGTGAAGCCGCGGGAGACGAGCTTGCGGAATTCGGTGTGGGCCGGCGGGTCCTGCATGACCATCGGCGGGTTGTCCTGCAGCCCAATCAGTTCGAGTTCCCCGTAGTTGACGGTCAGGCCCTGCGCCGAGGAGAAGCTCTGGTGGTCGCGGGCGGCCGACCAGATGTCGGCGTGCCGGGACAGGACGTAGTAGTCGTGGTCGGGCCGGTCGGCGGGGACCACATGGTGCACCGGATCGCGGTCGCGCAACGCGCGGTACATGGGCCAGGGCCGCGCCCAGGTGTCCGCGTCGGCGAGCCGGAACTGCGCCGGCACTGCGTGAGACACAGCTGCTGTCATGTCTTATGGATACGACGTAAGTCAGCTTCTGTCAACCACTGCGCGCGTACGGGCGGGTGGACCGTTCAGATCAGCGCGCCCGGGTTGAGGATCCCGGCGGGGTCCAGCGCGTCCTTGATGCGCCGGTTCAGCTCCATCGCCTCGGGCCCCAGGTAGCCGGCCAGCCACGGCTTCTTGAGCCGGCCGACGCCGTGCTCACCGGTGATGGTGCCGCCGAGCCCGACGGCGAGGTCCATGATCTCGCCGAAGGTCTGCTCGGCGCGGCGGGTCATCTCGGCGTCGGCGGGGTCGTAGACGATCAGCGGGTGGGTGTTGCCGTCCCCGGCATGGGCGATCACCGAGATCATCAACCCGGTCTCGGCGGCCATCTTCTCGATACCGTCCACCAGATCGGCCAGGGCGACCAGCGGCACGCCGACGTCCTCGAGCAGCAGCGAGCCCTTGGCCTCGACCGCCGGGATGGCGAAGCGGCGCGCGGCCACGAAGGCCTCGCCCTCGCCCGGGTCCGACGTCGAGAAGACCTCGGTGGCACCGTGTTCGGTGAACACCGAGGCCATGAATTCGGCGTCCTCGGCGCCGGCGGGACCGCGGTCGTCGGAGGCGGCCACCATCATCGCCGCCGCCGAGCGGTCCAGGCCCATCTTCAGCTTGTCCTCGACGGCGTTGATCGCCACGGCGTCCATGAACTCCAGCATCGACGGGCGGATCCTGGCGGTGATCGACGCGACGGCGTCGCACGCGCCGCGCACCGAGTCGAAGGTGGCCACCACCGTGCAGGCGGGATGCTGCGGGGGCAGCAGCCGCAGTGTCACCTCGGTGATCACGCCCAGGGTGCCCTCGCTGCCGACGAACAGCTTGGTCAGGCTCAGTCCCGCAACGTCTTTGAGGCGGGGGCCGCCGAGTCGCACCGCGGTGCCGTCGGCGAGCACCACCTGCAGGCCCAGCACGTAGTCGGTGGTGACGCCGTACTTCACGCAGCACAGCCCGCCGGCGTTGGTCGCGATGTTGCCGCCGATGCTGCAGATCTCGTACGAGGACGGGTCCGGCGGGTACCACAGCCCGTACTCGGCGACGGCCTCCTTGACCTCCGAGTTGAGCAGCCCGGGCTGGGCGACGGCGGTGCGGGTGACCGGGTCGACGGTGATGTCCCGCATCTTCTCGGTCGACAACACGACGCCGCCGTTGACGGCGGTCGCGCCCCCGGACAGCCCGGTGCCCTTCCCGCGCGGCACGACGGCGATGCCGTGGGTGCTGGCCCACCGCAGCACCGTCTGCACCTCCGCGGTGGTCCGGGGCCGGACCACCGCCAGCGCGGTGCCCGCGGACGGGTCGGCGGCCCGGTCCTGCCGGTAGGACGCCACGATGTCCGGGTCGGTGACGACGGTCCCCTCGGGAAGCTCGCCGGCCAACACGGCGATTGCTGACGTGGCCATGAACCGATCCTACGGCGGGGTCAGGACGCGGCCGCCCCGTCCTGCACCGGCACGTCGAAGCTGCGGTCCAGTTCCCGCAGCGACGGCAGCCCCACCGCGATCATTCCGATGATCAGCATGGGCACCGACAACGCCAGGAACGTCACCTGCAGCCCGGCGGCGTCGGCCAGCGGGCCGGCGAGGATCAGGCCCAGCGGCCCGGCGGCGTAGGCCAGGGATCCCATCACGCCGACCACCCGGCCGCGCAGGTGCTGCGGCGCGCGCGTCTGCATCACGTAGTTGTAGATCGGCTGGATCGGCCCGAACATCAGGCCGATCACGGCGCACAGCGCCAGGATCAGCGGCAGCGGGGGCAGGAAGGCGATCACCGTCATCGCCACCCCCAGGGTCAGCACCGCGACGAGCACGGTCGTGCGCCGGGCGACATAGCGCGCCAGCACCGAGTAGGACAGCGCCCCGACCAGGCCCCCGATCGACAACGCCATCAGCACCCAGCCCAGGTGGGCCGGCTCGTTGCGGTCGGTGAAGTACTTGGGGAACAGCACCGACTCCATCGGCATGTACAGACCGGTCAGCAGCAGGTCGATGACGGCCAGGGTGCGCAGCACGCGGTTGTTCCACACGAACCCGAGGCCCTCCACGACACCGGCCCAGACCCGTTCCGGCAGCTGGGTGTGATCGGGCCGGCCCACGCCCTCCAGTCGCAGCACCGAGATCGCGGCGATGGACAGCACGAAGGTGGCGGCGGTGACCCACATGGTGTCGATGCCGCCCAGGGTGGCGATCAACAACCCGCCCAGGCCGGGGCCGACGATGTAGGCGAGGTTGAAGACCGCCTCGTAGATGCTGTTGGCGTGGTCCAGGGTCCAGCCCGCCCGCCGGGCCGCCTCGGGCAGCATCGTCTCGCGGGCGGTCATCCCGGCCGGGTCGAACAGCGCGCCCAGCGCGGCCAGCCCGGCCAGCACGGCGGTGTTGACCGCGTCGGCCCCCAGGCTCAGCGCGATCACCGGCACCGCGGCCACCGACAGCGCCGAGAGGCCGTCGGAGATCAGCGACACCCGGCGCCGGCCCAGGTAGTCGACCGCCGTTCCCGCGATCAGCGTCGCGGCCAGCAGCGGCAGGGTGCCCGCCATCGCCACCAGCGAGGCGTTGAACGCCGAACCGCTGCGCTGCAGCACCAGCCACGGGAACGCCACGATCGAGATGCCGTTGCCCGCCCCGGCCATCAACGCCGCGAAGAGGATCAACAGCGCCGGACCGCGCTTGGAACTGGACATGGCGGGAGGGAATGTAGCAGCGCAGACCTGCTCGCGCCCAGAGAATTTGACCGGGCACCATGGACCCGTGCTGCCTCATCCCCGCACCGGCCGTGAATTCGACTCCCCGGTGCCCCCGGGCGCCGGCTGGCCCGGCGATCCGGCGACCGCGGCCACCCCCGTGGCCGCCGACGCCGAGGCGGTGCTGTCGCTGGCCGCGGGCGCGCGCACCGTCGGCGAACTCGACGCCGCGGTCAGCGTCTGCCGGGCCTGCCCGCGTCTGGTGTCCTGGCGCGAGGAGGTCGCCGCGGTCAAGCGGCGCTCGTTCGCCGACCAGCCGTACTGGGGCCGGCCCGTGCCCGGCTGGGGGTCGGCGCGCCCGCGGATCCTGATCCTCGGGCTGGCCCCGGCGGCCAACGGCGCCAACCGGACCGGTCGGGTGTTCACCGGTGACCGCTCCGGCGATCAGCTCTTCGCCGCGCTGCACCGGTGCGGGCTGGTCAACCAGGCGGCCAGCGTCGACGCCGCGGACGGGTTGCGGGCCAACCGGATCCGGATCAGCGCGCCGGTGCGCTGCGCACCGCCGGGCAACGCCCCGACCGCCGCCGAACGCGCGACGTGCGCGCCGTGGCTGGCGGCGGAATGGTCGATGATCGCGCCGTCGGTGCGGGTGGTGGTGGCCCTGGGCGGATTCGCCTGGCAGGTGGCGCTGGACCTGCTGGCCGAGCGGGTGCCGGCCGGGACGAAGCCGAGATTCGGCCACGGCGCGAGCGCCGAGCTCGCCGGTGGCCTGCAACTGTTGGGCTGCTACCACCCCAGTCAGCAGAACATGTTCACCGGCCGGCTGACCCCGGCGATGCTGGACGACGTCTTCGCCGAGGCCCGCCGCCGGGCCGGCCTCTGAGCGATTTCGGTGCGCGCGGTCCCGGTCAGCGGGACCAACTGCACCGAAATCGCGGGAAGCAGTGACGGTCGGGCGGCGTTGTCACCGTCATGCGGCTCTCTGTTCTCGACCTGGTGCCCGTGCGCACCGACCAGAAGACCTCCGATGCGCTGGCGGCGACGGTGCGGCTGGCCCAGCAGGCCGACCGGCTCGGCTTCACCCGCTACTGGCTGGCCGAACACCACAACATGCCGGCGGTCGCGGCCACCAGCCCGCCGGTGCTCATCGCCTACCTCGCCGCCCAGACGGCCAGCATCCGGCTCGGGTCCGGCGGGGTGATGCTGCCCAACCACGCGCCGCTGGCCGTCGCCGAACAGTTCGCCCTGCTGGAGGCGGCCGCGCCGGGCCGCGTGGACCTGGGCATCGGGCGCGCGCCCGGTTCGGACCCGGTCACCTCCATCGCGCTGCGGGGCACCCGTGACGACTCCGATGTGGAGAACTTCCCGCAGTACCTCGACGAGGTCGCGGCCATGATGAGCCCGTCCGGTGTGCACGTGCAGCTGCCGGCGCACCTGCGCCGGCCTGACTACATCCTCAAGGCCACCCCGTCGGCGGCCGGCGCGCCGCGGCTGTGGCTGCTGGGCTCCTCGATGTACTCCGCGCACCTGGCCGCGGCCAAGGGCCTGCCCTACGTGTTCGCCCACCACTTCTCCGGTCAGGGCACCGACGAGGCGTTGCGCGTCTACCGCTCGGAGTTCCGGCCCAGTGACCTGGCCCCCGAACCGGTGACGTTTCTGACGGTCAACGCCTCGGTGGCCCCGTCCGCCGACGAGGCCGAGGCGCTGCTGCTGCCCAACCTGCAGATGATGGCCCGGCTGCGCACCGGGCAGCCGCTGCGCGCGCTCGACCTGGTCGAGGACGCGCAGGCGGTCCGCCCCACCGCCCAGGAACAGGCGATCATCGCCGCGGGCCGGGACAAGACCGTGCTGGGTACGCCCGCCGAGGCCGCCGAGCAGCTCCGGGCGCTGGCCGGGCGCTACGGGGTCGACGAGGTGATGGTCAACCCCGTCGGCTCGGCGCACCGGGGTACCGACCCCGCCACCGCGCCGGCCCGCGAGACCACACTGGAACTGCTGGCCAAGGAATTGTTCTAACGCGGCGTCAGCACGATCACCGGAATCGGGCGCGACGTGCGCTTCTGGTAGCCCCGGTACCAGTCCCGGTTGTTGGCGTTGACGATGTCCCACAGCCGGGAGTAGTCGGCGTCGCCGGGGGCGACGATGTGGGCGGTCACCGGGAACCGCCGGGTGCCGACGTTGATCTCGATGTCGGGCTGCTTCTTGAGGTTGAAGTACCAGCCCGGCGCCCTGGGGTCACCACCCTTGGACGCCACCACCAGATAGTTGCCGCCGTCGCGGGCGTAGGTCAGCGTCGTGGTGCGGTTGACGCCGGTCTTGGCGCCGACGGTGTGCAGCAGCAGGCTCGGCGGCACACCCGGGAACCGGTGCCCGATCAGCCCGCCCGTCTTCTGATAGACCCTGTCGTGGACACGGAGCAGCGGGACGCCCAGATAGCGCTCCCATGCGGGCTTGGCCATGTCCTCCAGTGTGCCCTCCAGTGTGCCCTCCGGTGTGTCAGGGCTGCAGGCGCGCCAGCGCGTCCCGCAGGATGCGCCCCGTCCGTTCCCGGTCCGGGTCGCGGCGCACCACGAGCCCCTTGGCGAAGGACAGCTTGTCGCCGGTGCTGCGGGGCACCACGTGCAGGTGGATGTGGAAGACGCTCTGGAACGCGGCCCTGCCGTCGTTGATGACGACGTTGTTGCCGTCGGCGTGCAACTCGGATTGCCGGGCCGCCGCGGCGACGCGCTGGCCCAGGGCCATCATGCCCGCCAGGGTCTGCGCCGGGGTGTCGGTGAGGTCCACGGTGTGCTTCTTGGGCACCACCAGGGTGTGGCCGCGCACGAACGGGCGGATGTCGAGAATCGCCAGGTAGTCGTCGTCCTCGTGGACGCGGATGGCCGGCGCGTCCCCGGCGACGATGGCGCAGAAAACGCAAGACATCCGGTCACGGTAGCCAATCGCGGCGACGGGACGGTGCGCGGTCGCGCGGGGCGCTCACAGCGCGTCGTCGGCCCAGGCCGCGAGCTGCCGGTCGCGTTCGGCGGGCGACACCTCCTCGACACGGGTCATCACGACCCACCGCTGTCCGAACGGGTCGAGGACGGAGGCGAACCGGTCTCCGGTCACGAATGTCGAGAGAGGTTCGCGGATGGTCGCCCCGGCGGCCTCGGCGCGGGCGACCACGTCGTCGACGTCGGCGCAGTACAGCACCACCGAATGCGTCACGGTCTCGCCGCGGACCGGTGCCTTTAGCCCGTAGCGGGGGTTCGGGTCGGACAGTTGCAGGCGGCCGGTGCCGAAGTCGAGTTCGGCGTGGGCCACCGTGTCGCCGGGGCCGTCCATCCGTTGCACCAGGCGCGCGCGGAACACCGAGGTGTAGAAGTCGATCGCGGACGCGGCGCCGTCGATGACGAGGAACGGGGTCAGGCTGGTGTAGCCCTCGGGAATCGGAAGATCGCTCATGTCCGGTGAGCTTTCTAGGCTGGGCCGGGTGTCGGCTTGGAAAAACGCGCCACCCGGGAAACCCGAGCGGGGGGTGGTCGGCCGGGCCGCGTCGGCGTCCGCATTCGAGCTGGACCGGTGGGCGCCGTCGGCCGCCGCGGCCGTGTACGTCGAGCATTTCTGGTCGGTGCGCTGGGACCTGCGGGACCGGCCCGCTCACGACAGCACCGTCATCACCTTCCCGGTCATGCACATCACCCACGAGTGGGGCGCGGATGGGCCGCGCCACGGCTATCCGCTGCCCAACACCCTCGTCCACGGCGTGGTCGAGAAGGTGTTCCGGACGACCATCGGGCAGTGGGGCGTGGTGGTGGGCGCCAGGTTCCGGCCCGGCGGATTCGCGGCCCGGTTCGGCCGCGACGCCTCGCACTACACCGGCCGTTCGGTACCCGTCGACGCCGAGTTGTTCGGCAGACCGGTGCTCGTGGAGAACGACCGCGACGGTGCGGCCGCCGGTCTGGACGACGCGATCGCCACGGACACCGGCGAACCCGATGGCGTCTACCGGTCGCTGTGTGCGCTGCTGGAACGCGTCCGCGACGACGCCGAACTGCAGCGGGTCGAGCAGGTCCTGGCCCTGTCGCCGTGGAGCGCGCGCACCACGCAACGAGTCTTCCGCCGCTACGTCGGGGTGCCGGTGAAATGGGTGTTGTGCCGCTACCGGCTCCAGCAGGCCGCGCTGGACCTGGAATCCCGGCTGGACGTCGACCTCGCCGACCTGGCGGCCCGCCTCGGCTGGTACGACCAGGCGCATTTCACCAACGACTTCCGGTCGATGCTGGGCTGCGCGCCCGGTGAGTACGCCGCGAGGCACGCCGGCGGGCCGCGCTGAAGCGATACGCTGCGGCGATGGACTCCATCGAGTTGGCCTTCGCCGGTGCGGCCGAGCAGGCGAGGCTGCTGAGCGCCGGGAAGGTCAGCGCGCCGGCGCTCACCGAGCTCTATCTGGGGCGGATCGCCCGGCTCGATCCGGAGCTGCGCGCCTACCGTGTGGTGTTCGCCGACGCGGCCCGCCGCGCCGCCGCCGACGCCCAGGAACGCCTGGATGCCGGGGAGCGGCTGCCGCTGCTGGGGATTCCCGTGGCGGTCAAGGACGACGTCGATGTCGCCGGGGAGGTCACCACCTACGGCAGCACCGCGCACGGGCCGGCGCCGACGAAGGACTCGGAGGTGGTGCGGCTGCTGCGCGAGGCCGGGGCGGTGATCCTGGGCAAGACCGCGGTCCCGGAGATGATGGTGTGGCCGTTCACCGAGACCGTGGCCTACGGCGCCACCCACAACCCGTGGGACGTCTCGCGGACACCGGGCGGCAGCAGCGGCGGCAGCGGCGCCGCGGTGGCCGCCGGTCTGGCCTCGATGGCGCTGGGTTCCGACGGCGCGGGCTCCATCCGCATCCCGTCGACCTGGTGCGGGCTCTTCGGTATCAAACCGCAGCGGGACCGGGTGCCGATGGCGCCGCACGAGGACTCCTGGTGCGGCCTGTCGGTGTACGGGCCGCTGGCGCACACCGTCGAGGACGCCGCACTGTTCCTCGACGTCACCTGTGACAAGTCGATGCCCGGCCCCGAGGGAGGCTTCGTCAAGGCCGCCTCCCGCCCGCCGAACCGGCTGCGGATCGCGTTGAGCACCAAGGTGTTGCCGATGCTGACCGCCCACCGCGACGCCGAGCAGCGCGCCGCGGTGTATCAGGCCGGGCAGCTGCTGCGCGAGCTGGGGCACGACGTCGTCGAACGGGACATCGACTACCCGGCGTCGACGGCGTACGGCCACGTGCTGCCGCGCATGTTCCGCGGCATCTACGACGAGGTGCGCACGCTTCCGCACCAGGAGCGGCTGGACTCGCGCACCCGCGGAGCCGCCCGGATCGGCCGGTTGGTCTCCGATTCCCGGATCGCCAGGATCCGCGCGGCCGAAACCGCCATCGCCGCGCGCATCGAGGCGATCTTCGACGACGTCGACGTGGTGATCACCCCCGGCGCCGCCACCGGACCGTCGAAGATCGGCGCCTACCGCCGGCTCGGGGCGGTGTCCACGTTGGCCCTGGTCTCGGCGCGGGTGCCGTTCTTCGCCGCGTTCAACGCCACCGGCCAGCCCGCCGCGGTGGTGCCGTGGGGTCTCGACCGTGCCGGCCTGCCGCTGTCGGTGCAGCTGGTCGGGCGCCCGTTCGACGAGGCCACCCTGCTGTCGCTGGCCGCCGAGATGGAGGCCGACCGGCCCTGGGCGCACCGGCGCCCGGCGGTGTCCTGACGTCCGCCCGGGCCCGAACAGCGGAGGGAGGCTGAGATCCGATGAACGTCCTGATCGCGGTGCTCGTCGCGCTGATCGGTGGCTTCGTGCAGGCCCATCGTTCCCGGGACCGCCCGGCGGTCGACGCGCACCTGGTGTGGTGGATGGTCGTGGTGGTCGGTGTCGGCTCGATCGTGGGTGCGCTCTATCACATCTTCGACGGGGCGCAGACCGCCGAACTCATCGGCTACACCCGGGGCGACGGCGGGTTCCAGTGGGAGAACGCGATGGGGGACCTGGGCGTCGGGGTGCTGGGCATCATGGGCTACTGGTACCGGGGGCACTTCTGGCTGGCCACCATCGTCATGCTCACGGTTCAGTACATCGGCGACGCGGCCGGCCACATCTACTTCTGGGCCGCTCAGGGCAACACCAGCCCCTACAACATCGGCGTGCCGTTGTGGAGCGACATCGGTTTGCCGATCGTGATGTGGCTGCTGTACCTGGCCTCGCGGAGGCGCGGCGGCGACGCTGCCGCCCCGCTGCGGCGCGCCGACTCGGCGGTCCGACCGTAGGATCGGCGCCCGTGACACACAGACGCGAACTGCCGGCGAGCCGGCGCGAGGCGCTGCTGGGTGCCGGAGCCATCGGAGCGGCCGCCGCGGTCGCGGCCTGCGGCGGCCGGTCCTCGCAGCCGTCCGCGAAGGAGTCCCAGCCCCCCGTACCGGTCCAGGTCCGGGCGGCCAAGGTCCCGGTCGGCGGCGGGCTCGTCGTGCAGGGCGCCTGGGTCGTGGTCACCCAGCCGCGGCCCGCGGAGTTCCACGCGTTCAGTGCGCTGTGTACCCATCAGGGATGTCTGCTCTCGGGTGTGCGGGACGGTGTGATCGAGTGCCCGTGCCACGGCAGCAGGTTCAACGCCGCCAGCGGGGCCGTGGAGCAGGGGCCGGCCACCGAGCCCCTGCCGGCGCGGACCGTCACCGTCGACGGTGAGATGCTGGTCGTCAGGTGAGGACGACGCGCCAGGCCGCGAGTTTGTCCGCATACGCCAGGGTGTGTGCGGGGCTGGTCGACGGCAGCCGGCGTGAAGGCCGCGGCGCGGCGCCCACCAACCGCCGGTAGTTGGTCTCGGCGGCCGCGCCGTTGAAGTAGATCCGGTCGATCCCGGGATGGGCGGCGAAGAACGCCGCGAAGTCGTTGGCCACCATGGAGTCGCGTTCCACGGCCGAGTCCAGGCTGCCCGCCCGCCGGCACGAGGCGAGCACATCCCACACCGCGACCCGGCGGGCGGTCAGCGCCGCCACGCGGGCCCGGTAGTCGGCCGCGGCGTCGAAGCCGTAGAGCTCACCCATGATGCGCCAGAACACATTGCGGGGATTGCCGTAGTACTGGTGGGCGGCCAGCGAAGCCACGCTGGGCATGTTGCCCAGGACCAGCAGCCGGGGCGACTCGCCGACCAGCGGCGCGAACCCGTGCAGAGTCTGACCCACCCCCGCTGTATACCGCACGACCGCGGGCGCCCCGGACGGTGCGGGGGGATTCACGTCCGGGGCGCCATACGGGCAGTCGCTAGCTGAGGTGATGGACCTCCTGCAGCCCGTAGACCGGGGTGGGGATGCCCTCGTAGCGCGCCTTGAGCTGCAGCGCCAGGTACAGCGAGTAGTGCCGCGACTGGTGCAGGTTGCCGCCGTGGAACCAGAGGTTCTCCTGCTGGGTGGGCTTCCACATGTTGCGCTGCTCGCCCTCCCAGGGACCGGGGTCCTTGGTGGTGTCCGAGCCCAGCCCCCACACCTTGCCGACCTTGTCGGCCACGTCCTGGCCGATCAGGTCGGCGGCCCAGCCGTTCATCGAGCCGTAGCCGGTCGCATAGACCACCACGTCGGCGGGCAGTTCGGTGCCGTCGGCGAGCACCACGGCGTTCTCGGTGAGATGGTCGACCTGTCCGTGCGCCAGCTTGATCTTGCCGTCGGCCACCAGGTCGCTGGCGCCGACGTCGATGTAGTAGCCCGAGCCGCGCCGCAGGTACTTCATGAACAGCCCGGAGCCGTCGTCGCCCCAGTCCAGTTCGAAGCCGGCGGCGGTCAGCCGGTCGTAGAAGTCCCTGTCGCGTTCGCGCATCCGGTCATACAGCGGGATCTGGAACTCGTGCATGATCCGGTAGGGCAGCGAGGCGAAGGTCAGGTCGGCCTTCTCGGTCGTCGTCCCGGCGGCCAGCGCCCGCTCCGAGTACAGGTCGCCCAGGCCGATGTCCATCAGTGAGTCGGACTTGACGATGTGGGTCGAGGACCGCTGCACCATCGTCACGTCGACGCCGTTCTCGTAGAGCGCCTTGCAGATGTCGTGGGCGGAGTTGTTGGAGCCGATCACCACCACCTTCTTGCCGACGTAGGCGTCCGGGCCCGGGTGCGCGCTGGAGTGGTGCTGCTCGCCGGCGAAGACGTCCTGGCCGGGCAGGCTCGGCACACTGGGCTTGCCCGACATGCCGGTGGCCAGCACCAGCTGCGTCGGGTGCAGGGTCAGCCGCTCGCCGTCGCGGTCCACCACCACCGTCCAGGTCTTGGTCTCCTCGTCGAAGGAGGCCGACTCGCAGGTGGTCTTCGGCCAGTAGGGCACCTCCATCACCCGGGTGTAGAACTCCAGCCAGTCGCCGATCTTGTCCTTGGGTGCGAACACCGGCCAGTTCGCCGGGAACGGCAGATACGGCAGGTGGTCGTACCAGACCGGGTCGTGCAGGCACAGCGACTTGTAGCGCTTGCGCCACTGGTCGCCGGGGCGCTCGTGGCGGTCGACGACGATCGCGGGCACCCCGAGCTGGCGCAGCCGCGCGCCCAGGGCGATGCCGCCCTGCCCGCCCCCGACGACCAGCGCGTAGGGCTGCGCGGTGCGCCCGAGGTTCGCCTCCTCCTCGGCGCGTTTCTCGGCCCAGGAGCGGGGGTCGGGGTCGCTGCCGTGCACCGCGCCCAGCACCCGGGTGGCCCCCTTGGGTTCCTCGTGGCCCTTGAGTTCCTGCAGCGTGGTCAGCAGCGTCCAGGCCAGGTCGGTGCCGGTTCCGTCCTCGTCGGCCCGCAGGCGCAGGTGTCCCACCCCGCGGCCGGCGGCCGTCTCGAACTCGATGAACGCCGCGACCACGCCGCCGTCCTCGGTGGGTTCCTCACGGGTCCGGAAACCGCGGGCGTCGGTGTCGGCCAGCCGCGCGCGCAGCATCCCGGCGATCTCGTCGCGTCCCTCGACGGTCTTGATGTTCCAGGTGAACGCGACCAGGTCACGCCAGAAGCCGTCGGTGGCGAACATGGCGGTGACGCCGTCGACGTCGCGGGCGGCCAGCGCCGTCTCGAAGCCGGCCAGCCAGGTGTCGACGCGTTCCTGCGGCGAGCGGGTGCCGGTCTGCGGTTCCAGAGTTTGTGTCATGTGACCCAGGGCACACCCGCCGGGCCGGCGGCCACAAGAGTTGCACGAGGTTGCACGCCGCGGGCGTGGCCGCGCATCGGGCCCGGCGGGCTGCAACCCCCTGCAACTCTTTCCGGCTGTGGCCGCGGTCACATAGAACTGGGCGCATGAGAGCAGCTGTGTACTACGGGCCGAACAAGATCGAAGTCGACGACGTCGCCGAACCGGATCCCCGGCCGGGCACGGTCAAGCTGAAGGTGGGACTCAACGGCATCTGCGGCACCGACCTGCACGAGTACTACGCCGGACCGATCTTCGTGCCGACCGAGCCGCATCCGCTGACCCACCAGCAGCTGCCGCTGACCATCGGCCACGAGTTCTCCGGCACGGTGGTGGCCGTCGGCGGGGGCGTCACCGACTGGCAGGAGGGCGACCGGGTCGCCGTAGAACCCGTCTACAAGTGCGGCCACTGCGCGCCGTGTCGCGCGGGCAACTATAACGTGTGCCAGCAGATCGCCTTCCACGGGCTGATGTCCGACGGGGGAATGGCCGAGTTCACCATCGTGCCCACCGACATGCTGCACCGCCTGCCCGACGGCGTCTCGCTGGAACTGGGCGCCCTGGTCGAGCCGATGTCGGTGGCCTACCACGCGGCCACCCTCGGCGACGTCGCCGCCGGCGACACCGCCATGGTGTTCGGCGCCGGCCCGATCGGCATCGGCCTGTGGTTCGCGCTGCGCGGCAAGGGACTCGACGACGTGCTCGTCGTGGAGCCCTCGCCCACCCGGCGCGCCGCCATCGAGGCGCTGGGTGCGCGCACCCTGGACCCGGCGGCTCTCGACGTGCCCGCCTTCATCGCCGACCACACCCGCGGCGACGGCGCCGACGCCGTGTTCGACGCGGCGGGGGTGGCCCCCGCGGTGTCCACCGCGCTGGCGTGTGTCGGGTCGCGCAAACCGATGGTCAGCGTGGCCATCTACGAGAAGCCCCTGGAGACACCGCTGCTCAATTTGGTGATGAACGAATCCCGGATCCAGGGCTCGCTGTGCTACACCGGCGCCGACTTCGAGGCGGTCATCGCGCTGATGGCCCGGGGCGCCTACGACACCACCGGCTGGGTCACCCGGATCCCGATCGAGGACGTCATCGACGAGGGGTTCGAGGAGCTGCACGCGGGCACCAAGATGAAGGTCCTGGTCGATCCGGCCGTCTAGGGAGACAGGCATGGCGGAGACACCGAGAGGAGATCGCAGATGAGTTCACTGCACGGCAAGGTCGCGTTGGTCACCGGCGCGGGGCGCGGCATCGGCCGGGGGATCGCCCTGCGCCTGGCCCGCGACGGCGCCGACGTGGCGCTCGTGGACGTCGACGCCGAACCGGTCAACGCAGTCGCCGACGAGGTGGCCGAGATCGGCAGCAAGGCAACGACGTTCGTCGCCGACGTGAGCGAGCGCGAGCAGGTGTTCGCCGCCGTGGATCACGCCGCGGCCGCGCTGGACGGGTTCGACATCATGGTCAACAACGCCGGGGTCGCGCTGGTCGGCCCCATCGCCGACGTCACCCCGGCCGAGATCCGGCGGGTCTGGTCGATCAACGTCGACGGGGTGTTGTGGGGTATCCAGGCGGCCGTGGCGAAGTTCGCCGAACTCGGCAACAACCGGAGCGGGAAGATCAGCCGGATCATCAACGCCTCGTCCATCGCCGGTCATGACGGCTTCGCCATGCTCGGCGTGTACAGCGCCAGCAAGTTCGCGGTGCGGGCGCTGACCCAGGCCGCGGC
The DNA here is from genome assembly GCF_002592005.1 of Mycolicibacterium palauense. Classification (GTDB taxonomy): domain Bacteria; phylum Actinomycetota; class Actinomycetes; order Mycobacteriales; family Mycobacteriaceae; genus Mycobacterium; species Mycobacterium palauense. Next base: position 52,895 of record NZ_NVQF01000019.1, on the reverse strand, counting down.
CAAGGAGCATGCGGCCGACGGCGTCACCGTCAACGCGTACTGCCCGGGGGTGGTCGGCACCGACATGTGGGTCGAGATCGACAAGCGGTTCGCCGAACTGACCGGGGCCGCCGAGGGTGAGACCTACGAGAAGTTCGTCGGCGGAATCGCCCTGGGGCGCGCCGAGACGCCCGACGACGTGGCGGGTTTCGTGTCCTATCTGGCCGGGCCCGACGCGGCGTACATGACCGGGCAGGCCGGCCTGATCGACGGCGGGCTGGTGTACCGCTGATGGCGGTGCACCTGGCCGGGAGGATGGGGCGGACTTGGCAGCCGGTGTGATCCGGAGCACAATCGGCGGTGATGCGAGGTTCGGTGGTGCCTGAACCGGCGGTCGCCGTCGGAGAGGATCCGCGCAGCTATGCGCGGCTGATGTCGGCGGTCTACGACGCGACGATGGCCGGGCACCGGGCCCCGGCGCGCCCACGCACGGTGATCGGCGACTCCTGGCAGCGCCTGATGGCCAGCGGCATCGATCCCGACACGCACGCACCCCCGGTGGTCGAGACCGCCGCGGTCGACATGCTGCGCCGCGCCTCCGGATTGGTCGACGTGCTCGACGAGGTGTCCCGCGGGCTGGAGTCCCTGGTCGCCGAGGGCGACAACATCCTGGTCGTCGCGGACGCGCGGGGCCGGGTGCTGTGGCGCTCGGGGTCGCCGGCGGTGCTGGCCAACGCCGACCGGCTGGGGTTCGTGGAGGGCGCGCACTGGGGCGAGGGCGCGGTGGGCACCAACGCCATCGGTACCGCGCTGGTGTCCAACCGCGCGGTGCAGGTCTTCTCCGCCGAGCACTTTCTGCGCAGCCACCACTCCTGGACCTGCGCCGGCGCGCCGATCAAGGACCCACGTACCGGGCAGGTGATCGGCGTCGTCGACGTCTCCGGGCCCGCGCCCACCGTGCACCCGACCACCGTGGCACTCGTCGACGCGGTGGCCCGGCTGGCCGAGTCGCATCTGCGTGAACAACACGACCGCACCCTGAACCGCCTGCGCACCGTGGCGGCCCCGATCCTCGCCCGGATCGGGCGTCCCGCCCTGGCGGTCGACAGCGACGGGTGGGTGGCGGCGGTGGACTCGCTGCCGCTGCACAACCGCATCCTGTTGCCCGAGGACGTCGCGCCCGGCCGCAGTTGGATACCCGCCCTGGGGTTGTGCGAGGTCGAGCTGCTCCCGGGCGGGTGGTTGGTGCGTCCGGCCGCCGGCGACGACGATGTCCCCGCGGTGGCCCGGGTGGTGCTGGATCTCAGCGACCCGGCCTCGGCGTCGCTGCGGATGCACGGGCAGGTCGGCAGCTGGAGCCACGACATCACCCTGCGGCATGCGGAGATCCTGCTGGTCCTGGCCACCTTCCGGGCGGGACGTTCGGCGCCGGAGCTGGCCGCCGACCTCTACGGGGACAGCTCGCGCGTGGTGACGGTGCGCGCCGAGATGTCCCGGTTGCGCAAGCAGCTGCCGGGGCTGGTCACCGGTCGGCCCTACCGGTTCCCGGACGGCACGGTGGTCGAACTCCGCGGCCCCGCCGACCCTGCGACGCTGCTGTCGGCGTCCACCGCGCCCGCCGTGCGCGCGTTGCGCACGCTACGTTGAGCGGGTGATGGCCGACCCAGAGATCGAGGCGACCGGACTGCTGGAGGGGCTGGAGGGGTCGGCCCGTGCCGAGCGTTCCGAGCTCATCGGGTGGCTGGTGGAACGCGGCGTTGCCGTCGAGCAGATCCGCGCGTCGTTCTCACCGATGCTGCTGGCCGCGCGCCGGCTCATCGGCGACGACGGCACCTACGTGTCCACCCGCGACATCGCCGCGAAGACCGGGATGGATCTGGAGCTGGTGCAGCGGCTGCAGCGGGCGATGGGGCTTCCGGCCGTCGACGATCCGGACAGCGCCGCCTATCTGCGGGCCGACGGGGAGGCGCTCGGCCACATCGCCCGGTTCGTCTCGCTCGGCTTCGACGCCGAACACCTGCTGCAGGTCACCCGATCGCTGGCCGACGGCCTGTCGCGGGCCGCCGAGACCATGCGGTACGCGGCGCTGGCCACCGTGCTGCGGCCGGGCGCAACCGAACTCGACATCGCCCGCGACACCCGGCAGCTGGTCGCCGAGGCCGCACCACTGGTCGGGCCGATGGTCGAGGATCTGCTGTTCCTGCAACTTCGGCACGCGATGGAGACCGAGGCGGTCAACGCCACCGAGCGGGCCGAGGGAGTGCCCATGCCCGGGGCCCGGCGCATCGCCGTCGGTTTCGCCGACCTCGTCGGGTTCACCCGGCTCGGCGAACAGACCCAACCCGAGGAGCTCGAGCGGCTGGCGACCCACCTCGCCGAGCTGGCCCGGGACGTCGCCAAACCCCCGGTGCGCCTGGTCAAGACGATCGGGGACGCGGTGATGCTGGTGTCTGCCGATCCGGTGCCGTTGCTCGAGGCCATGCTGGATCTGGTGGAGGCGACCTCGGCCGACGAGAGCCTGCCCGGGGTGCGGGCCGGGATGGCCTTCGGCGAGGCGGTCAGCCGTGCCGGCGACTGGTTCGGCAGTCCGGTCAACCAGGCCAGCCGCGTGACCGGCATCGCGCGGCCGGGCTCGCTGCTACTGGCCGAGTCCGCGCGCGAGGAGATCGGTGAGGTCGAGGGTTTCCGGTGGTCCTTCGCCGGCGCCCGGCATCTCAAGGGGGTGCCGGGGGAGACCAAACTGTTCCGGGCCCGGCGCGAGGGCGACTGAACGCCCGCGCCAGGTGATCACTGCGGCGGGTGGGGCGTGCCCTCGGAGGGCTGCACGATGACGAAGCCGTTGCCCCGGAAGGCCACCTGCAGGGCCTCGCCGGACCCGCGGCCGATCAGCGCCCCGGCCTTGAAGCTCGACTTCAGCTCGGTCTGCAGGTCGGCCGACCAGGCCACCACGGCGTGGGTGTCGGCGAAGGTGGGCGCCTCGGCGGCGTCGAGCACAACCGGCGGTCCGTCGGTGGTCAGCGCCACCCACCCGGATCCGCGCACCGTGGTGTTGAACAGCCCGCCGGTGGCGATGCTGGCGCCCTTGACCCGTTCGACGTTCCAGTTCAGGCTCGCCGAGAACGCCAGCAGGTTCGCTCCGCTGATGGACAGCCCGCTGTCGGTCAGGTTCAGCAGGTGGACGTCGCAGGCGCGTTCGGCCAGGAACACGTCGCCGCGGCCCTGACACCGCATGAGCGGCAACCCCTCACCGGTCAGCGCCTTCTTGAGGAACTTGGCGGCGCCGCTGCCCTCGAAGGCGAAATCGACGTCGCCCTGGTAGGCGACCATCGAACCCTGCCGGGCCATGAAGGGTTCACCCAGGCGTACCCGCAGCATCTTGGTGTTCTGGTTGGCGATGGGCTGGGCGTTCTTCTCGCCGAATCGGCCGTCGACGAGGTCGCCGGTGATGCCGGCGAACCCGCTCGGTGCGACCGGCGCGGCGGCCGGTCGGGCGGGCGGGGACGGCGGGCCGGTCGGCGCGGCGGGTTGCGCGGCGGGCGCGCCGCCGAGCGGGGCCCGCAGCAGCTGGCCCTGGTGGGAGACCTGGTCGGTCCAGACGCGCCCGTCCCACCACCGGTAGTCGTAGCGGCCTTCGGGATCGGGCTGCCATTGGCCTGTCACTGGGTGCTCCTCGCGGTGGACCGGGCGGGGCGGATCCCAGCCCGTCCCCACCCTAGGCCAGGTCGGCCAAATTCGAAGAGCCACAAAGCCCGCCGCGCCACCACCGGGCGGCTGACGGACAGGAATCAGCGGTGGAGGCGGTGCAGCGAGTAGTCCGCGACTGGCATTCTGGTCACATGTCGGGCAAGGAGATGGACCGGGCGCGGGCGCGCAGTGCGGTCGAGGTCGTCAAAGCGCACCCCGGGATGGCGTTGTTCGCCGCGTCGCCGGTGATCGTCGCCCTCGGGGTGGTGTGGTGGGTGTTCGGTGCGGGCTGGGCCGCGGTGCTGCTGATCGCGGTGCTGCTCGGCGGCGGCGCCGCGGTGCTGCTGAAGCGGCGGCGCCGCGCTGCTGCTCAAGCGCTGAGGACCCGGGCGGGGTTTCGCCGTGGGTGAACGTCCCGTGCGCTGCGGTGTAACGGTGTAATTATGTAATTCATGAAGAGTCGTCACACCTCCGGGCGGGTCGCCGATCCCGCCAGCGAGGCGGTCAATGCCGCCGACTGGTTCGCCGGGCGCCTACCCGAGCACTGGTTCGGCGGTGACCCCACCGTGGTCGTCGACCGCGAGGAGATCACCGTGATCGGGCGACTGCCCTCCGTCGCTGACGAGGAGACGGCCGACGAGACACCCGCGCGGGCCTCGGGCCGGATCGCCCGCTTCCGCGAGGACACCCGCACCGAACGGATGCAGATCGCCGACGAGGCCGAGGACCGCTACGGGCGCAAGGTCTCCTGGGGGGTGCGGGTCGGTGCCGAGGACGCCGCCCCCGTCCTGTTCACGCATCTGGCGGTGCCGGTGATGACCCGCCTCAGACAGCCCGAGCGGCGCGTGCTGGACACCCTGGTCGACGCCGGGGTGGCGCGGTCCCGCTCGGATGCGCTGGCCTGGTCGGTGCGCCTGGTCGGCGAGCACGCCGAGGAGTGGCTGACCCGGCTGCGCACCGCGATGACCGAGGTCGAACAGCTGCGCGCGCAGGGCCCCGAGCTGTAGCCGCCGAGACTGCAACTCCTGCACGCAAAACCCGAGACGGCCCGGCAGAATCTGCAGTTTCGGCGCAGGGGTCAGGCCTGGGTCATCGCCCAGTAGGCACCCTGGCGGGCCACCAGCTGCGCGTGGGTGCCCTGCTCGACGATGCGGCCGGCGTCCATCACCAGGATCAGGTCGGCGTCGCGGATCGTCGAGAGCCGGTGGGCGATGATGAAACTGGTTCGGTCCCGGCGCAACTCGGCCATCGCCTGCTGGATCAACAACTCGGTGCGGGTGTCCACCGAGCTGGTCGCCTCGTCGAGGATCAGCAGCCGCGGCCGCGCCAGCACCGCGCGTGCGATGGTGATCAGCTGCTTCTCCCCGGCGCTGATGTTGCCGCCGTCGTCGCCGAGGCGGGTCTGGTAGCCGTCCGGCAGCGTCTGCACGAACCGGTCCACGTAGGCCGCCCGCGCCGCGGCGACGACCTGTTCCTCGGTGGCGTCCGGGCGACCGTAGGCGATGTTCTCGGCGATGGTCGCGCCGAACAACCAGGTGTCCTGCAGCACCATCCCGATCTGGGAGCGCAGCCAGCGCCGGTCCACCGCCGAGGTGTCGACCCCGTCGAGCAGAATCTGCCCGGAGTCGACGTCGTAGAACCGCATCAGCAGGTTGACCAGCGTGGTCTTGCCGGCGCCGGTCGGGCCGACGATGGCCACCGTCGCGCCCGGCTCGGCCACCAGCGAGAGGTCCTCGATCACCGGCGTGTCTGGCTGGTAGCCGAAGTCGACATGGCGGAACTCCACGCGCGGCGGTCCGGCCGGCACCGGCGGTGACTCCGGGCGCTCGGCGGGGAGTTCGGTCTCGTCGAGGAACTCGAAGACGCGTTCGGCGCTGGCCACCCCGGACTGCAGGGTGTTGTACATGCCCGCCACCTGGGTCAGCGGCTGGTTGAACTGACGGACGTACTGGATGAACGCCTGGATGCTGCCCAACGTGATCTGCCCGGTGGCCACCTGCAGGCCGCCGATGACCGCGACGGCGACGTAACTGAGGTTGCCGACGAACATCGTCGCCGGCGAGATCAGGCCGGAGAAGAACTGCGCCCCGAACGACGCGTGGAAGACGTCGTCGTTGTACTCGCGGAACTGGGCCCGCGCCCCCGCGCGGTGCCCGAACGTCTTGACGATGGTGAAACCGCTGTAGGTCTCCTCGATGTGGGCGTTGAGCCGACCGGTGTTGCGCCACTGCGCCAGGAACAGCTTCTGCGAACGGCGGGTCACCGTCCGGGTGATCCACAGCGACAACGGAACCGTCGCCACGGTGATCAACGCCAGCAGCGGCGAGATGGTCAGCATCATCGCCAGGACGGCGACCACGGTCAGCACCGAGCTCAGCAGCTGGCTGATCGTCATCGACACCGAGGTCTGGATGTTGTCGACGTCGTTGGTCACCCGGCTCAGCAGTTCGCCACGCTGACGGGAGTCGAAGTGCGACAAGGGCAGCCGGTGCACCTTGTCCTCGACGTCGGAGCGCAGGGCGACCATGGTGCGCTGCACGGCGACGTTGAGCAGCCGGGCCTGAATCCAGACCAGCAGCGCGGCAACGAGATACAAACCGAGCGCGAGCAGCAGCGTGCGGCCCACCGCCGCGAAGTCGATGCCCTGACCGGGTACGACGTTCATGCCCGAGATCAGGTCGGCGAAGGTCGTGTCGCCGCGTGCGCGGGCCGCCTCGATCGCCTGCTGTTTGGTCAGCCCGGCCGGAAGCTGACGGCCGATCACCCCGTTGAACAGCAGGTCGGTGGCGTGGCCCAGGATCCGCGGGCCGACCACGCCGATGCCGATGCCCAGCATCGAGAGCACGAGCACCGCGACGGTCAGCCCCCGTTGCGGGGTGAGCCGGCGCAGCAGCCGCGACACGGTTCCGGAGAAGTTCCGCGACCGGTCGGCGGGGGCCTGCTGCATGCGCAGCGCCCCCCGCATCGGCCCACTCATGACGGCCCACTCATGACGGCCCACTCATGACGGCCCCCCGGCGCCCGCGCCGAGCGCCTGGGAATCGGCGAACTCGGTATAGGCCGGGCACGTCCGCAACAGGGTCTCGTGGGTTCCGGCGCCCACGACCCGGCCACCGTCGACGACGATGACGTGGTCGGCTTCGATCACCGTGGAGATGCGTTGCGCGACGATGATGACCGTGGCCCCGGCGGCGGTGTCGCGCAGCCGCTCGCGCACCAGGGCGTCGGTGTGCACGTCCAGCGCCGAGAACGCGTCGTCGAACAGATAGATCGCCGGTGCGCGGATCACCGCACGCGCGATCGCCAGCCGCTGGCGCTGGCCGCCGGAGAAGTTCGCCCCGCCCTGAGCCACCCGGCGCGCCAGCCCGTCCGGGTGGGCGGCGACGAAGTCGTCGGCGGCGGCGACGCGCAGCGCGGCCCACATCTGTTCCTCGGTGGCCTCGGCCCGGCCGTAGCGCAGATTGTCGGCGACCGTGCCGGAGAACAGGTACCCGCGCTGGGGCACCAGCCCGATCGTCGACCACAGCCGTTCGGTGCGGTAGTCGCGCACGTCGACACCGTCGATGCGCACCGAACCGGTGGTGACGTCGTGGAGCCGGCAGATCAGCGACACCAGGGTCGACTTACCCGACCCGGTGCTGCCCACCACGGCCGTGGTGGTCCCGGGGACGGCGGTGAACGAGACCCCCGACAGCACGGGTCGATCCGCGCCCGGGTAGCTGAAGCCGACGTCGTGCAGGCGGACGAGGCCGCCGCCGGCGCCCTCGGGCTCCCGCGGGTGTACCGGGTCGGCGATGGCCGGGGTGGTCGAGAGCACCGCGGTGACGCGTTCGGCGCAGGCCGCGGCGCGCGGCCAGATGGCCATGAACATCGTGGCCATCAGGACCGCCATCAGGATCTGCATGAAATAGGACAGGAAGGCGATCAGCGACCCGACCTGCATGTGCCCGGCGTCGATGCGCATCCCGCCGAACCAGATCAGGGCCACCGAGGACAGGTTGATCGTCAGGGTCGTCACCGGCAGCATCAGCGCCTGCCAGCGGCCGGCCTCCAGGGCGGTGTCCGACAGCGCGGTGTTGGCCCGGGCGAAGCGCTGCCGCTCGAACGGTTCCCGCGCGAAGGCGCGGATCACCCGGATCCCCGCGAGCTGCTCGCGCATCACCCGGTTGATGCCGTCGATCAGCTGCTGCATGTTGCGGAACACGGGCAGCAGGTGGCTGATGATCCAGTAGTTGGCCAGTCCCAGCACCGGAACGCTGACCAGCAACAGCCACGACAGCCCGGCGTCCTGGTGGATCGCCATCAGCACGCCGCCCACGGACATGATCGGCGCGGTGACCAGCATCGTGAACGTCATCTGCACCAGCGTCTGGATCTGCTGGACGTCGTTGGTGGTGCGGGTCAGCAGCGAGGGCGCGCCGAAGCGGGCGGTCTCGTGCGCCGAGAAGCTCGTGACGTGGTGGAACATCGCCGTGCGCAGATCCCGGCCGAAGCTGGTCCCGGTGCGGGCGCCGAAGTACACCGCCCCGACCGCGCACACCACCTGCAGGGCGGTCACCGCCAGCATCACCGCGCCGAGGCGCACGATGGTCGCCGTGTCGCCCTTGGCGACGCCGTCGTCGATGATCGTGGCGTTGACCGTCGGCAGGTACAGCGACGCCAGCGTGCTGATCAGCTGCAGCGTCATCACCGCCGCGACCAGCCGCCGGTACGGCCGCACGTACTGTCGCAGTAGGGCCAGCAGCATCTGGCTACTGTCGCACACCGCACTGCAGGTGGGCCTGGGACGCTCCGCCCGCGAGCGCGTCGGGGAGCTCCCCGGTCCGACACAGTGAACCTGCAGGTCAACGCGCGTGTCGGTATTGGCCCGGAGGTGTGGCCGCTACAGTGCATGCTGTGACGATCAGGAGGTACGCGGACCGGTGAGGCGCAAGATCAGGGCGCTGGCGGTGGCGGCCGTCGCGACGCTTCCCGTGCTCGCGGGCTGCTCCGGCGACAACCCCGACAACCCCAACCAGCCCCAGCCCGGCTCCGATGCGCCGGTCGCGCCGGCGCAGGCCGTGCACGGCCCCACGTTCCCGGAGTGCGGCGGGGTCAGCGACCAGACCGTGCAGCAGCTGACCAAGGTGCCCGGGCTGGTCAACACCGCCAAGAACTCCGTGGGGTGTCAGTGGCTGGTCAACGGCGGCATCGTCGGCCCGCACTTCTCGTTCACCTGGTTCCGCGGCAGCCCCATCGGCCGGGAACGCAAGACCGAGGAACTGTCGCGGACCAGCGTCGAGGACATCTCGGTGGAGGGCCACGACGGGTTCGTCGCGATCGGCACCGACCCGACGCTCGGGGACAATCTGTGCGAGATCGGCATCCAGTTCAACGACGACTTCATCGAGTGGTCGGTGAGCTTCGCCTCGCAGCCCTTCCCCGATCCCTGCGACGTCGCCCAGGAACTGACCGCGCAATCGATTCGGAACGCGAAATGAACCGGATTTCCTCCCACCGGCTGAAGGTCGCCGCGGCAGTGAGCGTCGCGGCGCTGACCCTGCTCACCGGGTGCGCCAGATCGGTCGAGGGCACCGCGATGAAGGAGGGCGCCGCCGGGGTGCCCCGCAACAACGACTCCCAGCAGACCTACCCCAATCTGCTCAAGGAGTGCGACGTGCTCACCGAGGACATCCTGGCCAAGACGGTCGGCGCCGACCCGCTGGACATCCAGAGCACGTTCGTCGGCGCGGTCTGCCGCTGGCAGGCGGCCAACCCGGCCGGGCTCATCGACATCACCCGGTTCTGGTTCGAGGAGGGCAGCCTCGACAACGAGCGCAAGGTGGCCCAGGCGCTGAACTACCAGGTCGAAGACCGCCGGATCGCCGGGGTCTCCTCCATCGTGATGCGCTCCGGCGGACCCAACGGCGGGTGCGGGGTGGCCAGCGACGCCGCCGGCGTGGTCGGTTGGTGGGTCAACCCGCAGACCGCCGGCATCGATGCCTGCGGCCAGGCGATCAAACTGATGGAATTGACCCTGGCCACCAACTCCTAACGGCCCGCATCGTCGGGGAGCGGGGGTCTCCGGTGCCGGCCGGGATCCGGACATGCAGGACCGGAATCCGGACATGCGGGAGAGGTGGGCAGACCCATGGCCGGGACCGGGACCGGGGCCGAGCGCATCGTCGCGGATTTCCTCGCGGCGTGGAAACGCGGTGACGTCGAGGAGTTGCTGGCATTCTTCGCCGCCGACGCGGTGTGGCAGCCGGGGCCGCTGAAGCCGGTGGAGGGGACCGCGGCGCTGCGCGAGGCGATGGTGGAGTGGATCGCCGGGGCGGCGGGCATTCGTGTCGACGTCCGCCACACGGTGTCGGACGGCACGGTCGTCATGCACGAGCGGACCGACCGGTTCACCCTCGACGGTCAGGAGATCGAGACACCCGTGGCCGCGGTGTTCGAGGTCGCCGACGGCCGCATCACCGCCTGGCGCGAGTACTTCGACATGTCGCCGTTCGTCGGCGGCTGATCACGGCCCGTCGCGGCCACCTAGCGCGGAACGAAGAACGTCTCCAGCACGGCGCCGCCGAGCCCCAGGTCGCCCCACGGGCCCGGCACCCGCAACACCGCCATCGCCGAGGTGGGGTACTTCGTCGAGATGCGCTCGGCGGCGGTCTCGTTGCTGCCGGGCGCCCCGGCGAGCCCGAGCGCGACCTGCGAGATCGCGGGCTCATGCCCGATGACCAGCAGCGTGCGCACATCGAAGTCGAAGTCGCCGGCCGCGGAGTTGATCACCTCGATGAGCCCGCCCGGGGTGGCGCCGTAGAGGCGCTCCACGAACCGCACCGGCGCCTCGACGCCGGTGCGGTCCAGGGTCTCGCGGGTCCGGGTGGCCGTCGAGCACAGCACCGCCTGGACCGGACGGCCGAGGGGTGCCTCCGCGCGCAGCCAGTCGCCGGCCAGCCCGGCCTCGCGCCGGCCGCGTGCCGCCAGCGGCCGGTCGTGGTCGGCCACCCCGTCGGGATAGTCCGACTTCGCGTGCCGGAGCAGGATCAGCGTCCGTGGTTCCTCACTCACGCGCCCCACCGTACGAGCCGGCGTGGTGGTGCGCAGCCCCCCGCGCGTATTCCGGGCCCGGGGGCCGACGCGCGCCGCGGTTGCCCTGATCTGTCGGGGCCCGGTCCTAAACTCGCGATGCCGGTACGGGGCACACCAGATGGGGCCTCGATGGACACAGCACGGGAAGGGGCGGCACCGTAATGCGATTCGTGCACACCGCCGATTGGCAGCTCGGGATGACCCGGCACTTCCTGGAGGGTGAGGCCCAGCCGCGCTACTCGGCGGCCCGGCGGGACGCGGTGGCGGGCCTGGGCCGGCTGGCCGCCGACACCGGTGCCGAGTTCGTGGTGGTGGCCGGCGATGTCTTCGAGGACAACCAGCTCGACCCGCGCGTCGTCAGCCAGTCCCTGGAGGCCATGCGCGGCGTGGGCGTCCCGGTGTTCCTGCTGCCGGGCAACCACGATCCCCTCGACGCCTGCTCGGTCTACACCAGTGCCCTGTTCACCACCGAACGCCCGGACAACGTGACGGTGCTCGACCGCGCCGGGGTGCACGAGGTGCGCCCGGGCGTCGAGATCGTGGCCGCCCCGTGGCGCTCCAAACGCCCGACCACCGACCTGGCCGCCGAGGCGCTGGCGGGGCTGCCCGCCGGCGGCGCCACCCGCATCCTGGTCGCCCACGGCGGGGTCGACGTCCTCGACCCGGATCCCACCCGGCCGTCGCTGATCCGGCTGGGCGGGCTCGCCGACGCCCTGCGCGACGGCGTCGTGCACTACGTGGCGCTGGGGGACAAGCACTCCCGCACCGAGGTCGGTGACACCGGCCGGATCTGGTACTCGGGTTCGCCCGAGGTGACCAACTACGACGACATCGAGGCCGATCCCGGCCACGTGCTGGTGGTCGACGTCGACGAGACCGACCCCGGGCGGCCGGTGTCGGTGACCCCCCACCGCGTCGGTCGGTGGCGCTTCCTGACCCTGCGGTTCGACGTGGACAGCAGCCGCGACATCGCCGATCTGGACATGAACCTCGACCTGCTGGCCGACAAGGACCGCACGGTGGTGCGGTTGATGCTGACCGGCACGCTGACGGTCACGGACCGGGCGGCCCTGGACGCCTGCCTGGACAAGTACTCCCGCCTGTTCGCCTGGGTGGGTCTCTGGGAGCGCCACTGCGACCTGGCGGTGGTGCCCGCCGACGGTGAGTTCGCCGACCTGGGCATCGGCGGGTTCGCGGCCTCGGCGGTCGACGAGCTGATGGCCTCGGCGCGCTCGGAGGACGACGCCGGAGCCCAGGACGCCCAGGCGGCGCTGGCGTTGCTGCTGCGGTTGGCCGGCCCGAGAAGCGGTGCCGCATGAGACTGCACCGGCTGACACTGACCAACTACCGCGGAATCGACCACCGCGACATCGAGTTCCCCGAACAGGGCGTGACCGTGGTGTCGGGGGCCAACGAGGCGGGCAAGTCCTCGATGATCGAGGCGCTGGATCTGCTGCTGCACTCCAAGGACCGCTCCACCAGGAAGGACGTCAAGGCGGTCAAGCCCACCCACGCCGACGTCGGCGCCGAGGTGTGCGCGGAGATGAGCACCGGCCCGTATCGATTCGTCTATCGCAAACGCTTCCACAAGAAGTGCGAGACCGAACTGACCGTCCTGGCTCCGCGGCGCGCCCAGCTCACCGGTGACGAGGCGCACGAGCGGGTGCTGACGATGTTCGCCGAGACCGTCGACACCGGCCTGTGGCAGGCGCAGCGGGTGCTGCAGTCGGCCGCCACCACGGCCGTCGACCTGTCCGGATGCGATGCGCTGGCACGCGCACTGGATGTCGCCGCGGGCGAGACCGAGTCCACGCCGTCGGGTGCCGAACCGCTGCTCATCGAGCGCATCGACGCGGAGTACGCGCGGTACTTCACCGCCACGGGCCGGCCCACCGGTGAGTGGGCCGCGGCCAACGGCGCGCTGCGGGCCGCCGAGGCCGACGTGCAGCGATGCCGGGCGGCCGTGGCCGAGGTCGAGGAGCGGGCGGACCGGCACGCCGCCCTGAGCGCCGAACTCGGCGGTCTCGATCAGCGCCGGAGCACCGTTCGCTCCCGCCGGGAGGCCGCCGAGCTCGCGGCGGAGGCCGTCGACGCGCTGGCGGGGGAGGTCGAGGCGGCCCGTGCCGCGCACACCGCCGCGGAGGCCGCCGCGACCGCCGCGGCCGACGCCCACCAGGACCGGCTCAGGCTGTGCGCGGAGGTCGAGTCCCGTCGGGCCGCACTGGCCGGCGCCGAGGTCGCGGCGGTCGAAGCGGCGGAGGCCGAGGCCACCGGGAAACAGGTGGTGGTGGCCGCCGAGGAGGCGGTGGCCGCCGCGGCCGAGGCGCAGCAGCGGGCCGAGCGCCGCGCCGAGACCGCCGCGCGGCAGGTCGACGGGCTGGCCGCCCGCGCCGAGCGCGAGCGCCTGACGGCCCGGCTCGAGCGCATCGAGGAGACCGGGCACGAGATCGACCGGGTTGCCGACCGGCTGGTGGCCATCACTCTCACGGACACGGCGATCGGCGACATCGAGAACGCGGCGACGGCGGCCGAGGTGGCCCGGGCACGGGCCGAGCAGGTGTCGGCGTCGCTGACCTTCACCGCCGAGCAGGATCTGGAATTCACCGTCGGGGACCGGACGGTCACCCTGACGGCCGGTCAGTCCTGGTCGGCCACCGTGGCCGACGCGACGGTGATCCGGCTGCCCGCAGTGCTGACCACGAAGGTCGAACCCGGTGCCACGGCCGCGGACATGCACGCTAAAGCGGTTGCCGCACAACGGAAGCTGGATGATCTGCTGGCCGCGGTCGGGGTGCCCGACGTCGCCGGGGCCCGCGAGCTGGATCGCCGGCGCCGCGACCTGCTCGCCGCCCGGGACCGCCTGGCCGCCACCGCGGCGGGGCTGCGCGGCGACGACGACGTCGACGCCCTGCGCGACCGCCTGGCCGAACTGCGGGCACGCGAGGCCGGGGAGGCCGCCCCGGCCGGTGCCGTCACCGATCTGGCCTCCGCGCGCGCGGAGCTGCAGGACGCCCGGGAGCTGCTGCGGCGGACCGGTGCCGAGTGCGCCACTCGGCGCAAGGTGCTCGACGCCGCGATCGCCCAGCTCTCCGAGCGGTCCACCCGCGCAACGGTTTCCAGGGACCGTGTCGCGTCGGCGGCAGCGGAGCTCGAGGTGGTGTGCACCCGCCTGGCCGGCGAGCGCGACCGGGTGACCGACGAGCAGCTGACCGAACGCTCGCTGGCCGCCGCCGGTGCGGCCGAGCGGGCCGGCGAGCTGGTGACGGCGCTGTCCCAGCGGCTGGCCGCCGCGGGTCCGGGGGAGGTGCAGGCGGAGCTGGCCACGGCCCGGGCCGACGACGAGGAACTGAACTGCCGGTACGAGTCGTCGGCCGCCGAGCTGCACGACCTCGGGGTCGAACTGGCGGTGTTCGGCGCCGAGGGGCGCACCGGGAAGCTGGACGCCGCGCTGATCGCGCTGGAGCACGCGGCTACCGCGCACGCCCGTGTCCGGCACCGCGCGCAGGCGGTGCAGCTGTTGCGGTCGGTGATGAGCCGCCACCGCGACACCGCCCGGCTGCGCTACGTCGAACCGTTCCGCACCGAGATCCAGCGACTCGGGTGCACCGTGTTCGGTCCCACCTTCGAGGTCGACGTCGACAGTGATCTGCGGATCTGCAGCCGAACCCTCGACGGCCGGACGGTCCCGTTCGACTCGCTGTCCGGTGGTGCGCGCGAACAGCTCGGGGTGATCGCGCGCCTGGCGGTTGCGGCGCTGGTCGACAAACAGGACGCGGTGCCGGTGATGATCGACGACGCCCTGGGGTTCACCGATGCCGATCGGTTGACCAAAATGGGCCGGGTGCTCGACGTCGCGGGTGCGCACGGCCAGGTCATCGTGTTGACCTGCCTGCCGGACCGTTACCGTGGCGTTGAGGGGGCCCACCACATCGAAGTGAGCGCTTCGAAGCAGAGCGCATAGAACCAGAGCGCATCGAAGTCGAGCGCAGAGCCCGGAGGCCGCACATGGATCAGATCGCCGACTACGTCATCGTCGGCACCGGCTCGGCGGGGGCGGTGCTGGCCCACCGCCTCAGCGCGGACCCCGCCGTGTCGGTGGTGGCGCTGGAGGCCGGGCCGGCCGACGCGGACCGGTTCGTGCGCATCCCGGCGGCGTTCGCCAAACTGTTCCGGTCCCCGCTGGACTGGGACTACCTGACCGAGGCGCAGCCGCAGGTCGGCGACCGGCGTTTCTACTGGCCCCGCGGCAAGATGCTCGGCGGAAGCTCCTCGATGAACGCCATGATGTGGGTGCGTGGGTTCGCCGCCGACTACGACGAGTGGGCCGCACACGCCGGGGACGCATGGTCCTTCGCCGCGGTCGCGAAGCTTTTCGACCGGATCGAGGGGGGAGCGCTGCACATCGAGGCGCAGCGCAGCCCGCGGCGTTCGACCACCCAGTGGCTCACCGCCGTTCAACAGGCGGGATACCCCGTCGAACTGCCGAACCGGGACACTCCCGGCGGCTTCGCCCAGACCGCGGTGTGCCAACGGCGCGGTGCCCGGTGGAGCAGTGCCGACGGCTACCTGCGGCCCGCGTTGCAGCGGGACAACCTCACCGTGCTCACCGGGGCGGCGGCCACCCGGGTGCTGGTGGACGACGGGCGCGCGGTCGGGGTGGAGATCGACCAGCGCGGCCGGCGCCGCGTGGTGCGGGCCCGCCGCGAGGTCATCCTCTCGGCCGGGGCCGTCAACACACCGAAACTGTTGCTGCTCTCCGGCATCGGGGACCGCGACCACCTCGACGACCACGGTGTGCCGGTGGTGCGCCACACCCCCGAGGTCGGTCGCAACCTGCAGGACCACCTGGTCGTCCCGCTCGGCTTCGAGGTCGCCGGCGACTCACTGTTCGACGCCGAGAGGCCGCGGCAGCTGGCGGCCTACCTGTTGCGCCGCCGCGGCATGCTCACCTCGAACATCGGTGAGGCCTACGGCTTCATCCGCAGCCGCCCCGACCTGGAGCTGCCCGACCTGGAGCTCATCTTCGCCCCGGCGCCGTTCTTCGACGAGGGCCTGGGCACCCCGACCGCCCACGCGGTGGTGTTCGGTCCCATCCTGGTCAAGCCGCACAGCCGCGGCCGGGTCGGGTTACGCTCGGCCGACCCGCTCGCCAAGCCCGTCATCGACCCGCGCTACCTCAGCGACCCCGAGGGCCGGGACCGCGCCGCGATGATGGCCGGCCTGCAGGCGTGTGCCCGCATCGCCGAGACCGCGGCCATGAAGCGGCTCATCACCGGGATCGCCCGCCCGCGCGACACCGACACCCTCGACGACGCCGCGCTGCAGCGCGCGCTGCAGGAGTGCTCGCACACGCTCTATCACCCGGTGGGCACCTGCCGGATGGGCACCGACGAGCACAGCGTCGTGGATCCTGAGCTGCGCGTGCGCGGCATAGAGGGTCTGCGGGTCGCCGACGCCTCGGTGATGCCGACCATCATCCGTGGCCACACCCACGCACCGAGCGTGGTCATCGGGGAGCGGGCCGCCGAGCTGATCCGGTCCTGACGGCCGGCCCCGGCCGGCGTCATCGCGACGGACGTGCCCCGGCCGGGCGGGCCGCCCGCAGATCGCCGAGGCGGTCCCGCTCGGCCCCCGACTGCGCGAGCCTGACCAGCGTGCGCGCCAGCATCACCGCGCCGTCGAGCACGGCGGCGTCGCCGCTGGGCCCGGCGGCGGCGCGGGCGAAGGCGGTCTGGTGGATCGAGGCGCCGTGGGCGTCGATGCCCACGATCGGGTGGATGGCCGGCATCGCCTGGCTGACATTGCCCATGTCGGTCGACCCGAACGGGGAGCTCGCCGCGACCTGCGGACTGACCGGGACCCGGCCCTGCCGCAGCATCTCGTCGGCGACGATGCCGGACAGCCACGCATCGGGTGTCAGCTCCAGATAGCGCGGTTCGGTGTCGAGGGTCGAGAACTCGCAGCCGGCGGCCAGCGCACCGGCCCGCAGACAATCGGTCACCCTGTCGCGCAGCTCGTCGAGCGACGGCGTGGTGTCGGCGCGCATGATGTAGCGCATCGCCGCGTGGGCGGGGATCACATTCGGGGCCTGACCGCCCTCGGTGACGATGCCGTGCACCATCTGGCCCGGGGCCAGGTGCTGACGCAACAGTCCGATCGCGACCTGGGCGACCGTGGCCGCGTCGGCGGCATTGCGCCCGGCGTAGGGGGCCACCGCCGCGTGGGCCTCCCGGCCGGTGAAGTCGACCGCGACATCGGACAGCGCCAGGGAGCGGGGGCAGGCGATGTCGCGCGGCCCCGGATGGATCATCGCGGCGGCGGCAATGTCGTCGAATGCCCCGGCCTCCAGCAGCAGCACCTTGCCCCCGCCGGCCTCCTCCGCCGGCGTGCCGAGCAGGACGACGGTCAGGTCGAGGGTGTCGGCGACCTCGGCCAGGGCCAGGGCGGCGCCCACCCCGGCCGCGGCGATGATGTTGTGCCCACAGGCGTGCCCGATCTCGGGCAGTGCGTCGTACTCCGCGCAGACGCCGAGCACCAGCGAGCCGCTGCCGTAGACGGCGCGGAACGCGGTCGGGACCCCGCCCGGCGCCGGCGTGATCTCGAACCCCTGCTCGGCCGCCAACGCCTGCGTCTTGGCGCAGCTGCGGTGCTCGTCGAAGGCGAGTTCGGGTTCGGCGTGAAGCGAGTGCGACAACTCGAGGAGATCGCGGCGACGGCGCTGCACCTCCGCGTCGACGGTGGTCAGCGGATCGCGGTGGCTCATGTGGTGAGTATGGCAGCGTCCCGGCAGGGCATATCGCTGTTAACAATGCTTTTACGTATAACGATTGCACTTGACTATAGATGTGTCAGACTTCCGACCATGGACGATGTGCAGACCGAGATCGAGGCGCTCACCCGCGCCCTCGATCTGCACTCGCTGCGGATCCTGGTCGCCATCGACCGGGCGGGTTCGATCAGCGGCGCGGCCCGCACGCTCGGCTACTCACAGCCGACCATCACCCAGCATGTGCAGCGCCTGGAATCGCGCCTGGGCACCGCCCTGGTCGTTCGGGCGGCGCGCTCGGCCCGCCTGACCCCGGCCGGGGCGCTGCTGGCCGAACACGCCCCGCGCATCGACGCCAGCCTGACCGCCGCCGCGACCGAGCTCTCCCGGCTGCTCGGGCGCCGCGCCGGCACCGTGCGCCTGGTGGGCCCGCCCGAGGCGATCGGCGTGATCCTGGCGCCGGTGTCGTTCTGGCTGGACACCCATTTCCCCAGCCTGGAGGTCACGGTCACCGAGGCCCTCGACTCCGAGCGGGCGGTGGCCGCGGTGCAGGGCGGTCGCGCCGACCTCGCGATCGTCTTCGACGTCATCGACCCGGGCGGGCACCGCCGCTTCCACCGGCCCGCGGGCACGCGGTCGACGTTCCTGTTCGCCGAGGAGATCGTGGCCGTCACCACCGCGGAGGTCGACGCCGACGGCGACCGGGTCAGCCCCGGCGCGCTGACCGACCAGCCCTGGATCGTCGGGACCGGGACCTGCAGCGACGCGGTGGCCGCCGCGGTCACCCGACCCGTCGGCGACCGTGACTCCACCGTCACGCGCACCGACGCCGCGCTGGCGCTGGCCGCCTGCGCGCGCGGCACGGCGTTCGTTGCCGAGAGCTCCCTGCACGGTGTCGATCTGCCCGCCGGCGTGCGCACCCTGGCGCTCGAACCACCCATGACCCGGCGAGCCAGCGCGGTCACCCTGGCCGACGCCGCGGCCAGCCCCACCATCGGCATCGCCCTGCGGGGACTGGTGTCGCACCGGCCGGCGCCCGTCGAACTCGACGAACTGCTCACCGCGCGGCGTCGAAGCGACAGCCACCGCGCACGGTTCCCGATCTCGGCTCCACCCCGATTCCCCCAACCAGACGCTGCCCAACCAGATGAAGAGAGTGCCCCCATGCCATCACTGACCTCCGGCCGCGCGGGTCGCGCCGCCGCGGCCGCCGTCGCCGGCGCACTGGTGTTGTCCGCGTGTTCGAGTCCGGACACCCCGAAGTCGGTGGGCGCCGACACCGGCGAACAGATCCCCACCATCACCGTGGCCCTGCCGGGCTCGCTGTCCAACCTCTACGTCGGCCAGGAATCCGGGATCCTCAACTACTACGTGGCCTCGATCGCGCAGGAGGGGCTGGTCTCCCTCGACGACACCGGCCGCGTGCAGCCCGGCCTCGCCGAGAAGTGGGAACAGCCCGACGACACCACCTACGTGTTCGAGCTGCGCAATGACGTGAAGTTCCAGGACGGCACGCCGCTGACGCCGGAGGACGTCGTGTTCAGCCTGGAGCAGGCGCGCGACGAGACCGCCTCACCCGGCTTCACCGGTCTGCTGGCCGGCGTCGACACCATCGAACAGACCGGCGACGAGGAAGTCACCATCCGGCTGGCCAAGCCGGACGCCGCGTTCACCAAGAACATGAGCACCGCGGGAACAGCGTTCATCACCTCGAAGGCGTTCTGGGAGAAGAACCAGGGCAAGGTGGGCACCCCGAGCGCGCTGCTGCTGGGCACCGGCCCCTACAAGGTCACCGAATTCGTCCCCGATTCGCATGTGAGCTTCGAGCGGGCCGACACCTGGCGGGGCCCGGCACCGGCGGTGCAGAACATCCGGGTCAACTTCATCCCGGATGAATCGACACGGCTGGTCGCCGCGCAGTCCGGCGACCTGGACATGGCGTTCAACGTGCCGCTCGCGCAGGCCACCCAGTGGGAGAAGCTGAAGACGATGCGGGTCGACTACGTCAGCGACCTGTCCTATGTGGGGCTGTATTTCAACCCCAACATCGCACCGTTCGACGATCCCAAGGTTCGTGAGACGTTCGCCCACGCGCTGGACCGCAGTGCCTTCGTGGACAAACTGTTGCGTGGCCACGGCGAGGTGGCGACGGCCATCATGACACCGGAGTCGCTGGTCAGCACGTTGCCCGCAGACCAGGCCCGCGAAGAGCTCGCCACCGTCCCGCAGTGGGACTTCGACACCAAGGCCGCCAGGGCGGCACTGGCGGCCTCCAGCCACCCCAACGGGTTCGAGACCGAGATCCTCACCCCCAACACCGGCCCCCAGCTCGGCAAGGCCGCGCAGGCGCTGGCCCAACAGCTCGGCGATCTCGGCATCACGCTCAACGTGCGCGAGGTGCCGATCGAGGAGTGGCTGGCCAGCCTCGACGCCAGCTCGGATCACGGCGTCGGGTTGATGTGGTACTTCTCCACCTCGGGTGACCCCGCCGAGTTGCCGAACTATCTGCTGGGCGCGGGAAACCCCTCCGGCTACGCCAATCCGGCGATCACCGACCTGCTGGACCGGGCCAACGCGGAATCCGATCCCACGGCGCGCATCGACCTGCTGCTCCAGGCGGAGACGCTGCAGGCGCGCGACGCCATCAACGTCCCGCTGTGGTGGGGACAGTCGGCGACGGCGTTCGCGGACAACCTGGGCATCCGCAGCAACAGCCCCTATACCTTCGTCTCGTCGTGGCCGACCCAGCTCTACCGGGCGCAACCGCAGTGACGCCGTGGCCGGTGGTGCGGCTGCTGGCCGTGCGCGCCCTCGGCGCGCTCGCGGTGTTGCTGGTGCTGTCGGTGCTGATCTTCGCGCTGCTGTACCTGGCGCCCGGGGACATCGTGAAGAACCTGCTGGGCAACCGGCCGTCCTCCCCGGAGGCGGTCGCCGCCATCCGCGCGCACTACCACCTCGACGAATCCGCGGTGCGGCAGTACCTGCGGTGGCTCGGCGGGTTCCTGCGCGGTGATCTCGGAGAGTCGGTGCGCCTGCAGGTTCCGGTGACTCAGGCGATCTCGCAGCGGCTCGGTCTGACCGCCCTGCTGTGCGCGCTGGCGTTCCTGCTGTCGATCGCCGTGGCGGTGCCGCTGGGCGTGCTCAGCGCCGTGCGGGCCGGCGGTTGGATCGACCGCAGCGCAAGCGGTGTGGCGGTGGTCGGGCTGAGCGCGCCGACGTTCGCCATCGGTCTGCTGCTGCTGATCGTGTTCGCCTACGTCGTCCCGGTGCTGCCGGTCTACGGCGTCGGCGACGGTGGACTCGACACCGTACGGCATCTGGCGCTGCCCGCGATCTCGCTCGCCTTGGGGCTCGGGGCGATCGTGGTGAAACTGACCCGCACCGCGGTGCTGCGCGAGCTGGAGGCCGACTACGTGACGGCGGCCAGGGCGCGGGGGTTGTCGGAGGCCACCGTCCTGCGCATCGCGCTGCGCAACGCCGCCATCCCCATCACCACCGGGGCCGGGCTGCTGCTGACCTTCCTGGTCGGGGGGACCGTGCTGGCCGAGACCACCTTCGCGCTCCCGGGCCTGGGCACCCTGCTGCAGGATTCGGTGCTGTTCAAGGACATCGCCGTCGTGCAGTCTCTGACGCTGCTGGTGGCCTGCGCGATCATGGTCATCTCGCTGCTCGCCGACTCGGCCTACCTGCTGCTGGACCCGCGGGTGCGTCACACGGCGCGGGGCGCGCGGTGAGTGACGTCACCGAGGTCGCCCTCGGCTCAGCACCGCGTGCCCGGCGCCGCCGCCCGCCGGTCTCGGTGATCGTCTGCCTGGTCTTTCTCGCCGCGGTCGGCCTGGCGGCGGTGTTCGGCCGTCTCCTGTACCCCGATGCGATGCGTCAGGACATCCTGACCGGCCTGCTCGGGCCGAACTCGCCGGGTCACCCGCTGGGTACCGACGAACTGGGACGCGACGTGCTGGCCATGACCGTCGCCGGCACGGGATCGGCCCTGCTGGGGCCGCTGTGCGTGGCCGTCGGGTCGATGCTGATCGGGATCCTGCTGGGCACGCTGGCCGGCTACCAGCGCGGACCGATCGATTTCCTGGTCAGCCGGTGGACCGACCTGTTGCTGGCGCTGCCGCTGCTGCTGGCCGCGATCGTCGTCGGCGGCGTTCTCGGTGGCGGATACTGGGTGACCGTCGTGCTGCTGACGATCCTGTTCTCCCCGTCCGACATCCGGATCGTGCGCGCGGGTGTGCTGGAGCAGTCCGCACGCCCCTACATCGAAGCGGCGCAGATGCTGTGCCTGCCGCGCCGGCGGGTGATGTTCGTCCACATCCTGCCGAACGTGTCGACGCTCGTGGTCACCAACGTGATGCTGAACGTGGCCTTCGCGCTCGTCGCGTTCTCGTCGCTGTCCTTTCTCGGAGTGGGCGTCTCGCCCGACACCGCCGATTGGGGTGCGCAGTTGGCCACCAACCGCCAGATCGTCTTCGACAACCCCGCGGCGGTCGTGGCGCCGGCTGCCCTGATCATCCTCGTCGCGTGCGCGGTCAACCTCGTCGGTGACTGGCTGGGACAGCGACTGGCGCAGAACGGAAGCCGGGCATGACCGACATCCGCATCGAGAACCTGACGGTCCTCGGTCCCGCCGGCACCGTGGTCGAACCGCTGGACGCGCACATCCCGCCGGGCAGCACACTGGCCATCATCGGGGAGTCGGGATCCGGCAAGACCTTGACGGCCAAGAGCCTTGTCGGGCTGCTTCCCCGCGGGTTCCGCGCCGAGGGGACCGTACGGTTCGGCGACAGGGCCGTCGCCCTGGACGGTTCGGCACGCACCTGGCGGGCGGTGCGCGGCGCGACCGTCGCACTGCTGCTGCAGGATCCGTTCACCAGCCTCTCACCGGTGCACCGGTGCGGCGACCAGATCGCCTGGACCCTGCGGCGCTCCTCGGGCCGCTCGAGCCCTCGCCGCCGCGACGCCGAGGTCGCCGCACTGCTGGCCGAGGTGAAACTGCCGCCCGAGGTGGCCCGTTCCTACCCGCACCAGCTCTCCGGGGGCATGCGGCAGCGCGTCGCGATCGCGGCCGCCCTGGCCGCCGCACCCCAGCTGTTGATCGCCGACGAACCCACCACCGCGCTCGACGCGAGCAACCAGGCCGACATCCTCGACCTCATCCGGTCGATCCAGCTGTCGCGCCGGCTCTCGGTGATCCTCATCTCCCACGATCTGGGGCTCATTCGCGGCCGGACCGACGAGGTGCTGGTGATGCGCAACGGCGCCGTGGTCGAACGGGGCGCCACCCGAACGGTTCTGGGCGCACCGCAGCACCCCTACACCCGGGCGCTCATCGACGCCGATCCCAATTCGAAGACGCCCGCGTGCGCCTCCCCGCGGCACGAACCGGGCGTGCCCCTGCTCCGGGTGTCCGGGCTCGGCAAGCGGTTCGGGCGGCGGCGGGTCCTCGATGAGGTGTCCACCGACCTGGCCGCCGGCCGAATCCTCGGTGTGGTCGGCGAGTCGGGCTCGGGGAAATCGACACTGGCCCGCTGCGTCGCGGGCCTGGAGCGCCAGGACTCCGGCGCGGTCGAGTTCGACGGGGTGGCCCTGGCGCCGGGACGCGGGTCGCGGACACCGGATCAGATGCAGATCGTGTTCCAGGATCCCTACTCGTCGCTGAACCCGATGATGTCGGTGGGCGCCATCCTGCGCGAAGCGCTGCGGGTCGCCGGCCGCCCGGCCGATCAGGTCCCGGACCTGCTCGGCACCGTCGGACTCCCGGCGGAGTTCATGCGCCGCCGGCCGGCCGAGCTGTCCGGCGGACAGCGGCAGCGCATCGCCATCGCCCGCGCGCTCGCGCCGCGCCCGCGGTTGCTGATCTGCGACGAGTCCGTTTCCGCGCTCGACGTTTCGGTGCAGGCGCAGATCCTCGACCTGCTCCAGCGGCTACGCAGTGAGCTCGGCCTGGCCCTGTTGTTCATCTCCCACGACCTCGCGGTGGTGCGGATGATCGCCGACGACGTCGTCGTGCTGTGCGACGGCCGGGTGGTCGAACAGGGCCGTTGCGAGCGGGTTCTGACCGCCCCGAGCCATGAGTACACCCGGATGCTCGTCGCCGCGGCCGAGCGCGAGAACCTGGTCACGGCCGGGGCCGAGACGGCCGTCCGGGACGCCCATCGATGAAGAGGGATGACATGACCGTGCTGGACCAGTCCGTGGTCGAGGGCGCCGACGCCATCGCCGACCTGCTCGCGGGCGGTCTGGCAGACCTCCTGGGGCCGGAGATGGCTGCGCGCTGGCGGATTCGGCGTGAGCACTACCGTCCGCGGGTGCTGCTGTCGGCCGACGAGGACGGCATCACCGTCGCCGCCCTGCTGAGCAGTCGTCCCGCGACCGCGGCGCTGAAGATCGTCGACCTGTGGTGGCGCGAGGCCGAGCCCGCCCGATCCGCCGACGGCGTCGCGGGGATGCTCGACAGGGTCGTCGCGGCGGCCCGGCGGCAGCAGGCCGTCGTCGTCAAGTGGGAACTGCATGACGGCGCGGACCTGCCGGCGGCGGCCCGGTCGCGCGGGTTCGTGCCGATGCAGCCGAACGGACAACGGGGTTGTGGCGACGCGGTTCGCGGCTTCGCGCTGTGGCTCGTGCCGATCGGCCACGACGAACCCAGGTACTACGCGCAGAGCACCGAGTTCACCTGCGGCGCGGTGGCGGCCCTGCTCGCCACCGAACTCGCGGGCCAGCCCGGTTTCACCGGAGACCACGGTGATCGTCGCCTTGAGATCGACTTCTGGCGGCGGGCAAGCAATTTCCCGGCCTGCGAGCCCGTCGGGCTGGCGGTCGCCGTGCGCGGCCACCTGGCCGACGAACGGCGGGTGGAGGTGGCTCTGCATCCCGACACCCCGGTACTTCTCGACGAATTCGAGGGATTCGACCGTGAGTTCCGTGCGGAGCTGCAGGACGATTCCCGTCAGCACGCCGCCGATCTTCGGATCGCGGTCCGCGGCGATCGCGTCGATGTCGGCGAGATCGCGCGGCGGACCGCGGGCGCCGACATCGCGCTTCTGCTCATCACCCAGGCACCGATGCACGGCCACGACGAACCGCACTGGATCGTCGCCCACGCCTCCGACGGTCGGTCGTTGGTGATCGTGCAGGACCCGTGGATCGACGGGCCCGGCGGAGAAACGTGGGTCGACGGCCACGATCTTCCCATCAGGCTGGCCGACCTGGACCGGATGTTGCTGTGGGGCAGCGAGAGCCACCGCGGGGTGGTCTTTCTGGCCCGGCGCTAGCCGCGGGCGACGGGCCGCGTGCCCGCGTCGAGCAGGCGGCGGGTCATCTCGGTGAGCTTCTCCCGCAGCGTCGCATCGTCGATGTCGGCGACCAGCGGGTTCATCACCGCGCTGCTGATCGCGCCGGAGAGCATCGCGCCCTGGATGCGGGCGTCCTCGTCCTGGCCGCCGAGCAGCACCCCGTAGAGCCGCGCCATGAACTGCTGGAACGGGACGTGCTCGGCGAGCAGGCGGATCACCACGGGATCGAACTGCAGGGTCCGGACCAGACGCCGGTCGCTGACGGCCATGTCGATGACCCGCACCAGCAGCGCGTCGCGACCCCGGTGTCCGTCGGTGTGCGCCTCGGCCTCATCCAGGGCGGGGACGAGTCGTCCGAGCTCACGTTCGGTGACCGCGATGACGATCTGGTCCTTGGTCCGGAACTGGTGGTAGACGGCCGCTTTGGTGATGCCCACGGAGTTGGCGATCATCTGCAGCGACGTTGCGCTCACGCCGTGCTCGGCGAAGAGCTCCAGCGCGGCGTCGAGCACCCGGGTGCGTGCCGCGCTGTGGCGGGCCGACCCGACCTCACCGCCCTGCTCGACGGAACTCACCCCGCCACACTAGTCGAATGGCTACCGCGGCGGCCGGCGCGCCGGGGCAGAATGGACGCGATGATGCCGAACGCCAGGCGTCGGAGGGTCCACGACAGGCTCGCCGCGCTGCCCGGGGTGCGCCGGGTGCGCCGGCCGGTGACGCCGGGCGCCGACGCGCACTTCGACCTGTTCTACGTCCGCACGGGCCCACCGGGTCCGTGCCCGGTCGTCGTGATCCCCGGGGGCCCGGGGGTGGCCTCGGTGGCGTTCTACCGGGGACTGCGCCGGCACGCCGCGGCGCTGGGGCTGGACGTCATCATGGTGGAGCATCGGGGCGTGGGGATGTCGCGGCGCGACGACGCCGGCGCCGATCTGCCCCCGGAGGCGATCAGCGTCGACCAGGTGGTCGACGACGTCGCCGCCGTTCTCGATGACGCGGGCGTCGACAAGGCCGTCATCGACGGCACCTCCTACGGCAGCTACGTCGCCGCCGGTGTCGGGGTGCGTCACCCGGACAGGGTCGGCGCGCTGATCCTCGATTCGCCGGTGCTCTCCGCCCACGACAACGAGGCGGTGCGCCGGGCCACCCGGGCGCTGTTGCTCGACGGCGCCGGGCCGGGCGCCGAGGTGCTGGCCCCGAAGGTGCGCACTCTCGTGGAACGCGGCGTGATGACCCCCGCCGCGGGAGAGGTCGCCTCCATCGTCTACGGGCTCGGCGGAGTCGAGCTGCTGCGCCGCCAGCTCGACCTGCTGCTGGCGGGCCGTTCGCTGGTGTGGCGGGCCGTCACCCGGTTCGGCGGACTGTCGATGCGCCATGCGCCCTACCGCCACGAGATGGATCTCGTGGGGCGCATCGCCTTCCGGGAACTGGACTACATCGGCGAGCCCGACGGTCTGCCGCTGGATCCCGCCGTGGTGATGCTGGAGCTGGCCCGTCGGTTACCCGGCCCGACACCGGCTTTCGAGTCCGAGCCCTACGACCTGGTCGCGGAGATGCCCCGCTTCGACTGGCCGACCGTGGTGCTCTCCGGTGGCCGCGACCTGGTGACGCCGCCGCGGGTCGCCGAACGGGTCGCCGAGCTGATTCCGGGGGCGGTGCTGGTCCGGTTGCCCACGGCCGCGCACAGCGTGCTCGACACCCGCGAGCGTGCGGCGCTGACGATCATCAGCGCCGTCGTGCGGGGCGAGACGGCCGCGTTGGCCGGGCGCGGCGGCGAACTGGATGCCGTGCCGGGCAACCGCATTCTGCGACTGCTGGTGGCCGCGATGTCCGTGGCCGCGGCCGTGGAGGGGGCCCTGCCCCTGCCACGGAGCCGTCCCCGGCCCCGCCCGTCATGACTTCATGAAGCCGATCGCGGTGTAGTCGGTGTCCCCGAGGCCCGGGGCGCCGAAGTTGGCCAGACCGGCGCGCACCGCCACGTTGCCGGCGGACTGGAACAGCGGCAGGCTGAAGCCCTCCGCCCAGAGCAGCTTGTCGACCTCGTTGGCCAGGTCGCGCGCCTCGGCGGCGTCGAGTTCGTCGAGGGTCTCCTCGATCTTGGCGTCGATCTCCGGCGAGCCGATCTTGCCGAAGTTGCTCTCGCCGCCGGAGGCGTAGATCTGGTTCAGCCCGGACAGGGGGAACGCATCGCCGACCCAGCTGAACTGCGCGAGGTCGAAGTCGCCGACGTTGATGTAGTTGCTGAAGAAGCCGCTGCCGCCCTTGGCGTCCAGGTCGAGCTTCACCCCGATCTGCGCCAGGCTGTTCTGCACCACCTGGGCGACCTGCCGGGTGCTCTGCGCGTCGTAGAAGACGTCGCGGATCACCAGCTGGCGGCCGTCCTTCTCGCGGAACTCGCCGTTCATCCGCCAGCCCAGGGCATCGAGCTCCTGCTTGGCCTGCTCGGGGTCGAAGGCCACCACCTCGCTGTTGTCCCGATAGCCCTGCTGGCCGGCCACGAAGATGTGGTTGTTGAGCGGCTTGGGCTCGTCGACGAGGCCGCGCTGGGAGACGTCGGCGACGGTCTGGCGGTCGATGCCCTTGGCGATCGCCTGCCGCAGCGCCGGGTCCGACAGGATGGAGCCGGGCGCACCGTTGAAGGTCAGGTGGTACCAACTCAGGCCGGGTGCGCGGCGGATGTCGACGTCCGGCGTGTTGCGCGCGATGGTCAGCTCGTCCAGCGACGTCAGACCGGTGGCGTCGATGGTCTTGTTCTGCAGTGCCGGCAGCCGGGCGGCGTCGTCGAGGACCAGATAGGTGATGGAGTCCAGCAGCGGCGGGGTGCCCCACCATTTCGGGTTGCGCGTCAAGGTGATCCGCTGTGCGGTCCGGTCGATTCCGGACACCATGAACGGCCCCGCCGACGGTCCCGGACCGTCGAGCTGGCCCTTGTTGAACACCTCCGGGTTCTCGGTCATGCTCTTGGGCAGCAGCATCCCGTTGCCGGCGAACATGCCCTTCCACTCCGAATAGGGCTTGGCGAAGGTCATCACGGCCTGGCGGTCGTCGACCCCGCGGGTCACCGAGGCCACCCGGTCGCTGCCGCTGGGGCTGGCGATCGCGAATTCGGGGTTCTTGCCGCTGGTGGCGTTGATCTGGGCGGCGATGTCCTCCCAGGTGATGGGCGTCCCGTCGGTCCACACCGCCTCGGGGTTGATGGTGTAGGTGACGACCTGGGGATCGGTGCTGGTCAGCTCGACGCTGGTGAAGTAGTCGGTGTTCACCGTGGCCGCACCGTCGGGGCCGATCCGGAATGCGCGCGGCATCGTGGCCTTGAGCATGTTGGCGCTGTCGGCCTGGTTGCCGTCGATGTGCAGCGTGTTGAAGTTCGACGGGAACGACGTCAACGCCAGCCGCAGATCGCCGCCCTCCCGCAGCGCGGAGCGGTCCTGCGGATTCATGTCGCTGGAGACGCCGACCTCGGCGTTTCCGCCGGCCGACGGCACCTCGTTGTTGCCGCCGGAACAGCCGGCCAGGGCGAGTCCAAGGACCAGGATCGCGGCGAACCCGCGTCGGTGCCAGAGCGTCATGGGCTCCGATGCTAGCGGCGCGACGATGCGCAGCGAGGGACGAGCTGTGAGGAGGAGTGGCGCAGTGTGCCGACCGGCGCGACGATGCGCAGCGAGGGACGAGCCGGCCTCTGCGCATCGAGTGTGCGCCCAGGACGTCTCACCGCGCGCGGCGGCGTCCTGGACGCACGCTCGGTGCGGCCAGGGGGATCCGCGTGTCAGGGGATCGGTGCGTCAGCGGGAGGGCCGTGCCGGGTCCGGCCTCGGGACCGCGGCCAGCAGTTTCCGGGTGTACTCGTGGCGGGGCCGGGCGAACACCTCCGCAGCGTCGCCCTCCTCGACGATGGTGCCCTTGAACATCACCGCCACCCGGTGGGCCAGGTGCTTGACCACCGACAGGTCGTGGGACACGAACAGGTAGGACAGGCCGAACCGGTCCTGCAGGTCCAGCAGCAGGTTCAGGATCCCCGCCTGGATCGACACGTCCAGCGCGGAGACCGGTTCGTCGAGGGCGATGATGTCGGGCTGCAGGGCCAACGCCCGCGCGATGCCGATCCGTTGCTTCTGACCGCCGGAGAACTCGGCGGGGAAGCGTGCCGCGGTGCCGTGCTCCAGGCCCACCAGATCCAACAGCTCGGCCACCCGCTCCCGGGTCTGCTCCCCGTCGAACCCGTTGGCCTGCAGCGGCTCGGCGAGCACGTCGAAGACCGGGAGCCGGGGATCCAGGGAGGCCACCGGGTCCTGGAACACCACCTGCAGGTTGCGGCGCAGCTCGCGCCGGCGCGCGCGGTTCAGGGTGGCGACGTCGGCACCGAGCACTTCGATCGAACCCGACTGCGGCGCGGCCAGTTCCAGCACCTCGTGCAGGGTGGTGGATTTCCCCGACCCGGACTCACCGACGATCGCGAGGGTCTGACCGCGGCGCAGCTCGAAGCTGATCCCGTCGACGGCGCGGACCTCGCCGACCGCGCGGCGGAACAGCACACCCTTGGTTAACCGGAACGACCTGACCAGGTCGCGCACCGAGACCACAACCTCTCCGGGACCCGCGGCCGGAGCCGTCGGCGCGGCGGTGGAGACGCCGTAGATGTCGGCGGCACCGCGCCCGGCCACCTCGTCGGTGCGGATGCAGGCCGCCCGGTGATCGGCCCCACCGGTGCCATCGCTGTCCAGGGCTGCACCCACGGGTCGCAGGGCGGGCTCGGCGGTGCGGCAGTCGTCGATCGCCAGCGGGCAGCGGGGGGCGAACGGACATCCCGGGGGCAGGTCGGCCAGCGAGGGCGGGGCACCGGGGATCGGTACCAGCCTGCTGCCCTGCACCGCGTCGAGGCGGGGCACCGAGCCCAGCAGGCCGGCGGTGTAGGGCATTCGCCGGTCGCGGTAGAGCGTCGGCACGGTGGCGGCCTCGACCGCCCGGCCGGCGTACATGACCACCGCCCGGTCGGCGAACTGCGCGACGACGCCGAGGTCGTGGGTAATGATGAGCACGCCCGCCCCGGTGACGTCGCGGGCCGTCTTGAGTACGTCGAGGATCTGCGCCTGCACGGTGACGTCGAGCGCGGTGGTCGGTTCGTCGCAGATCAGCAGGTCCGGGTCGTTGGCGATGGCGATGGCGATGACCACCCGCTGGCGCTCGCCGCCGGAGAGCTCGTGGGGAAAGGCCCCGGCGCGCCGGTCCGGCTGGTTGATCCCGACCAGTTCCAGCAGCTCGACGGCGCGCCGTGCCGCCGCGGCCCGCCCGGTGCCGGGTTGGTGGATCCTGATCGCCTCGGCGATCTGGTCGCCCACGGTGTAGACCGGGGTCAACGCCGACATGGGGTCCTGGAAGACGGTGCCGATCCGTTTGCCGCGGATCCGTGACAGTTCCCGATCGCCGCGGCCCAGCAGTTCCTGACCGTGCAGCCGCACCGAGCCCGAGACCTCGGCGTACTCGGGCAGCAGGCCGATGATGCCCATGGCGGTGGCCGATTTGCCCGAGCCGGATTCGCCGACGACGGCGAGCACCTCGCGGGACTGCACGGTCAGGTCCAGGCCCCGCACGGCACGCACCTCCCCGTCGTCGGTGGGGAAGGCCACGGCGAGGTCCCTGACCTCCAGCAGCGGGGTCGTGCTCACCGGCGGTTTCCGTTCTTCGCGCGCCGCCGCCGCAGGTTGCCCGACCCGGGATCGAACGCGTCGCGCAGTCCGTCGCCGATCAGGTTCGCGCACAGCACGATGGTCACCAGCACCCCGGCGGGGAACAGGAACACCCACGGGAACGTGGTGACCGACTTGGTGCCGTCGGCGATCAGGGTGCCCAGCGACACGTCCGGGGGCTGGACACCGAAGCCCAGATAGCTCAGCCCGGTCTCGGCCAGGATCGCCAGGCCCACGTTGAGTGCGGTGTCGATGATCAGGATCGAGGCCACGTTGGGCACGATGTGGCGGACGATGATCTGCCGGCTGGGCACCCCCATGTAGCGGGCGGCCTGGACGAATTCGCGTTCGCGCAGGCTCATCGTCAGGCCGCGCACCATCCGGGAGCTGATCATCCAGCTGAACACCGACAGCAGCACGATGAGCATCACCACGCTGCCGGTCTGTTTGACCCGCGGGGTGACGATCGCGATCAGGATGAAGCTGGGCACCACCAGCAGCAGATCCACCACCCACATCAGCGCCCGGTCCCGCCAGCCGCCGAAGTACCCGGCCACGGCGCCCACGGTGGCGGCGATCACCGTGGAGATCAGCGCCACGCAGACGCCGATCAGCAGTGATTTCTGCATGCCCCGCAGGGTCATCGCCAGCAGATCCTGACCCAGCGCGTTGGTGCCGAACCAGTGCTGCGGGCTGGGCGGCTGCTGCAACGCGAAATAGTCCAGGTCGAGGTAGGACCACGGCAGCAGCGGCGGCAGCGCGAAACACCCGACGAACAACACCACGAGCACGGCCAGCGAGACGACGGCCGCCCTGTTGCGCAGGAAGCGCCGCAGCACCAGCGTGCGGCGGGAGGTGAACTGACCGGTCCCGCCGCGCCTGGTGGTCCCGGTGGTCCCGCTCATGCGACCCGCACCCGGGGGTCCAGCAACGCGTAGATGACGTCGGAGAGCAGGCCGGCGAACAGGATGGCCACCCCGGAGAACACCGTGATGGCCACGGTGATGTTGGTGTCCTGGGTGGCGATGCCCTGCACCGCCCACTCGCCCATGCCGTGCCAGCCGAAGATCTTCTCGACGAACACCGCGCCGGTCACCAGCGTGCCCACCCCGTAGGCGAACAGGGTGGCCATCGGGATCAGGGCGGTGCGCAGGCCGTGTTTGAACAGCGCCGCGCGCCGGGTCAGGCCCTTGGCGCGGGCGGTGCGGATGAAGTCCTGACTGAGCACATCGAGCATGGCGTTGCGCTGGTAGCGGCTGTACCCGGCGATGGCGCTGAGCGCCAGGGTGGCCGTCGGCAGCACCAGGTGCTGGACCCGGTCCACGAACTGGTTCCACCATCCGCCCACCGCGGTCGGCGAGGTCTCACCGGTGTATTCGAACAGCTGCACACCGAGCACGGTGTTGACCCGCAGCGCCGCCAGGATCAGCAGATTGGCGATGATGAAGGTGGGGGCGCTGATGATCAGCAGCGACAGCGCCGTGATGACGCGGTCGGAGAGCCGGTACTGGCGGATGGCGCTCCAGGCGCCCACCACGACGCCGATCACCGTCCCGAACACCGATCCGATCACCAGCAGTCGCAGGCTGACGCCGACGCGGCGCCACAGCTCGTCGGACACCGGTTGCCCGGTGACCGTCGTGCCGAAGTCGCCGCGCACCGCGCCGGAGACCCAGTGGACGTAGCGCAGCGGGATCGGCTTGTCGAGATCGAGTTCGGCGGCCTTGGCGTCGATGACGGCCTGCGGGGGCCGCGGATTGCGTTGCAGCAGGCTGTCCAGGGGAGAGAACGCCAACGAGGTCAGCCCGAACGTCAGGAACGAGGCCAGCGCGAGCAGCACGATGTAGTTGAGCAGCCGCCGGGCCAGGAATCGCGTCAACGGCGCGGTCCGCGGTCATCCATGGGCTAGAGGGTAGGAGATGTGGGCGGGGTCGGCACCCAACGGCGTCCGCGCGCCCTGCGGGAATCAACGGCCACCGGCTGCGATTCTCATGTCTGTCACCGTCAGCAGAAGTACAGGAGCCCACCATGACCGTCACCGATGACTACCTGGCCAACAACGCCGAATACGCCCGCGACTTCTCCGGCCCGCTGCCGATGCCGCCGAGCAAGCACGTGGCGGTGGTGGCCTGCATGGACGCCCGGCTCGACGTCTACCGGGCGTTGGGCCTCGCCGAGGGCGAGGCGCACGTGATCCGCAACGCCGGTGGAGTGGTCACCGCCGACGAGATCCGGTCCCTGGCGATCAGCCAGCGCCTGCTGGGCACCCGCGAGATCATCCTGATCCACCACACCGACTGCGGGATGCTGACGTTCACCGACGACGACTTCAAGCGCGCGATCGAGGAGGAGACCGGGCTGCGGCCCGAGTGGGCCCCGGAGTCGTTCTCCGACGTCGAGGAGGACGTGCGCCAGTCGATGCGGCGCATCCGGGCCAGCCCGTTCGTCACCCTGCACGAATCGTTGCGGGGGTTCGTCTTCGACGTCGCGACCGGCCGGCTCACCGAGGTCACGCTCTGAGCGGGGGCCCGGACCGCCGGCCGGCGGCCTTTCGGGGGCGCGGTCGTCCCGTCCAGGCTGTCGTTGCCGCGGGTTTGCCCGAGTGGAGCCCGCGGCAACGACAGGCTGGATGCCCGCGCCGGGGGCAGGCCGGCGCCGGGCGGTTGACAGCCCGGGAACCGCTTGCTTCTATATTGGTTAAATCGACAATTCTGGTCAATCCAACCAACTTTTGAGGTATCGATGACCGCCACCGCGCAACCCGCCGCGGGCACCTACGAGCTCAGCCATCTGCGGGCTCTGGAGGCCGAGGCGATCCACATCATCCGCGAGGTCGCCGCCGAATTCGAGCGCCCGGTGCTGCTGTTCTCCGGCGGCAAGGACTCGATCGTGATGCTGCACCTGGCGATCAAGGCCTTCGCCCCGGGACGGCTGCCCTTCCCGGTCATGCACGTCGACACCGGACACAACTTCGACGAGGTCGTCTCCACCCGCGACGCCCTCGTCGAGCGGTACGGGCTGCGCCTGGTGGTGGCCAGCGTGCAGGACGACATCGACGCCGGGCGGGTGGTGGACAACGGCCCGTCGCGCAACCCGCTGCAGACGGTGACGCTGTTGCGCGCCATCCGGGAGAACAGGTTCGACGCCGCCTTCGGCGGGGCGCGGCGCGACGAGGAGAAGGCCCGCGCCAAGGAGCGGGTGTTCAGCTTCCGCGACGAGTTCGGCCAGTGGGATCCCAAGGCGCAGCGGCCCGAACTGTGGAACCTCTACAACGGGCGACACCGCAAGGGCGAGCACATCCGGGTCTTTCCCCTGTCGAACTGGACCGAGTACGACATCTGGGCCTACATCGGGGCCGAGGAGATCACGCTGCCAGCCATCTACTACGCCCACCAGCGGCCGGTCTTCCAGCGCGACGGGATGCTGCTGGCGGTCCACGAGTTCATGCAGCCCGACACCGGCGAGGAGGTCTTCGAGACCTCCGTGCGCTTCCGCACCGTCGGCGACGTCACCTGCACCGGCTGCGTGGAGTCGACGGCGGCCACCGTCGAGGAGGTGATCGCCGAGACCGCGGTGTCGCGGCTGACCGAGCGGGGCGCCACCCGCGCCGACGACCGGATCTCCGAGGCGGGGATGGAAGACCGCAAGCGGGAGGGCTACTTCTGATGAGTGAGACCAGCGTGAGCGAGACCAGCCTGAGTCAGACCAGCGTGAGTGACGCCGGTGCTCAGGTCGCCGCGGTGCTGCCCACCGGCTCACTGCTGCGCCTGGCCACCGCGGGCTCGGTCGACGACGGCAAGTCGACGCTGATCGGCCGGTTGCTGTTCGACTCCAAGGCCGTGATGGAGGACCAGCTGGCCTCGGTGGAACGCACCTCCAAGGAACGCGGTCACGACTACACCGATCTGGCCCTGGTCACCGACGGCCTGCGCGCCGAACGCGAACAGGGCATCACGATCGACGTCGCCTACCGCTACTTCGCCACCCCCAAGCGCAAGTTCATCATCGCCGACACCCCCGGCCACATCCAGTACACCCGCAACATGGTGACCGGGGCCTCGACCGCGCAGCTGGTGATCGTGCTCGTCGATGCCCGTCACGGCCTGCTGGAACAGTCGCGCCGGCACGCCTTCCTGGCGTCGCTGCTGGGCGTGCAGCACATCGTGCTCGCGGTCAACAAGATGGACCTCATCGGCTGGGACCAGGAGCGTTTCGAGTGGATCCGCGACGAGTTCCACGCGTTCGCGGCACGCCTGGACATCCACGACGTCACCACCATCCCGATCTCGGCGCTCAACGGCGACAACGTCGTCACGAAGTCGGAGAATTCACCCTGGTACGACGGTCCCGCGCTGCTGACCCACCTGGAGGAGGTGTACATCGGCGGCGACCGCAACCTGGTCGACGTCCGCTTCCCGGTGCAGTACGTCATCCGGCCGCAGACCCGCGACCACGCCGACCACCGCAGCTACGCCGGCACGGTCGCCAGCGGCGTCATGCGTCCCGGTGACGAGATCGTCGTGCTGCCCGGCGGCAAGACCAGCCGCGTCACCGCCATCGACGGTCCCGCCGGCCCGGTGACCGAGGCGTTCCCGCCGATGGCGGTGTCGATCAGCCTGGCCGACGACATCGACATCTCCCGCGGCGACATGTTCGCCCGGCCGCAGAACCGGCCGACTCCCACCCGGGAGTTCGACGCCATGGTGTGCTGGATGGCCGACGACGCCACCCTGGAACCCGGCCGCGACTACATCGTCAAGCACACCACCCGCACCACCCGGGCCCGGGTCGGCGCGCTGGACTACCGCCTCGACGTCAACACGCTGCACCGCGACAAGAGCGCGACCGCGCTCAAGCTCAACGAGCTGGGCAGGGTCACGCTGCGCACCCAGGTGCCGCTGCTGCTCGACGAATACTCCAAGAACGCCACCACCGGGTCGTTCATCCTGATCGACCCCGACACCAACGTCACCGTGGCGGCGGGCATGGTGCGCGACACCGTGCCGGCGGCCTCGCGGGCGGCCACCCCGAACACGGTGCGTCACGAATCGCTGGTGGGCTCCACGGAGCGGCTCACCCGCGGGCGCACCCTGTGGTTCACCGGCCTGTCCGGTTCGGGCAAGTCCTCGGTGGCCGTGCTCGTCGAACAGAAGCTGCTCGAACACGGCTGTCCGGCCTACATTCTCGACGGCGACAACCTGCGCCACGGACTCAACGCCGATCTGGGCTTCTCGATGGCCGACCGCAGCGAGAACCTGCGCCGCCTGGCCCACGTCGCCACCCTGATGGCCGACGCCGGCCTGACGGTGCTGGTCCCGGCGATCAGCCCGCTCGAAGAGCACCGCGAACTGGCCCGCAGGGTGCACGCCGACCAGAACGTGCCGTTCCTGGAGATCTTCGTCGACACCCCGCTGCAGGACTGCGAGCGCCGGGATCCCAAGGGCCTCTACGCCAAGGCGCGCTCGGGCGAGATCACCCACTTCACCGGGGTGGACAGTCCCTATCAGCGGCCCAAGAACCCCGACCTGCGGTTGACGCCGGAGCACACGCCCGACGAACTGGCCCAGCAGGTCATCGATCTCGTGGAGGGTCTGGAATGAGCGACCATGTGCTGGCGGCGCGGCTGGCGGAGGAAGCCGGCGAGCTGCTGCTGAGGGTGCGCGAGGAGTTCGCCGAGGCCCCCGCCGCCGACCGAAAGGCCGCCGGCGACAAGCGCTCCCACGATCTGCTGATGTCACGGCTGGGCGAGGAGCGGCCCGGCGACGTGGTGCTCTCCGAGGAGGGGGCCGACAACCCGGCCCGGTTGACCGCGCGACGGGTGTGGATCGTCGACCCGCTCGACGGCACCCGGGAATTCTCCGAACTCGGCCGCGACGACTGGGCCGTGCACGTGGCGCTGTGGGAGGACGGGCAGCTCGCCGCCGGCGCGGTCGCGCTGCCCGCGCAGGCGCAGACGCTGGCCACCCCCGACGTGGCGTTCCCGGCCGCGGTGGCGGGCCCGCCACGGGTGGTGGTCTCGCGGACCCGGCCCCCGGCGGTGGCCCTCGACGTCCGCGATGCCCTGGAGGGCGTGCTGGTCGAGATGGGCTCGGCCGGAGCCAAAGTGGCCGCCGTCGTGCAGGGCCGCGCCGATGTCTACGTCCACGCCGGCGGCCAGTACGAGTGGGATTCGGCGGCCCCGGTGGCGGTGGCCCGCGCCGCGGGCCTGTACACCTCCCGCATCGACGGGTCGCCGCTGGAATACAACCGGCCCGACCCCAAGCTGCCCGACCTCATCGTCTGCCGGCCCGAACTGGCCGACAAGGTCCTCGGCGTCACCGCACACTGAGGCGGCGGTTCCGGCCATGGCTGTGCATCCGCCGACCGCGGGGACCCGCCCGCCCCGGATGGCAGAATCCCGTTGATGCGGATGTCGGCCAAGGCGGAGTACGCCGTGCGCGCCATGGTCCAGCTGGCGACGGCCGACGAGGGCGCCCTGGTCAAGACCGACGACCTGGCGCGCGCCCAGGGCATCCCGGCGCAGTTCCTGGTCGACATCCTGTCGGACCTGCGCGCCGACCGGCTGGTGCGCAGCCACCGCGGCCGGGAGGGCGGCTACGAGTTGGGGCGGCCGGCCGCGGAGATCAGCGTGGCCGACGTGCTGCGCTGCATCGACGGACCGCTGGCCAGCGTCCGCGACATCGGGCTGGGCGATCTGCCCTACACCGGTCCCACCCGGGCGCTCACCGACGTGTGGCGGGCGCTGCGGGCCAGCATGCGGGCGGTGCTCGAGCAGACCAGCCTCGCCGACGTCGCCACCGGTGACCTGCCGGCACCGGTGGCCGCCCTCGCCGACGACTACCGCGACCAGGAGGAGCGACGCGGGCACTCGGGCGGGTGAGATGGCGGGTGAGGCGGCAGGTGAGGTGGCGGGTGGTGTCGC
This sequence comes from Mycolicibacterium palauense, assembly GCF_002592005.1. Taxonomy (GTDB): domain Bacteria; phylum Actinomycetota; class Actinomycetes; order Mycobacteriales; family Mycobacteriaceae; genus Mycobacterium; species Mycobacterium palauense. Next base: position 15,491 of record NZ_NVQF01000019.1, on the reverse strand, counting down.
GCCTCAGCCGCCCGAGCCGTAGGGGCGGGTGAGGATCTCCAGAAAATGCCCGGCGGGGTCGCGGAAGTACACCCCGCGGCCGCCGTCGTTGTGGTTGATCTCCCCGGGCCGGGTACCTCGCGGGTCGGCCCAGTGCGGCAGGCCCCGGGCGGTGATCTTGCCGAGGATGGCGTCGAAATCGGATTCGGTGACCAGGAAGGCGTAGTGCTGGGGCCGGATCTGCTCGTCGGCCCCGGTGTCGGCGAAATCCAGGCTCACCCCGTGGTCGAGGGCCACTGCCAGGAACCGGCCCAGCGGGCGCGGTTCGGGCAGGCCGAACAGCTCGGTGAGAAACCGCGCGGACTCGCCCTTGTCGCGTGCCGCGACGATGGTGTGGTTCAAGCTGATACTCATGATGTCCGTACCCAAGGATTCCCCACCCAAGGATACGGGCCGCGGGCATCATCCGCCGTCGGTCGGGGACTCCTGGCTGCTTTCGTTACTGCTCTTGTCGGTGCCCCACTTGGGATTGCCGTCATCGTCGAGCCAGTCGTTGACGGCGGTGCCGGTCACGGTGTTCCCGCTGCCCGGCAGCACCGCGGTCGGCCGGTCCTCGTAGGCCCGGGCCATCTCCTTGGCTTCGTTCTTCGCGGACTCGCTGGGTTCGGTGGGTGGTCGTTCCATGAGGTACGACTGCCCGCTGCGGCGCGTGGTGAAACCGCATCAGTCCCGCTCGTCGACGGTCACCGAGCCGGTGGAGGACCGCGCGACCACGGTGGCCAGCGCCCGGCCCGGGTCCCGGGTCTGTTCCACCGCGATCGTCGTGCCACCGAGATAACCGGCCTGGGCGGTGACCGCATAGGGGCCGCGCCGGGGCAGCCCGATTCGCACGTCGCCGTTGCCCGTGACCGCCTCGATGCGCGTCGGCGCCTGGGCGTTATCGACATCGGCGTTATCGACATCGATGTCGACCCTGATGTCGCCGTCGACGCTGTCGGCGACGAAGGACTCCCGCACCGCGATCGGGGACCGGGTGGCGACCATGCCGTGCTCGGTGTGGACCTCGACGGAGCCGGCGGCCCCGTTGAGGATCACCGCCCCGTGGGTGGTGTGGGTGACCAGCGCGCGCAGCGCGGTGTCGACGAGCAGGATCCCCGCCTGATGGGTGGTCTGCACCGAGAGGTCGGCGGCCAGCGCGGGTGGCAGTACGACGGTCAGCTGCCCGGCCTGCGCCCAGTCCACCCACCGCGACTCCTCGCCGCGGACGGTGATCCGGACCTCGGGCTGGCCGGCGTCGATCTCCAGGTGCTGCGGCCGCGCGCCGGCGGGGCTGACCAACCGCATCTCGACCCGGGGCCGGTCGGCCTGCGGGTCACTGCGCAGACGCAGGGTGACCGGGAGCTCGGCGGTGTCGACCGTGAGCGAGCGCATGGTGGACGGCAGCGGGCGGCTGTCGGCGGTGACCCGGGTGCTGCCCAGCCCGACCGCGGCGGCGGTGAGCCCGCCCAGCGTGCCGAGCAGCAGCAGCGTGGCCGCGACCACCAGGGTCACCCGGATTCCGGTGCGGCCCCGGTTCGGCGGCGCCGCGACGTGTGTGCTCATGGCTTCTCCACTTGAGGATTCGGGTCGGGATTCGGGTCGGGATTCAGGTCGGATTCAGGTCAGGATTCGAGGTAGCGGAGAACCGCCAGCACGCGGCGGTTCTCGCTCTCGTCGGGGGACAGGTCGAACTTGCCGAAGATCGAGGCGATGTGTTTTTCGGCCGATCCGGTCGAGATCGACAGCGCCGCGGCGATCGCCGAGTTGGTCTTTCCCTCGGCCATCAGCTGCAGCACATCGCGCTCCCGCGGCGTCAGCTGGTCGAGTGCCTGACGCCGGGCCGAGCGCACCAGGATCTGCGCGACGACCTCAGGATCGAGCGCGGTGCCCCCGGACCCGACCCCCGCGACCGCCGACAGGAACGCCGGGACGTCGGCCACCCGGTCCTTGAGCAGGTAACCGAAGCCGCGGGTGTTGGAGGCGATCAGGTCCGCCGCATAGCGTTCCTCGACGTAGTGCGAGAGCACCAGCACCGCCGAGTCGGGATTCTGGCTGCGCAGCAACGCCGCGGCGCGGATGCCCTCGTCGGTGAACGTCGGCGGCATCCGGACGTCGACGATGACCAGGTCCGGGGTGGTGTCGTTGACCACCCGCAGCAGTTGGGTGGCGTCGGCGACGCCGGCGACGATCTCGTGGCCGGCGTCGCTGAGGATCCGCTCCAGCCCGGCCCGCAGCAACGCGGAATCCTCGGCGATCACGATGCGCATGGCAACACCGCGCTGACGGTCGTGGGTCCGGCGGGCGGGCTGGTCACCGTGAAGCTGCCGCCGGCGGCGCGGACCCGCTCGGCCAGGCCGCGCAGGCCGGTGCCCTCGCCGGTGCCGTCCCCGGTGCCGTCCCCGGCGATGGTGGCGCCGCCGCGGCCGTTGTCGAACACCGACACATACAGCTGGCCGGGGAGCTGTCCGGTGCTCTCGTCGTGCCGAACCGTCACCACCGCCTGGCTGGCCCCGGCGTGCCGGGCGACGTTGGTCAGGGCCTCGGCGACCACGAAATAGGCCACCGCCTCGATCTCCTCCGGCAGGCGGTGCGGCAGGTGCACGTCCAGCGTGGTCGGGACACCGGAGGTCACGGCGCGCTGCACCACCGCCGACAGCGCGGCGTCGAGCCCGCGGTCGGCCAGGATGGTCGGGGCGATCCCGCGCACCACGTTGCGCAGTTCGGCCAGCGCCTGTTTGGCGTCGTCGTGCGCCTCGCCGATGAGCTGGCGGGCCGCCGCCGGATCGGTGTCGATCTTGGTCTGCGCCAGTCCGATCGTCATGGCCAGCGACACCAGCCGCGGCTGGACGCTGTCGTGCAGATCGCGCTCGATGCGGTGCCGCTCGGTCTGTGCCGAGGACACCGCGCCCCGCCGGGCGTCGCTGAGTGCATCGACCCGCTGCCGCAGCGCCGCCGTCGGTGACGGCGCCAGCAGCCAGCGGTCGATGCGGGCGTCCAGCGCCGGCGCAAACACCAGGATCGCCGCCGCGGCCGCCAGGGCCACCACCGCCAGCAGCACCGCCACCGGCACCGGCAGGAACGACAGGCCGGCGCCGGGATCGCTGCGCCGCACGGCGATTGCCGCCGCGGGAGCCAGGAAGGCGAACGCGGTGAGCGCGAAGGCGGTCCCCACCGCGCTCACGTCGTAGATCATCCGCAGATAGTGGTGGGCGCACCCCTTCCAGAACCGGGCGCTGCTGATGTCGAGCCACAACTGGTGGGCCCAGCGCTGGAATCCGGTGTAGGGCGACAGTGCGCGTGCGGGCACCGCGATGCCCTGGCCGAACACCGCCTCGCTGCGGGCGCGCTCGATCCAGTCCGCGCCCCGCATCGTGTAGACGAAGACCACCGTGGCGATGAGGAATCCGATCACCGACGGGATGGAGGAGATGCCGATGATCATGATGGCCAACGGAATCCAGAACCAGACCACGGCCACGGCCGCCCCGGTCAGCAGGGAGGCGGTGGGAACCACACCCAGGTGCGGTCCGCGGGAAGGCAACGAAACCGTCGGCGCGGGGACGTCGGTCAGGGCAACCATGGCTTCGAACCTACGGACTCCGGCTCGCGGACAACACGGTGTTTTCCCCAGACGTGATGGAGGATAACCCCCATTTGTCCCGTGAGCCGTCACTCGACGTCACCGGCGCCAGTAGGGTCTGACAACTATGGCCCCCGCCGAACCGGACAGCCCCGACAGCCCCGAGATACCGCAGGATCCCGGCGACACACCGGCGCCGCGGACCCGCGTCGAGGTGCTCGGCAACATCGGGCCCAACTGGTTCGCCTCGGTGATGGGCACCGGCATCGTGGCCAATGCCGGCGCCACCCTGCCCCTCCACGTGCCCGGACTGCGCGGCTTCGCCCTGGTGGTGTGGGTGGTGGCCGCCGCGCTGCTGGCGGTGCTGATCGTGGTGGTCGGCGGCCACTGGCTGCGGCATCCCACCGTGGCGCGCAGCCACGCCCGCAACCCGCAGATGGCGCACTTCTACGGGGCGGCGCCGATGGCGTTGATGACCGTGGGCGCGGGCGCGGTGCTGGTGGGTCAGGACCTGATCGGGCAGCGACTGGCCGTGGACGTGGCCTGGGTGCTGTGGAGCGCGGGCACCCTGGGCGGGCTGTTCACCGCGGTGAGCATCCCGTTCCTGATGTTCACCCAGTACGACGTGGAACCGGACGCGGCGTTCGGGGGCTGGCTGATGCCGGTGGTGCCGCCCATGGTCTCGGCGGCCACCGGCGCGGTGATGATCCCCTTCATGGCCCCGGGCAGCGGTGCGCAGACGATGCTCTACGCCTGCTACGCGATGTTCGGGTTGTCGCTGGTGGCCTCGCTGCTGATCATCGCGATGATCTGGAGTCGGCTGACGCACTTCGGCACCTCGGGAACCGCCCGGGTGCCGACGCTGTGGATCGTGCTGGGCCCGTTGGGCCAGTCGATCACCGCGGCCGGGCTGCTGGGCACCTATGCGGCGCTGGCGGTGCCGGCCGGAATCGCCGAGGGGCTCAACTCGTTCGCCATCCTCTACGGGGTTCCGGTGTGGGGTTTCGCGGTGTTGTGGATCGCGCTGGCCACCTCGCTGACCGTACGCACGCTGCACAAGGGGATGCCGTTCGCGCTGACCTGGTGGAGCCTGACGTTCCCGGTCGGCACGTTCGTCACCGGCACCACCCAGCTGGCCGTGCACACCGGACTTCCCGCCTTCAGGGTGGCCGCGGTCGTCGCCTACGCCGGGCTGCTGTTCACCTGGCTGCTGGTGTTCGTGCGCACGGCCCGGGGCAGCCTGCGCGGAAACCTGCTGAACCCCCCGCCCGGCGGAGGCCCGATCAAGGCACACAAGGATCCCGTGCGCTGATCCCGTGAGGCGATCGGAGCGTCCGTGTCACAATCGCGGGCGTGCGGGTAGGGATGACGATGCCGGTGATGGAACCCGATCTCGACGCGGCGGTGTTGCGCCGCTGGGCCCGCACCATCGACGAGGGACCGTTCTCCTCGCTGTGCTGGGGGGAACGCATCGCCTTCGACAACCCCGACAGCCTGACCCTGCTGGGCGCGCTGGCGGCCTGGACCGAGCGCGTAGAGCTGATCACCACCGTGATCGTGCCGCAACTGCACGATCCGGTGATGTGCGCCAAGGCGCTGGCCACCGGCGACCTGTTGTGCGGGGGCCGGCTGACGGTCGGGATCGGCATCGGTGGCCGCGATGAGGACTACCGCGCCGTCGGCGCGGACCCGAAGAGCCAGACCATGCGCGGGATGGCCGAGCGCGTCGAGACCATGCGCCGGGTGTGGGCGGGGGAGAAGCTGACCGAATCCGTGCTGCCGGTCGGCCCGGCGCCGGTGCAGCCGGGCGGGCCCCGGCTGCTGGTGGGCACCATCGGGCCCAAGACACTGCGCAGCGCGGCCGGCTGGGCCGACGGCCTGGCGGGCATCACCCTCGACCTCGACGTCGGCAAGCAGAACGAGTTGTTCGACATCGCGCGCCGGTCCTGGGCCGACGCGGGCCGCCCCCCGCCCCACTTGGCGACCTCGTTCTGGTTCGCCCTCGGGGCCGCCGACAGCGCGCGCGAGCAGGTCCGCGCACACCTGCGCCGCTACATGAACTGGATCCCCGCCGACTATGTCGACGCGATCGCGCCGACCACGGGATGGTCGGGCGGCGACGACCAGCTGGCGGCCACCCTGCGGGCCTTCGAGGCGGTCGGCACCGACGAGGTCCACCTGATTCCCACCAGCTCCGATCTCGACCAGCTGCGGCGGGTCGCCGATGTCGTGAAGGACTTCTCATGAGCAGCCCGTTCGGTGCCTACCAGTACGAGATCTATTTCGCAGGCCTGTCCGGGGTGCTGCCCGCGCTGCCGATGGACTACGCCGGGTGGGAGGAGCGCGCCCGCAACGTACTGGCGCCGTCGGTGTGGTCCTACGTGGCCGGCGGCGCCGGCGACGAGCGCACCCAGGACGGCAACGTCACCGCGTTCGGCGGCTGGGGGCTGATTCCCCGGATGCTGGTCGGGGCCACCGAGCGTGACCTGTCGGTGGAGCTGTGGGGCCGGCGCTGGCCGGCGCCGGTGTTCATGGCGCCCATCGGCGTGATCGCACTGTGTGCCCAGGACGGCCACGGTGATCTCGCCACCGCCCGGGCGGCCGCCCGCACCGGGGTGCCGATGTGCGGGTCCACGCTCATGGAGGATCCGATGGAGCGGGTGGCCGCCGAATTCGGTGACACGCCGGGGCTTTTCCAGCTGTACTGTCCCACCGACCGGGAGCTGGCCGAGAGCCTGGTGCACCGCGCCGAGGCCGCCGGCTACGCCGGGATCGTCGTCACCCTGGACACCTGGATCCCGGGCTGGCGTCCCCGCGACCTGGCGATGTCCAACTTTCCTCAGCTGCGGGGCAAGTGCCTGGCCAACTACACCAGCGACCCGGTCTTCCGGGCCGCGGCGGGCCTGGCCGAGGGCGCCGATCCGCGTGAGGCGGTGATGCACTGGGCGGGGATCTTCGGGAAATCACTGACCTGGGACGACCTGACCTGGCTGCGGTCGCTCACCAGCCTTCCGCTGATCCTCAAGGGGATCTGCCACCCCGACGATGCCCGGCGGGCAAGGGATTACGGCGTCGACGGCATCTACTGCAGCAACCACGGCGGCCGCCAGGCCAACGGCGGACTGCCCGCCATCGACTGCCTGCCGGCGGTGGTGGAGGCCGCCGGCGACCTGCCCGTGCTGTTCGACTCCGGGGTGCGATCGGGCGCCGACGTGATCAAGGCCCTCGCGCTGGGCGCCAGCGCGGTGGGGATCGGCCGGCCCTACGCCTACGGTCTGGCGCTGGGCGGAGTGGACGGCATCGTGCACGTGCTGCGGTCGATGCTGGCCGAGGCCGACCTCATCATGGCCGTCGACGGCTACCCGACGCTGGCCGACCTGACCCCCGAGGCGCTGCGTCGGGTGGGCTGAGGGCTCACGGCTCGTCGTCGAGCACCGAGAACGGCTCGGTCGGGGTCTCCACGACGACGAGCTTGGCTGCCGAGTCAGCCGGAACGGTGTTGCGGCGCAACGCCGCCAGGGCCTGCTCGGTGCCGACGTCGCGGCCCGCGCGTTCGGACAGCAGCCAGCGGGTCTCCAGCAGATCGCAGTAGGCCTGCGTCGGGGTGCCCTGGTGCCGGACGGCGGCGTGGGCCCGGTACATCATCGGGGTTGCCACCTCCATCATCCACAGCCGCGCCGCGGTGGTCTCGTCGACGTCGTGGCCCGCCTCGCGGGCCAGTTGAACCTGGTAGGCGTGCAGGTCACCGAGCAGGATGCGGGCCTGACCCTCCCCGGTCTCCAGCCCGGTCAGCCGCTGCAGGTGTGCGGCGTGGTAGCGGCGATCGCCGACGGCGACGTGCAACCGCAGATGTTCGGGCCCGCTGTCGGTGGGCTGCCCGGTGGGGTGCAGGGTCACCTCGTCGACGGCGAAGCCGAGCTCGTTGAGCCTGCGGATGGCGCTCTCCACGCGGTAGCGGTCGTTGAAGCCGAAAACCGGTTCGGCATTGAGGGTTTCCCACAGCGCGGTGTAGCGGTCGCGGACCCCGATCGCCTCCCGCATGAGGGTGTCGCGCAGCTCGGGGGGCTGGTCGAGGCGGGCGGCCAGGTCGTCGAGGCCGGCGGCCACGTTCTCCACGAGGATCTCGATGTCGAGTTCGCGCTGGCCGTTCGACAGGCGCGGATGGACCTCGCTGGTCTCGGCGTCGACCAGCCAGGCCTGCAACACCTGGCCGTCCCGGCTGAACAGGGTGTTCGCCAGCGAACAGTCACCCCAGAACACACCGTGGCGGTGCAGCTCCACCATCAGGGTGGCCATCGCGTCGAACAGCCGGGCGCGGTGCTTGGGTTCGTCGGGTGGCAGTCGCATGAACAGCCGCCGATACTGCCAGGACCCCTGCAGATATCGGGTGACCAGGATGGCGGTGTCGAACTCGGGCTGTGCCACCAGTCCCGCGGGCCGAACCGCGGGCAGTGCCATCTCCTCGAGCCTGCTGAGGACGTCGTACTCCTTGGTCGCGATGCGCGGCGGCAGCTCCTTGAGCGCCCACAGCAGACCGTCGCACTCGGCGAATTTCACCAGGTGCCGGCTCGGGCCGACGGCGATGTCCCGCAGCTCCACCTCGGGAACCGTCCACCGGGACAACGGAAGCTGCCACGGGAGTGCCAACAGCCCCGGTGTCGGCGCCCGCAGTCGCAGCTCCGGCGCGCGCATGTGCTCAGCCCATCGAGGTGCTCGCCGCGGTGCTCGCCGAGGTGTTGGCGGTGCCCACCCTGGTCAGGTTGTCGCCGCCGGCCGGGTCGAAGAGGTGGATCTTGGCGGTGTCGAGCCACAGGGTGGCCTTGTCGCCGTGGCGGACCCGGCTGGTGGGGTCCAGCGACACGCACAGCTGGGTGCGGGACTGCTCGCTGTCCAGCTCGCTGGCCAGCTGGGCCAGCTGCCCGGCGATCTCGGCGGGCGCCTCGAACGGGACGAAGGCGTACTGCTCGTTGCCCAGCCATTCGGTCACGTCCACGGTGACGTCGAAGACCGCTCCGCGGGAACGCTTCTCGTCGTCGACCAGCGTCGCGTCCTCGAAGTTGCCGGGGCGGATGCCCGCGATGTACACCCCGCCGTCGGTGGTCACCGCCTTCCATTCGTCGCGCATCGGCACCGACACGAAGGGAAGTTCGAGACGGTCTCCGCGCACCGAGGCGGGCACGAAGTTCATCGGCGGCGAGCCGATGAACCCGGCCACGAACAGGTTCACCGGCTGCTCGTAGAGTTCGCGGGGGCTGGCCACCTGCTGCAGCACGCCCTTCTTGAGAACCGCGACCCGGTCGCCGAGGGTCATCGCCTCGGTCTGGTCGTGGGTGACGTAGACGGTGGTCACGCCGAGGCGCCGCTGCAGGCGCAGGATCTCGGTGCGCATCTGTCCGCGCAGCTTGGCGTCGAGGTTGGACAGCGGCTCGTCGAACAGGAAGGCGTCGGCCTGCCGGACGATGGCGCGCCCCATCGCGACCCGCTGGCGCTGGCCGCCGGAGAGGTTGGCCGGCTTGCGGTCCAGGTGCTCCTCCAGTTCCAGTGTCTTGGCGGCCTCGGCGACCCGCGAGCGGATCTCGTCGTCGCTGAACTTCCCGGACAGCCGCAGCGGGAAGGCGATGTTCTCGAAGACCGTCAGGTGCGGGTACAGCGCGTAGTTCTGGAACACCATCGCCAGGTTGCGGTCGCGCGGGGCCAGGTCGTTGACCCGTTTGCCGCCGATGATCATGTCGCCGGAGGTGATGTCCTCCAGGCCCACGATCATGCGCAGCAGCGTCGACTTCCCGCAGCCCGAGGGCCCGACGAGGATCATGAACTCGCCGTCGGCGATGTCCAGGCTCACGTCGTTGACGGCGGGATAGCCGTCGCCGTACTTCTTGACGATGTGGCGCATGGTGATTTCAGCCATGGGGTTATCCCTTCACTGCTCCGGAGGTCAGGCCGGCGACGATGCGCCGCTGGAAGATGAGAACCAAGATGACGACGGGAATGGTGACGACCACCGACGCGGCCATGATGTAGGGGACCGGCGACTCGAAGTACGACGCACCCTGGAAGAAGGCCAGGGCGGCGGGCACGGTGCGCGCGCTGTTGGTGGAGGTCAGCGAGATGGCGAACAGGAAGTCGTTCCAGCAGAAGAAGAATGTCAGGATCGCGGTGGTGAAGACCCCCGGCGCGGCCAGCGGCACGACCACCTTGCGGAACGCCTGCCAGGGTGTCGCGCCGTCGACCTGGGCGGCGTGTTCCATCTCCCAGGGGATCTGGCGGAAGAACGCCGAGAGCGTCCAGATCGACAGTGGCAGGGCGAAGGTCAGGTAGGGGATGATCAGCCCGATCCAGGTGTCGTAGATCGCCAGGCCGCGCCACATGTCGAACAGCGGCCCGACCAGAGCGGCCTGCGGGAACATCGCGATCGCCAGCGCCAGGGACAGCAGCACCTTCTTGCCCGGGAACTCCAGCCGGGCGATGGCGTAGGCGGCGAACATCGCGATGACGACCGACAGCGCGGTGGCGATCAGGGCGATGCCCACCGAGTTGATCAGCGCCCGGGTGAACAGCGGCTGGCTGAAGATCTGCGCGAAGTTGTCCAACGTCCAACTGGTGGGCCAGAACTGGGGACTGCCCGAGACGATGTCCGAGGGGGGTTTGAACGCCAGGCTGATCATCCACAGCAGCGGGAAGAAGCTGTAGAGGACGATGACGACGCCGGCGACGGTCCACCACCGTCCGGTCCTGGCGGCGCTCATCACTGATCACCCCTCACCTGGGACAGGTCGGTTCTGAACCCCTTGACGAAGATCCAGGCGATCACCACGACCGTCAGGAACAGCAGAACCGAGACCGCCGAGCCCATACCGAGATTGACCAGTGTCACGTTCTGTCTGTAGGCCAAGAACGAGATGGGTTCGGTGTTGTTGGCGCCCCCGGTCATCACGAACGGGTTGTCGAAGATGCGCCACGCGTCGAGCGTGCGGAACAGCAACGCCACCATGATCGCGGCCTTCATGTTCGGCAGCGTCACCTTCCACAACCGCTGCCAGGCGGTGGCACCGTCGACCTTGGCGGCCTCCTGCATGTCCTCGGGGACCTGAACCAGGCCGGCCAGCAGCAGCAGGGAGATGAATGGTGTCGTCTTCCAGATCTCGGACAGGCAGATGACGAAGATCGCCGACCACCGGTCCCCGAACCAGTTGAAGTCGCCCAGGGCCAGCCACTTGTTGACGAACCCGGAGTCGATGGCGAAGGCGTAGCGCCAGATGAACGCCGAGACGACGGTGACGATGCCGTAGGGGATCAGGATCGCGGTGCGCAGCGGTCCGCGGCCCCGCACGATCCGCAGCATGACGAAGGCGAAGGCGAAGCCGACGACGAGCTCGACGGCCACGGTCACGACGGTGATCGCCAGCGTGGTGACGAAGTCGTTCCACCACACCGGGTCGGTGAGGATCACACCGTAGTTGCCCAGGCCGACGAAGCTGCGGCCCGCCGGGTCGGTGAGCCGATAGTTGTACAGCGACAACACCAGCGCGTAGCCCAGCGGATAGGCGGTGACGAGGATCATCACCAGATAGGAGGGCAGGGTGAGATACAGCCCCAGCCGCCGTTCGCCGCGGGTGCGCTCGCTGGTGGTGCCGGCCTGGACCGGCGATTCGAGTGTGGTCACAGGAGCCGCCTTCCGGCCAGTACATCGGCCATGAACTCATCTGTCTTGCGCGGTGTTTCGCTGGTGACCGAGTCCGGTGGATGCCAGGTCTGGATCACCGAACCCGCCACGTCGACGTAGAACGGTGTCAGGGGCCGGGGGCCGGCCTCGGCGATCGACTCGCGGATCAGGTCGGCGTTGGGGTAGTTCTCGCGGACCTCGGGATCGTTGTAGGACGCCGCGTAGGGCGACGGCTCGCCCTCGTCGAGCATGTACTGGGTGGCCTTGGGCAGGGCGTTGATGCACTCGACGGCTGCCACCGCCAGGTCGGGATGCTTCGAGTAGGCGCCGACGCCCAGGTTGGCACCGCCCAGCGGCGGCGCGCTGGGCTGGTCGGGGTAGACGCGGGGGTAGCGGGCCCAGCCGATGTCGTCGACGACCGACTGGCTCAGGGTGCCGTCCTCGGCGGCGCCGCGGGCCGCGGCCAGCACGTAGGGCCAGTTCAGCATGAACATGCCCTGGTCGGACTGGAAGTTCGCGCGGGCCTGCTCCTCGGTAGCGGTGGACAGGTCGGCCGGGGCGGCGGCCGAACGCGCCAGGTTGCCGATGATCTCGGCGGCCTTCTCACCGGCCGGGCTGGCCAGGCTCGGCGTGGCGTTCTTGCCCGCGCTGGCGTCGGTGAGGACCTGGCCGCCGGCCGAACGCACCAGTGCGTTGATCCACACCATGTAGCCCTCGTACCGGGAGCCCTGCTCGGCGACCTTCTTGCCTTGTGAGAGGGCGGCTTTGATCATCTCGTCCCAGGTGAAGGCCGGGCTGGTGGGGTCGACGCCGGCCGCGGCGGCCAGCGACTTGCGGTACCAGAGCAGCTGCGCGTTGGACTTGAACGGGGCCGCGTACAGGGTGTCGTCCCACATTCCGGTCTCGATCGGGGCGGGCAGCATGCCGGCGGTGAGCCGGGCCTTCTCGGCGTCGGTGTAGGGCCGCAGGAAGCCCGCGTTGGCGAACTCGGCGGTGAAGACGACGTCGACGCTGAGGATGTCGATCGAGGAATCGTGGGCGGCCAGCCGCCGCACCAGCTGCTCGCGCTGCTGGGTCGCGCTCGACGGCAACACCTCGACCTTGACCTGGTAGGCGCCGCCGGAAGCCTCGGCGCACTGCTGGGCCCGGCTGGCGGCGCCGCCGTTGTCGGGGAAGACGTACCAGGTGAGTACGGGGGCGCCGCCGGCGCCGCCGCAGCCGGAGAGCGCTGTGGCGGCGAGGGCCGCCGACAGGACGGCGCCGGCGAGTCTGCGTGCCGCCGAGCGCCCGGGATGAATACGCCTCATCAGAACTCCCACGCCGTTGTCAGGCTCCTGAATCACTGTGATCCACTGTTGTGCGTCGCGATAAGTGTGTCATAGTTCACAGGCTCCGTGGCCACCGCCTCGCGGTGTCCGGCTGGCAAACTGGCGCGCGACGATGGGGTTGCCCGGCTCGCTCGCGAGGCCTGCCCCCCGGACACCCACCCGGGGGCGGGGTGAGGCGCGGGTGCGGGTGCGGGGAACTCGGGTAGCTCGAAAGCGGCTGTGGCACAATATATCTGATGTCGCACCCTGGGGCTTGGGCCCCGTCTTTCTGGTTGACATCCGCCGCACTCGCCCGCACGCTGTTGTGCGTGGGCGTCCACTCCGGGCGTCGTCCCGACCGAACCGAAGGAACGCGATGACCGGCAAACCGGCCGACCGCGCCGAGCCGGGCGCCGATTCGGGCCTGGATTCAGCCACGGACTCGGCCACGTGGTGGAAGACCGCCGTGGTGTACCAGGTGTACATCCGCAGCTTCGCCGACGGAAACGGCGACGGCATCGGCGATATCGCCGGACTGCGGGCCCGGCTGCCCTATCTGTCCGGCCTCGGGATCGACGCGGTGTGGATCAACCCGTGGTATCCCTCGCCGATGGCCGACGCCGGGTACGACGTCGCCGACTACTGCGACATCGAGCCGACCTACGGCACCCTCGAGGACGCCGCGGAGTTCGTCGCCGAGGCGCATCAGCGGGGTATCAAGGTGGTTCTCGACATCGTGCCGAACCACACCTCCGAGGCGCACCGGTGGTTTCAGGCCGCGCTGCGCGACGAGCCCGGCGCCCGTGAGCGCTACCACTTCCGTGCCGGCCGGGGGCCCGACGGGTCGGAGCCGCCCAACGACTGGCAGAGCGTGTTCGGCGGCCCGGCCTGGACCCGGCTGCCGGACGGATCGTGGTACCTGCACCTGTTCGCGCTGGGCCAGCCCGATCTGAACTGGGAGAACCCCGAGGTCCGTGCCGAGTTCGAGAAGGTGCTGGCCTTCTGGTTCGACCGCGGGGTCGACGGCTTCCGCATCGACGTCGCGCACGGGTTGATGAAGGCCCCGGGGCTGCCGGACCGCGGTGCGCCGTCCGGCGGTCCCCCGTACATGGGCCCCCACCCGGCGTGGGACCGCGACGAGGTGCACGAGATCTACCGCGGCTGGCGGGCGGTCGCCGACCGCTACCGTCCGGGACGGATCTTCATCGCCGAGGCGTGGGTGTCCTCCAACGAGCGCCTGGCCCGCTACCTGCGCCCCGACGAACTGCACACCGCCTTCCAGTTCGACTTCCTGCGCGCGCCGTGGCGGGCGGCCAGCCTGCGGGCCGTCATCGACGACGCGATGACGGCGGCGGCGACGGTCGGCGCGCCGCCGACCTGGGTGCTGTCCAACCACGACGTTCCGCGCACGGTCACCCGGTACTCGCGTTCGCAGCCGGATTCGCTGGTCGAATCCGAGTGGGAGCGCTCCCGATGGGCCGACGAGGAGGCCGACCACGCCCGCGGGCGGCTGCGGGCCGCCGCCGGTGCGCTGCTGCAGTTGGCGCTGCCGGGGACGGCCTACATCTATCAGGGTGAGGAGCTCGGTCTGGAGGAGGTCGAGGAACTGCCCGGCGATGTCCGTCAGGATCCCACCTGGGCGCAGTCCGGGTACACCGATGTGGGCCGCGACGGCTGTCGGGTTCCCCTGCCCTGGACCAAAGGTCCGGTGCCCTATGGATTCTCGCCACCCGGGGCCGTGAAATCTCCGTGGCTGCCGCAGCCCGAGCACTGGGGCGAGCACAGCGTCGAGGCTCAGGACGGCGAACCGGACTCGATTCTGAACGTGTACCGGCGCGCGCTGGCGCTGCGGCCCGCGATGTGGGCGACCACGACCGACGTCCGGTGGCTCGCCACCCCGGCCGATGTGCTGGCGTTCTCCCGCGGTACCGCGCAGTGCTGGGTCAACACCGGTCCCGAGGCGATCGAACTGCCCGCGGGAATGCGGGTGGTGCTGGCGTCGGTGCCGGGCGTGCAGCGGCACCTGCCCAGTGACGCCGCGGCATGGCTGGTCGAATCGGGACGCTGATGCGCCGGGCCGGGGCAAACATGCGACAGTAACGCCATGTCGACCGCCACGCCGCCGCCCTCGACGCGGGTCTCCCGCCTCCACGAGAAACAACGCACCGCGCGCGCCGAACTGGACGCGCTGCTCGACAGCACACCGCTGGCCACGATCGCGCTGATCCGCGACGGCCACCCCGTGCTGTTCCCGACCGGCTTCGCGCGTGTCGGCGACGAGGTGGTGATCCACGGTTCCACCGGCTCACCGTGGCTACGGGCGCTGGCGTCCGGGGCCGCCGCGGCCGTGGCCGTCACCACCCTCGACGGTGTGGTGGTGGCGCGCAGCGGGTTCGAGTCCTCCTTCCACTACCGCAGCGCCGTGCTGTTCGGTGGCTTCGCCGCCGTCGAACCGGACCGCAAGGTCGACTACCTCGACGCGCTGACCGACGCCTTCATCCCCGGCCGGGTGGCCGAGCTGCGGGCGAGCACCCGTAGGGAGTTGGCCGCCACCCAGGTGCTGCGGCTGCGCATCGGCGAGGACAACTGGTCACTGAAGGTCAGTGACGGCTGGCCCGAGGACCCGGAGGAGGACGTCGTGGCCGGGGTGTGGGCGGGTGTGGTGCCGATGTCGACCGTGTTCGGGCCGCCGCGGACCGCCCCCGACTGCGATCCGGCCGTCCCGGTGCCGGATTCGGTGCGGGCCATGGCCGCGGCGCAGGCTGACCGGCGATCCGGCTAGGTGGTGTCTGTCAATTGCGGACGCGGTGGTTGATGATGATCGCGGCTAGGGTTACCCCTCCGAGGTAGCTCAGGGCGTACTTGTCGTATCGGGTGGCGATTCCTCGCCAGTGCTTGAAGCGGTTGAAGGATCGCTCGACAG
>NZ_NVQF01000189.1 GCF_002592005.1 Mycolicibacterium palauense | reverse complement strand
CTAGCCCAGATTTTTCGCGGAATGTCGGCTGTGAGGGTGTGTAGATAAGCGAAAGTGCCTGTCCTGCAAGGGATAATTGGACTTCTCTAGGGTTCAATCATCCTGACGGGAAGGCACCTCGCGAGTGAAGAATATCGCGGTCGGGTCGCGGGTGAAAGTGTCGGCCGATGGCCATGGTGTGGTGTCGCATGCCGGGATGGGCATGCTGCGTGAGCTCGCCGACTGGACTGGGTTATCGGCGCAGGTCAGCGCCGCGTTGGCCGACACCTACCGCGGCCCGTGGATGTATGCGCCCGGGGAGGTGTTCGCGGATCTGGCGGCCGCGGTCGCTGACGGGGCGGACTGCATCGACGGGGTCGGCCAGGTGTGCGGCGACCGTGAGCATGTGTTCGGGGCGAAGGCCTCGACGACCACGATGTGGCGGCTGGTCGATGAACGCATCGACGCCGCACACCTACCTGGGGTGCGGGCGGCCCGTGCTGGTGCGCGGGCGGCGGCCTGGACCGCCGGTGCGGCTCCTGCATCGGGTGGCTGGTTGCACATCGACATCGACGCCACCCTGGTGATCGATCATTCCGATAACAAGGTCGGGGCGACGCCGACCTGGAAGAAAACGTTCGGGCATCATCCGCTGCTGGCGTTTTTGGACCGTCCGGAGATCGCCGGCGGGGAGGCCCTGGCTGGGCTGCTGCGCACCGGCAACGCCGGCTCCAATACCGCCAGTGACCACGTCATCGTCCTGGCCCAGGCATTGGCGTCGCTGCCCGCCCCGTGGCGACCCGACCCGGATCATCCCGACGGCCCCAACAACGTGCTGGTGCGCTGCGACACTGCTGGGGCCACCCACGGATTCGCCGAGGCCTGCCGCACGCAGGGGGTCGGGTTCTCCTTCGGCTACCCCGTTGACTGGCGGGTCCAGGATGCCGTGGACACCCTCAATCTCGGCGACGCCTGGTATCCGGCGATCGACACCGACGGCGGTATCCGCGATGGCGCCTGGGTCGCCGAGGCCACCGACCTGGTCACCCTGAGCAGCTGGCCGCCGGGCACCCGGCTGGTCCTGCGGAAGGAACGCCCGCATCCCGGTGCCCAGTTGCGGTTCACCGACGCCGACGGGATGCGGGTCACCGCGTTCATCACCGACACACCCGCCGGTGTCATCCCCGGCCAGGTCGCCGGCCTGGAACTGCGCCACCGCCAGCACGCCCGTGTCGAGGACCGCATCCGCGAACTCAAAGCCACCGGCCTGCGCAACCTGCCCTGCCACAGCTTCTGGGCCAACGCCGCCTGGCTGGAAATCGTCCTGGCCGCCGCCGACCTGGTCACCTGGGCACGACTCATCGGATTCAACACCCACCCCGGCCTGGCCCGCGCCGAGATCACCACCTTCCGCTACCGGGTCCTGCACGTCGCGGCTCGGATCACCCGCGGCGCCCGCCAAGTCCGGCTCCGTATCGATGCCACCTGGCGCTGGGCATCGCAGATCGCTACCGCCTGGCAACACATCCGTACCGCCTTCGGATAGCCCTTGACCGCCCTACCCGCCCGACCACGAAAGGCCACCGGCACTGGGAAAGCCCGCCCCGCCCGGCGTCACGGGACAGACCAACCACGCCGCCACACGAAAACCGCTACTCAACAACACAACTCGGCACCAGACCGAGCCCACACCAACTACCACGCAAAATCGAGGCTAGCC
>NZ_NVQF01000188.1 GCF_002592005.1 Mycolicibacterium palauense | reverse complement strand
GGCGGCGGCCAGCGTTCCCGGTTCCGAGTCGGCGTCGACGGCCGCGCACGCCGAGCGCGTCCGGCTCGGCGAATGGGCCGGTGGGATCACCGACGAACCCGCCCGCCTCCCGGCCCTTCGGGTGGGCCGCCGGTGGATCAGTTCCTTGTGGCTGGTTCCGCTGACGGTGGCGGGGCTGGTGGTCGGGGTGGCCGTTGCCCAACACCTGCGCCACTACGAGTGGATGCAGGATTTCCTCCTGCGTTACCCGGGGACGGCGGCCACCCGCGGGACCATCGAACCGGGGCTTCCGGCGTGGCTGCGGTGGAGCCATCTGTTCAACATCGTGTTCATGATGTTCATCATCCGCGCCGGCCTGCAGATCCTCGCCGACCATCCGCGGCTGTACCTCAATGCCGGGAGCACACCGGGAACCGCATGGCTGCGGATGCGCGGCCCGATCCCGCCGGACCGGCTTGAGCCCGCCGATCCGGCCCGGCAGTGGACGGCCAAGGACGACTCGGTGTCCCTGCCGAGATGGCTGGGGATCCCGGGGATCCGGCACTCGATCGGCCTGGCCCGGTGGTGGCACTTCACCTTCGACGCGTTCTGGTTGCTGAACGGGCTGGTGTTCTACGTGCTGTTGTTCGCCACCGGGCAGTGGCGGCGCATCGTCCCCCAGTCCTGGGACGTCGTCCCCAACGCGGTCTCGACACTGATCCAGTACCTGTCGCTGGACTTCCCCACCAACGACGGGTTCGTGGCCTACAACGGACTGCAGCTGCTGGCCTACTTCCTGACGGTGTTCGTCTTTGCCCCACTGGCGTTCGTGACCGGACTGCTGCAGGCCCCGGCGATCGCGGCACGCTTCGGCCTGGGTCGAGGGCCGACGAACCGGCAGGTCGCGCGCTCGATCCACTTCCTGGTCCTGGTGTGGATGGTGTTCTTCATCGCCGTGCACACGATCATGGTGTTCACCACCGGGTTGATCGGAAACCTCAATCACATCGTGTTCGGCACCAACACCGACTCCTACTGGGCGTTGGTGATCTACCTGATCGCGATGGCCGTCATCGTCGCACTGTGGTGGCTGGCCTCGCCGGTGACGTTGCGCTACCCGCGCGCGGTGCAGACGGTGGGTCGACACACCATCGGCTGGATCAAGGGGCTCATGGAGTGGTTCCACCCGCGCGCCGACTACACCGAGAAGGACATCTCCCCGTACCTGTGGGCCAACGGCACCCTGCCGACGTCGCGGGAGTACCGCCGGTTGCAGGCCGGCGACTGGGCCGACTACCGGCTGCGGGTCACCGGGATGGTCGAGCGCCCCCGCGAGTTCGGCTATCCCGAGCTCTTGGCGATGGACAAGCATGAGCAGATCACCCAGCACTACTGCATCCAGGGCTGGTCGGGGATCGCCAAGTGGGGCGGGGTGGCGATGTCGGACATCCTCGACGCCGTTCGTCCGCTGCCGGCGGCGCGCTGGGTGGTGTTCTACTCGATGGCCGACGGCTCGGAAGCGGGCGCAGGCCGCTACTACGACTGCCACAAGATCGAGCACATGCGTCATCCGATGGCGCTGTTGGCCTATGAGATGAACGGTGCACCGTTGACGGAGGCCCACGGGGCGCCGCTGCGGTTGCGCAACGAAGTCGAACTGGGCTTCAAACAGGTCAAGTGGATCGAGTCGATCGAGTTCGTGGACAGTTTCGACGGCATCGGCAAGGGCCACGGCGGCTACAACGAGGACCACGAGTTCTACGGGTATCGAATGCCCATCT
>NZ_NVQF01000187.1 GCF_002592005.1 Mycolicibacterium palauense | reverse complement strand
CCTGACTTAGGACATGGTCGGCCGATTTTCGGACTGCCGACTCGTTGACCTGCGGGTTCATCGGGCTTAGTGCCCCGTATGGGGCACTAAGCGGGTAGTTTCGGGCGGTGGCGTACGTGCGGAAGGTGCGCACGGCCTCGGGCGCGGTGGCAGTGCAGGTCGTGCGTAAACATCGAGGTCAGCGCACGATCCTGGCGCATGTCGGGTCGGCGCACACCGATGCTCAGCTGGGGATCCTGCTTGAGCAGGCCCGCCGACTCGCGGCCGAGGATCAAGGTGTTCTCGATATCGAGGTGGCTGCTCGGACCCAGTCCATCGACGGCGTCGCCGACTGGCGAACCGGCACCTTGTCCTTGTCGCGAGGTGTGCCCAAGGGTGCTCCGGTGCCGGCGGGGCGTACCGCGGCCACACATTCGCGGTTGCTCTATGACGTGCTCGGCGCGGTGTATGAGTGGCTGGGGTTCGACACGGTCGAGGACGCGGTGTTCCGGGATTTGGTGATCGCCCGGATCGTCGAGCCCACCAGCAAGGCCGACGCCGCCCGGGTATTGGCGGACCTGGGTGCACACACGGTGTCGTACAGGACAATTCAACGTCACCTCGGCAAGATCAACACCAACAACTACCGGGAACAGATCGCGGCCAAGTGCTTCACCCACGCCACTGACCGAGGCGGGCTGAGCCTTCTGCTCTATGACGTCACCACCTTGTATTTCGAGGCCGAGAGCGAAGACGATCTGCGCAAGGTCGGCTATTCCAAGGAACGTCGCATCGATCCCCAGATCGTGGTCGGGCTGTTGGTCGACCGCAGCGGATTCCCCTTGGAGGTTGCCTGTTTCGAGGGCAACACCGCCGAAACGACGACACTGATACCGGTCATCACCTCCTTCGCGGCCCGTCACGATCTCGGCGATACCCCGATGGTGATCGCCGCTGATGCCGGCATGCTCTCGGCCACCAACCTGGCCGCGTTGGATGACGCCGGGTTGGGGTTCATCGTCGGCTCGCGGATGACCAAAGCGCCCGGCGATCTGGAGTCGCATTTCCATTGGCACGGTGACGTGTTCACCGACGGGCAGATCATCGACACCGTCACGCCTCGGCACGCCAACAGCACGGTCAACGACACCAGCAAGCGTGCTGAACCGGTCTGGGATCCCGACGAACACACCAACGCTTGGCGGGCGGTCTGGGCGTACTCGGCCAAACGGGCCCGACGCGACCAGAAGACGCTCTACGCTCAGGAATCTCGTGCCCGGGCGGTGGTCAACGGTGACCGTGTCGCCAAGTCCACGCGATTCGTCAAGACCGCTGCCGGAGACCGCGTCCTCGACGAGGCCGCCCTGGCTCGCGCGCAATCGCTGGTCGGCCTCAAGGGTTACGTCACCAACGTCTCGACCACGGTCATGCCCGCGGGAGAGGTGATCGCCCACTACCACGAGTTATGGCGGGTCGAACGCTCCTTTCGGATGTCCAAGAGTGACCTTCGTGCCCGGCCCATGTTCCACCGCACCCGCGACGCCATCGAGGCTCACCTCACGATCGTGGTCACCGCCCTGGCCGTGGCTCACAGCATCCAGGAACGTACCGGCCTGGCGATCGCCAAAGTGGTCAAGCAGCTGCGGCCGCTGCGCTCGGCGACCATCGCGATCAACGGGACCACCGAGACCTTCCCACCCGAGGTCCCCGAGGCCCAACGCACAATCCTGGCCAGCCTCAACATCCCCGAACCGGGGCACTAAGCAAAATGTCCTAACTCAGGT
>NZ_NVQF01000186.1 GCF_002592005.1 Mycolicibacterium palauense | reverse complement strand
CCCCTAGGAGACTGCTGAATTAATCCCGCGTGGCGGGGGTGGGTTGGCCTGTGCTTTTGGGATGATGGTGGGGTGCAGGGCCGCTCTGATGATCAGCGTGAGTTGTTGGATGCCGAATCGGTTGTCGGGCATCTTTTGAAGGCTGAGAGTGTGTTTGCGTTCCTGGCCGCGCACCGCAGCGAGTTGTTTCCCGAGGAGATGTTCGCCGATCTGTTTCCGTCGCGGCGGGGACGTCCCAGCGTGCCGGCTGAGGTGATGGCCTCGGTGATCACCTTGCAGGCTCTGCACGGGTTGTCGGACAACGACACCGTCGATGCGGTGACCTTCGATCTGCGGTGGAAAGCGGCTTGCGGTCTGCCGATCACCGCCGGGGCATTTCACTCCACGACGTTGACCTACTGGCGGCGCCGGCTGGCGGCCTCAGAGCGGCCGAATCGTATCTTCGAGGCGGTCAAAGCGGTCGTCGCGGCCACCGGTGCACTGGCAGGCAAGACCCGCCGTGCGTTGGACTCCACCATCCTCGATGACGCGGTGGCCACCCAGGACACCGTGACCCAGTTGATCGGGGCGGTCCGCCGGGTGGCCCGCGAGGTGCCTGGTGCCAGCGAGATCGCTGCCGCCAACTGCACCGCTCATGATTACGACGACCCGGGTAAACCCGCGATCGCCTGGGATGACGCTGAGGCCCGGGCGGCGTTGGTCGACGCCCTGGTCAGCGATGCTCACCGTCTACTCGGTCATCTGCCTGAGCAGGAACTCGGCGCCCGCGCTGCCGAAGCGGTGGCGTTGTTGGCGTTGATCGCCGGCCAAGACGTCGAACCCGACACCGATTCCGATGGCACCGACGGCCGGTGGCGCATCGCCGCGCGGGTGGCCCCGGACCGGGTGATCTCCACCTCGGACCCCGAGGCCCGCCACGCCCACAAAACGGTGCACCGCCGCCAGGACGGTTTCAAAGCCCACATCGCGGTCGAACCCGACACCGGGATCATCACCGACTGCATGCTGACCAAGGCCAGCGGCCCGGACACCCATGACGCGGCGGTGGCCGAATACCTGCTCGCCGAGGAGACCGAGCCGGTGACGGTGCTCGGCGATTCGGCTTACGGCAGTGGAGATTTTCGCGCGTACTTGGCCGAGGCCAAGCATGTCGATCGGGTGAAGTCGGCACCGTTGCGCCCGGCTGTCGTGGGTGGGTTCAGCACCGATGACTTCGTGATTGATCACGGCGCCAGGACGATTACCTGCCCGGCGGCGGTGACCCGCCAGATCAGCGCCAAAGGCAACGCCACCTTCGGTGTCGCGTGCCGCGGCTGCACACTACGGGCCCAGTGCACCACCAGCCGCGATGGCCGCAGCGTCAAACTGCAACCCCATGACACGCTCCAACGCAAAGCTCGCCGAGAATCGCAGAAACCAAGGTGGCTCCACGAATACCGACAACACCGCCCGATGGTCGAACGCACCATTGCCTGGCTGACCCGCGGCAACCGCAAGGTCCGCTACCGCGGCGTCAGCCGCAATGATCACTGGCTTCATCACCGCGCCGCCGCGGTGAACCTGCGCCGCCTGATCACCCTGGGACTGACCCACAACGGCACCCACTGGGCCATCGCCTGACCCCCAGAACTGGCGCTTGCATCACTCAACACTCAGTGCCACGCTCAACACCGCGGGATGACCCTCGAATATCGACCTTCGGATCTGACTACCACCAACGCGCCACAGAGCGCTCTGAGGCACCCCGCCCCAGACACCCCTATTTCAGCAGTCTCCTAGA
>NZ_NVQF01000185.1 GCF_002592005.1 Mycolicibacterium palauense | reverse complement strand
CCACAAAGGCAAACTGCTCGAACGGCCCACCGACATCACCCCACCGACACCGCCCTCAAACGACGACGAGCACACCGGAACGGAGGTCGCCTGAAACACCCCGATCCACAGGAATTGACAATTTCTCGTCGTCTGATCTTCGTGACTCTGTAGGGCACTGGTGAAAGAAATTAGCGCCGACCGAACCTTGCGCCGCCGCTCGCCAAACGCATCTCCGTCAAAGATACTGATCTTGTTGTCCCGCAGGTCTTCAAGGATTGAAACCAGCTGATCCAGGAACCTGTCGCTCTCATCGGACACGTGCCTCAGCAGCTCACTGTCCAGCATCTTCCGAATGCGTTCGTACGCATCGCGATAGCGCTTGTCGTCGTCTTCAGTCAACGAACACACCTTCTCGATTATCGGCGCATCACAGCGGCTGAGATCCAGGTGGATCAGAATTGCGCCGTACGGATCGGATTCTGCTTCGGCTTCTTGGGCATCAAGTTCCGCCCTCATCGACGCAATCGCGTCCATCAGCTTCTTGCATTCGGCGGCGGCAGCGGTGAACAGCGCTTCCAGGTCGTCTGACGATGGAAGGCCTCCGGAAAGCCAGCGCTTGCCTTCCGACAGGACCCTATCCAGGTTTTCCCGGACGAGCTGTTGAGCAGTCTCACGTGTATAGCGGTCCCGTACATCAGGTGTCTCTGCCCAGTCCACCCAGACCGTCGAAGCGGCGCTTCCCAGTGCGTTCAGCGACTTGATGATCAGGAGAGCTGCCGGGGTCTTCGCGGTCACTTCCGGCAGTGCATACTCCGACCACGCCTCAAAGGCGTTATCCGCGAAGTCTGTAGCACTATCACCTTCGATGTCACTAAGTGCCGAAGCAAATGCTTCTAGCCGGCCGACCCAGTGTCGTACGTTCGCCTCGTCGTCCTGTTCGTCATCCGCCATCTTCGTTCCTCATTCCGCACTGTCACATACCGCGTGGCTCCCTTCCAGTGGGCAGCCGCACAGGATCGCACATGAGTCAGAAATGCACAAGGCTTTTCCCCGTGTGCCGACGAACTGACGCCGTCGGACAAAGATGTCGCCGCCGCGCAGGGCCGCCTAGATCATTTGCCGCCCCTGGAGCGGCTGCACAATCAGAACGCAGACACAGCAGCTGCTGGGACAGCATGCGCCAGCAACAGCTAGAAGCTCACAAATCGCGATTCCCCGGCTTGGGGCGGATCTACCAGCTTATATTCCTGCCGAAAACTCTTGTCCGGCAATGCACAAGCTGCATACCGTGAGAGGGTATGCGCGAAGCTTGAAAACTCCACAACCCTCCCCGGCATCTGCCTTCCCCCGTGGTGGCGAGTCCCCGTTACTGAGTCCACCCGGTTCTTGAGTCGGGTTGGTTTGATCCGTTCTCAGTTGATGCTGCAGGCCACCGGGGTGTGGGTGCAGCGGCAGACTGCAGCGTACTCGGCCGGCGTCAGGTAGCCCAGGGCCGAGTGGCGGTGTCGATGGTTGTGCTCGTGCTTGAAGTCGCCGATGACCACGCGGGCCTCGAACAGGGTGTTCCAGTAGTTGCGGTTGAGGCACTCCTTCCGCAGGCGGTTGTTGAACGATTCGATGTAGCCGTTGTCCCACGGGCAGCCCGGCGGGATGTACACCATGCCGATCTTGTTCTCGCAGAACCGTTGTAGCGCTCGAGAAACCATTTCCGGCCCGTTGTCCATCCGTAGCACCTTCGGCGGGCCGCCGGCCGCGGCGAAGGCTTTCTCTAGCTCGAATACCAGCCGCTCGCCGGTGATCGAGCGTTCCACCACATGCAGCAG
>NZ_NVQF01000184.1 GCF_002592005.1 Mycolicibacterium palauense | reverse complement strand
ACGGCAACGGCACCGCCATCTTCACCAACGACGGTGGCGCCGCCCGGCGCTTCCAGAACGAGGTCCAGGTGGGCATGGTGGGCATCAACGTGCCGATCCCGGTGCCGATGGCCTACTACAGTTTCGGCGGCTGGAAGGCCTCCCTGTTCGGCGACAGCCACGCCCACGGCACCGACGGTGTGCAGTTCTTCACCCGGCAGAAGGCCATCACCAGCCGCTGGCTGGATCCCGGCTCGCGCCCGCAGGGCGGCATCAACCTCGGCTTCCCCGAAAACAGCTGACCGGCACCCGCCCGCGCGGCGCGAAACCCGAGCAGAATCGTCACCGTCGGCCCTCCCGACGCAGCCTCCCCAAGGAGATACCCCGATGACCACCCTCCCCTCGCCCCTGCCCTCGACCGCCCTGCCCGGCGGACAGGATCTCGACAGCGCCGTCGCCGAGGGGCGACGCGCCCACGAACTGGACCGCGCGCACGTCTTCCACTCGTGGTCGGCGCAGGCCCATCTCAACCCGATGACGATCCTGGCGTCGGCGGGTTCCTACGTCTGGGACGGTGAGGGCAACCGGCTGCTGGACTTCTCCTCGCAGATGGTCAACACCAACATCGGCCACCAGCACCCGCGGGTGGTCGCCGCGATCGCCGAGCAGGCCGCCAAGCTGTGCACCGTCGCGCCCGCCCACGTCAACGCCGCGCGTTCGGAGGCGGCCCGGCTCGTCGCCGAACGCACGCCGGGCGATCTGAACCGGATCTTCTTCACCAATGCCGGCGCCGACGCCGTCGAGCACGCGGTGCGGATGGCCCGGCTGCACACCGGCCGCTACAAGGTGCTCTCCCGGTACCGTTCCTACCACGGTGGCACCGACACCGCGGTCAACCTGACCGGCGACCCCCGCCGGTGGCCCAACGACTACGCCAGCAGCGGTGTGGTGCACTTCGACGGGCCGTTCCTGTACCGGTCGACCTTTCACGCCGAGACCGA
This sequence comes from Mycolicibacterium palauense, assembly GCF_002592005.1. GTDB lineage: Bacteria > Actinomycetota > Actinomycetes > Mycobacteriales > Mycobacteriaceae > Mycobacterium > Mycobacterium palauense. The sequence continues at coordinate 898 of NZ_NVQF01000184.1, read as the reverse complement.
GCAGCAGGAGACCGAGCGGGCGCTCGAACATCTGCAACGGGTCATCGAGATGGAGGGCCCGGCGTCGTTCGCCGCGCTCATTCTGGAGTCGGTGCCCGGCACCGCGGGCATCATGGTCCCGCCGCCGGGGTACATGGCCGGCGTCCGCGAGATCTGCGACCGCTACGGCATCGTGTTCATCGCCGACGAGGTGATGGCCGGTTTCGGGCGCACCGGCACCTGGTTCGCCATCGACAACTTCGATGTCGTGCCGGACCTGATGACCTTCGCCAAGGGCGTCACCTCCGGCTACGTCCCGCTGGGCGGGGTCGCGATCAGCGACGCGATCGCGGCGACCTTCGCCGAGCGCGCCTACCCCGGTGGCCTGACCTACTCGGGTCATCCCCTGGCCACGGCCTGCGCCGTGGCCACCATCAACGCGATGGAGGACGAGGGGATGGTCGACAACGCCGCGCGCATCGGGAGCGAGGTCCTCGGGCCCGGGCTGCGTGAGCTGGCCGCCCGGCACCCCTCGGTCGGTGAGGTCCGCGGCCTGGGCGTGTTCTGGGCGATCGAGCTGGTCTCCGATCCGCACACCCGTGCACCGCTGGCCCCCTACGGCGGCTCGAGTCCGGCGATGAACGCGGTGGTCGGGGCGTGCAAGGCCGGTGGCCTGCTGCCCTTCTCCAACTACAACCGCATCCACGCCTGCCCGCCGTGCAACGTCAGCGACGCCGAGGTCGCCGAGGGGCTGGCGATCCTCGACACCGCCCTGACGGTCGCCGACGGTTTTGTGACGAGCTGAGGGCCGTCACCGAGGGGTGCCGGGCGGCCAGCTCACGCAGCCCGGGCCCGAGGACCTCGCTCCCGATGCGCGCGGCGTTGTCGACCATCCCCTCGTCCTCCATCGCGTTGATGG
>NZ_NVQF01000183.1 GCF_002592005.1 Mycolicibacterium palauense | reverse complement strand
CGTCGATGCCACCGACTGGAGCCGGGTCGGCGGGGGCGCTCTGCGGCGGCGGGAGAGGCGTGGCCGCGTTGTCGATCACCGCACGCTGCGGCGGTGACAACGCCGCGTACTGCGCCTCCGCGGCCAGTATCTGGCGCTGCAAGTCACCCCACTTGGCCTGCAGGTCCGCGCGCACCGCGGCAGACCGCTCGGCCGCCGCGCGGGCGTCGGCGGCCGAGATCTCCGAGGCTCGCGCCGCGGCGGCCGCGCGCTCACGCCCCGCCTGCACGGCCGTCATCCGAGCGGCCGTCTCCGCGGCGACCACCCGTTGCAGCGACAGCTGGTCGATCAACTGCTGCGGAGACGGCGCGGTCAGCACCGCCGCCAGCTGGCCGGTACGTCCCTCCACGTAGGTCATCGCCGCCACCCGGTCGGCCGCGACCTGAGAGCGCTGAAGCTCGGAGCTCGCGACCTCAAGGGCCTGCAGGTCGGCACGGTGGCGATCCTCGGCGGCGGTCTGGGCGGCCAGTTTGGCCTCGACATCGAACTGGGCCGCCGTGACCTCCTCGCGGGTCTGCACCGCCTGACGGGACAACTCGTTGAGCCTGGACAGCGCGTCGGCGGACGGGTCCGCCTTCCCGTCGGTCAGCGACATCGCCAGCAGCAGCAGGACCGCCGCCACCGAACCGCACGCCGTTCGCCGAAGTGAACGGTGTGTGCCGGTCATGCGGATTGTCACGATCCTTCGCTGCGGGGGCCGATCACGGTCCGGCCATGGGGTCTCGGCAAGGCTACGAACTGGCATCGGCGCTGTCCACTCGGCCTACAGGTGTGAGGTGGGCGCAGGCACGCCGGTGGGACCGGATTCGTCGGACCGGATTTGTCGGACCGGATTGTGATGATGGGGTCATGTCCCCGACCGTCTCGGCTGTGGCCACCGAGCTGCCTCCCGGCGAGCGTCTGGAGGTGTTGTTCGAGGAGTTGGCCGAGCTGACCGGTCAACGCAACGCCATCGACGGCCGCATCGTGGAGATCATCGCCGAGGTCGACCGCGACGAGCTGTGGGGCGCCACGGGTGCCCGATCGATCCCCGCGCTGGTGGCCTGGAAGGCCGGCGTCTCACCACGCAACGCTCACACCATCGCCGCCATCGCACACCGGCTGGAGCAGTTCCCACGCTGCACCGCGGGCCTGCGCGGCGGCCGACTGTCCCTCGATCAGGTCGGCGTCATCGCCGAGGGCGCCGCCGACGGCTCCGACGACCACTACGCCCAACTGGCCGCGGTGGCCACCGTCACCCAACTGCGCACCGCGGTCAAACTCGAACCCCGACCGGACCCCGACCCGCGCTCGGCACCGCAACGCTCACTGACCAAGACCACCGATGACCGGTACACCACCTGGCGGATCCGCCTGCCCCACCTCGAAGCGGCGACGTTCGACGCCGCCCTCCAGTCGCATCACGACGCCCTGATCACCGACTGGAAGCGCGACCACGAGCAGGACGCTCACAACGGCCTTGCAGACGGCCCTGCAGACGGCCTCGCAGACGGCCCTGCAGGCGGCGACCCGGTGTCCGATCAGGCGGCGGCGTTTCCCGACAGCGTGGATGCATTCCTCAGCCTGATCGAGGCCGGATGGGACACCGAGGCCACCCGCCGCCCCCACGGACAACACACCACCGTCGTCGTCCACGTCGACCTCGACAAGCCGGTGACCGCCCTGCACCTGGGCCCGCTGCTGACCGATGACGAGCGCCGCTACCTGACCTGCGACGCCACCGGCGAAATCTGGTTCGAACGCCACGGCCGCGTCATCGGCTCCGGGCGGGCCACCCGCACCGTCAACCGACGCCTGCGCCGCGCCCTCGAACACCGCGACCGCTGCTGCGTGGTCCCCGGCTGCGGGGCCACCCGCGGGCTGCACGCCCACCACATCCGCCACTGGGAACACGGCGGCCCCACCGACCTGGACAACCTGGTCCTGGTCTGCCCTCATCACCACCGCCTCCACCACCGCGGCCAGATCACGATCACCGGCACCGCGCACACCCTGTCGGTCACCGACAACACCGGGGAACCCCTGACCGGCGCATCTCTGACCCGCCCGCCCACCACAC
>NZ_NVQF01000182.1 GCF_002592005.1 Mycolicibacterium palauense | reverse complement strand
TGTGTCGGCGTCGCCTGAAAACTAACCCCGTGTCGGCGGGTGAATTTTGACCCCCTTCGTCTGAGTCTCGGCTTACGAGCCGAGAGGAGAAGGGAGTGTTGTCAGTGGAGGATTGGGCTGAGATCCGCCGGTTGCACAAGACCGAGGGGTTGCCGATCAAGTTGATTGCCAGGACGTTGGGGATCTCTCGCAACACGGTGCGGGCGGCGGTGGCCTCTGATGGGCCGCCGAAGTACGTGCGTAGGCCGGCGGGCTCAGCGGTGGATGCGTTCGAGGACGCGATCCGGGCGCAGCTGGCGGCGGTGCCGACGATGCCGGCCACGGTGATCGCCGAGCGGGTCGGCTGGACGCGGGGCATCACGGTGTTCAAGGAACGGGTCCGGGAGCTGCGCCCGGCGTATCTGCCTCCGGACCCTGCCGGGCGCACGTCCTATGACGCCGGGGATATCGCGCAGTGCGACCTGTGGTTCCCACCCACGACGATCCCGGTCGGCTATGGGCAGACCCGGACCCCGTTGCAGTTGCCGGTGCTGACGATGGTGCTGGGGTACTCGCGGTGGCTCTCGGCGATCCTGATCCCGTCGCGGCGGGCCGAGGACCTGTTCGCCGGCTGGTGGAACCTGATCGCCGCGCTGGGTGCGGTGCCACGCACCCTGGTCTGGGACGGCGAGGGCGCGGTCGGGCGGTGGCGAGCCGGAAGGACCGAACTGACCCGGGACTGCCAGGCATTCCGCGGGGTCCTGGGCACCAAGGTCATCGTGCTCAAGGGCGGAGAGCCCGAGCACAAAGGCATCGTCGAGCGCAGCCACGACTATCTGGAGCGCTCGTTTCTGCCCGGTCGCAGCTTCACCGGACCCGGGGACTTCAACCATCAGCTACAGAAGTGGCTGGATGTGGTCAACACCCGTCGGCGTCGCGCGTTGGGGTGTGCGCCGACCGATCGGATCGGAGCGGACCTGGCGGCCATGCTCACGCTGCCGCCGGTGGCTCCGGAGGTGGGCTGGCGCAACTCGACCCGGTTGGCCCGCGATCACTACGTCCGGCTGGACTCCAACGACTACTCGGTGCACCCCGCGGTGATCGGGCGGCGCATCGAGGTGATCGCCGACCTGGATCGGGTGGTCGTGTTCTGTGACGGCAAGACCGTCGCCGAGCACGAACGGGCGTGGGCGTGGCATCAGACGATCACCGACCCCGAGCACCGTGAGGCAGCGAACCAGTTGCAGCACAACAGGATCAGTGCCCTGCGCCCAAACCGGGAACACGATGACCCGCTGTGTGTCGAGCAGCGGTCGCTGACCGACTACGACACCGCCCTGGGTATCGACCTCGGCGACGGCGGGTTCGCCTCATGACCGCCAAGACCACCCGGGGCACGACATCGACCAACCGGGATCTGACCGCCGAGATCGCCTACCTGACCCGCGCCTTGAAGGCACCCACGATGCGCGAAGCCGTCACCCGTCTGGCCGAGCGGGCCCGGACCGAATCGTGGACCCATGAGGAATTCCTGGTGGCCTGTCTGCAGCGCGAAGTCTCCGCCCGGGAGTCCCATGGCGGGGAGGGCCGCATCCGGGCCGCCAGATTCCCGTCACGAAAGTCGTTGGAGGAATTCGACTTCGAACATGCCCGCGGCCTCAAGCGGGACCTGATCGCCCATCTGGGCACCCTGGACTTCGTCGCCGCCAAGGACAACGTCGTGTTCCTCGGCCCACCGGGCACCGGCAAGACCCATCTGGCGATCGGGATCGCGATCCGGGCGTGTCAGGCCGGCCACCGGACCTTGTTCGCCACCGCCTCGCAATGGGTGGCCCGCCTGGCGGAGGCCCACCACGCCGGACGGCTGCAACAAGAGCTCGTCCGGCTCGGGCGTTACCCGCTGCTCGTCATCGACGAGGTCGGCTACATCCCGTTCGAACCCGAAGCGGCCAACCTGTTCTTCCAGCTGGTCTCCAGCCGCTACGAACGTGCCTCCCTGATCGTCACCTCGAACAAACCCTTCGGCCGCTGGGGCGAAGTCTTCGGCGACGACGTCGTTGCTGCAGCCATGATCGACCGCCTGGTCCACCACGCCGAAGTCATCGCCCTCAAGGGCGACTCCTACCGCATCAAAGACCGCGACCTCGGGAGAGTCCCGGGATCGACAACCGAAGAATGAACACCAAGGGGGTCAATTTTCAACCGACGAAAAGGGGTCAATTTTCGGCCGCCGTTGACA
>NZ_NVQF01000181.1 GCF_002592005.1 Mycolicibacterium palauense | reverse complement strand
GCGGCGACCGCCTCGACCTATTTCTGCTCCAAGGAGCAGCTGGTGGCCGAGGTGTTCTGGCGCCGTCTGGCCAGCACCCCGGCGCCCCCGAACGACTCCCCCGACCCCGTCACCCGGGTCGTGGCCGTCCTGCGCCACATCGCATTGCTGGTCGCCGACGAACCCGAGCTGGCCGGCGCGGTGACCAACGCGCTGCTGGGCAAGGACCCCGACGTCGAACACCTGCGCCTGCGCATCGGGCTGGAGATCAACCAGCGGCTGTCGGCGGCGCTGGAACCGGATTCACGCCCGGACATCGTCGAGACCCTCGACCTCCTCTACGCCGGAGCCCTGGTACACGCCGGCATGGGCTATGCCTCCTACCAGCGGATCGCCGACCTGCTGGAACGCTCGGCCCGGCTGCTGTTGACCGGCACCGACAGCGTCACCCAATAGGGTGCACCCCGGGTCCCCCTGTGTACCAGGGCCTTTCCGCCGAGCCTGTCCGCATCTCGACTCCGACGCCGGCTCGATGAGATGATCACCGGGTGACCCGCGAGCATTCCGAACGCGACGAACGCGGCCACCTCGGCGACCGTTCCGAGACGGAATCCGAACAGCTGGACCGCAATTGGTCCAGCCTGCTGCAGGAGCTGCGGGTCGCGCAGACGGGTGTGCAGGTGTTCACGGCCTTTCTGCTCACGGTGCCGTTCCAGCAGCGCTTCGAAATCCTCGACGAATCGATGCGCCGGGTGTATCTGGCCACCCTGGTCTGCTCGGTGATCTCCAGCGTCCTGCTGTTGGCCCCGGTCGGCATGCACCGGCTGCTGTTTCGCCGCCACCGGCTCAACACGCTGGTCTCCGTGGCGCACGTGCTGGCCTACTCGGGTCTGCTGCTGCTGGGGCTGGCGCTCACCGGAGCCACGGTGATGGTGTTCGACGTCGTGGCGGGGAGCATCCCGGCGGTGGTCGCCGGAGCGGCCGCACTGCTGATCCTGACCGGCTTCTGGGTGGCGCTGCCCCTGAGTATGCGCCGCTTCCCGCGCCGGGACCTCCGCCGCGAGGAGACCAACCAGGTCTGACGGACCGGCCACGACGGCCTGCGGCCGGGCCCCCGCGAACTGTGCGGGTCGGCAGGTTTGTTTGTCTTTGTTTGTCCGTGTGGCGCGCCGGGAACACCGCAGCCATGTTGCTTCGCAGAATCGCCCGTCCCCTGCTGTCCGCGGCGTTCATCGGCCAGGGCATCGACGCCTTGCGTAGCCCCAAACCGGCCGCGGACGCCGCCCGACCCACCCTCGAAGGCCTGCAGAAGCTGCCCGAACCGGTGGGCCCCAACGTTCCCCAGAACGCCGAGACCGTGGCTCGTGTCACCGCCGCGGTCCAGATCGGTGGCGGGCTGTTGTTGGCCACCGGCAGGGTCCCGCGGCTGGCCTCGGCCGCGCTGGCGGCCACCGTGATTCCGGCGAACCTCGGTGCGCACATGTTCTGGACCGAGGCTGATCCGGAGCGCAAGGCCGCCAAGCGCAGGCAGTTTCTGACCGACCTGAGCCTGCTGGGCGGGCTGATCATCGCCTCGGCCGACACCGCCGGCAAGCCCTCGCTCGGGTGGCGCGGACGGCAGGCGGCCGAGCACCTGTCCGAAAGCGTGTCGGCGAAGTTGCCCGGCGGCGCCACGACGAGCCCCGTCCTCGACAGCGAACTCGCCGAGCGGGTCGGCCACACGCTGTCGGAGGGTTGGCACGCCGGCGCCGAACGCGGCCGCGAGCTGGCCGGTGTCGCCGCAGAGCGCGGCGCACCACTGCTGGACAGGGCCCGCGAACGCGGCACCGAGCTGGCCGAGATCGCCCGCGAACGCGGCGGCGAGTTCGCCGAGCTGGCCCGCGAACGCGGCACCGAGTTCGCCGAGATCGCCCGCGAACGCGGCGGCGAATTCGGCGAGACCGCCCAGAGCCGCGGCGAGAATCTCGTGGGCACCGCGCGCAAGCGCACCCGTGGGTTGCGCTCGCGCTGATCGTCTTCCTGCCGCTCGTTCTCCTGCCGCGCGGATCTGCTCCGCTTCCCGCGGCGCCCGCCCCGCTGCGGGTAGATTGCGAGAAAGTGCACAAAGGCGATCAGGAGCAGAATCGATGACCACTGGAGACTACGACCCGAACCGTCCGCCGCAGTACGGCGAACCCTGTCTCTATACACATCT
>NZ_NVQF01000180.1 GCF_002592005.1 Mycolicibacterium palauense | reverse complement strand
GATGGATATATCCCACCCACCAACGCTGGGTCGCTCCCACCCACCAACGCTGGGTCGCTCCCACCCACCAACGCTGGGTCGCTCCCACCCACCAACCCGATGATCTCCACACCCGAGGCCACCCGCGGGTCGAACTCCATCCGGCCGAACGCGGCCGCGCTGATGAACACCTTCGGCTTGGCGTCGCCGAGAATGTGGGTGAGTTCCTTGCGGCCGTAGAAATGCACGATCGGCACCACCACGGCGCCGAGCAGCGCCGCCGCCCAGAAGGTCGCGGCCGCCTCCATCCAGTTGGGCAACTGCATGGCGACCACGTCACCGGGCCCCACCCCGCGTTTCCTCAACCCCTCCGCCAGGCGCCGGGCCGAGGCCTCCACATCGGCGATGGACCCGTGGTAGGGCCGAACCTTCGAGTGCACCCGGAACTCCTGTTCGGGCGCCCGGGCGAGCCCCCGGTGGACCAGATCCCCCAGCGTGTCCGGGGTCCACCAGCCCTCGCGTCGGTAGCGCTGGACGAGTTCGTCGGGAATCTCTCGCATCGGTTACCGCACCTCACCTTCTGCTGGGGATGCTATTCTCCGGAGCCGAGAATGCCAATCTCCCGTTCGGCGAAGATGAGAATCCGGTTTCGGCGTGCCGACGCCGATCTCGTTCTATAGTCAGGCCGAACAGCCGAAGCCGTGGAGGAGCATGTGAAGTCGGTCCTGGGAAGCGCCGCGGGTGCCCTGCTCATCGCGGCCGCGGCAGTCGGGTTCGCTCCCCCGGCCAACGCCATGTACCTGGGCAACTACAACTTGCACATCCCCGATCGCCGCGACTTCCACACCTGGGTGTTCTCCCTGATCACCCCCTGCGTGGGTTCCACCAACGCCACCGATTGCATCCAGGTGATCGCCCTGCCGCAGCCCATCGCCAAGGCCTACCAGTACGAGGGCGACGTCCATCTGATCGACGGCCAGTACGTCATGACCGTGGACGACCCGTTCGGCCTGCGCTGCGGCAACATCTACTACGGCCCGACCGTCCCCACCCACGACGTGTACCGCTGGGACCCGAACACGCTGGCCGGCACCCTGGAATCCAGCTTCGCCGCCGGCTGCGACGGCGCGCCCGGGGGCACGCTGACCTACCCGCTCTGGCTGACGAGGATGTGATGATGCGTTCGATGCCGGCAACGGCGGCAGTGATCGCGGCGCTGGTCGGTGGTCTCGGCGTGGCCGCCCCCGCGGCCGCCGATGATCCGGTGCTGCACCACGTTCGATACACCGTGTCCTCGGACGCCCCGTTCTGGGCGCACATCTACTACCGCGACAGCGAGCCGGCGATGTTCTCCGATTACAGCCACAATCCGTACATGTTCAGCCCACGGGTGGATGTCGATCTCGCGCCGGACAAGCCGTGGGTCCTCGACACGATGCTGGCCGATCCCCAGATGTGGGCGATGGTGGTGGTGCAGAGCGGCGAGACGCAACAAACCCCGACGCCGGGGTTCAGTTGCGAACTTATGGTGGACGGCAACGTCGTCCAGACGAACAGCGGCCCCAAGGGCGCGCTGTGCGCACTGCGCACCTGGTGAGCCCCGTCATGAGCCCCCGGGCGATAGAGACTCGATAGTCGCCCGAAAGGCGCCTCCGTACCGGCGGCCGCCGACCTGCTCAGTTGGGGTTGCTCAGCGCGTCCCCGCGCCGCCACAGGCTCGCGCCGTTCACCGGGATGCAGCTCAGGAACAGACCGTCCGGGGCCTGGGCGACCATGTGCAGGCTGCCGTCGCAGGAAGAGTTCTCGTCGCGGATGCCGGCGATGGGTGGCGAGCGGAACCAGCGCGGCGCGTACCGCCGCGGCGATCCGCAGAACAGCAACCGGCCCGGCTGGATCGAGGGACCCGCGACGGCTGTCCCGAACACGAAGTAGTTGGGGTTCGCGCAATAGTCGCCCAACACCACGTTCGGGGTGATCCCGGGGACGCAGAACGCGTCATTGCAGGTCTGCGGGCCCGCGGCCGCCTGCGGCGCCGTCAGAATCCCGGCCACCATCACCGACGCAGCCGCCACGCTGCACATCTGGTTCATGCGCACGTCACTACTTTCGCACAGCCGGAAACGAAACTCTCCATTTCCGAGAAGATTACTGCGCCCCCGGGGGCGGACCTACCCCGGCCCGCATTCAACCACGGTCATCGTCGGGGCCGGTAGGCTGCACGACGGGCCGCAATCGCGTTCTCCCGTAGTGGCGCGCCGGGCCGACACCGCGCGACGGGCGGGCCCCCAGCCGATCACACATCCACCTGAACAGGAGGCGGGCCGTGGTTTCCGAACCCCCGGGCTCCGGTGCCGATCGCACCGCCGACGAGGCTGCCGACGACGCTGCCGACAAGGCTGTCGATGACGAGGCTGCCGACGAGGCTGTCGATGACGAGGTAACCCGCGCAGATGCGCGGGTTACCTCGTCATCGACAGCCTGTCGCGTAGACTCATCATACACCGCCTACGCCTACCTCTGTTCACATTCTGCCGTGCATCATTATCCTGTCACACAAGTATCAACCCGCCACAGACACAACACAAAGCAAACCGTGTCACAC
>NZ_NVQF01000018.1 GCF_002592005.1 Mycolicibacterium palauense | reverse complement strand
GAGAAGTGTAGAAGAGACAGGGTGCTCGGACCCGTAGGTTTGCCCCCACCCCAGGAATAGGGCACGCCCATCTGGGAGCCGCCGCGGCGGATCACGTACTCGATGGCCTGGGGGCCGCGCACCCGACCGGGCGCCACCGTCGCGGGGCCGCCCCCGATGCCGAGGGTGGCCAGGAACTTTCGTCCCAGGTCCATCGTCGCCTGGGTCGCCTGGGCCGTGGCGGCCAGGGACGCGTTGGCGATGGCCAGCGGGTCCCCGGGGGCCCCGGCGCTGAGCAGTTTCGGCAGGGTCGGGTCCCACTGCCCGTCCTGGGGTGCGGCGGCGGCCGGAGTCGCCAGCGCGACCGTCATCATGATGGCCCCCACCAGGGACACGAGTGCCCCGTGGATACGAAGGAGCTTGTCACGCATGCGTTTTGAACCAATCAGTATTCGATATCAGTATTCGATATCAGTATTCGATGTAGCGGATGACATAGGGCGTCATGCCACTGGTGCGCACCGGCGAGATCTTGACGTGCGAACCGGTGTAGGGCGCCTCCAGCATCTGGCCGTTGCCGAGATAGAGCGTGACGTGCTGGCTGCCGCCGGGGCCGTAGAAGATGACGTCACCGCGACGCATCTGCGACGACGGGATCTTGCGGCCCATGTTGTACTGCGAGCCCGAGTAGTGCGGAAGCTTGATGCCCACCCCGGCGAAGGCGTAGAGGATCAGCCCCGAGCAGTCGAAGCCGACGGTGCCGGCACCGGAGTCGATGCCGTTGCTGGGGCCCGCGGCGTTGCCGCCGCCCCAGGAGTAGGGCACACCCATCTGCGACATCGCCCGTTGGATGACGTACTCCGAGGCGCGCGAGCCGTAGAGCTGCGGGATAGCGCCATTGGTGATGCCGGTGTCGGTGGGCTTGAGGATGCCCAGCTTCGTCAGGAACTTCCGCCCGAGTTCGGCGGTGACCTGGAGTGACGTCGCGGCGATCTGCAGGACCGCGTTGATGATCGCGATCGGGTCGCCGGAGACGAAGGCGCTCGGAATCATCGGCAGCGTGGTGTCCCACTGACTGACGTCGCCGAACGGCGGTGCGCCGGACGCCGACGGACCCGTGGCGCTGCGATCCCAGTCCGCTTCCGGCGCCGGCGCGCCGGCCGGGGGCTGTGCGGCCGGACCGGCCGCGGGACCGGCGCCCGGGGCCCTGCCCTCCGGTGCCGCCGGCGTCTGCACCCGCCTGGCGGCCTCCAGTCGGGCCTGGGCGCTGTCGCGGGCGGCCGCCAGCTCGTGGACCTGGGATTCCTGGTCGGAGAACTTCTGCTGGGCCTGTTTGAGCGCGTCCACCGCGTCGTCCTGGCTGGTCAGAGCCGCCGAGGCCGCGTCGTCGGCCTTCTGCTTGGCCAGCCGCGCCGCGGACTCCTTGTTGGCCTGCTCGACGCGGGCGCGCTGCAGGCTGGCCCGGAACGTCTCGGTGCTGGCCGACAGCGTCTGCCCCGCTGCGGCGTCGGCCACGAAATCCTCGGGGCTGCCGGCGGTCAGGTACGAGGCGCTGGGACCGCCGACGTAGCGTGCCGCGGCGTACTCGTCGAATCGCCGCTGGGCGTCGTCGATCGCGGCGTCGGCGTTGGCCACGCCCCGCTGACTGGCTTCCAGGTCCTGCTGGGCCTCGGCGGCCTTGTCCCGCGCGGTCTGCACATCCAGGATCGCCTTGTTCACGCCTTCTTGCTGCGTCTGAATCGCCGCGCCGAGTTCCTGGAGCTTCTGGTTCGCCTCGGCGACGTCGGCGATCAGCGCGGCCAGTCCGGTGGGGTTGGTGTCCGGGTCGGCGGCGGCCACCCCCGATGTCACCAGACCGGGCGTGCCGAACAGCAACGCTCCGGTCAGCACGGGGGCCAGTAAGGGAGATGCGCCGTGGATGGGTCTCATGCGACTCATGTCTCCTCAGGGCTGAACGGGACCGGGTGGCGCATGCACCCAGTAATCACTACAGACACACCTATATCAATAGGCACCGTTCGCACCGTACGTCACAGCTGTCGCTAATGAAACATGAGTCACAAATTACAATAATGTAATTAATTGCGTTGTGACCAAATGGTGATGTTCTTAATTTGCCGGTGATCTGCGATGTCGGCTAATCACCGCTGGTGGAAGCACTTTCAGTAGGCTCTTCTCGTTTGCCTTTGACCTGCAGGACGCGGGTCACAATGGCCGCCAGAAATACGGCGATCAGCAGCACAATGGTGAGACCGGTCCAGGGGAAATCCGGCGTATTCAGCTGACTGAGAAAATTCTGTGAGGACTGCACCGGATTGCCGGTCTTGGCCAGGTCCTCGCCGGCCTCCAGGGTGACGCGGTCGTAGGTCGGGCTGTAGGTCCCGGCGTAGGACGGACTCATCACCAGCACCGTCGAGCCCGGATTGGCCTCGCCCACCGCGGTGGCGATATCGCGCAGCGGCGTGTCGATGGGCGGATTGTGCTCGATCACGACGATCTTGAGATCGATGCCCTGCGCCGCAGCCTCCTCGACGACCTGGAGCAGACCGGGTTGGTCGGCCGCCGGGGCACTGACGCCGTCGGCGGCCACCTCGGCCTTGACCGCCTCGATGTCGACGTCGCCGGGGATGTAGGCCGGCACCGGAACGGCGACGAGCGAGCCCGCCGGCACCACTTCGGGGCCCCAACCCGTCATCGGTGGCCTTCCTCTCATGTCGCACGCCCACATCGCACGCGGCGTTGCCATGTCGCACCCGGCGGTGCCGTTTCACACGCGGGCCACCCGGCCGGGCCAGCCGGCTGTCCAACAGTGCTGTCCAACAGTGCCCAACTACGGTACGCGACACCCCGTCATCCGGGTGGCAGCACGCGCCCGAGAAGAGAAGACTGGGACCCGCAAAGCCAGCTCAGACCGCGAACCCGACCCCCCACGTTGCAGTACAAGCGTACTGTTAGGATGGAGTCGGACCGCAGACACAGCCCGTCTGCGCTGAAAACTAAACGCCGGGAGTTGATGTGACCAGCAAAGATTCCGTGAATTCATTCGGAGCGCGCGACACGCTCGAAGTCGGAGACGCCAGCTACGAGATCTACCGCCTCGACGCGGTTCCCGGTACCGAGAAACTCCCCTACAGCCTCAAGGTGCTCGCCGAGAATCTGTTGCGCACCGAGGACGGCGCCAACATCACCAAGGAACACATCGAGGCGATCGCCCACTGGGATCCGTCGGCCGACCCCAGCATCGAGATCCAGTTCACCCCGGCCCGCGTCATCATGCAGGACTTCACCGGCGTGCCGTGCATCGTCGACCTGGCGACCATGCGTGAAGCCGTCGGCGAACTCGGCGGCGACCCCGACAAGGTGAACCCGCTGGCGCCGGCCGAGCTCGTCATCGACCACTCGGTGATCATCGACGTCTTCGGCAGCGCCGACGCGTTCGAGCGCAATGTCGAGATCGAGTACTCGCGCAACGGCGAGCGCTACCAGTTCCTGCGCTGGGGCCAGGGCGCCTTCGACGACTTCAAGGTCGTCCCGCCGGGCACCGGCATCGTGCACCAGGTCAACATCGAGTATCTGGCCCGCACCGTGATGACGCGCGCAAACGCGAGCGGCGCCATGGTGGCCTACCCCGACACCTGCGTGGGCACCGACAGCCACACCACGATGGTCAACGGCCTGGGCGTCCTGGGCTGGGGCGTCGGCGGCATCGAGGCGGAGGCCGCCATGCTCGGCCAGCCGGTCTCGATGCTCATCCCGCGGGTGGTCGGATTCAAGCTGACCGGTGAGATCAAGCCGGGCGTGACCGCCACCGACGTCGTGCTCACCGTCACCGACATGCTGCGCAAGCACGGGGTGGTGGGCAAGTTCGTCGAGTTCTACGGCAAGGGCGTGGCCGAGGTCCCGCTGGCCAACCGCGCCACGCTGGGCAACATGAGCCCCGAGTTCGGCTCCACCGCGGCGATTTTCCCGATCGACGAGGTCACCATCGACTACCTGCGCCTGACCGGGCGGCCCGAGGACCAGCTGGCCCTCGTCGAGTCCTACGCCAAGGCGCAGGGCATGTGGCACGACCCCGACCACGAGCCCGCCTACTCCGAGTACCTCGAGCTCGATCTGGGCGACGTGGTGCCCTCGATCGCCGGCCCCAAGCGCCCCCAGGACCGCATCGAACTCTCCGATGCCAAGACCGCCTTCCGCAAGGACATCCACAACTACGTCGAGGAGAACCACCCGGCCCCGGAGACCAAGCTCGACGAAGCGGTCGAGGAGTCCTTCCCGGCCAGCGACCCGGTCTCGCTGTCGTTCGCCGACGACGACGCCGTGCTGGAGTCGGCGGCCAACGGGTCCTCCGGACGGCCGAGCAAGCCGGTCAAGGTGTCCTCGTCCGAGCGCGGCGACTTCGTGCTCGACCACGGCGCGGTGGCGATCGCCTCGATCACCTCCTGCACCAACACCTCCAACCCGTCGGTGATGCTGGGTGCGGCGCTGCTGGCCAAGAACGCCGTCGAGAAGGGCCTGTCGGCCAAGCCCTGGGTGAAGACCTCGATGGCCCCCGGGTCGCAGGTCGTCAGCGACTACTACGACAAGGCCGGCCTGTGGCCCTACCTGGAGAAGCTCGGCTTCTACCTGGTGGGCTACGGCTGCACCACCTGCATCGGCAACAGCGGCCCGCTGCCCGAGGAGATCTCGGCGGCCATCAACGACAACGACCTGACGGTCACCGCGGTGCTGTCCGGCAACCGCAACTTCGAGGGGCGTATCTCCCCCGATGTCAAGATGAACTACCTGGCCTCCCCGCCGCTGGTGATCGCCTACGCCCTGGCCGGCACGATGGACTTCGACTTCGACTCCGACCCGCTGGGCAAGGACGGCGACGGCAACGACGTCTTCCTCAAGGACATCTGGCCCTCGCCCAAGGACATCTCCGACACCATCGCCTCGGCGATCAACGAGGAGATGTTCACCAAGAACTACGCCGATGTGTTCAAGGGCGACGAGCGCTGGCAGAACCTGCCCACCCCGTCGGGCCGGACCTTCGAGTGGGACGCGAAGTCGACCTACGTGCGCAAGCCTCCCTACTTCGACGGGATGCCGGCCGAACCGGCGCCGGTCTCCGACATCAAGGGCGCCAGGGTGCTTGCCCTGCTGGGTGATTCGGTGACCACCGACCACATCTCCCCGGCCGGCAACATCAAGCCGGGAACCCCGGCCGCGCAGTACCTCGAGGCCAACGGCGTTGCACGCAAGGACTACAACTCCTACGGCTCACGGCGCGGCAACCACGAGGTGATGATCCGCGGCACCTTCGCCAACATCCGGCTGCGCAACCAGCTGCTCGACGATGTGTCCGGCGGCTACACCCGTGACTTCACCGCCGAGGGCGCTCCGCAGGCGTTCATCTACGACGCCGCGCAGAACTACGCGGCGCAGGGCACTCCGCTGGTGGTGCTCGGCGGCAAGGAGTACGGCTCCGGTTCCTCCCGCGACTGGGCCGCCAAGGGCACCAGCCTGCTGGGCGTGCGCGCGGTGATCACCGAGTCCTTCGAGCGCATCCACCGGTCGAACCTGATCGGCATGGGCGTCATCCCGCTGCAGTTCCCCGCGGGCGAGTCGGCGGCCTCGCTGAAGCTCGACGGCACCGAGACCTACGACATCACCGGCATCGAGGAACTCAACAAGGGCGCCACGCCACGGACGGTTCACGTGACCGCCACCAAGGAGGACGGTTCGAAGGTGGAGTTCGACGCGGTGGTCCGCATCGACACACCGGGTGAGGCCGACTACTACCGCAACGGCGGCATTCTGCAGTACGTCCTGCGCAACATGCTGAAGTCCGGCTAGTTCGGCGTCGGACCGGAATCCAGCCCGACGAGATGCCCTCCGATGCCTAGGGTCAGTGAGGACCACCTGGCGGCCCGCCGCCGCCAGATCCTCGACGGCGCCCGTCGCTGTTTCGCCGAATACGGCTATGACAAGGCGACGGTGCGCCGCCTCGAGCAGACCATCGGACTGTCCCGGGGGGCGATCTTCCACCACTTCCGGGACAAGGACTCGCTGTTCTTCGAGTTGGCCCGCGAGGATGCCGAGCGCATGGCCGATGTCGCCTCGCGGGAGGGGCTGATTCAGGTGATGCGCGATCTGCTCGCCGCGCCCGAGCAGTTCGATTGGTTGGCAACACGTTTGGAGATCGCCCGCAAGCTGCGCAACGATCCGGTGTTCAGCCGGGGCTGGGCCGAGCGGTCCGCCGAGCTGTCGGCGGCCACCCACGACCGGCTGCGCCGCCAAAAGGAGGCCGGGCGGCTTCGCGATGATGTGCCCGGCGAGGTGCTGCAGGTCTACCTCGATCTGGTGCTCGACGGTCTGGTCGCGCGCCTGGCCGCCGGCGAGGACGCGACGCGACTCTCCGCCGTGCTCGACCTGGTGGAGGATTCGGTGCGCCAACGCTGACCACCGGCAACGAGGGACCTTCGTCCTCTGAGTGAGGCCATTCACCCGTGACAAGTTAGGCAAGCCTGTGCCATCATTGATTTATACCCCACGGGGTATAAACCACGATGAAAGGAGTGCCAATCATGACCACCGTCGAGGGACCGCAACCGGCCGCACCGATGCCGCGCATCGGTGATCCCGCACCCGAGTTCACCGCCGTGACCACCCAGGGCGAGATCAACTTCCCGGCCGACTACGCCGGCAGCTGGGTGATCCTGTTCTCGCACCCGGCCGACTTCACCCCGGTGTGCACCAGTGAGTTCATGACGTTCGCGTCGATGCAGGACCAGTTCGCCGCCTACAACACCAAGCTGGTCGGCCTGTCGGTCGACGGCCTCTACAGCCACATCGCGTGGCTCCGGACGATCAAGGACAAGATCACCTTCCGCGACATGAAGAACGTCGAGGTGACCTTCCCCCTGATCGAGGACATCACGATGGAGGTGGCGGGCAAGTACGGCATGATCATGCCCGGCGAGGACTCCACCAAGGCCGTCCGCGCGGTGTTCGTCATCGACCCCGAGGGCGTGATCCGGACCATCATCTACTACCCGCTGAGCCTCGGCCGCAACTTCGACGAGCTGCTGCGGGTGGTCAAGGCACTGCAGGCCGCCGATCACTTCGGTGTGGCCACGCCGGCGGACTGGCGGCCCGGCGACCGGGTCATTGTGCCGACCGCCGGTTCCTGCGGTGTGGCCGCCGAACGGATGTCGGGCACCGAATCCGACGTGCAGTGTGAGGATTGGTTCTTCTGCACCAAGGAGATCCCCGCCGACGAGGTGGAGAACGCCATCAAGGCGAAGTGATCGACAACGCACTGCACATGTGAGATCTGTGATCGGTTCACATTAGGACCGGCCACTGCCCTAAGCTTCGCAGCATGGCCAACGGCATGAGCGCACACCTGCGGCGCGCGGCGATCGCGGAACGGATCGACGCCGACCGCGAAGTCGACTTCACGTCGTTGGCAACGGAATTCGGTGTGTCGGCGATGACGATCCGCCGGGACATCGAGAAGCTGGAGAGTGAGGGCATCGCGCGGAGGGTGCTCGGTGGGGCCATCGCCCTGGGCGGTAAATCCACCGAGCCCTCCTTCGCCGCACGGGCCGCGGCCGCCGCGGCCGGTAAAGTCGATGCGGGTCAACTCGCCGGTCTGCGGCCGGGCGCCACGGTGTGCCTGTCGGCCGATCCCGCCGCCGTACACCGTTTCGACCGCGTCACCGGTCTGCGGACCGACCGTTCCTGACCCGAGGCTCGGCAGACCTCGCCCCCGCGGTGCCGCCGTCAGTCGCGCCGGGTCCGGTGGTTGGGTCCGCCGCGACTGCGCATCGCCGTTCCCGATTCACGCAGCATGCTGTGAATCGAACCGTAAGACCGGCCGGTGGAGGCCACCAGCGACCGGATGCTGGCGCCGCGTTCGTAGGCGTTGCGTATTTCCCTGATCAGCTGCTCGCGCGCCTTGTCGGGCTTCCTCATCGACGCCTCCCCGGCTGTACCGACCCCGCCGGATCCAGCGTAGGAAGCCACGACCGGCAGTGTGACAGAAATCACCAAATCGGCGGTGGCGCTCCGTTGTTGGGTCGCGCCGGGCTCAGGCCAGCTCGATGAGGTCGCGATATTCCTCGGACCAGAAGTCCTCGGTGCCGTCGGGCAGCAGAACCACCCGTTGCGGATCCAGGGCCTCGGCGGCCCCGGGATCGTGGGTCACCAGGACGACGGCACCGGCGTAGCTGCGCAAC
Organism: Mycolicibacterium palauense; assembly: GCF_002592005.1. Classification (GTDB taxonomy): domain Bacteria; phylum Actinomycetota; class Actinomycetes; order Mycobacteriales; family Mycobacteriaceae; genus Mycobacterium; species Mycobacterium palauense. Next base: position 75,696 of record NZ_NVQF01000018.1, on the reverse strand, counting down.
GCGTCGAGCACCTGCTCCCGCGAGGCGGGATCGAGGTTGTTCGTCGGCTCGTCGAGCAGCAGCACATTGGCCGTCGAGGCGACCAGGCCCGCCAGCGCCAGTCGGGTCTTCTCGCCGCCGGAGAGGGTCCCGGCCGGCTGGTCCAACTGGGGACCGGTGAACATGAACGCACCCAACAGTCCTCGCAGCTCCTGCTCGCCGGTGTCGGGTGCGGCGTGGCGGATGTTCTCCCAGACCGTGGCGTGATCGTCGAGGGTGTCGTGTTCCTGGGCGAAGTAGCCGATCTTGAGGCCGTGCCCCGGCTCCAACCCTCCGGAGTCGGGAACCTCCACGCCGGCGAGCAATCGCAGCAGCGTCGTCTTCCCGGCACCGTTGAGCCCCAGGACCACCACCCGCGAGCCGCGGTCGATGGCCAGATCCACGCCGGTGAACACCTCCAGCGACCCGTAGTTCTTGGTGAGTCCCTTGACCACCAGCGGTGTGCGCCCGCAGGGCGCCGGTGTGGGGAACTTGATGCGCGCCACCTTGTCGGCGACCCGCTCGTCCTCCAGAGAGGCCAGCATCCGGTCCGCGCGGCGCAACATGTTCTGCGCCGCCACCGCTTTGGTGGCCTTGGCGCCCATCTTGGCGGCCTGGCTGCGCAGCGCGGACGCCTTGCGTTCGGCGTTGGCGCGTTCCCGGCGGCGTCGCTGCTCGTCGGTGGCGCGTGCGTCGAGGTACTTCTGCCAGCCCATGTTGTAGACGTCGACCTCCCCGCGTACCGCATCGAGGAACCAGACCCGATTGACGACGTCGGCCAGGAGGTCGACGTTGTGACTGATGACCACCAGCCCGCCGGTGTGGTTGTGCAGGAAGTCCCGAAGCCAGCCGATGGAATCGGCGTCGAGATGGTTGGTCGGCTCGTCGAGCAGCAGCGTGGTGGCCGAGCCCGCCCCGCTGTCGGACGCCGCGAACAGAATGCGCGCCAGCTCGATCCGGCGCCGCTGGCCGCCGGAGAGCGTGCGCAGCGGTTGGGTCAGCACCCGTTCGGGAAGCCCCAGGCTTGCGCAGATCCGGCCGGCCTCGCTCTCGGCGGCGTACCCGCCCAGCGCCGCGAAACGCTCCTCGAGCTGGCCGTAGCGTCGCACCGCCTTGTCCCGCGCGGTCTCGTCGGCCACCTCGGCCATCAGCACCTGCTGCTTCTCCAGATCGGAGAGCAGGGTGTCGAGGCCGCGCGCCGAGAGCACCCGGTCACGGGCCAGCACGTCGAGGTCGCCCTCCTTCGGATCCTGCGGCAGGTATCCGATCTCGCCGCTGCGCATCAGGCTCCCGGCGTACGGTTCACCCTCGCCGGCCAGGATCCGCATCGTCGTGGTCTTGCCCGCCCCATTGCGGCCAACGAGCCCGATGCGGTCGCCGGGCTGCACCCGCAACGCCGGCCCCTCGGCCAACAGCAGCGTGCGCGCGCCGGCGCGGACCTCCAGGTCCGTTGCGGTGATCACGGGTCACACTCCTGCCGATTGCGTCTGCGTTATTTGTCGTCGGTGAAGTCCGGGGGCCGCTGCTCCGCGCGCGCCGCCACCGCTTCTTCGAAGTTCGACGTGAGCAGGCGTACGTAGAGTTGGCCCAGGCCTTCCGCCTGCATGTGCCCCTCAAGGGTAGCGGCGTCCAGTCCAGTCCATAGCGTGCGCTTGGTCAACTCGATACCCGGCCGCGAGAAGCCGGCGATGCGTTCGGCCATCGAATAGCAGGTCTGCAGCAGGTCGGTGTCGGGCACCTGGCGGGAGACCAGCCCGATGCGCTCGGCCTCGTCCGCATCGACGTCCCGGCCGGTCAGCATCATCTCGAACGCCCGCGAAGAGCCGATGGCGCGGGGCAACAGGAAACTAAGCCCGAGTTCGCTGGCGGTCAGCCCGTTGCTGATGCCGGCGGCCCGGAAATAGGCACTCCGGGCGGCCACGCGGATGTCGCAGGCCAGGGCCAGGCACAGTCCCCCGCCGATCGCCGCGCCGTTGACCGCGGCGATCACCGGCTGATGCAGCTTGCGCAGGGCCAGGATGACCTCGTCGAGCACCTGCATCGAGCGCAACCCGAACGTGGGACGGGTCAGCCCGTCGACATGGGGGACGCTGCCCGCCGACTTGTGGTCGGCTCCCGAGGAGAATCCGCGCCCTGCTCCGGTGAGCACCACCGCGCGCACCGAGTTGTCGTGGGTCACCTCGTCGAGCACCCGGCGCAACGGGACCATCACGTCGAACGCCATCGAGTTCATCCGCTCGGGCCGGTTCAGCGTGATCAGGGCGACGTGCGGTCGCGGCCGCTCCACCAGGACGAACTGGGTCTCAGCGTCAGCACTCACGCACAGCACGCTATCGCGCGCCGTGCGTGCGGTGATGCCGGGTTTGTCCCCGGGCTATTCGGCGTTCTGTTCGGCGATCGCTGCCTCGACGTCGAAGTCCTTGACCTGCTGGATGAGGTCCTCGAGCGCGGCCGGCGGAAGGGCACCGGGCTGGTTGAACAGCAGATTGCCCTTCTTGAAGGCCATCAGCGTGGGAATGGAGCGGATCTGGGCGGCCGAGGCCAGTTCCTGCTCGGCCTCGGTGTCCACCTTGGCGAACACCACATCGGGGTGCTTCTCCGAGGACGCCTTGAAGGTGGGTGCGAACGACTTGCACGGCCCGCACCACGACGCCCAGAAATCGACCAGCACGATTTCGTTGCCGTTGATGATGTCGTTGAATTGCTCGGCGGTGATGTCTTGAGTAGCCACGTCTCTCCTAACGTTGGGTCACACCGGCCATGTTCCCAGCTTCACCGCGCGGCCACCAGCGCGCAGAATCGTCACAGCGCATAGGCGCGCACCCAGTCGACTTTCATCTGCGCCGGAAATTCCGATGACACGTCCGGGTCACCAGTCCACGGATTCCCGACAGCCACGTTGAGAATCAGGTAATACGACCAGGCACCGGAAAATGCCGTCCAATCGCCGCCGAGCGCCTCGTATTCATCCTGGTTGATCTCGGCTACCTCGGCACCGTCCACGTGCCAGACAATTCGGTCGGTATGCCAATCGATCCCGTAGTCGTGAAATCCCTCCGAGAGGTCGACGCCCAGATCGGCGTCATTTCCCTGAAGTTTGACGTCGACGGTATTGTCCGATTCGGAAGGTCCGTGGATATTGCCCGTCCACGTCGTACTCGCGTCCTCGCCGCCGAGGCCCGGCAGCTCGACGATGTCGATCTCGCCCTGGCGGGGCCAGTCGAATTCGTGGCCGGGTTCCAGCCCCACCATCCAGAAGGCCGGCAACGTCCCCTGCGTATAGGGCAGCTGCATGCGTGCCACGATCCGCGTACCGACCTCCACGGTCTGCTTGCCGTAGGTGACCACACGCGCCGAGGTGTAGTCGTTCGGTGCCTCCGCCCCGTCCGGCGGCGTCTCGGCCCGGGCCTCGATGACGAGGTTCCCCTCCTCGTCGATGAAGATGTTGTCGCCGTCGGTGTAGTACTGGTTCTCCCCCGCGGACTGACCCCAGCGGCCGCTTTGCAGACCCCAGCGGGTCAGCGTCTCGGCCAGGTCGTCGAAGTTCGTCTCCCACAGCAGTTCGGGGTCGTGGTCCGGCGCCGACGGCGGGTCGGGGTCCACCGGCTCGGTGGGCGTCACCGGATCACCCACCGGCTCGCCGTAGATGCGTTCCCGCACGCCCAGCCACCAGGCCGACATGAAGTCGGGCACCGGGATGGCCAGGAAGTGCGGGCTCAGCTGCAGACGCAGTCCGAGGGAGTACAGGAAGTCGGCGATCATCGAACCGACCGTCACGCGGGTGCCCGGCACCTCTGCGGTGTCCGCCGTGGCCGGTGCAGCGGTGTCCGCCGTGGCTGGTGCAGCGGTAGCCGCCGCGGTCGTCGCAGAAGCGGCATCCGCCGCGGTGGCCGGTGAAGCGGCATCCGCCGCGGTGGCCGGTGAAGCGGCATCCGCCGCGGTGGCCGGTGCCGGCCCCGGCCCGGCGCTTTCGGTGCTGGTTCCGGCCGCGACACCGGCGCCGCGCAGCTCGGACGTCCCGGTATCGGTGGCACCGGCCCCCTGTCCGCCGGCGACGACCATGTCCGCACCCACGTCCCGACCTGGGTCGGCCGCGTCGTCGGCCTCCTGGCCGGTGCCGGACGGCGGCGCAGCGTCCTGGTCCTCGGTGGCATCGGCATCGCCGATGACGGGGCCGTCCTGCGCGCTCTCGGATTCGCCGGGCCCTTCGGTCTCGGGCTCGCCGACCTCGTCGGCGGGCGCTCCGTCGGCATCGGACACCGGGTCGTCGGTGGCACCGGACTCTTCGGTCTCGGACTGGCCACCTCCGGCGACCGTTTCGGACTCACCCCCGGCGACCGTTTCGGACTCGCCACCCCCGGTGAAGGTGTCGGACTCGTCAGCGCGGACGCTGCGGTCGGCCTCGGACTCGCCACCCCCGTTGACAGCCTCGGACTCATCACCTCCGGTGAAGGTGTCGGACTCGTCAGCGCGGACGCTGCGGTCGGCCTCGGCCTCGCTCATGCCGCGTTCCTCGGCGGCCCGTTCGGCACGGCTGCGCCGCAGACCATACGAGGCGCGGTTTCCCGCGGCGGCACCGTCGCGGTCGCGCATGTCCGCCCCGGGCCGGCCGACCTGATACCGCTCTCGTTCGCCCCGCACCCGCGACGTCGATATCGCACCCGAAGTCCCCCGGTCGCCCGCCCGATCGGCGCCGGACCCCGCGGCACCCGGGGATCCCGATTCGCCGGGACTGGCGGCCGCGGTACCGGTTCCGGCAAGCATCGCGACCCCCAGGCCGGCGGCGAGCACCCCGGCCGCGAGCCAGTGGCGGACCGGGGCCGGTGCGTGCGGTCGGCGCCGCCGAAATGCGACCATGTCAGCGCTCAATTGCGATCGCGTATTTCTCACCGCACATTTCTCACTGCCCACTTCTCACCGCCATTTCGGATGCAGACAATCCGAATTGACGGCGGCGACGGCGCCCGCGACGCCGCTCACCCATCCCGGGACAGAAGACAATTCGGACCATGACAGGACCACTCCCGCGCGTCGAATGACACTATTTGCGGCCTCCCATCACGACCGATGGGATGGGTACACAGCAAACCGTAACCAAATCGGCGTGACCGTGCCGTGCAATTACCGAATTTCCCTTCCGGGAGCCCGACCAGGCAAATAGCGACGGCCTGTGCCAACACCGGAACCGGGGATTATCCGCAATTCCAGCGCAGTGGACGAGATTTGCGGATCGGGTCCGGGGCGGAGCCGTTGGCCCGCCTCGAAGATCCTCGTCCGGGCCTTGGCATTCCCCGGATTGCCCACCGGCTCCGGGCACGCCGGGTGTTTCGCCTTCCGCGCACCGGCAACGACGCGCGGCCACATCCGTGAGGGCACCCCGCCCCGGCCCTGCACTCCGGCCTGTGCCCAACCCGCACGCGAACGGCGGCGGCACGTCACAATCGGAAGGGACCCGGTCACCACGGCCGAGCCAGGGGGAAGGAGCCGTCGCACGTGCTACCCGATCAAGCCCCGTCGCGGGCGGCCGCCGGGCCGCACCCCGATGTCGGCCCGTACCTCGCGGAACGCCTGGTGCGCCGCGCCGGCCGGCGTTGGATGCTGGTGCTGGTCCTCGCGCTGATCTTCGGGGGCGCGGTGTACTGGCTGTCCTCGCAGACCGTGACCGGGCAGACCCTGGAGAACGCCGCGCTGCGCGGCAACAGCCAGGCCAACCCCGAGCAGCGCGAGCGGGGCCACGACGCCATGGGTCTCGTCACGATGTCGTCGGTGGCCCTGGCGACGTTGGTGGTGGCCGCGATCGGGCTGCTGCGCCGCCAGCGGGTGCTCGCGATCGCCGGCGTGGCGATCATCCTGGTCGGCCAGGCGATCACCCAGATCCTCAAGCACTTCGTCCTCCCACGCCCGGACCTCGCGCTCGTGCCGACCAAGCACATGGAGAACACCCTGCCCAGCGGGCACACCACCGTGGCGATGACGCTGCTGTTCGCCCTGCTGGTGGTGGTGCCCTACCGCTACCGCGGCGTCGCGATGTTCTTCGCGCTCACCGCGACGGTGGGCATGGGTGCCTTCACCATCGCCGCGCACGCACACCGACTCTCCGACACCCTGGCCGCCGATGCGGTGGCGCTCGTGGTGGGCTGCGGCGCGTCCTACCTGCTCGCCCGCACCGGACGGTTGCGGGCCGTGGTGTCTCCGGGGGCCGCCCGCTACACGCTGCGCACGATATTCGTAGTCATCGTCGCGACCTTCGGAATCGCGACGCTGGTGGCCGGGACGCTACTGACGATGACGGGGTGGCGCGAAGGCCCGCTGAACCAGGCCGGCCAGTTCAACCTCTACCTCGGGGCGCACGCGTTGGCGTTCGCGGGATCGGTGGCGGCCGCGCTGGTGTTCTGGTGGACGTGGTACCGGCTGGAGGCCAAACGCAGCGTCGATCCGCAGGCCATCGTCTGACGGCCATCGTCTGACGGCCATCCTCTGACGGCCAGTGTCTGGAAAGCCATCGCCTGAGCCGGTCCCCGGCCGGATGAGCCGGGACGCGCGCCCGTCACCCGCTCAGACGGTGAACCCCAGCGCCCGCAGCTGCTCGCGGCCGTCCTCGGTGATCTTGTCCGGGCCCCACGGCGGATTCCACACCCAGTTGATCTTCAACTCGCTGACCAGCCCGGCGCCCACCAGGGCGGTACGCGACTGATCCTCGATCACGTCGGTCAGGGGGCAGGCCGCCGAGGTGAGGGTCATGTCGAGCAGGGCAACGGTCCCGGCGTCGCTCTCCTCCAGGTTGAGGCCGTAGACCAAACCGAGGTCCACGACGTTGATCCCGAGCTCGGGATCCACGACGTCGCGCATCGCCTCTTCGAGGTCGGCGAGCAGTTCCGGATCCGGCGCCTCGGTGCCCGCCTCGTCGGCGCTCTGAGGTGCGGTGTCACTCATGACGACTTCTCCTCACTGGGTGTCTCCTCACTGGCTTGCGCCACGGCGTCCTTGAAGGCCATCCAACCCAACAGCGCGCATTTGACCCGGGCCGGGTACTTGGCCACTCCGGCGAAGGCGATGCCGTCGCCGATCAACTCCTCGTCACCGTCGACGGTGCCGCGCGACGAGACCATCTCGGTGAAGGCCGCGACCATCTTCAGTGCGTCGCCGACGGTGGCGCCGATGACCTGGTCGGCCAGCACCGAGGTGGCCGCCTGGCTGATCGAGCAGCCCTGCCCGTCGTAGGACACGTCGTCGACCGTCTCGCCGTCCTGCGACAGCGCCACCCGCAGCGTGATCTCGTCCCCACAGGTGGGGTTGACGTGGTGCACCTCGGCGCCGAAGGGCTCGCGCAGTCCGCGATGGTGCGGATGCTTGTAGTGGTCCAGGATCACTTCCTGGTACATCTGTTCCAGTCGCATGTCAGTCCCCGCCGAAGAACTCCACGGCGCGCCGCACACCGGCGACCAGACGGTCGACCTCGTCGAGGGTGTTGTAGACGGCGAAGGACGCCCGAGCCGTGGCGGCGATACCGAAGCGGCGATGCAGCGGCCAGGCGCAGTGGTGCCCCACCCGCACCGCGACCCCGTCGTCGTCGAGCACCTGCCCGACGTCGTGGGCATGCACGCCCTCGACCACGAAACTGACCGGGGACCCCCGGTCAACCATGGTCTCGGGACCGATCACGCGCACCCCGGGCACCGTCGCCAACCCGGCCAACGCGGCGGCCACCAGCTGCGATTCGTGGGCCTCCACCGCCGACATCCCGATCGCGTCGAGATACCGCGTCGCCGCGGCCAGCCCGACCACCTGCGAGGTCATCGGCGTGCCCGCCTCGAACCGCTGCGGGGCCGGGGCATAGGTGGCGCCCTCCATGGTGACGGTCTCGATCATCGACCCGCCGGTGAGGAACGGGGGCATCGACTCCAGCAGCCCGCGCCGCCCGTAGAGCACCCCGATCCCGGTCGGCCCCAGCATCTTGTGCCCCGAGAACGCCGCGAAGTCGACGTCGAGTCCGTGGAAGTCGACCGGCTGGTGCGGCACCGACTGGCAGGCGTCCAACACGGTCAGCGCGCCGACCTGGTTGGCGCGCCGGACGAACTCGGCCACCGGCGCGACGGCACCGGTGACGTTCGAGTGATGGGTGAAGGCAACCACCTTCACCCGCTCGTCGAGCTGCAACGAGTCCAGATCGATGCGTCCGGCCTGCGGGCCCGAGTCGGCGACCCCGTACCAGCGCAGCTCGGCGCCGGTGCGCCGGGCCAGTTCCTGCCACGGGATCAGGTTGGCATGGTGTTCGGCCTCGGTGGTGACGATGACGTCGCCGGGGCCCAGCGCACGTTCGAAGCGGCTGTCACCGAGAACGTAGGAGACCAGGTTGATCGCCTCGGTGGCGTTCTTGGTGAACACCAGCTCGTCGGCATCGGCTCCGACGAACGCCGCAATGTCCTCGCGGCCCTGTTCGTAGGCGTCGGTGGCCTCCTCCATCAACTGGTGGGCGCCGCGGTGGACGGCACCGTAGGAGGTGGTGAGGAACTCCCGTTCGGCGTCGAGCACCTGAAGCGGCTTCTGCGAGGTGGCACCCGAGTCGAGGTACGCCAGCTGGTTTCCGCCCCGCATGACCCGATGCAGAATCGGGAAATCGGCGCGGATCGCCGTGAGGTCGAGGTTGACCGAGTTGACCGAGGCTGTCATGACCGCGGTGCCCCCTAGGACGCCGTCCCGGCGGCCGCCTGAGTGAACCGCACGTAGCCGTTTTCTTCGAGCTCGTCGGCCAGTTCGGGCCCACCGGAGGCCACGATGCGCCCGTCGACGAACACGTGCACGAACTGCGGCCGGATGTAGCGCAGGATCCGGGTGTAGTGGGTGATCAGCAGGATGCCGCCGTGCTCGGCCTCCGCGTAGCGGTTGACGCCCTCACTCACCACGCGCAGCGCGTCGACGTCGAGGCCGGAGTCGGTTTCGTCGAGGATCGCGATCTTCGGCTTGAGCAGGCCCAGCTGCAGGATCTCGTGACGCTTCTTCTCGCCGCCGGAGAAGCCCTCGTTGACGCTGCGCTCACCGAACGAGGGGTCGATGTCGAGGTCGGACATCGCCGACTTCACTTCCTTGACCCAGTGGCGAAGCTTCGGCGCCTCGCCACGCACCGCGGTGGCCGCGGTGCGCAGAAAGTTCGACATCGACACCCCGGGCACCTCCACCGGGTACTGCATGGCCAGGAACAGACCCGCGCGGGCGCGCTCGTCGATGCTCATCGCCAGGACGTCCTCACCGTCGAGGGTGATCGAGCCGGAGCTGACGGTGTACTTCGGATGCCCCGCGATGGCGTAGGACAGCGTCGACTTGCCGGATCCGTTGGGGCCCATGACAGCATGGGTCTCCCCCGACCTGACGGTGAGGTTGACTCCCTTGAGGATCGGGATCTCCTCGCCGACGGCATCCGGGTTGGCGACCGAGACGTGCAGGTCTTTGATTTCCAGAGTGGTCATGTCAGTTGCTTCTCGATTCGGTGATCGCTAGTTCACGTTCAATGGCTTCGGTTAGGCGTTCGCGCACCGCGGGGACGGCGATCTTGGCGATGATCTCGCCGAAGAAGCCGCGCACCACGAGCCGACGGGCCTGCTCCTCCGGGATTCCGCGGGCGCGCAGGTAGAACAGCTGCTCGTCGTCGAAACGTCCGGTCGCGCTTGCGTGGCCGGCCCCGATGATCTCGCCCGTCTCGATCTCCAGGTTGGGTACGGAGTCGGCGCGCGCACCGTCGGTGAGCACCAGGTTGCGGTTGACCTCGAAGGTGTCGGTGCCGGTGGCCTCCGCGCGGATGAGCACATCACCCACCCAGACCGTGTGGGCGTCGGGCCTGGCCGAATCCGGATCCCCTTGCAGCGCGCCCTTATACAGCACGTCGGACTTGCAGTTCGGTTGGGAGTGATCGACGAGCAACCGGGACTCGAAGTGCTGGCCGTCGTCGGCGAAGTAGGTGCCCAGCATCTGGGCGTCGCCGCCGGGTCCGGCGAAGCGCACCGTCGCGGTGGTCCGCACGACGTCGCCACCGAGGGTCACGTTGACGTGGCCCAGCACCGCGTCCTTGCCCAACCGGGCATGGTGGGCGCTCACGTGGACCATGTCGTCGGCCCAGTCGGCGATCCAGATCACCCCGAGCCCGGCCGAATCGCCGACGAGGATCTCGACGTTATCGGCGTAGGTGCCGCTGCCGCGCAGGTCGACGACGACGATGGCCCGCGACAGCTCCTCGACGCGGATCTGCAGATGTCCGTACGCCGTCGCGCCCTCACCGGGGCCGTCGACGGTGATCTCGATCGGTTCGGCGACCTCGGTGTCACGGGCGACGGTGACCACCGTCGCCGAGTTGAACGACGAATAGGCCTGGGCGGCGACCCGGTCGGTGGGCGCACCGGCCTCGCCGAGCCGCGGGTCGCCCCGGCGGACGGTCTCCACCGTCACTCCCGGGCGCTCGGAGACGGTGATCCCCGCGGTCCCGGTGGCGAGCGCCGAGCCGTCGTGCAGCCCGCGCAACCGCCTCAGCGGGGTGAACCGCCAGATCTCGTCGCGGCCGCCGGGCACCTCGAAGGCGTCGACGTCGAACGAGGAGAACAGTTCGCCCTTATTGGCGGTAGCCAATGTCGAGCCGTCGTTGGCGGTAGCCAATGTCGAGCCGTCGTTGGCGGTAGCCAATGTCGAGCCGTCGTTGGCGGTAGCCAATGTCGAGCCGTCGTTGACCGCGGAGAGTGCCGAACCTTCTACGGCCTCAGTGAAATTCGATGCCACTGTTATCCGACCGCGCCTTCCATCTGCAGCTCGATGAGCCGGTTGAGTTCCAGCGCATACTCCATGGGCAGTTCCTTGGCGATGGGCTCGACGAAGCCGCGCACCACCATCGCCATCGCCTCGTCCTCGGTCATCCCGCGGCTCATCAGGTAGAACAGCTGGTCCTCGCTGACCTTCGACACCGTGGCCTCATGGCCCATCGTGACGTCGTCCTCGCGGATGTCGACGTAGGGGTAGGTGTCGCTGCGGCTGACCGTGTCGACCAGCAGCGCATCGCATTTCACACTGGAACGCGAGCCGTGCGCGCCCTTGTTGACCTGGACCAGGCCGCGGTAGGAGGCGCGGCCACCGCCGCGGGCCACCGACTTGGAGACGATGTTGCTCGACGTGTTCGGGGCCAGGTGCAGCATCTTGGCGCCGGTGTCCTGGTGCTGCCCCTCCCCGGCGAAGGCCACCGAGAGCACCTCGCCCTTGGCGTGCTCCCCGGTCATCCACACCGCCGGGTACTTCATCGTCACCTTCGACCCGATGTTGCCGTCGATCCACTCCATGGTGGCGCCGGCCTCGGCGCGGGCACGCTTGGTGACGAGGTTGTAGACGTTGTTCGACCAGTTCTGGATCGTGGTGTACCGGCAGCGGCCGCCCTGCTTGACGATGATCTCCACGACCGCCGAGTGCAGCGAGTCGCTCTTGTAGATCGGTGCGGTGCAGCCCTCGACGTAGTGCACGTAGGCGCCCTCGTCGACGATGATCAGTGTCCGCTCGAACTGGCCCATGTTCTCGGTGTTGATCCGGAAGTAGGCCTGCAGCGGAATGTCGACGTGCACGCCCGGCGGCACGTAGATGAAGGACCCGCCACTCCACACCGCGGTGTTGAGGGCGGAGAACTTGTTGTCGCCGGCCGGGATCACGGTGCCGAAGTACTGCTTGAAGATCTCCGGGTGCTCCTTCAACGCGGTGTCCGTGTCCAGGAACAGCACACCCTGGGCTTCCAGGTCCTCGCGGATCTGGTGGTAGACCACCTCCGACTCGTACTGCGCGGCCACACCCGAGACCAGGCGCTGCTTCTCCGCCTCCGGGATACCCAGCTTGTCGTAGGTGTTGCGAATGTCCTCGGGCAGGTCGTCCCAGGTGGCCGCCTGCTTCTCGGTGGAGCGCACGAAGTACTTGATGTTGTCGAAGTCGATGCCGTCCAGGTTGGACCCCCACCTCGGCATCGGCTTCTTGCCGAACGTGCGCAGCGCGCGCAGCCGGATGTCGAGCATCCACTCGGGTTCGTTCTTCTTCGCCGAGATGTCGCGCACCACCGCCTCGGACAGCCCGCGCTGGGCGCTGGCGCCGGCGACGTCGGAGTCCGCCCAGCCGTAGCCGTACCGGCCCAGCGAGGCGATGGCCTCTTCCTGGGTCAGCGGTTCGGCGGGCTTCGAAACGGAAGCCTCCGGGGTGAGAGTCATTGCGACGCTCCTTCGATCGCTCGTGGTGGCTTCGGCGCGGGCTGTGCGCCGAAGGTCATGCTCGGGTCGGTTGGCCTGCTGGCCCGGTCGGCTAGGTCTGCACCGGGCTCAGCGGGACGTGGGTGGTACATGCGAAGTCTCCGTTGACGATCGTCGCCAGCCGTTGGACGTGGGTACCCAGCAGCTCGGCCATGGCCGCCTGCTCGGCTTCGCACAGTTCGGGAAACTCCTCGGCGACGTGCGACACCGGACAGTGGTGCTGACAGATCTGGACACCCTGCACGCGGCTGCCGCCGCTGCCGGCGGTCACCCGGGATGTGGTGGTGGCGTAGCCCGCCTTGCTCAACGCCTCGGCAACCCGGTCGGCGGTGGCCTCGACGTCGGCGTCGCGCTCACTGGAGACCGCCTCGACCTCGCCGAGGATGCTGTCGATGCGGCGCCGGGCGAAGGTCCGCACCGCCTCCTCGCCTCCGACCTCCCGCAATGCGCGCATGGCCGCCGAGGCCAGATCGTCGTAGGTGTGCTCGAGTTTGGCCCGGCCCGCCGCGGTGAGCCGGTAGCGCTTGGCCGGACGGCCGCGCCCTTCCTGCTGCCATGCCGCGGCGGTCTTGGCCTCCGCGTCCCCGGCCTCGATCAGCGCGTCGAGGTGTCGGCGCACGCCCGCCGCGGAGATCCCCAGCCGGTCACCGACGCTGCCCGCGGTGATCGGCCCGGACTCCAACAGCAGCCGGATGATGGCGCTTCGGGTGTGACCGTCCTGGTGCGACTGCACTTCCGGCGAGGGCGCAGCGACGCCCGTGGCCTCTGGACGGATTTTCACAACACCAGTGTGACGCAATTCCGGATGCGGGTCTAGGAAGGGGACCCTTAGCTCGGCGTTGGGTTGCTCACATGCCCGGCCGGGAATATCGGGGCCGCTACGCTGCTCACGTGGCCGCCCGCCAACGCTCGTGGAGCTCGTCGATCGCCCGCTGGCACGGCGACGAGCGCACCGTGGGCTCGCCGCTCAACGGTGCCGAGCTCGTCGCGCTGCGCCGGACGCGGCGTTTCGGCGCCACCGGCACCGTCCTGATGGCCATCGGCGCCCTGGGCGCCGGGGCCCGGCCCGTCGTCCAGGATCCCACCTTCGGGGTGCGGCTGCTCAACCTGCCGTCGCGAATCCAGACGGTCTCGCTGACGATGACCACCACGGGCGCGGTGATGATGGCCCTGGCCTGGCTCATGCTGGGCAGGTTCGCGCTGGGCAAGCGCCGCATGACACGCGGGCAGCTCGATCACACCCTGCTGCTGTGGATGCTGCCCCTGCTCGTCGCGCCCCCGATGTACAGCAAGGACGTCTACTCCTACCTGGCACAGAGCCAGATCGCCCGCCTGGGCCTGGACCCCTACCGGGTCGGTCCGGCGCCCGGCCTGGGCCTCGACCATGTGTTCACCCTCTCAGTGCCCAGTCTCTGGCGGGAGACCCCGGCTCCCTACGGTCCGCTGTTCCTCTGGATCGGGCGGGGCATCTCGGCGATCACCGGCGAGAACATCGTGGCGGCGGTGCTGTGCCACCGCGTCGTGGTCCTGGTCGGCGTGGGCCTGATCGTGTGGGCGACACCGCGACTGGCCCGGCGCTGCGGCGTGGCCGAGGTCAGCGCGATGTGGCTGGGCGCGACCAACCCGCTGCTGTTCATGCATCTGGTCGCCGGGATCCACAACGAGGCACTGATGCTGGGCCTGATGCTGGCCGGCACGGAGTTCGCGCTGCGCGGTATCGACGCCACCGAACGTCTGCTGCCGCGACCACTGAGCTGGCCTGCGACCCGCGATCAGTGGCGGGCCTGGGCTCCGCTGGGCCAACTCGTCCTCGGCGCCGTCCTGATCACGTTGTCCTCGCAGGTCAAACTGCCGTCACTGTTGGCGCTCGGATTCGTCGCGATGGCATTGGCCTGCCGCTGGGGCGGAACCCTGAAGGCGTTCCTGGTCGCCGGCGGCGGGTTGGGCGTGATCTCGCTGGCGACGATGGCGCTGGTCGGCTGGGCCAGCGGGCTCGGTTTCGGGTGGTTGTTCACCCTGGGCACCGCCAACGTCGTGCGCAGCTGGATGTCACCCCCGACCCTGCTGGCGCTGGCCACCGGGCAGGTCGGGATCCTGCTCGGGTTGGGCGACCACACCACCGCGATCCTGTCGCTGACCCGCGCCATCGGCGTGCTGGTGATCGCCGTGGTGGTCAGCTGGCTGCTGCTGGCCGTGCTGCGCGGCCGCCTACACCCCGTCGGCGGACTCGGGGTGGCGCTCGGCGCCACCGTGCTGCTGTTCCCGGTGGTCCAGCCCTGGTATCTGCTCTGGGCGATCATCCCGCTGGCCGCCTGGGCCACCCGGCCCGGATTCCGGATCGCGGCGATCGCGGTGTCGCTGATCGTCGGCATCTTCGGCCCGACCGCCAACGGCGACCGGTTCGCGCTCTTTCAGATCGTGGACGCGACGGTGGCCAGCACCGTCATCGTGGTCGCACTGATGGCGCTGACCTATCGTCGGCTGCCGTGGCGGGGCCTGCCCACCGGTACCGACGTGCAGACGACTCACGGGACCGGGCACGGGTCCGGGCATGAAACACGCCCGGATACCGGGCCCGGGACCGACGGCGAGCCGGACGGGAAGCGGGCCGACGACCATCGGCGGGCGGGCGAAACCGAGACCGCGCCCGCCCCGGTCGACGCCCGGCGCCTACGCTGACTCTCCGTGAGTTCGAGCTCGACCGTGCCCGCCGGGCCCGCCCCGTTGCGGCTGCGCGGCGTCAGCAAACACTACGGGGCGACGACGGCGGTGTCGGACCTGGATCTGGACGTCCGGACCGCCGAGGTACTGGCGCTGCTCGGGCCCAACGGCGCGGGCAAGACCACCACCGTGGAGATGTGTGAGGGCTTCCTGCGTCCCGACGCGGGATCCATCGAGGTGCTGGGCCTGGATCCGGTCGCCGACAATGCACGCCTGCGCCCCAGGATCGGCGTCATGCTGCAGGGTGGGGGTGCCTACCCGGCCGCCCGTGCCGGCGAAATGCTCGACCTGGTCGCCGCCTACTCCGCCCGCCCCCTGGACCCGCGCTGGCTGCTGGACACCCTGGGACTCAGCGAGGTCGCCCGCACCACCTACCGGCGGCTCTCCGGCGGCCAGCAGCAGCGGCTGGCATTGGCGTGCGCCCTGGTCGGACGCCCGGAACTGGTGTTCCTCGACGAACCCACCGCGGGCATGGACGCCCACGCCCGGCTGGTGGTGTGGGAGCTCATCGACGGCCTGCGCCGCGACGGCGTGACGGTGGTCCTGACCACCCACCAGCTGCAGGAGGCCGAGGAACTGGCCGACCGGATCGTCATCATCGATCACGGTTCGGCGGTGGCCACCGGCACTCCGGCCGAGTTGATGAGCAGCGGCGCCGAGGGCCAGCTGAGGTTCAGCGCGCCGCGCCGACTGGACCTGTCGCTGCTGGCGGCGGCACTGCCCGAGAACTATCGCGCCGCCGAGGTCAATCCGGGCGACTACCTCGTCGAGGGCCAGATCGATCCGCAGGTACTCGCGACCGTCACCGCCTGGTGCGCCCGGCTCAACGTGCTGGCCACCGACATGCGCGTCGAGCAACGCAGCCTCGAGGATGTCTTCCTGGACCTGACGGGCAGGAAGCTGCGATGAGTGTCGGCGGCCAGAACCCGGAGGTCTCCATGAGCGAACCCCTGTTCCCCCCGGGGACCTTCAGCCCCGACCCGCGGCCCAGCCCGGTGCCCAGGATGCTGGCCGCCCAGTTCGGCCTGGAGCTCAAGCTGCTGCTGCGCAACGGTGAGCAGCTGCTGCTGACCATGTTCATCCCGATCACCCTGCTGGTCGGCCTGACTCTGCTGCCGCTGGGCTCCTTCGGCACGAACCGCGCCGCCACCTTCGTACCGGCCATCATGGCGCTGGCGGTGATCTCCACCGCGTTCACCGGACAGGCCATTGCGGTGGCCTTCGACCGCCGCTACGGAGCCCTCAAACGCCTCGGCGCCACCGCCCTGCCGGTGTGGGGCATCATCGCCGGCAAATCGCTGGCCGTCGTCGCCGTGGTGTTCCTGCAGTCGCTGCTGATCGGCGCGATCGGCCTCGGGCTGGGGTGGCGGCCCCCTCTGCTGGGCCTGCTGCTCGGTGCGGTGATCATCGCCCTGGGAACCGCGGGCTTCGCCGCGCTGGGACTGCTTCTGGGTGGAACGCTGCGCGCCGAGATCGTGCTCGCCGTCGCCAACCTGTTGTGGTTCGTCTTCGCCGGGCTGGGTGCCCTGACGCTGGAGACCCAGGAAAGCAGCGTGGTGCCCGCCGCGGTCAGCTGGGTGGCGCGCCTGACGCCCTCGGGCGCGCTGACCGAGGCGCTCTCACAGGCGATGACGCTGTCGGTGGACTGGTTCGGTCTGGCCGTGCTGGCGGTGTGGGGCGGGATCGCGGCCCTGTGCGCGCTGAAGTGGTTCCGGTTCAGCTGAGCGTCGGTGTCGCCCACCGGAGGTGGGCATCGATGCCGGCCACCGGAGGTGGGCATCGGTGCCGGCCACCGGAGGTGGGCATCGGTGCCGGCCACCGGAGGTGGGCATCGGTGCCGGCCACCGGAGGTGGGCATCGGTGCCGGCCACCGGAGGTGGGCATCGGTGTCAGCCACCGGAGGTGGGCATCGGTGTCAGCCACCGGAGGTGGGCTTACACCGGGCTTACTACAGGCTGTAGTTTGCGTTCGCATACGCTTGGGCCGTGATCTTTCGACGGCTGGTAGACCTGCTGCCCGACCCCAGCCTGCGGGCGCAACGGGTCATCGCCGCGCTGGTGGTGCTGACCCAGGGCGGCATCGCCGTCACCGGCGCCGTCGTCCGGGTCACCGCATCCGGGCTGGGTTGTCCCACCTGGCCGCAGTGCTTCCCCGGCAGCTTCACCCCGATCGCACACGCCGAGGTGCCGCGCATCCATCAGGCCGTCGAGTTCGGCAACCGGTTGATCACCTTCGCCGTGGTGCTCACCGCGATCGCCGCGGTGCTGGCGGTCACCCGGGCCCGCCGCCGCCGCGAGGTCCTCGTCTACGCATGGCTGATGCCCGCCTCGACGGTGGTGCAGGCCGTCATCGGTGGGATCACCGTGCTGACCGGGCTGCTGTGGTGGACCGTCGCCGTGCACCTGCTGGCCTCGATGACCATGGTGTGGCTGGCGACCCTGCTCTACGTCAAGGTCGGCGAACCCGATGACGGCGTACCCCGGCTGCTGGTGCCGCCGGCGTTGCGCGGCCTGACCGCGCTCAGCGCACTGACGCTGGCCGCCGTGCTGGTGACGGGCACCCTGGTGACCGCCGCGGGTCCGCACGCCGGCGACAAGAGCCTCGAGCGCCCGGTGGCGCGCCTGCAGATCGAGATCACCACGCTGGTGCACACCCACTCGTCGCTGCTGGTGGCCTACCTGGCATTGCTGGTCGGACTCGGGTTCGCGCTGGTGGCCGCCCATGCCTCCAGGGCCGTCCTGACCCGGCTGGTGGTGCTGGTGGTGCTGGTGTGCGCCCAGGCCGGTGTCGGTGCGGTCCAGTTCTTCACCGGGGTTCCCGCCGCGCTCGTGGCCGTGCACGTGGCCGGCGCGGCGGCATGTACGGCGGCCACCGCGGCGCTATGGGCGTCGATGCGACAACGGGCCCAGGCCGAGGCGCTGCAGCGCTGACTCGACGCCCAACGCGAACCGACGTTCGGCGTCGGCGCGGGCCGACTCGCCGAGCTGTCGCCAGCCCAGTGACGGTTCCACCAGCTCCAGCTCCAGCAGCAGCGGGTCGTGGCGATCGCCGAGCACGTCCACCCGCGCATACAGGAAATCGGTCACCGGGACGCCGAGTCGGGCCGCCGCGGCCCCCAGGGCGGCGTGGCCGAGGTCCCACAGTTCGAAATCCGGATCGGCCGGCGCCAGCGACTCCCGGGCGTAGGTGCCCGACTCGTCGAAGGCCGGCCGCTCGCCGGGCGCGAGCAGGATCGGCCCCTTGGTGAAGGCGTGCGACTGCCGCCCGCCCAGGAACACCAGGGCCGTCTCCCCCTGGCCCACCCGCGGGTCGTAGGGCTGCACCAGCACCGTCGACCCCGCCTCCTGCAGGGTCGCGGCGTGGTCGCGTGCGGCGCAGTGATCGGCGAAGCGCTGCGCCCCGACCGATCCCGCACCGACGGCCGGCTTGACCACCACCTCGCCGGCCGGCAGGTGCACCGGCTGCCCCGGCGCGAAGAACTCGCTCTCGATGACCGGCACCCCGGCGGCGGCCAGGTCCAGCAGATACGCCTTGTCGGTGTTCCAGGCCACCACCTCGGGACCGTTGAGCAGATGCGGCACCCGCCTGGTCCACGCCAGGAACTCCTCGAGCCGCTCGATGTAGTCCCAGGTGGCACGGAGGATGACCAGATCGCTGCGCAGGGTCTGGGGATCATCCCAGGACAGCCACCGCGCATGCAGACCGCGGTGGCGCAACGCGGCGACCAAGCCGTCGTCGTCGCCGTCACCGGTGACCAGTCGCGGGCAGCCCGCCAGAACGATCCGGGGGTGGAACACGTCGGGGCGTGCCAGCTTCACGGGCGGCTTCACGCTGAAGGATGATAGTCACCATGCACGCAGTCGAAGTCACCGAAACCGGTGGTCCCGAGGTCCTGACGTACGTCGAGAAGCCCCAGCCCACCCCGGGCCGGGGTGAAGTCCTGATCAAGGCGGAGGCGATCGGCGTCAACTTCATCGACACCTATTTCCGCTCCGGGCTCTACCCGCGACCGGTGCCCTTCGTCGTCGGCACCGAGGTGTGCGGGACCGTCGCCGCCGTCGGCGAGGACGTGGCGGCGCTGACCGTCGGCGACCGGGTGGTCACCGCCAACGCCGACGCCGCCTACGCCGAGTACTGCGTGGCCCCGGCCGACTACGTCGCCTACGTGCCCGACGGGGTGGCCTCCGATGCCATCGCCTCGGCCCTGTTGAAGGGGATGACGGCCCACTACCTGATCAAGTCGGTGTATGAGATCCAGTCCTCGGACACCATCCTGGTGCACGCCGGCGCCGGCGGGGTCGGACTGGTGTTGACCCAGTGGGCCACCAGTATCGGCACCAAGGTGATCACCACCGCCTCCACCCGGGAGAAGGCCGAGCTCTCCCGCGAGGCCGGCGCCGTCGAGGTGCTCGGCTACCCCGAACAGACCCCGGAGGGCGCGGAGAACTTCGCCGCCAAGATCCGGGTGCTCACCGAGGAGCGCGGTGTCGCCGCCGTCTACGACGGCGTCGGCAAGACCACGTTCGACGCCAGCCTGGCCAGCCTGGCCGTGCGCGGCACGCTGGCGCTGTTCGGTGCCGCCAGCGGTCCGGTCCCGCCGGTGGACCCGCAACGGCTCAACACCGCCGGCTCCGTGTTTCTGACCCGGCCCAAGCTGGGCGACTTCACCCGCTCCCCCGACGAGTTCGCCTGGCGGGCCGGCGAGCTGATGGATGCGATCGCCTCGGGTGCGCTGACCATCACCGTCAGCGAGCGCTACCCGCTGCGCGACGCCGAGCGCGCCCACCGCGACCTGCAGGGCCGCAAGACGGTGGGCTCGATCGTGCTGGTGCCCTAGACCGGCGCGGCGGCGGCGCCGGTGTGCGCCGGTGTGATCAGGCGAAGATGGTCGGCAGCGCCAGCGCGGAGTCGACGGCCAGCGCACAGAACACCACGGCCAGGTAGTTGTTCGACTGCAGGAACAGCCGCAGCGGTTTGACCGATTCGCCGCGGCGCACCCCGGCGTAGAGCTGATGGGCCATCGCGAGGAACCACACCCCCGCCAGCAGCGCCACCGACGCGTAGAGCCACCCCGCGGCCGGGGCCAGCGCCAGCGTGGCCAGCACCGTCAGCCAGGTGTAGATCACGATCTGGCGGGTGACCTGCTTCTCGGTGGCCACCACCGGCAGCATCGGCACCCCCGCCGCCTTGTAGTCCTCCTTGTAGCGCATGGCCAGGGCCCAGGTGTGCGGCGGCGTCCAGAAGAAGATGATCCCGAACATCACCAGGGCGGGCCAGGCGATGGTGCCGGTGACCGCCGACCAGCCGATCATCACCGGCATGCAGCCGGCGGCCCCGCCCCACACCACGTTCTGCGACGTCCTGCGTTTGAGCAGCAGGGTGTAGACGAACACGTAGAACGCAATGGTCGCGCCGGCGAGATGCGCCGACAGTAGGTTGGTGGTCCACCACAGCCAGAAGAAGGCACCGACCGACAGCGCCAGGCCGAACACCAGCGCATGGCTGCGCGGAACGCTGGCCCGGGCCAGCGGCCGGCGCGCCGTGCGCTTCATGACCTTGTCGATGTCGGCGTCGGCCACGCAGTTGAGCGTGTTGGCGCCGGCGGCGGCGAGCATTCCACCGAACAGGGTGTTGACGATCAGCAGCGGGTCGACCATTCCGCGGTGCGCCAGCAGCATGGCCGGAATCGTGGTGACGAGCAGCAGCTCGATGACCCGCGGTTTGGTCAGCCCCAGATACGCCAGGAAGGTGGCACGTATTCGATTGGGCGTCCCCTCGTGCAGCTGGCCCTCGCGAATACTCAACGCAGTTGACTCCTAGTGATTGCGATGGTCGCGACGGCCTCGCAGCTTCTACTACAGACGATGGTAGACCGACCCGCCACCCGGGTGTTAGCTCAGGGTCATCTGAACCCGAGATGATGCCGGTCGGCCATGCTTTTGCGGGGCACCCCGACCGGGAATGCCGGTTAGTGCCCACTGCACCTGCAGCCCGACACCACCGCGCACTAGGGTTGAGCCCAGCGGCCCATCCTGACGTCCATCGAGGAGTGAGCTTGTGACCACAGCCGAAGAAATCGCGACGCTGACCGACCCGCATCACCCCGAGGATTGGACCGACATCGATTCCCGGGCCGTCGACACCGCGCGGGTACTGGCCGCCGACGCCGTGCAGAAGGTGGGCAACGGCCACCCGGGCACCGCGATGAGTCTGGCCCCGCTGGCCTACACCCTGTTCCAGCGGCAGATGCGCCACGACCCCAGCGACACCCACTGGCTGGGCCGCGACCGGTTCGTGCTCTCCTGCGGGCATTCCAGCTTGACCCTCTACATCCAGCTCTATCTCGGCGGCTTCGGTCTGGAGCTCTCCGACCTGGAGTCGCTGCGGACGTGGGGATCCAAGACCCCGGGCCACCCGGAGTTCCGGCACACCAAGGGCGTCGAGATCACCACGGGCCCGCTCGGGCAGGGCCTGGCCTCGGCGGTGGGCATGGCGATGGCGTCCCGCTACGAGCGCGGCCTGTTCGACCCCGACGCCGCGCCCGGGGAGAGCCCCTTCGACCACTACATCTACGTCATCGCCTCCGACGGCGACATCGAGGAGGGCGTCACCAGCGAGGCGTCCTCGCTGGCGGGCACCCAGCAGCTGGGCAACCTGATCGTCTTCTACGACCGCAACCACATCTCCATCGAGCACGACACCAACATCGCGTTGTCCGAGGACGTCGCGGCTCGCTACCGCGCTTACGGCTGGCACGTCCAGGAGGTCGAGGGCGGCGAGAACGTCGCCGGTATCGAGGCGGCCATCGCCGAGGCCAAGAAGGTCACCGACAAGCCGTCGTTCATTGCGCTGCGCACGATCATCGGCTATCCGGCGCCCACCAAGATGAACACCGGCGGCGTACACGGGTCCGCGCTGGGGGCCGACGAGGTGGCCGCCACCAAGAAGGTGCTGGGTTTCGACCCGGACAAGACCTTCGAGGTGAGCGAGGACGTCATCACCCACACCCGGGGGCTGGTGGCCCGCGGGAAGGAGGCCCACGAGGCCTGGCAGCAGGACTTCGAGGCGTGGGCGGCCCGCGAACCCCAGCGCAAGGAGCTGCTGGACCGCCTGCTGGCGCAGGAGCTGCCCGAGGGCTGGGACGCCGACATCACGACGTGGGAGCCGGGTTCCAAGCCGATGGCCACCCGCGCCGCGTTCGGCCAGGTGCTCAACGATGTCGCGCCGAAACTGCCCGAACTGTGGGGCGGCTCGGCGGACCTGGCCGGCAGCAACAACACCACCATCAAGGGGGTGAAGTCGTTCGGTCCCCCGTCGATCTCGACGACGGACTTCAGCGCCGACTGGTACGGCCGGGTGCTGCACTTCGGGATCCGCGAGCACGCGATGGGATCGATCCTGTCCGGCATCGTGCTGCACGGCCCCACCCGGGCCTTCGGCGGGACGTTCCTGCAGTTCTCCGACTACATGCGGCCCGCCGTACGCCTGGCGTCGCTGATGGACATCGACACCATCTACATCTGGACGCACGACTCGATCGGGCTCGGCGAGGACGGCCCCACCCATCAGCCGATCGAACACCTGGCTGCGTTGCGGGCGATCCCCCGGCTGTCGGTGGTGCGTCCGGGTGACCCGAACGAGACCGCGTACGCCTGGCGCAGCATCCTCGCCCGCGGAAACGGCAGCGGCCCGGTCGGTTTCATCCTCACCCGCCAGGGCATCCCGGTCCTGGAGGGCACCAGCGCCGACGGCGTCGCCAGGGGCGGCTACGTCCTGGGCGGCGGCAACCCGGCCGACGACGCCGACGTCATCATCATCGCCACGGGCTCCGAACTGCAGCTCGCGGTGGAGGCACGAAAGCAGCTGGCCGACAAGGACATCAACGCCTACGTCGTGTCGATGCCGTGCGTGGAGTGGTTTGAGAGCCAGCCACAGGAGTACCGCGACTCGGTCCTTCCCCCCGGTGTGTCGGCGCGGGTGGCCGTCGAGGCGGGTATCGCCATGCCCTGGCACAAGCTGGTCGGCGACACCGGCGAGATCATCTCGATCGAGCACTACGGCGAATCCGCCGACGACAAGACCCTGTTCCGTGAGTTCGGGTTCACCCCCGAAGCCGTCGTCGCCGCCGCCGAACGGACGCTGGACAACTGAATCCGGTAGGACCCCATCACACAATCAGCCGAGAGAAGGCAGCACATGACTCAGAATGCGAATCTGGCGGCGCTGAGTGCCGCCGGCGTCTCCGTGTGGCTCGACGACCTGTCCCGTGAGCGGTTGCAGACCGGCAATCTGCAGCAGCTCATCGACACCCGATCGGTGGTCGGGGTGACGACCAACCCGTCGATCTTCCAGGCGGCCCTGTCCAAGGGCGACGCCTATGACGCCCAGGTCAAGGAGCTCGCCCAACGTGGCGCCGACGTGGACGCCACCATCCGCACCGTGACCACCGACGACGTACGCAACGCCTGCGACGTGCTGGCCAAGGTCAGCGAGGCCACCGACGGTGTCGACGGGCGGGTGTCCATCGAGGTCGATCCCCGCCTGGCCCACGACACCGACAAGACCATCCTGCAGGCCGTCGAGTTGTGGAAGATCGTGGATCGGCCCAACCTGCTGATCAAGATCCCGGCCACGCTGGCCGGGCTGCCGGCGATCACCGCGGCCATCGCCGAGGGGATCTCGGTCAACGTGACCCTGATCTTCTCCGTCGAGCGGCACAAGGCGGTCATGGACGCCTACCTGACCGGCCTGGAGAAGGCCAAGGAGGCCGGCCACGATCTGTCGCGGATCCATTCGGTGGCCTCGTTCTTCGTCTCCCGGGTGGACACTGAGATCGACAAGCGTCTCGAGGCCATCGGGTCGGAGGCGGCGCTGGAGCTGCGCGGGCTGGCCGGGGTGGCCAACGCGCGGCTGGCCTACGCCGCCTACGAGGAGGTCTTCGTCAGCGGTGGGCGTTTCGCGGCTCTCGCCGCCCACGGGGCGCGGGTGCAGCGCCCGCTGTGGGCCTCGACCGGGGTGAAGAACCCCGACTATGCCGACACCATGTACGTCACCGAACTGGTGGCACCCCACACGGTCAACACGATGCCCGAAAAGACCCTGGAGGCCGTCGCCGACCACGCGGTGATCACCGGGGACACCATCACCGGCACCGGCGAGGCCGCCCAGCAGGTGTTCGACAACCTCGCCGCGGTGGGCATCGACCTGCCCGACGTGTTCAGACTGCTCGAGGACGAGGGCGTCGAGAAATTCGAGAAGTCCTGGCAGGAACTGCTCGAGGCCACCGCGCAGCAGCTCGAGAGCCAGAAGTGAAGCCCGCCGCATGAACAGCGGAAACACCCCGGCCGTGTGGCAGAACCCGTTGCGGGACAAGCGCGACAAGCGCATGCCCCGCATCGCCGGTCCGTGCGCCGTCGTCATCTTCGGGGTGACCGGCGACCTGGCCCGCAAGAAGCTGATGCCCGCCATCTACGACCTGGCAAACCGGGGACTGCTTCCCCCGAGCTTCGCGCTGATCGGCTTCGCCCGCCGCGACTGGGCCGACGAGGACTTCGGCCAGATCGTCTACGACGCGGTGAAGAAACACGCCCGCACCCCCTTCCGCCAGGAGGTGTGGGACCGCCTGGCCGAGGGGTTCCGCTTCGTTCAGGGCACCTTCGACGACGACGCCGCCTTCGCGCGCCTCGCCGAGACGTTGCGCAAACTCGACGCCGAACGGGGCACCGGCGGCAATCATGCGTTCTACCTGTCGATTCCGCCCGGCGCGTTCCCCGTGGTGTGTGAGCAGCTCTCGAAGTCCGGGCTCGCCGAGACCCAGGAGGGCTGCTGGAGCCGGGTGGTCATCGAGAAGCCCTTCGGCCACGACCTGGAGAGCGCGGAAGCACTGAACTCGGTGGTCAACAGCGTGTTTCCGGAGTCCTCGGTGTTCCGCATCGACCACTACCTGGGCAAGGAGACGGTGCAGAACATCCTGGCCCTGCGGTTCGCCAACGAGATGTTCGAGCCGATCTGGAACGCCCACTACGTCGACAGCGTTCAGATCACCATGGCCGAGGACATCGGACTGGGCGGCCGCGCAGGCTATTACGACGGAATCGGTGCGGCGCGCGACGTCATCCAGAACCACCTGTTGCAGCTGCTGGCGCTCACGGCCATGGAGGAGCCGGTCAGTTTCAGCCCCGCCGAACTGCAGGCGGAGAAGATCAAGGTGCTCTCGGCGACGCGGCTGGCCGGCCCGCTGGAGGAGACCACCTCCCGCGGTCAGTACACGGCGGGCTGGCAGGGCAGCGAGAAGGTGGTGGGTCTGCTCGATGAGGAGGGCTTCTCCAAGACCTCCACCACCGAGACGTTCGCGGCCATCACCTTGGACGTCGACACCCGGCGCTGGGCCGGGGTGCCGTTCTACCTGCGCACCGGCAAACGGCTGGGCCGCCGGGTCACCGAGATCGCCCTGCTGTTCAAGCGGGCTCCGCACCTGCCGTTCGACGCCAGCATGACCGACGAACTCGGACAGAACGCCCTGGTGATCCGGGTGCAGCCGGACGAGGGCATCACGTTGCGGTTCGGGTCGAAGGTGCCGGGCAACAAGATGGAGGTCCGTGACGTCAACATGGACTTCTCCTACGGCTCGGCGTTCGCCGAGGACTCCCCCGAGGCCTACGAACGCCTGATCCTGGATGTCCTGCTGGGCGAACCGTCGCTGTTCCCGGTCAACGAGGAGGTCGAACTGTCGTGGAAGATCCTCGATCCGGCCCTCGAACACTGGGCCGAACACGGCAAGCCCGACCCGTACGAGTCCGGAAGCTGGGGGCCGCAGTCCGCCTTCGAGATGCTGCAGCGCTCCGGACGGGACTGGCGGCGGCCGTGACCGGCGAGCCGATGTCGACACACCCACACTCGACGGACCCGCACTCGAGGAGCCGGCACCCATGATCATCGATCTGCCCGACACCACCACCGACGTCATCAACAAGAAGCTCGTCGAGCTGCGCGAGGAGGGTGGCGCGGTGACGATGGGCCGGGTCCTCACCCTGGTCATTGCCCCCGATACCGAAGCGGTGCTGGAGGACTCGATCGCGGCGGCCAACTTCGCCAGCCGCGAGCATCCCTGCCGGGTGATCGTGGTCATTCCCGGTGACCGGCTGACCAGCCAGGCGCGGCTCGACGCCCAGATCCGGCTCGGCCACGACGCCGGCGCCGGCGAGGTGGTGGTGCTGCGGCTGTCGGGTCCGCTGGCCGGGCACGCCAGCAGCGTCGTGGTGCCGTTCCTGCTGCCCGACACTCCCGTCGTCGCGTGGTGGCCCGACATCGCGCCTGACAACCCCGCCGACGACCCCCTGGGCAGGTTGGCCATTCGCCGTATCACCGACGCCACCAACGGACTGGTCCCCCTGGAGGCGATCAAGAGCCGGCTGCAGGGCTACAGCCCCGGCGACACCGATCTGGCGTGGAGCCGGATCACCTACTGGCGCGCCCTGCTGACCTCGGCGGTCGAGCAGACACCGCACGAACCGATCAGGTCGGCGGTGGTCTCCGGGCTGCAGTCCGAACCCTCACTGGACATCCTGGCCGGGTGGCTGGCCAGCCGCATCGACGGGACGGTGACCCGCATCGTCGGCGACCTGAAGGTCGAGCTCGTCCGCGACTCGGAGACCATCACGCTGTCCCGGCCCCAGACCGGCGTGACCGCCACGCTGACCCGTACCGCCAAACCCGACGCCCTGCTGCCGTTGGCCCGCCGGGAGACGCGCGACTGCCTGGCCGAGGACCTGCGCCGGCTCGACGCCGACGAGATCTACCTGGAGGCCCTGCGAGGCATCGAAAAGGTGACCTACGCGTGAGCACCACCGTGGTCGAAACCTATGCCGGCACGGACGAACTGGTGGCCGCCGCGGGTGACCGGCTGATCGACGCCATCGGATCCGCGATCGCCGAGCGGGGCCGCGCCTGCATCGTGTTGACCGGGGGCGGCACCGGTATCGGCCTGCTGCGCCACGTCGGTGCGTACGGCGGCTCCATCGACTGGTCGGCGGTCCATCTGTTCTGGGGCGACGAACGTTTCGTCGCAGCGGACGACGACGAACGCAACGACAAGCAGGCCCGTGAGGCGCTGCTGGACCACATCGACATCCCCGCTGCGAACGTCCATCCGATGGCCGCCCTGGGAGGCGAGTTCGGCGACGACCTCGCCGCCGCCGGCGCGGCCTACGAGCAGACGCTCGCCCGCTACGGGACCGATGGCGCACCCGCCCCGGATTTCGACGTGCACCTGCTCGGGATGGGCCCCGAGGGTCACGTCAACTCGCTGTTCCCGCACACCGCCGCGGTGCGGGAGAAGACGCGCCTGGTCGTCGGTGTGGAGGACTCGCCGAAGCCGCCGCCGCGCCGGATCACCCTGACGCTGCCGGCCGTGCAGCGTTCCCGCGAGGTGTGGCTGGTGGTGGCCGGGGCGGGCAAGGCCGACGCCGTGGCCGCCGCGGTCGGCGGCGCCGAGCCGGTCGAGATCCCCGCCGCCGGGGCCGTCGGTACGGTCCGCACGGTCTGGCTGCTCGACGTGGAGGCGGCCGCCAAGCTCTGAGCGCCGCCCCGTGCACGGCCGCGGCGATCGGGAAGCGCCGCGGGCCATAATGGCGTCATGGCAGACAAAGGCGAGGTTCAGGGACGGCCCGCGGGACGTGCCGGAGGACGGACCGGGGGGCAGCGCCTCAGGACACTGGCGCAGGCGGCGCTGAACGCCGACGTCACCGTCGAGCAGGTGGACACCCTGCTCACCGGGCTCAGTGAGACGCTGCTCGACCTGAACAGCTCCACCGACAACCTGGACGACACGCTGGAACGCTTCAACGCGACGATCAGCCGCATCGATGAGCTGGCGCCCCGACTGGTGGCGGTGGTGGACCGGCTGGAGGGCATCGTCGACCGCGTGGAACGCATGGTGGGGGTGGCCGAGACCGCGGTGGCGCCGCTGTCGGCCACCGAGAACGCGGTACGGGGGGTAGTCAACGCGGTGCGCAGCCGCACCGGGATCTGAGCGCGAGGCCGTCACTGACCGGGCCCGCCCGGAACGGGTAGCTGGGCGAGATCGCCGTGCCGTCCCGCGCTCACCGAGCGTGCGCGGGGACCGCCGTAGACGAGATTCCGCCGATCTGCACGCACACTCGATGCAGGCGCGACGGGACACCCCGACCGAAACCTTGCCCACTACATCCCCACTTCATCCCCCACGACTTTCGCCACCGCCCGCAGCAGGCACCGACGCCAACGCACCGAGCGTGCGCGGGGACCGCCGTAGACGAGATTCCGTCGATCTGCACGCACACTCGATGCGCCGAGGGTGGGCGGGAACCGAGGCCCTGGCGGCTCGCCCCGTCAGGGACGGTCGACGAACCGCGCGACATACGGGGCGAAGCGCTTCCGCAGCTCATCCCTGTCCAGGCCGAGATCCTCGGCGCGATAGTCGACGCGACCGAGGCGGCCACGCTGGTGTCCGGCCAGGTAGTCGGCCACCGCGCGCCGCGACTCCTCCCCCGGCCGGTAGCCGGCGATGTCCCAGACGCGTTCGATCATCGCGAGGTCGTCGGCCATGAAGGCGTCGAACCGCACGTCAATGGTGCGCTCGGGCGGCAACAGATGGTGATCACGCATACACGCGGTGAGCATCTCGTCGATCCGGGTGATCCAATAGTTGGCCACGGTGGGCACATCGACCCGATCGACGCTCATCCGCATGGTGTAGGTCATCATCGTGGCCATCGACACCGAGACGTCGACCGGATCGCGATGGGTGACGATGAACGTCGCATCGGGAAACACGTTGAGCAGGGGCACGAACTGCTCCAGGTGCTGCGGCGACTTGAGCACCCAGCGCCGGTCGCGGCCGTCCTGGTGCTGGAGGACCTGCAGCATCATCCGCAGGAACTGGTACCCGGGGGTCTGGTCGTGGGTGGCCAGATAGTCCGACCACCGCGGCAGGTGGGTCAGGGTGGTGAAGAACCCGCTGGCGAAGTCCTGCACCATCAGACCGATGTCCTCGTGAATGTGGTCGATCGTCATCTCGTGCATCAGACCGAAGTAGGGCATCAACGTGTTGGAGATCGCCAGGGCATCGCCGGTGCGCCGGCGACGCGGCTCGATGGTCCCTTCCTCGCCCGGTTCCGGGAGCGGTTCCTGCGCCTCCCAGTACGGCAACGACCGCAGCGCCGGGTCGGCGGCGAGCAGGCTGTGCAGGTGAGTAGTCCCGGTCCGCGGCAGGCCCGCGATGACCAGCGGCGCGCTGACCTCCACGTCGAAGATCTCGGGGTGGCGCTTGAGGTGGTCGATCACCCGAAGCCGCCCCTTCAGGAAGGTCAGCATCAGCGAGAAGGCGTAGGTCCGGCCGAACGCCGTGAAGTGCGGGAGTCCGTCAAATGCCTGCAGCAGCACGGCCATTCGTTCCCGATAGTCCTGGTCACCGAAATCGTCGAGCCCGGTCTGCGCGGCGGCCTGCTCGTGCAGCGCCTCGACGGTCAGGGGACAGTAGTCGGCCATGGCCGCCATGCCGTCGATGATGGCCTGCGCTTCCGGGGTGAAGGTGGGCCGGGCCAGATCGGTGATGTGGACAACCTCGGGAGCGGCGTTGGTCACGTGGCTGGACGGTACGCCGGCATTACAGTTTTTACAAGGGTTGTTGTGCTGTATGTTCAGCGCTGCCTATGATCGGCGCATGTCCACTCCGGAAAGCGCGGCCGCCTGGCGCGAACTGCTCTGCGCCTTTGCCGAATTCGACGACAACTTCCTCTCGGGCCCCAAGGCGGTGCGCGGCGAGGTCGCCGTCTCGGAGGGCTACCAGAACCTGGCGACCATGCTGGCGCTGTCGCTGGACATGCATTTCTTCGCCGATCCGGTGGCGCCGCGGTTCATCGACAACCTGACACCGTTTCGGCCCGACCGCCGGTGGGGCGGTGACAACACCGACTGCTACTACAGCTACGCGGTGGTGGACCCGCGCCGCACCTATCGCGTCAGCGGCGTGCCCAACGACAGCAGCATGTACTCGCTGACCGTCTACAACGAGCCGGAGCCGGGCGCGTGGCCCAACCGTACGGTCGGACTGCTCTACGACACCGACATGCCACTCGACGCCGACGGCGGGTTCTCCTGCGTGCTCGGCCCGCAGCGGCCCGACGGCTACGACGGCCCGTTCATCGAGCTGTCCCCCGACGCGCGCGGGATCGTCACCCGCGACTATCACGCGCACCCGGAGTCCGAGCGGCGGGTGCAGTGGGACATCGAGGTGACCGACCACGCAGGCCTGCCGGTGGTTCCCGCCAAATCCGATGCCGACGTGGCGAAGTCGTTGCGCGCGGCACTGCGGTTCGCCCAGGACATGTACGCGCTGATCCCGCTGATCCTGATGGAACGCCGGCCCGTCGAACTGGCCGACGGCCAGTCACTGACCACCAACACCCTGGCCCCGCCCTACCGCGCCGGTGGCGCCACGCACGGCTACTCGATGCAGGACGCGTGCTACTGCCTCGGCGGTTTCTCCCTGGAACCCGGTGAGGCTCTGGTGATCACGTCGCGCCACCCCAAGGCCCGGTTCTGGAACCTGACCCTGTGGAACCAGTACATGGCCGCGTTGGACGTCGAGTACGGCCGCGCCGGCCTCAACTCGGGCACCGCGGTCCCCAACAGCGACGGGACGGTGACCATCGTGGTCAGCCGCACTCTGCTCGACCATCCGAATGCGATCTCCACCAAGGATCGTCCCGAGGGACTGATGTCCTTCCGGTGGTTTCACGCCGACGAGCTGCCGGAACAGCCCAGCACCGCCGTGGTGCCCGCCGACCGGGCGCCGCGTACCGTCAGCTGAGGCTGCGCGCGCCCATCGGGTCCTGCGCGGCCGCGAGCACCGGCCCGATCCAGCGGCGCAGATAGCCCCGCAACGACTCGGGGCTGCGCGGCGGATCCGGTGGCGCGATCACCATCGACTGGATCATGCGCAGCAGATACTCCACCAGATCGTTCATCGCCTGGCCGCGGAAGCCCAGCGCGGGCCAGTCGACCGCTGTGTGCTCCAACATGATTCGTGAGCGCGCTATGGCGTCGGGCAGCACCATCCGCCGGCTGACCAGGCGGCCGCGCTCGGTGTCGAGCAGCAACGACAGCAGCGGCTCGTGCGGCAGCGCCTCCACCAGATACGCGACCGCTTCGACGAGCAGCTCGGTCGGGTCGGTGATCTCCGCGGTCAGCGCGCCGATCCGTGCGGTCCATCCGCCCAGGGCGGTCTCCGCCGCGGCGTCGAGCAGTTCCTCGGTGGTGGCGAAGTGCCGATAGATCGTGGGTCGGGTGACCCCCAACTCGGACGCCACGTCGGAGAGCGTGGTGTGCCGCGGGCCGCGCCGCTCGACGGCGGCGATGGCCGCCTCGACGACGCGTCGGCGCGCCTCGGTGTCATCGGCCGGCGGTGCGCCGCGCCATCCTCTACGACCCATGACACCCCCCATGACACCGACGCCCCATAGCACCAGGAGTGTAGCGACGTCCGGTGCCCGCGGCGCAGCTCAGCCGCTGTTCCGCAGTGCGGTGGCCAGACCGCTCATCGTCAGCAGGATCCCCCGCTGGACCAGTTCGTCCTCGTCACCGGCGCGGTAACGCCGCAGCAGTTCGATCTGGAGATGGTTCAGCGGCTCCAGGTAGGGGAACCGGTTGAAGACCGACCGGGCCAGCGCCGGGTTGTCGGCGAGCAGGTCGTCGTGCCCGGTGATCAGCCGATGCATGGCGATGGTCCGCTCGTGCTCGTCGACGATCTTGTCGAACACCCGGCTCCGCAGCGCCTCGTCGTCGACCAGCTCGGAATACCGCGCCGCCAGACCCATGTCGGACTTGGCCAACACCTGGGCCATGTTCGACAGCACGGTGGCGAAGAACGGCCAGCGCCGGTACAGGTCGCGCAGCACGGCGAGCCGGTCCTCCCCCGCCTCGGCCCCTTCGGCGATGTAGGACTCGAACGCCGCTCCGGTGCCGTACCAGCCGGGCAGCATGACCCGCGACTGGCTCCAGGCCAGCACCCACGGGATCGCGCGCAGATCGGCGATCGAGGTGGTCGGCTTGCGCGAGGTGGGACGGCTGCCGATGTTGAGGGCGCCGATCTCGCTGACCGGCGTCGACGCCTTGAAGTACTCGACGAAGCCCGGTGTTTCGTGAACCAGATCGGCATAGGCGCGCTGCGCACGGGCGGCCAGGTCGTCCAGGACGGCGTAGGCGGGTTCGGCGGCCTCCCCGAGGCCCTCCACGTCGAGCAGTGTCGATTCCAGGGTGGCCGCGACCAGGGTCTCCAGGTTCCGGTGCGCGATGCGGGGCTCGGCGTACTTGGCGGCGATGATCTCGCCCTGTTCGGTCAACCGGAGGGAGCCTCTGACCGCGCCGGGCGGCTGCGCCAGGATGGCGTCGTAGCTGGGGCCGCCGCCGCGGCCGACCGTCCCGCCGCGCCCATGGAAGAGCCGCAGCCGGATGCCGGTCTTGTCGGCCATGTCGACCAGATCCAGTTCGGCGCGATACAGCGCCCAGTTGGCCGCCAGGTAGCCGCCGTCCTTGTTCGAGTCAGAGTAGCCGAGCATGATCTCCTGGCTCTCGCCGCGGGCGTGGACCAGGGCCCGGTACAGCGGGAGGTTCAGGACGGCTTCCATGATCGCCGACCCGCGTTGCAGGTCGTCGATGGTCTCGAACAGCGGGACGATGCCCACCGGGGCGTACGGTTGCTCCGCGGAGGCATCGAGCAGGCCGGCCTCCTTGAGCAGGATCGCCGCCTCCAGCATGTCGGAGACGGACTCGCACATCGAGATGATGTAGTTCGGGACGGCCAGCGGTCCGTAGGTCTGCACCGCGCGCGCCCCGGCCTTGACGATGTCGAGCTCCTTGCGGGCCAGCTCCGACAGGTCGGCGTCCGCGGTGGTCAGGGGTCGGCGGGTGGCCAGCTCGGCGGCCAGCAGGGTCACCCGCTCGTCCTCGGGCAACGCCGCGTAGTCGGCATGCACCCCGGCCCAGGCCAGCAGCTCGGCCACGACCTGCTCGTGCACCTCGGAGTTCTGCCGCATGTCCAGACCGCTGAGATGGAACCCGAAGACCCGGACCGCCTCGCGCAGCCGGGCCAGCCGATCGTCGGCCAGCAGCGTGCTGCCGTTGGCCCGCAGCGAGGCGTCCACCGTATCGAGGTCGCCGAGCATCTCCTCCGGGGAGTCGTAGCGGGTCAGCCCCAGATCGAGTTCGTGCTCGGGCTGGCGGTCGAGGATCTGGGCCGCGGTCGCCGTCAGCCGGGCGTGAACCACCCGCAACGCCCGGCGGTAGGGCTCGTCGGCACGCGCCGGTTCGTCGAGCACGTCGGCCAGCGATGTCAGGCCGTCGCTGATGTGTACCAGCCGCACCGACATCGACAGTTCCTCCTCCAGGGCGGTGAGCTCGGAGAAGTAGTGCGCGAACGCGGTATAGGCGGCGCTTCCGGTGGCCAGCCGGACCACGTCCGCGGTGACATTGGGGTTGCCGTCGCGATCGCCGCCGATCCAGGACCCGGGACGCAGGATGGGGGCCTCCAGCAGCCCGGCGTCCGGCCAGCGGGCCCGCAGGGCGTCCCGAACCTCGGCGTTGACCTGCGGGATGACCTCGAAGAACGCCGACGGGTAGTAGCGCAACCCGGTCTCGATCTCGTCCTGGATCTTCAGCCTCGACAGCCGGATCAGCGCCGTCTGCCACAGGGTCAGGATCTGCCTGCGAAGCTCGACCTCGATGCTGGCCCCGTCGTCGGTGTGTTCGTGACCCCGGGCCCGCAGGCGCATCAACTGGGTGATGCGGTGCTGGGTGTCGAACACCGTGCGACGCCGGGTCTCGGTGGGATGTGCGGTGATCACGGGTGCGATGAGCGCGCCGCGCAGCGACTCGGCGACGGTGGCGGCGTCGACGTCGGCGGCGTCGAGTTTGAGGTAGGTGGCCTCCAGGCTGCTGTTCTGCGGTGGATCCCCGGCGGCCAGGTGGATGGCGCGGCGACGTTCGCGGTGGATGTCCTCGGCCACGTTGGCCAGCAGCGCGAAGTTGGTGAAGGCGCGGATCACCGGGATGGCCCTCTTGACGTCGATGCCGTCGAAGAGTTGGGCCAGCTCCGTGCGGTCGATCTCGGAGCGGCGGACCCGAAAGGACTCCACCCGGGCCTTCTCGACCAGTTCGAAGATCTCCTCGCCGTTCTGGTCGCGCACCGTCTCGCCCAGGATGGCCCCCAGCAGCCTGATGTCCTCACGCATCGGCTCGGTGGCCTCCCGGCCGACCTGGGTGCGCTGTACAGCGCCGATGGGTTCCAGCGTCACGTCTTGGACATCAGGCATCCACCAAGTATCGGCGAGCCGGATTGAGGCTGCAGGGCGAGGTCGACCGCGCCGGTGCCCGCGGCGCCACGGAGGGCAGCGTCCCCGGTGGGTGTCCCCTCGGCCGCCGATCAACCCCACGATCAACCCGCACGATCAGACCACGGATCAGCCCAGGGATCAGCCCAGGGATCAGGCAGCGGATCAGCTACTGACCAGAACGACCGCCAGCCCGATCGCCAGGATCACCAGGGCGGCCACCAACAGCCCCACCGCCACGCGGGCACCGTTGTAGGGCTGTGGCGGTGGCCCCAGGCTGCCGCGGCCGAACGACCACAGCGGCGCCCGGTATTCGAGCGCCAC
Organism: Mycolicibacterium palauense; assembly: GCF_002592005.1. GTDB lineage: Bacteria > Actinomycetota > Actinomycetes > Mycobacteriales > Mycobacteriaceae > Mycobacterium > Mycobacterium palauense. The sequence goes on along the minus strand of NZ_NVQF01000018.1, from coordinate 41,012 downwards.
GGTCTGGCCGGGGGCGATCGCCACGGTGCAGTCGGCCGGGCCGATGCGCGGCGGCAACAGGTAGGGCACGTGTACGTGCACGTGTGTGGCGCCCGGCCACACCGGAATCAGGGTGCGGCCCCATCCGTTGGTCGCGACCGGATGGCCGTTGACCGCCACCGTGGGCGGCGTCAGCGCCAGCATCAGCGCCAGCGGGCAGTAGTGGGCGCTGAAAGCCAGAAACTGGCCCGGTGGCTGTCGGGGATCCGCCGGCCCGCCCATCTCAGAGACTCGAGGCCGAAGGAGGCCGAAGGCTGCGTGTCCGGCGTCAGGCGCCGTACTTGATCTGCAGGCCCATCCCGATGATGGAGACCAGCCAGATGCCCGTGACGAACAGGGTCAGCCGGTCGAGGTTCTTCTCGACCACCGTGGACCCCGACAGGCTGGACTGGACACCGCCGCCGAACAGCGACGAGAGCCCACCACCCTTGGCACGGTGCAGCAGCACCAGCAGCACCACCAGCACGCTGGTGACCACCAGGATGATCTCGAGGGCCAACTCCATAGTCGTCAGGGTACCTGGTGGGCCCGGTGTGGCGGTGCACCGCCCCGGCCGTGCTCGGCCAGAAGACCCCGGCCGTGCTCGGCCAGAAGACCCCGGCCGTGCTCGGCCAGAAGACCCCGGCCGTGCTCGGCCAGAAGACCCCGGCCGGCTCTCAGGGCAGGGGTCCGCCCGCGGCGATGGCCGAGAGCATCGCGAACTGCTCACCGTCGAGGGAGGCTCCGCCGACCAGCGCGCCGTCGACGTCGTCCTGGCCGACGATCTCGCCGACGTTCTTGGCGTTGACCGAGCCGCCGTAGAGCACGCGTACCGCGTCGGCCACCGCCGGGGAGGCCAATTCCGCGAGTTCGGCGCGAATCGCCGCGCACACCTCCTGGGCGTCGGCGGCGCTGGCCACCCGGCCGGTGCCGATGGCCCAGACCGGTTCGTAGGCGATGACCACCGTGGCGATCTGTTCGGCGGACAGCCCCGCCAACGAGCCCCGCAGCTGCGCGACGTTGTAGTCGACGTGCTGGCCTGCCTCGCGCACGTCGAGGCCCTCCCCGATGCAGACGATCGGGATGAGCTCGTGCTTGAGCGCCGCGGCGGCCTTGGCGGCCACCAGGGCGTCGTCCTCGTGGTGGTAGGTGCGCCGCTCGGAATGCCCGACGACGACATAGGTGCAGCCCAGTTTGGCCAGGAACGCCCCGCTGACGTCGCCGGTGTAGGCGCCCGAATCGTGCTGGGAGAGGTCCTGGGCACCGTAGGTCAGCCGCAGCTTGTCACCGTCGACCAGGGTCTGCACGCTACGCAGGTCGGTGAACGGCGGGATGACGGTGACGTCGACCTTGTCGAAGTACTTGTCGGGCAGGGAGAAGGCGATCTTCTGCACCAGAGCGATGGCCTCGAAGTGGTTGAGGTTCATCTTCCAGTTACCCGCGATGAGCGGCTTACGTGCCATTGTTCTCAGACTCCAGGACGTCGATGCCGGGCAGTGTCTTGCCCTCCAGGTATTCCAGGGATGCGCCGCCACCGGTGGAGATGTGGCTGAAACCGTCTTCGTCGAGCCCGAGCTGGCGCACCGCGGCGGCCGAATCGCCGCCACCCACCACGCTGAACGCCCCCTTGGCGGTGGCGCCGATGATGGCCTCGGCGACCCCCTTCGTCCCGGCCGCGAAGGCCGGGAACTCGAAGACGCCCATCGGTCCGTTCCAGAAGACGGTCTTGGCGTTGGACAGCAGTGCGGTGAACCGCTTCACCGACTCCGGGCCGATGTCCAGGCCCATCTGGTCCGCGGGGATCCGGTCGGCGGGCACCGTCTGGGCCGGCGCGTCGGCGGCGAACTTCGGTGCCACCACGACGTCCACCGGGAGGTGGATCACATCGCCGTAGTCGTCGAGCAGTTTCTTACACGTCTCGATCATCTCCTCCTGGCACAGCGAGGACCCGACTGAAAGCCCCTGTGCGGCAAGGAATGTGAAACACATACCACCACCGATGACCAGGCTGTCGGCCTTGGTCGCCAGGTTCTCGATGACGGCCAGTTTGTCGGAGACCTTCGATCCGCCGAGCACCACGGCGTAGGGCCGTTGGGTGGATTCGGTCAGCTGCTCGAGCACCTTGACCTCGGCGGCCACCAAGGTTCCGGCGTAGTTCGGCAGCAGTTGGGCGACGTCATAGACCGAGGCCTGTTTGCGGTGCACCACCCCGAAACCGTCGGAGACGAAGGCCGCCCCCGATCCTGGCCCGCCGACCAGCTCCACCAGGGCCCTGGCCAGTGCCTGACGCTCGGCCTCATCCTTGCTGGTCTCGCGCGGGTCGAAGCGGATGTTCTCCAGCATCAGGATGTCGCCGTCGGTGAGACCCTCGGCACGGGCCAGCGCGTCGGACCCGACCACGTCGCCGGCCAGTTGGACGTGGCGGCCCAGCCGCTCCCCCAGGTCCCGGGCGACCGGCGCCAGCGAGAACTTGGGGTCCGGAGCACCCTTGGGCCGGCCCAGGTGTGCGGTCACCACCACCTTGGCACCGGCGTCGGACAGCGCCTTCAGCGTCGGCACCGAGGCGATGATGCGGCCCGGGTCGGTGATGGTGCGGTTCTCGTCGAGCGGAACGTTGAAGTCGGAGCGCACCAGCACGCCCCGACCCTCAACCCCCTCGGCGAGCAGGTCATCGAGGGTCTTGACACCCATGACCCGGCCGCCTACAGCGACTTGCCGACGAGGCCGACCAGGTCGACGAGCCGGTTGGAGTAACCCCACTCGTTGTCGTACCAGGACACGGCCTTGGCCTGGTTGTCGATCACCTTGGTCAGGCCGGCATCGAAGATCGAGCTGTGCGGGTCGGTGACGATGTCGCTGGAGACGATCGGGGCGTCGTAGTACTTCAGGATGCCCTTCATCGGCCCCTCGGCGGCGGCCTTCATCGCGGCGTTGATCTCGTCCGCGGTGGCCTTCTTCGCCAGCTCCACCGTCAGATCCGTGCACGAACCGGTGGGGATCGGCACCCGCAGCGCATAGCCGTCGAGCTTGCCCTTCAACTCCGGCAGCACCAGTCCGATGGCCTTGGCGGCGCCGGTGGAGGTGGGCACGATGTTCAGTGCGGCGGCGCGGGCGCGGCGCAGGTCCTTGTGCGGACCGTCCTGCAGGTTCTGGTCCTGGGTGTAGGCGTGCACGGTGGTCATCAGGCCCTGGACGATGCCGAACTCGTCGTGCAGCACCTTGGCGAACGGGCCGAGGCAGTTGGTGGTGCACGAGGCGTTGGAGATGATGTTCTGGCTGCCGTCGTACTTGTCGTCGTTGACACCCATCACGATGGTGATGTCCTCGTCGGTGGCCGGCGCGGAGATGATGACCTTCTTGGCGCCCGCGTCGAGGTGCCCCTTGGCCTTCTCGGCCTTGGTGAAGATGCCGGTCGACTCGACCACGACGTCGACGCCGAGGTCACCCCACGGCAGCGCCGCCGGGCCCTCCTTGACCTCCAGGGCCTTGATCTTGGTGTCGCCGACGACGATGGTGTCGTCGCCTTCGAGACCGACCTCGTACGGCAGCCGGCCCAGGATGGAGTCGAATTTCAGCAGGTGCGCCAGCGAGGCGTTGTCGGTGAGATCGTTGACCGCGACGATCTCGATGTCGGTGTTCTTGCCCTCGGCCTTCTGCGCATCCAGCGCGCGGAAGAAGTTGCGTCCGATGCGGCCGAAGCCGTTAACGCCTACCCGGATGGTCACGTGTCTCTCCTCATGGTGCGTTGGCTGCTCGGCAGCCAGCCTAGTAGTGCCGCATCTCGGACGCGCGGGTTGGTTGAAGAACAGCGACCGCCGATCACCGCCGGTACGCCCCCATATCAGTACCGGATGAACGGTGTGTGACAGATCTCCACATCACAATGGATTAAAAATCCGGAGTTTGCGGGTATCCGCGGCGGGTGACAGTTTCAGGCGTCGAGTTATCCAGGCCCGACAAGGTGCTGTTCGCCGATTCGGGCCTCACCAAGCGTGACCTGGCGGAGTACTACTCCGCGGTGGCCGGTGTGATGCTGCCCTACCTGACCGATCGGCCGATCAGCATGCAGCGTTTTCCCGACGGGGTGGCCGGACCCGGTTTCTACGAGAAAGCCACGCCCGCCCACTTCCCCGACTGGCTGGACACCGCCGTGGTGGACACCGCCGAGGGGCTGCAGTCACAGGTGGTCGTCAACAGCGCCAAGGCGCTGGTCTACCTGGCCAACCAGGCCTGCATCACCCCGCACACCTGGCTCAGCCGCACCAAGGCACTGGACATGCCCGACCAGTTGATATTCGACCTGGACCCCTCGGTCGACGACATCGCGCTGGTACAGCGGGCCACCACGGTGTTCGGTGAGTTCCTGCACGAACTCGGGCTGACCTCGTGGGTCAAGACCAGCGGGTCGCGCGGGTTCCACATCATGGTTCCGCTGCGGCCCACCGAGAATTTCAACCGGACAAGAACTTTCGCGCGCGAGGTGGCCGAGACCGTCGCCGAGCGCGTGCCCCGGTTGCTCACGGTCCAGCAACGTCGCGACCAGCGCGGGTCGCGGGTGTACGTCGACATCATGCGGAACGCCTACGCGCAGACCGTGGTGCCGCCCTACGCCGTGCGAGCCCGGCCGGGTGCACCGGTGTCGACGCCCATCGAGTGGTACGAGGTGGATTCGGTGACACCCGACGAGTACACGATGGCCTCGGTGCGCGCGCGGCTGTCCCGTCGCGGCGATGCCTGGCACGGGGTGCGCCGGCGCGGCCAGGGCCTGACCAAGGCACGCCACCGGCTGGCACGTGTTCGCGGCGACGTGCACTAGCCCCGCCCGGCCGCGGTGGCCCCCCGGGGATGCCGGCCGGCACGTCAGCGATCGTCGGCAGCCATCCCGAACCGGTGGGCCGAACCCCATTGCTGGGCTCCACCGAGGAAGGCGATCCAGCCCAGGGCGGCGCCGGCCTGCAGAAGTAGCTGGAAGCTGAGCGGACCGACCAGCGTGGCGGCCGCGGTGGCCACGGCACTGCCGCGGGCCGGGTCGTTGACCCAGCGCCGGTACCGGCGCAACGACCAGATCTGGAACACCACGTCGATGGCGATCTTGCCTCCGACGATGAGCAGAATCGGCCCCAGGATGTCCGACCGTCCGCTCACCAGAAAGTAGATCAGCAGCGCGAAGGCGGTCAGCCCGTAGAGCGGCTGCACGGTGTCGAAGGCCTTGACCGGCAACATCACGGTGCCCAGCGTGCCCAGCCTGCGGTCTCCGACCATCGCCCGGTACCACCACTGCGTCTGCAGAAAACCGCCGAACCACCGGCGGCGTTGCCGCAGGAACTCCGGCACCGATCCGGGCGCCTCGGTCCGCGCCTGGGCGTCGCCGACCACCCGGAACCGCCACCGCAGGCCGTGATCACCGGCGTAACGCTGCATCCGGGCCACCAGTTCGTAGTCCTCGACCAGACAGGTCCCGTCGAACCCGCCGACATCGACCACGGCCTGACGACGGAACCCGGCGAACGCACCGGAGATCAGCTGCAGGCAGTCCAGCTGCATCCAGGCGTGGCGGGCCAGGAAGTTCTGGATGTACTCATAGGTCTGGAACCACTGCATGACCCGGCCCGTCCTGGTGGGTGCGCACACCGGCGTGATGACGCCGGTGATACCGACGAGCTCCGGCTCCGCGGCGAACTCGCGCCGCACGGCGGCCACCGCCGCGGGGTCGACGACCGTGTCGGCGTCGATCGTGATGATCACGTCCTCGGTGGCCAGCAGCAGCGCGGCGTTGAGCGCCTTGGCTTTTCCACCGTGCGGCAACCGGACCAGCCGCAGTGTGGTGTTCTCGACGCGAACGGCCCCCTCGTCCAGGCCGTAGCGGTCACGCAGCATCTCGGCGGTGCCGTCGGTGGAGCCGTCGTCGGCGATGTAGATCGTCTCCGGCGGCGAGTGCTGGCGCAGCAGCCCGGTCAGGGTGACCGGCAGCGCGGTCACCTCGTTGTGGGCGGCGATCAGCACTGCGATGGTGGTGGGCGCCGCGAGCCGGGTCGGCTCCGGCGTCGACCCCGGGGTCGCGTCGACGATCCGCGAAATACGCCACGCGGTAAAGATCTGCAGGCCGGCGTCGTAGGCGAGGTAGGCCAGCCCGACCGACCACGCGAAGATCCCGCCGTGCCCGAACACCAGGAGAAACAGCGAGATCCACAGCACCAGCACGGTGGTGTGGATCAGCGCGCTCGCCACCGGCGTCGGCGGGGGCGCGAGCCGGGACGAAGCACGGCGCAGGGCCGAATTCAGGGGGTCGGTCAACGGGTCCATACTAGGAATACGGACGAGGTGGCGGAGAGGTTCACCACCGGCGGGGACATCGGGGCCGGCCGGCCCCGGCTCAGGTGTCCTCGAGAAGATCCGGCGTGACCGCCGACTCGGTGTCGGGGATGCCGTCCTGCTTGGCCTTGCGGTCCGCCATCGACAGCAGACGCCGAATTCGGCCGGCCACAGCGTCTTTCGTCATCGGGGGATCCGCCAGCCGGCCCAGTTCCTCCAGCGAGGCCTGTCGGTGCTCGACCCGCAGCTTGCCGGCCGAGGCCAGATGATCGGGAACGGTGTCACCGAGGATCTCCAGCGCGCGTTCGACCCGGGCCGCCGCGGCGACCGCGGCGCGCGCCGAACGGCGAAGGTTGGCGTCGTCGAAGTTCGCCAGCCTATTGGCGGTGGCCCGGACCTCGCGGCGCATCCGCCGCTCCTCCCACGTCAACCGGGTGTCCTGGGCACCCATCCGGGTCAGCAGCGCGCCGATGGCCTCACCGTCGCGCACCACCACCCGATCGGCGCCCCGGACCTCCCTGGCCTTGGCGCTCACCCCGAGGCGGCGGGCCGCGCCCACCAGCGCCAGGGCGGCCTCGGGACCCGGGCAGCTGACTTCCAGGGCGGAGGATCTGCCCGGCTCGGTCAGGGAACCGTGGGCCAGGAAGGCACCACGCCAGGCCGCCTCGGCGTCGGACACGCTGCCGCCGACGACCTGCGCCGGCAGGCCCCGCACCGGGCGGCCCCGCAGGTCCAGCAGGCCGGTCTGGCGGGCCAGCGCCTCGCCGTCCTTGGCCACCCGCACCACATAGCGGGTGCTCTTGCGAATACCGCTGGCGGACAACACATGCACCACTGCGTTGTAGCCGTAGAGGTCGAAGATGTCCTTACGCAGGCGCCGCGCGATGATGCCCAGGTCGACCTCGGCCTCCACGACCACCCGCCCGGAGACGATGTGCAGACCGCCGGCGAAACGCAGCAGCGCGGCAACCTCGGCACGACGGGCACTGACCGAGTTGACCACCAATCGGCTCAGTTCGTCTTTGACCTCGGCCGTCATCGCCACGGGTAGTCACCTCTCGGTACGTTCACGGTAGGTCCCTCCACACCGGGTGCCGGTGTCGGCGCGGTGGGTGGGACCGGCACGTCCCCCCGCATGCGCACCGCCTCCAGTGCCGCCGCCAACTTCGCCGGATCATGTAAAGGTGTACCAGGTCTGGACACGTCAGCAAACTGAACTTGGGCATCGAGGATCCGTGCGCTGCGGCGCAGTTGTTCGCGTTCCCGCTCCGCGGGGACCCGGGACGCGTCGACGATGATGTCGTTGACCGTGAAATCCGGCGCGTGCTGGGACAGCACGTGCAGATGACGTTCGGCGGAGAACCCGGCGGTCTCCCCCGGTTCGTCGGCCAGGTTGAGCACGAGCGCGCGGCGCGCCCGGGTGGCCTGCAGCGCCGCGGCGAGTTCGGGGACCAACACGTGGGGGATCACGCTGGTGAACCACGAGCCCGGACCGAGCACCACCAGGTCAGCGGCCATGATCGCGTCGACGGCCTGTCGGGTGGCCGGCGGATTGCCGGGCAGCAGCCGCACCCGGCGCACCTTGCCCGGGGTGGTGGCGATGGCCACCTGGCCGCGAATGACCCGGCTCATCCGCGGATCCGACTCCAGCCCGGCGACGTCGGCCTCGATCTGCAGGGCGATCGGGCACATCGGCAGCACCCGCCCCTTGACGCCCAGGACGCGACCCAGCTCGTCGAGCGCGGCCACCGGGTCGCCGAGCACCTCGTTGAGCCCGGCGAGCATCAGGTTGCCGATCGGGTGGCCCGCCAGCGCACCGGTGCCCCCGAACCGGTGCTGGATGATGGTGGCCCACAGTCTGCCGTACGGGCTGTCGGAGGCCAACGCGGCCAACGCCATTCGCAGGTCGCCGGGCGGAATGATGTCCAGCTCGCCGCGCAGCCGCCCGGAGGATCCGCCGTCGTCGGCGACGGTGACCACGGCCGTCACATAGGGCGTGAGCCGGCGCGCCGCCGACAGGGTGGCGTAGAGGCCGTGCCCGCCACCGAGAGCCACGATGCGATGACTCATTCGCGGCCCAGATCCCGGTGCAGCACCCGCACCGCCAGCCGGTCCCCGGACTGCAGCCGTTGCGCGAGCGCCTCCGCGATGGCGACGCTGCGATGCTTGCCGCCGGTGCACCCGATGGCCACCGTCATGTAACGCTTACCCTCCCGCCGATAGCCCTCGACAACCAGGCCCAGCAGTTCATGGTAGGTCTGCAGGAACCGCGCCGCGCCCGGTTGGCCAAGGACGTAGTCACGCACCGCGGGGTGCTGGCCGCTGTGCGGACGCAGTTCGTCGATCCAGTGCGGATTGGGCAGGAAGCGCACATCCATCACCATGTCGGAATCCATCGGCAGCCCGTATTTGAATCCGAAGGATTCGACGGTGACGCTGGTCTGCGGTGCACTCTCGCCGCCGAAGACCTGTTCGATGCCGGCGCGCAGTTGCGGCACCGGCAGGTTCGAGGTGTCGATCACCACGTCCGCCCCGGCCCGCACCGGGGCCAGCATCGCCCGTTCGGCCGCGATGCCCTCGGCCAGGGTCATGTCCCCCTGCAGCGGGTGACTGCGCCGGTTCTGCTCGTAGCGCCGCACCAGGATGTCGTCGGAGGCGTCCATGAACAACACCCGCGGCGCGATCCCGCGGGTGGCCAACTCGGTGCGCACCGAGTCCAGGTCGCCGGTGAACCCCTTCGAGCGGGCGTCCATCACCACGGCCAGCTGTGTGATACGCGAGCCGGCGGCCAGGCCCAGGTCGACCATCCTGGCGATCAGCTCCGGCGGCAGGTTGTCGGCGACATACCAGCCGAGATCCTCCAGAACCTTGGCCGCGGTCCCGCGGCCGGCACCGGAGAGCCCGGTGACCAGCACCACGTCGATTCCCGGCTCGGGTCCGCCCGCGGGTTCCGCCCCGGGGTTGTGGGCGCTGCGTGGTGCCACGTTCTCCGTTCCGTCCGTCATCCCGATGCCCGTTCAGCGGTCTCATCTTCGCCCACGCCGGTGACCGGTGCGGGGGATCGCTCCGATTGCCCGCCGCCCAGCGCCTGCAGCACCGCGGTGGCGGTCGTGACACCGATCCCCGGCACGGCGGTGATCTCCTCCACCGTGGCCTGCTTGAGACGCGCCACCGACCCGAAGTGGCTGACCAGCGCCCGGCGCCGCTGCTCGCCCAGGCCCGGCACCGCGTCCAGGGCCGAGGCCGTCATGCGCTTCGAGCGCTTGCTGCGGTGGAAGGTGATGGCGAATCGATGTGCCTCGTCTCGGATCCGCTGCAGCAGGTAGAGACCTTCGCTGTTGCGCGGCATGATCAGCGGGTCCGGCTCACCCGGCACCCACACCTCTTCCAGACGCTTGGCCAGCCCGATCACCGCGACGTCGGTGACCCCGAGTTCCTCCAGCACACCCGCGGCGGCGTTGACCTGCGGCGCCCCGCCGTCGACCACGTAGAGATTGGGGGGATAGGCGAACCGGCGCGGACGCTGCGGGGGCGGGGCCGGGTCGACGGCATCAGGAACAGCCGAGCCGGGCTCGGCATCGGGCGGAGGCTCCGGCGCGGTCTGCCCGCCGTCGTGGACGTGCCGCCAGAACCTGCGCCTGGTGACCTCGGCGATGGACGCCACGTCATCGGAGCGCCCCTCGCCCGCGGCCTCCTTGATCGAGTAGTGCCGGTAGTCGGACTTGCGCGGCAGGCCGTCCTCGAACACCACCAGCGAGGCGACCACATCGGTGCCCTGGACATGGCTGATGTCCACGCACTCGATGCGCAGCGGCGCATCCTGCAGCCCGAGGGCATCCTGGATGCTCTGCAGGGCAGCCGATCTGGCGTTGAAGTCGCCGGCCCGGCGCAGCTTGTGCTGTTGCAGCGCCTCCACCGCGTTACGGTGCACGGTTTCGGCCAGGGCGCGCTTGTCGCCGCGTTGCGGCACCCGCAGGGTCACCTTGGCCCCGCGCAGCCCACCGAGCCACGCGGCGACCTCCTCGGCGTTGGGCGGCAGGCAGGGCACCAGGACCTCGCGGGGCACTGGAGCGGTGGCCTCGTCGGCCGCCCCGCCGAGGTCGGCCTGCTCACCGTAGAACTGGGTGAGAAACTGCTCGACCAGCTGCGCAGAGGCCGCCGCGGCCGCGTCTACCTCTCCGGGTCCTCTTGGCTCGCTTGGTTTTTCGATCACCCACCCGCGCTGGCCGCGGACCCTGCCGCCGCGGACGTGGAACACCTGGACCGCGGCCTCCAATTCGTCCTCGGCGAACGCCATCACGTCGGCGTCGGTGCCGTCACCGAGCACCACCGCCTGCTTCTCCAGGGCCCGGCGCAGCGCCGAGAGGTCGTCGCGCAGCCGCGCGGCGTTCTCGAAGTCCAGTTGCTCGGCGGCGGAGTTCATCCGCTGTTCGAGTTCGCGGGCGAACCTGTCGGTCTTGCCGGACAGAAAGTCGCAGAAGTCCTCGACGATCCTGCGGTGTTGTTCGGCACTCACCCGACCCACACAGGGCGCCGAACACTTGTCGATGTATCCCAGCAGACAGGGCCTGCCGATCTGGCTGTGCCGCTTGAAGACTCCGTTGGAGCAGGTTCGCGCCGGAAAGACCCGGGTGAGCAGATCCAGCGTTTCGCGGATGGCCCAGGCGTGGGAGTACGGACCGAAGTAACGCACGCCCTTGCGGCGTGGTCCGCGGTAGACGAACAACCGCGGATACTCCTCGTTGAGCGTGACCGCCAGCACCGGGTAGGACTTGTCGTCGCGGTAGCGGACGTTGAAGCGCGGATCGAACTCCTTGATCCAGTTGTACTCCAGCTGCAGCGCCTCGACCTCGGTGTTGACCACCGTCCACTCCACCTTGGCGGCCGTGGTGACCATCTGCCGCGTCCGCGGGTGCAGGCCGGCGATATCGGCGAAGTAGGACGTCAGCCGGCTGCGCAGGCTCTTGGCCTTGCCCACGTAGATGACCCGCCCGTGGACGTCCAGGAAGCGGTACACGCCGGGCTCGACCGGGATGGAACCGGGCGCGGGCCGGTACGTCGCTGGATCGGGCACCGTTTCAGGTTAGTACCGGGAGAGGGCCGGGCCCGACCGCACCGCGCGGGTCAGGAGCCGTACTCGGCCATCAGGGAGCGTGCGGTGTCCATCGCGTCGACCGCACGGCCCTTGTCGACGGCCTGGATGGCCATCACGGGGACGTATTCGTCGTCGGCAAGGTCCACCCGCGCCCACCGCGCCCCGGGCGGAAACGTGATATCGACCACGTCGCGCCAGGCAATGAATTTGTCCGTCAACAGGTTTCGCACCGAGATCCCGTCGGGCCCGATACGCAGGCGCGGCCTGGTCAGCAGTAGGACCAGCCCGGCCAGCACCAGCCCGAGCAGCGCGATCGCCACCTGGTCGGCGGTTCGAAACACCACACCGGTGGATCCCACCTTGAGCAGCAGGCCGACGGTGATGTGAGCGACGGCGATCACCACGGCGGCGGCGACGGCGAAGTACGGCGTCAGGTGCGGGCGGATCTGCACGTCCCAGGCCGAGCCGGCCGCCGGCGCGCTCACCGCACCTCGCGAAGGTCGCGCAGGGTCAACGCCGTGCTGACCGCGGCCGCGGCGGCCTGCGCACCCTTGTCCTCGACCGAGCCGGGCAGCCCGGCGCGGTCGAGAGCCTGTTGTTCGGTGTTGGTGGTGAGCACCCCGTTGGCCACCGGGGTCGACGCGTCCAGCGACACCCTGGTCAGCCCCTGGGTGACGGCGTCGCACACATAGTCGAAATGCGGCGTCTGACCACGGATCACCACCCCCAGGGCGATCACCGCGTCGTGGCGGATGGCGACCTCCTGGGCCACCACCGGGATCTCGATCGCGCCGAGCACCCGGACCACCGTGGGGTCGGAGATGCCGCTGCGCTCGACCACCCGGCGGGCACCCTCCAGCAGCGCATCGCAGATGGTGGTGTGCCACGTACTGGCCACGATCGCCACCGAAAGCCCGGCCCCGTCCAGGACGGGCATGTCCGGGACGCCGGCACCTCCGCTCACGGCGCCGTACCCGAATCGCCGGGGTCCCGCGGGCTGCGCTCCCCCAGCAGGTAGACGCCCTCGTCGTAGCCGTCCATGGTGTGTGATTCCACGTAGTCCTCGAGACCGGCGAGGTCATGACCCATCCGGTCCCGTTTGGTCATCAGGTAGCGGATGTTCTCCGAGTTGGCCCGCACCGGCAGCGGCACCCGCTCGATGATGTGCAGCCCGTAGCCGTCCAGGCCGACGCGCTTGGCCGGGTTGTTGGTCAGCAGCCGCATCGAGCGCACCCCCAGGTCCACCAGAATCTGGGCGCCGATGCCGTAGTCGCGGGCGTCGGCGGGCAGTCCGAGCTTCAGGTTGGCGTCGACGGTGTCCGCGCCTGCGTCCTGGAGCTGGTAGGCCTGCAGTTTGTGCATCAGCCCGATGCCGCGCCCCTCGTGGCCGCGCATGTAGAGCACCACGCCGCGGCCCTCGCGCGCCACGATCGCCATCGCGGCATCAAGCTGCGGGCCGCAGTCGCAGCGGCGCGACCCGAACACGTCACCGGTGAGGCATTCGGAGTGCACCCGCACCAGCACGTCATGACCGTCGCTGTGGGGTCCGGCGATCTCGCCGCGGACCAGCGCGACGTGCTCGACGTCGTCGTAGATGGGCTTGTAGCCCACCGCGCGGAACTCGCCGTGACGGGTGGGGATCCGCGCCTCGGCGATGCGCTCAATGTGCTTCTCGTGCTTGCGCCGCCACTCGATGAGGTCCGCGATGGAGATCAACGCCAGGTCGTGTTCGTCGGCGAAGATCCGCAGCTCGTCGGTCTGGGCCATGGCGCCCTCGTCCTTCTGGCTGACGATCTCGCAGATCGCGCCGGCCGGCTGCAACCCGGCCAGCCGGGCCAGGTCGACGGCGGCCTCGGTGTGGCCGGGGCGCCGCAGCACGCCGCCCTCCTTGGCGCGCAGCGGCACCACGTGGCCGGGCTTGGTGAAATCGTCGACGACACTCTCGGGGTCGGCGAGCAGACGCATCGTGGCGGCCCGGTCGGCCGCGGAGATACCCGTCCCGATCCCTCGGCGGGCATCGACGGTCACCGTGTAGGCCGTGCCGTGCTTGTCCTGGTTGACCGCGTACATCGGCAGCAGCCCGAGCCGGTCGCAGATGTCGCCGTCCAGCGGGACACACAGGTAGCCCGAGGTGTAGCGGACCATGAACGCCACCAGCTCCGGGGTGGCCTTCTCCGCGGCGAAGATCAGGTCGCCCTCGTTCTCGCGATCCTCGTCGTCGATGACCACCACAGGCTTACCTGCCGCGATGTCGGCGACCGCCCTTTCGACGGTATCCAGCCTCGTCATCTGTGCCACCTTGCCCGGTTCCCCGCGGAACCACTGAGAAGAACGCTTCCACCAGTATGAACGAATCCCGGTGCCGACTGGTTCACGACCCCGTCCATCCGGTGGTGCCCGGGTGTGGCCCCGGTGCCGGACAAACGTACGCCCGACCACCCCGGAAGAGACAAATCGGCCCAGCTCGACGGCCGGCGGGCGGGCGCACCGGGCTGCTGTCCGGACAGGGACGGCAGATCCGCGGTTACCGCGAGCCCAACAGCCGCTCGACGTACTTGGCCAGCACGTCCACCTCGAGGTTGACCGTCGCGCCGACCGGAGCAGAGCCCAGCGTGGTGAGTTCCCGGGTGGTGGGGATCAGCGAGACCTCGAACCAGTCGGAACCCAGACCGGACACGGTCGAATCGGAACCCAGACCGGACACGGTCAGCGAGATCCCGTCGACGGTGATCGAGCCCTTCTCCACGATGTAGCGCGACAGGGCGGCCGGCAGTGCGATCCGGACCACTTCCCAGTGCGGTGACGGGGTGCGCGAGACCACCGTTCCGGTGCCGTCCACATGCCCCTGCACGATGTGCCCGCCCAGCCGGCTGTTGACCGCGGCGGCACGCTCCAGATTGACGCGCGAGCCCACCTCGAGCGCCCCGAGGCTGGAGCGATTGAGCGTCTCGGCCATCACGTCGGCGCTGAACGCGCCGCCCGGACTGACCTCGACCACGGTCAGGCAGACCCCATTGACGGCGATCGAGTCACCGTGGCCGGCATCGGCGGTCACCACCGGGCCCCGGAAGACGAACCGGGCGGCATCGCCGAGGTCTTCCTTGCCGACGACTTCGCCCAGTTCTTCGACGATTCCGGTGAACACGCCCACCAGGCTACGAGCGCCCACCGCCCTCGCGTAGATCGGGGCTGCCCCCGGCCACCCTCTACGATGCAGTCATGCAGACGCGTCGTCGATCGTCCCGCCTCGCCCTGGCCCTGGCCGCCGTCGGTACCGCCGCGGCGCTGCTGGTCGGCTGCTCATCATCGGACTCGGGCACCGAGTCCCTGCCCGAGGCCAAGGAACTGCTGCAGCAGTCCAGCCAGACCACCAAGAAGCTGCAGAGCGCACACCTGGAGATCGCCGTCAACGGAAAGATCGAGGGCCTTCCGGTCAAGAAGCTCTCCGGCGACCTGACGAACGTGCCCGCCGTCGCGGTGAAGGGCGACGCCACCATCACGATGGGCGGATCCGATCTGGATGCCGGCCTGGTGGTCACCGACGGCATCCTCTACGCCGAGCTGAGCCCGGACAACTGGCTGGATCTGGGTCCCGCGGTCGACATCTACGACCCGTCGTCGATCCTGAATCCGCAGACGGGGCTGTCCAATATGCTCACGAGCTTCTCCGACCCGAAATCCGAGGCGACGGAGAGCATCAACGGCATCGACACGGTCAAGATCACCGGTGACGTCAGCGCCGACGCGGTCAACAAACTCGTCCCGCAGCTGAAGGCCACCAACGCCGTTCCCGGAACCGCCTGGATCCAGAAGGACGGTGACCACAACCTGGTCCGGGCCGAGGTCCAGCCCAGCAGCGATCAGTCGATCCAGATGACGCTCTCGCAGTGGAACGAGCCCGTCACCGTGACCAAGCCTCCGGTGTGAGTCCTGCCGTGACGGTGTCTGCGAAGTCCGCGACGACCAGCCGGCGCATCGCGATCAGCGCGGGCAGCCTCGCTGTCCTGCTGGGTGCCCTGGACACCTACGTCGTGGTCACGATCATGACCGACATCATGCGTGACGTCGGTATCCCCATCAACAAGATCCAGCAGGCCACCCCGATCGTGACCAGCTACCTGCTGGGCTACATCGCTGCGATGCCGCTCTTGGGTCGCGCCTCCGACCGGTTCGGCCGAAAGCTGTTGCTGCAGGCCAGCCTCGCCGGGTTCGCGGTCGGCTCGCTGGTGACCGCGCTGTCCGGTGACCTGACGATGCTCATCGTGGGACGGGTGATCCAGGGCGTGGCCAGTGGTGCGCTGCTGCCGGTGACCCTGGCCCTGGCGGCCGACCTGTGGTCGGCGCGCAACCGTGCGGCGGTGCTGGGCGGCATCGGCGCGGCGCAGGAACTCGGCAGTGTGCTGGGCCCGCTGTACGGAATCGCGGTGGTCTGGGCGCTGAACACCTGGCGTGACGTGTTCTGGATCAACATCCCGCTGGCCGCGGTGGCCATGGTGATGATCCATTTCAGCCTGCCCGGACGCGACCGCGGTTCCCACGCCGACGAGCGGGTCGACGTCATCGGCGGTCTGCTGTTGGCGCTCGCGCTGGGGCTGGCCGTGGTGGGCCTGTACAACCCGGCCCCCGACGGCAAGCAGGTACTGCCCAGCTGGGGGCTGCCCGTGGTCGCCGCTGCGATCGTCGCGGCGATCGCGTTCTTCGGGTGGGAGCGGTTCGCGCGCACCAAGCTCATCGAGCCGGCCGGGGTCCGGTTCGGCCCGTTCCTGGCGGCCCTGGCGGCCTCGGTGTGCGCCGGGGCAGCCCTGATGGTGACCCTGGTCAACGTCGAGCTCTTCGGCCAGGGTGTCCTCGGGATGGACCAGAACGCCGCCGCCGGACTACTCCTGCGCTTCCTCGTCGCGCTCCCCGTCGGTGCCGTCCTCGGCGGCTGGCTGGCCACCCGGGTGGGCGACCGCCTGGTGATCTTCGCCGGTCTGCTGATCTCCGCCGGCGGCTACTGGCTGGTGTCCAAATGGGGCGTCGACGTGTTGTCGGCCCGACACGACCTCGGGCTGTTCACGCTGCCGGCCTTCGACACCGACCTGGCACTGGCCGGATTCGGCCTGGGCCTGGTGATCGGCCCCCTGACCTCGGCGGCGCTGCGGGTGGTACCGCCGGCTCAGCACGGGATCGCCTCCTCGCTGGTGGTGGTCGCCCGGATGACCGGGATGCTCGTCGGTGTCGCCGCGCTCTCGGCCTGGGGTCTCTACCGGTTCAACCAGATCCTGACGAGCCTGCCGGTCGAACCCGCCACCGGCCTGGCCGCACGTATCGCCGCCGAAGCCGCGCGATACCGGCTCGCGTTCTCCATGCAGTACGGCGAGATCTTCGCCATCACCGCCATCGTCTGCGTGGTGGGCGCCCTGCTCGGTCTGGTGGTGGCCGGCCGCCACGACCACGCCGAGGAACCCGACGCCGACGGCGGGCCCCCGGCCCCCCACGATGACGTCACCCAGGTGATCACCGTGCCCCCCGGCCCGGGTCATCCCTACGGCGGCGACCAGCCGACCCAGCAGCTGCGCGGCACCGCCGGCCCCGACGCCGAGCCGACCGTGCGGTTCCGCCGGCGAAACGGGCCACGGCACCGAGGGTGACCGCCCCGGGCGGCGGGTAGCGGCCCGCATTAGGGCCGCATTAGGGCCGCATTACGACACTGCGACCTCCGCCGGCCGACGGCCACCGGCCGCGCCGGCAAATTCCGTCCGGCGCGCCGGCGGCCCGCGCGGCGGCTCGGCGTGAACGTCCGCGAGCCGGCCGCCGGCCGCACGTGGTCGCCTGCCAGTTAAGCCGGATCGGAGGCTCCTGCCATGCCGATCGACGAGGGGCGCAGCTCCGACATCGGCAGCGAACTCACAGGGAAGGCATTGCAGCTTAGGTAAGCCTGCACTAATGTTCCGCACGGCCCGCTGTGGCTGTCGTCCCATCATCAAACCAGGAGCATCATGCAGGTAGCCCTCCAACCCCAACCGGGCCAGCACTTTTCGCCCGCTCCCCCACGACCCAATCCGCTCTACAAGCGACTGGCGGTCGCCGGCGTCGCCATGACGGGAGCGTCGGTCATCGCCATCACCCCGGCGGCACCGTCGCTGACCCAGCTCACCGAGGTCCAGAACCGCGCGGTGCAGCTCGCAGCCTGGGAGAAGCCCGGCGAAGTGTGGCAAAGCACGATCTCGGAGACCGTCGCCAACGTCAAGTACGGGTTCAACGCGATCGGCACCGAGACCCTACCGGCCGTCGGGCGAATTCTGTCCGCCACCCCCGAGGCGATCGGCGAGCTCGTCGACGGCCTGTTCGACTCGGGCAACTGGGAACAGTTCTTCGCCGATCTGCCGACCTACGCCTCCACCATCGGCACCGGCCTGCAGGGCACGAAGGAGGGCTTGCAGGACCAGCTCGCCGAGCTGCCGGCGACGCTGGAGTCCATCCGGGAGTCGCTGGCCGAGGGGGAATTCACCCAGGCATGGCAGACCCTGGACTCCTACCTCGTGTGGGGCATCGGGTACGCCGGATGGCCGCTGTTCGATGCGTTCGAGATTCCGGGCAAGATCGCGCGCACCTTCGGCGCCGACAAGCTCGCCAACGTGGTCGACGACCTGCTGACCGGCAACGCCGGCGCAGGCTACGTGTATTCGGTCCTGGGCCCCCCATTCGCCGCGGTGTTCCAGTTCACCGACCTCCTCGACTCCGTGATCGATTCCGTGCAGGCCAAGGACTGGGAGACCGCCGTCAGCAATGTGGTCAACATGCCGGCTAAGGTGCTGAACGCGTTCCTCAACGGCTACATGCCGAGCGTGGCCGACTATGAGTTCCCGGGGCTACTGACCAAGGATGGACCGCTGGAGCTCCTGCTGTTCAAGCTTCCCAATCAGATTGCCTGGCACCTGAACTCCGAGTCCGAGGAGTCCGGGGAGGAGTCCGGGGACTCCGAGACCTCGACGACGGATGGCGAAGCGGAGTCCGAGTCCGAGGCCGAGGTGGACGCCGCCGATGCGACCGCGGTGTCGTCGACAACCCTGGCCTCGCCCGACTCACTGCTGACGGTCGACGTCGATGCCACGTCCGAGGACGAGGACGGCGCAGCCACCGACGAGGCCACCGACGAGGCGGCTACCGAGGAGACCACCGAGGAAGCGGCCACCGAGGAGACCAGCGAGGACGCCACACAAGAGGGCACCGACGAGGGCACGGCGGAGACCGCCACGGACGAGTCCGGGGACGCGGCGGAAACCACCGAGTCCGACGACGCCGACACCGAGCCGAGCGACGCGACTGATGCATCGGAAAGCTCGGACGACCAGGCCGACGACACCTCCGGCGCGGACGACGCGGCGGACAGCGGTGCGAACGACCGAAGCGACAGCGACAGCGCGGACTCCAAGTCGGACAGCAAGTCCGACAGCAAGTCGGATTCCGGGTCGGACAACAAGTCGGACAGCAAGTCCGACAGCAAGTCGGACAACAAGTCCGACGCTGGCTCCTCGAACCACAACGGTTCCAGCAGCAACAGGTCGGGCGGCAACAGCTCTGCCGGCAAGTCCGGCAGCAGCTCGGGTAGCAGCTCTGCCGGCAAGTCCGGCAGCAGCTCGGGTAGCAGCTCTGCCGGCAAGTCCGGTAGCGGCTCGGGTAGCGGCTCGGGTAGCGGCTCTGCCAGCAAGTCCGGCAGCAGCAGCTCCGGCGGCGACCGGTAACCACCCCACCACGACGCGGACGGCCCCCTCGCTCCCGAGGGGGCCGTCCGTCGTCGATGCCGCCACCGACGGACACCGGACCGGTTCAAATTAGGCAAGCCTTTGCTAAAGTCTGCGCAACATGGCCAGCCTGATGACCCGCCCGGAACCCGTCGACCGCGTTCGCGTCGCGGCACTCGACGTCGCCCACAGCAGGCGGCGGTCGACAGTCCTGGTCGGGCCGCTGGCACTGCCGCCGTGGGAGGTTCTCGTCGAACGCTTCTCCGCACTGGCCGACGGGGGCCCGCTGACGCGACTGTGCCTGCAGCCCTCGACACACACCAACCACTGGCACCGGCTACCGGTTGACGCAACGCGGACCATCAACGTCACCGACCCCCTACCGGCGGGCGCCCCGCCTACTCGGCTGCTTCCCGCGGTGCGCGCCCTGCGCGCGGAGAACGGCCCGGATGGCCTCCACATCCTGTGCGCCGGAGATCAATTGGCGATCGACTTCAGCCACGGATTGGGCGAGGTGCCGCTCGTGCAGACCGTGCTCGACGTCCTCTTCGGGGCGGTCGACGCTCGCGACCCGACGTTCCTGGCTCCCTACCGGCACCGGATCCCACCGTTGCTGAGCGCCGGAGTGCGCACCTTCGCCTCCGACCCCCGGCGCATCGCGTCCGTGCTGGGCGCCTACCGCCGCCGCCCGATCCCGTCAGTGCCCGTCGGCGCGCAGAAAACCAGCGGGGTCTTCAAACCCTCACCGTGCACACGATTCGTCGGGGTGCCCGGTGAGTTCGTCACCGAGGTGCGGCGACGCCGCGACGCCGCCCTACCCGGCGTCAGCATGGTGACCCTGTGCACCTATGCGCTGTGGGAATGCCTCGCCGACGCGGGCCTCACGGTGGAGAACATCGTGAAGATCCCGTTCGACGTGCGCCGCTACCTGCGCACGGGATCGGACACGCTGGCCTCGTTCTCGGCGGGGTTGGACTTCGCCATCGACGCCGACGACGGACCGGTCGGCCTGCAGGCCGAGATGGATCGCTCCGCACGAAGCGGCCGCCCGGTGGCCAATCTGCTCGTCGGCGCCCTCAAGGCCCGGCGCCGGCGTGCCGATGTCGCCGAACGACACCCCGGCCACCCGCGGGTGCGACTGCTGCACTCCAATGTGGGCCGTGCCGCACGCGTACACCTGTGGCCGTTCACCGATCGCGGCGCGGCGCACATCCTGGTCGCCAGCGATCCCATGAACGCCGAGGGCGTGACCGTGACCTCGGCGTGGACATCGGACAATCTGTGGCTCACCGCCGAATTCCACGACACCGTGTTCGATCCGGACCGGGTCGACGAGGCACTGCGCACCGTGGCGGACCGGATGCACGACCTGACGCAGCCTAGGTTAGGCTAACCTAGTTTTTACCAAGCGCGGCGGCACGGCCACCGTGCCCTCGCCGTCCTTGCCGTCCCTGCCCCGCCTCCGGAGTCGTCGTGTCCCTGAGCCCTGCCTCTGCAGCCCACGTCAGCGCGTGCAACCCCCTGCTGAGCCTCGTCATCTGCTGCTTCAGCTCGGCCCGCTGGCCCCACCTCGTCGACGCCGTCGACTCGGCGCTGACGCAGGCCGGCCCCGCCGACGAGGTGATCGTGGTGGTCGACCACAACGATGAGCTGCACGCGGCCCTGCACCAGGCCTTCCACAACCGGATCGTCCTGGCCACCAACACCGACGAGCGTGGACTGTCCGGAGCCCGCAACAGCGGAGTCGCTCTCTGTCGCAACGACATCGTGGTGTTCCTCGATGACGACGCCACCCTGCGGGCCGGTGCGCTCGAGGCCGCCCGGCGCGCCTTCACCGACGACACCGTCGTGTCGATCGGCGGCGCCGTCGACGCGCAATGGCAGCGTGGGGCACCGCCGCGGTGGTTCCCGCGCGAATTCGGCTGGGTGGTCGGATGCGACTACCGCGGCCTGCCCGCCGACGGAGCGTCGATCCGCAATCCCATCGGGGCGGCCATGGCCGTCCGACGCAGTGCGCTGCTGCGCATCGAGGGCTTCTCCACGCGGCTCGGACGCGTCGGCGACCTGCCGAGCGGATGCGAGGAGACACTGATGGGTGTGCGCCTCCAGCAGGCCTTTCCCGATCGGCGCATCGTCCGGCGCACCGGCTTCCGCGTCACCCACCACGTCGGCGACCAGCGCGCCACACCCGGCTATTTCGCCCGACGCTGCTACCAGGAGGGCCGTTCGAAGGCGGCGCTGGCACGCATGTCCGGGGCCGGCCCCGCACTGGCCAGCGAACGTGGCTACACCGCCACGGTGCTCACCTCCGGGCTCTGGCGCGCCCGTCGCACACCCGGCCGGGCGCTCGCCCTGGTGCTCGGATTCACGCTTACCGCCATGGGTTTCGCCACCGGACTGCTCCGGCCGACCCCCCGTGGATCCCGTACGCCCGGAAAGGAACACCGCCGATGAGCCGGGTCCGACATGCGCTGCACCACCCGCGGTTCGCGATGGTCGCCGCCCTCGTGACCGTCGTCTACTTCGTCGCCGAGTGGGTGGTGGCCGCCACCTGGCGCGGCCACTACGGCTACCGCGACGACCACATCGGGCCGCTCGGCGTGCCGTTCTGCGGCCCCGAGGGCAACCGACCCTGCAGCGCCCTGTACCCGGTCATGGACGTCGCGCTGGTCATCACCGGCCTGGCCGTGGCGGCGGTGGCGCTGTCGTGGATCCTGCGCCGGGCCGCCGCGGCGGCGCACGGCCTGCTCCTGATGGCTGCCGGCGTCGGTCTCGCCGTCGCCGGGGTCGTCACCGAGCGCGGCGACTATGCGCTGCACACGACCGCGCTGACGGTGTTCCTGGTGTTCGGCCCCGTCGCGATCTTCCTGATCGGATCCAGCCGTTCCCCGTCGGCTGCCGCCTCCTTTCCCTGCGGCGCCAGGCGGTTCGCCGCCGCGGCCGGACTGGCCGGGACGGTCGGCTACTTCGCCTACGTCGGCGGCTACACCGCCCTGCTCGGCCCCGGGGGTACCCAACGACTCGTGGTGTACTCGGTACTCATCGCGCTCATCGTGGTGAGCTGCTCCGCCCGCAGACCCGTGATCACCGACAGCCCCGATCCTCGCCTCACCCCCGGGGCCGAACCCGCCGAGCGCGTGGAGGCCGACGCATGACGGGCCCCCGGCACTCGGGTCGGCCACGTCTGCGGCGACGGGCCGCCGTCGTCGCGTTCTCGATGCTGGTGACCGGCTGTTCGTTGCCCCCCGTGATCGGGCATGCCGAGCCCGCCGCGCACGACGGTGTGCTGTTCTCCGACGAGTTCGACGGTCCGGCGGGCAGCCCGCCCGGCGGTGACTGGCGAACCCAGACCGGCGGCGGTGGCTGGGGCAACGGCGAACTGCAGGTCTACACCGACGACCCCGCCAACGTGAGCCTGGACGGCGCCGGCCATCTGGCGATCACCGCCCGGCGTGACGCCGCCGGCACGATCACCTCCGCGCGCGTGACCACGGAGAGCTCGTTCGCGTTCACCACGGGCCGCGCCGAGGCCCGCATCGCGCTGCCGGCCGGCGCCGGGCTGCACCCGGCGTTCTGGCTGCTCGGCGTCGACCTACGCGAGGTCGGATGGCCGGCCTGCGGCGAGATCGACGTGATCGAGACGCTCAACGAGGCGGCCGAGTACCACAGCGGGGTCCACGCCCCGCAGACCGGGACGGCACGCGGACAGCAGATCTCGGCGACGGGTCCGGCCCCGTTCCCCCTCGCCGGAGAGTTCCACACCTACTGGGTGGAACGCACCCCCGGACGGATCACCACCGGGGTCGACGACATCATGCTGCTCACCGTGACGCCGTTCAACCTCGAACCGGGCGCCAGCTGGGTGTTCGACGCACCGTTCTTCCTCCTGCTGAACCTGGCGGTCGGCGGGGACTGGCCGGGCCCGCCGAATGCGTCCACGCCCTTCCCGGCCACGATGCTCGTCGACTGGGTGCGGGTGACCACCCGATGACCCCACGGCTGCTCTCCCCCGCCATGCCCCGTTCCGCCGCACCCGACGGGGGACCCCATGCCCGCTGGGTCGGCTGGTTGGACCTCGATCACGCCGACAGTGCCCGTGGACACGTGATCGTCGAACCGGCCGAGGCGAAAGACTATGCGCGGGCCCGGATCCTGATTCGGCACCACATGAATCCGATCGGGTTCGTCGACGCCGAGATCGTCGACGGCGTGCTCACTGTCCCGGTGCCGCCCCTGCCGGAAGTCACCCGGTCACCCGCGGCCGCCACCCCGCCGATCTCGGTGGTGCTGTGCACCCGGGACCGGCCCGAGGACCTGGCCGGCGCGTTGGCCTCGATCACGGCGCTGGACTACCCGGAGTTCGAGATCGTCGTCGTCGACAACGCTCCGCGCACCGACGCGACCGCGCGGGTGGTCGACGCGGCCGGCGACCCGCGACTGCGCTACGTCCTCGAACCCACCCCGGGGCTGTCCACCGCGCGCAACACCGGGCTGCGGGCCGCGCGCCACGGTCTCGTCGCCTTCACCGACGACGACGTCGTCGTCGATCCGCGCTGGCTGCACGGGCTGGCCCGCGGATTCGGCGAACATCCCGACGCCGCGTGCGTGTGTGGGCTGGTGCCCAGCGGGGAACTGCGCACGGCCGCACAGGCCTATTTCGATCAGCGGGTGTCCTGGGCGGACTCCTTGAGCCCGCGACGGTACTGCCTGGCGGAGCCGCCCGCCGACCTGCCGCTCTTCCCGTTCCATGTGGGGCGTTACGGGACCGGCGCGAACTTCGCCGTCAAACGCGCCGTCGTCGTCGGGATGGGCGGCTTCGACGAGGCGTTGGGCGCGGGCACCGCGACCCGCGGCGGCGAGGACATCGACCTGTTCTACCGGCTCGTCGCGGGGGGTCACACCCTGGTGAACGACCCCGCGGCCATCGTCTGGCATCGTCACCGCAGCGATCCCGACGCACTGCTGGCACAGGCCAAGGGCTACGGGCTGGGGCTGGGCGCCTGGCTGACCAAGGTCGCACTCGATCGCGGGCACCGGCGCCGCGCACTCACCGTGGCGCGTCGCCGGTTGCGCGACACCGCCCGGTTCGGGGCAGCCTACGGCGCGGTCGCCGCACCGGCCCGCGGGTTCGGCGGGGCGGTGCCGCGCGGCGTCGGCAGGACCGAGGTGTTCTGGGTGCTCGGTGGGCCGTGGGCGCTGTGGCGGGGTAGACGCCAGGGCCGGGGCGCCCGGCCGCTGAACGCGCACAGCGACAACCCGTTGTCCGGTGCATGAGGTGAGCGCAACGAAGATGGTCGGCCCAGCCGCCGCCGTACCCGCGACCGGGGACACCGACGGTCGCCCCGCGTCGTCCACGACTCCCCTGCCCTGGCCGCGGACGCCCACCCGCCCGGCCGACCTGGCAGCGGTCGGCGCCCTCTTGGGGGCCGCCGCCCTGCTGCCGGTGCCGGCTGCGGTGCGCGGGCTGTTCCTTGCCGGCTTCGTCGCGATCGCACCGGGTTCGGCCATTCTCAGCTGGGTGGCGATTCCGCCGCGCGCCCGCGCCGGGGTGGTGCCGGTCCTCGGGATGTCGGTGACCACGATCGTCACCATCGCCGCGATGTGGTCCTACCGCTGGCACCCCCAGGGCATCCTCGTCGTCGGTATCGTCGCGGTGGGTCTCAGCAGCGTTCTCTGGTACCGCCGGAACAGCTGGCCGACGCTGCGGATACCCGAGATCCGCCGGCCCGCCACGGTGCCGCGGTCAAGATGGGCGAACCCGTCGGTCGCGATGAGCGGTGCCGCGCTGGTGATGTGGGCCGCAAGCCTGCCGGCCCTGCCCGGTGCCGACGCCGGCCTCTACGGGCTGCTCTTCTCGGGGTCCGGCCCCGTCCTGGCGGTCGCGATCGTCGTCACCGCACTGGCCTTCGTCTCGGCGATCCGCTCGGCACACCTACCCGCGGCGGTACTCGCCTTGGCGACCGCGATCGTCGTCAGCCGTGTGACGACGACGGTTGCCACGGAGATGCCGCTATACGACTGGACCTACAAGCACATCGCCGTGGTCGACTACATCCTCATCCACGGCCTGATCCAACCCAACGGCACCGACATCTACGCCCAGTGGCCCGCCTTCTTCGTCACCTCGGCGTGGTTCTGCGACGTCTCCGGATTGAGTCCGACCACGATCGCCCACGTCTTTGCCCCGGTGGTGCACATTCTCATCGCGCTGACCGTCTTCAGTGCCGCACGGGTGTGCTCCTGGAGCCGACGGGTCGCGCTCACCGCCGCCTTCGTCGTCGAACTCGTGAACTGGGTGGGCCAGGACTACTTCTCCCCGCAGGCCTGGACGCTCATCCTGGCCTTCGGGCTGATGGTGCTGCTGCTGGCATCGCGCGAGACCCCGGCGGCAGGCGCGCTGGCCATCATCCCATTCGTGGCCGTCGTGCCCTCCCACCAACTCACCCCGTTCTGGGTGCTGCTGACCACCGGTCTGCTGGTGGTGACCAGGCGCGCCAGACCCTGGTGGGCGTTGGTGGCCATGGTGGTCGTCGCGGTCGGCTACCTGCTGCTGAACCTGCAGGCGGTCCTGCCCTACGGGCTGCTGTCCGGTGGCAGCCCGGTCCAGAACGCCTCGAGCAACTTCAGCCGGTTCGACAGCAGCGTGGCCAAGTGGTTCACGTCGGTGGTGTGCCGCTCGCTGTCGGTGGCGGTGGTCGCCTCCGCGGTGGGGGCCGCCTGGTGGCTGCGCCGACGCGGACGCCCGATCCTGGCCCCGTGCATCCTGGCGTTCTCCCCGCTGTTGCTGCTGCTCGGGCAGAGCTACGGCGGCGAGGCGATCTTCCGCGTCTACCTCTATGGCCTGATCGGGTGCGGACTGCTGATCGCGCCCGTGCTGGTCCGGGCCCTCGACCACGCGGGGCCGGGCCGCCGATCGGCACCTGCTCTCGCGGCGTCGCTGTGGCTGAGCGTGGCCGGCGTGGCCGGGCTCCACGCCTACGTGGCCCTGTGGCCGATGGTCGTGGAGAGCCGCGAGCAGATCACCGTGATGAACGCGATCACCGCAGCCGCCGAGCCCGGGGTGCGGATCATGATGCTGCACCCCGGCGGCATGCCGGCACGTGTCGGTGAGCCCTACGCCGAACTGACCTTGCGCGATCCGGATTTCGACAATCCGTTGAGCTTCAACCTCACCGGCGAGAAGGCCACGTTCCCGACCGACGAGCAACTCGGTGCCCTGGAGTGGGCGCTGGACCAGCGCCCCTTCGACATCTACGTCGTCTTCAGCGAACAGTCGCGCAAGGCGATCAGGTACTACAACGAGTACCGGTCCGAGGCGATCCCGGAGTTCCAGAGCTACCTGTCCACCGCGCCGGGCTGGACGTTGGTGTACCGCAACGGAGAGACCGTGGTGTTCCGCCACGACGGGTCCGGCATCGAGAAGTGGAAATGGATGCCGCCCGAATAGCGTAACGCCGCAACCGGCCCGGGGCCGGTTGCGGCGTTCTCGGGGCCGCTCAGTCCCGGGTCGAGATCTTGGCGCCGACGGCCCTGTGCTCACGACGTTCACGGCCGATGGTCCGCAACACCCGCAGACCGTCGCTGAAGGCATTGAGGTTGCTACGCCCGTGGATCCGCCTGCCCTCGAAACTACCGACCTCGCGGATGCGCAAGCCGCTCCGGGCGATTCGGACGTTGATGACGGTTTCGACCTCGAAGCCGTCGCCCCACTGCGGGTCCGCCATTTCGGTCGGCGGCAGGTCCACGGCCGCCAGCGCATGCCGCCAGAAGGCGTTGTAGCCATAGCACAGATCGGTGAACGCGGTGCGGAAGATCCGGTTGACCAACCAGTTCAGGCCCCAGTTTCCGACCCGGCGGAACCGGGTGATGTCGTCACTGCCACCGCCGTGGGCGAATCTGCTGCCCTTGGCCAGGTCGGCCCCGCCGGTCAAGGCCCGGACGAACAACGGGATCTCGGCCGGGTCGGTGGAACCGTCCGCGTCGATCATCACCAGGATGTCTCCCGTGGCCTCACGGAAGCCGCACGCCAGGGCGTTGCCCTTGCCGGATCGGCTCTGCCGCAACACGGTAGCGTCCGGCCACAGCTCGCGGGCAACCTTCACCGTGTCATCGACCGAGCCGCCGTCAACCACGACGATCTGGTCGACAGGCGGCATCCGCCCGGCCACGTAGGGCAGGTTGCGTGATTCATTCAGTGTGGGGATCACGACGGTGACCGACGGACGGTCGGAATCGTCGCGGTCGGCCGACTCGCCGTCGGGCACGAGGGGCAGGGCCTCGTTGTCGGCATGGGAGTCGGTGAACTCCGGGTCCGGGCGCCGATCCGTGCGGTTGGAAGCCAGTTCAGTCACGAAGAGTCAGTCACTTTCTCAGGTCGTCCGCGATCCCGGATCACGGTGGTCGCCATGGCGATCTCGGTGTTGGGCCCCGGTGTCAGATATCCGTCGCACCCCGCCCCGGACTGCACGATAGTACATAATTAGGTTAGGCTTGCCTCTACCTATTGGTGGCGGGTTGAGAGCCCGCACAGGCTCGGCGTCCCGCCCCCACTGTGGTCCGGGGTCGCCGATCCGGATTCAACAAAGGACGGACTCGTTGGTGCGCTGCCAAGTCGCGATCATCGGCGCCGGCCCTGCAGGCCTGGCGTTGGCCCAGATGCTGCATCTCCAGGGCATCGACGCGGTGGTGATTGAGCACCGGTCCCGAGACTATGTCGAAAACCGGGTTCGGGCGGGCATTCTCGAACATGTGAGCGTCGAGCTGCTCACCGACATCGGTGTCGGCTCCCGCCTGCATTCCCGGGCACTGGTCCACGACGGGTTCTATGTCCGCTTCGACCGGCAGACCCACCACCTCGACCTGCATGCCCGCTCGGGGCGGCACAGCTACGTCTACGGCCAGTCCGAGGTGGTTCACGACCTCGTCGAAGCGCGCCTCGGCGCGGGCCTGCCGCTGATCTTCGGTGCCGAGAACGTCGCCGTCGCCGACATCGACACCGACCACCCGACAGTGACATTCACCGTCGAGGGGCAGACGCATCACGTCCGGGCGGACTTCGTAGCCGGTTGCGACGGCAGCCAGGGCCTCTGCAGAACGTTACCGCCCCCGACCGCGCTGACCCGCCTCGTGCGCGACTACCCCGTGGCCTGGCTCGGAATTCTCGCCCGGACCGCGCCGGTCACCGCGGAAGGCATGTATTGCGCGCACCCCGAGGGTCTTTCGCTGCACAGTATGCGGGGCACCGACATCACCCGACAGTATCTTCAGGTGCCCGCCGAGACCGACCTCTCCCAGTGGTCCGACGACAGGATCTGGAAGGAGCTGCTGCGCCGCAGCGACGCCGACGACTGTCCCCCACTGGAGACGGGCGAAATCCTCGATCGCAGCCTGGCCCGGCTGCGCAGCGAGGTCACCGAACCGATGCAGTACGGGTCGCTGTTTCTGCTCGGCGACGCCGCACACATCGTCCCGCCGACCGGCGCCAAAGGACTCAACCTGGCCCTTTCGGATGCCTGCGTGTTGTCGCACGCGCTCGGCGCCTTCTATCGCACCGGCCGGCGACGATTCCTCGACTCCTACAGCGCCACCGCGCTACCCAGGGTCTGGCAGGCCCAGAGTTTCTCGGCCACCCTCACCGCGGCACTGCATCGGTTCAGCGACGACCCGATGGAATGGCCGCTGCGCCGGGCCCGCCTCTACCGCTGGGCCACCTCACCGGCCGAACAGGATGCGTTGGGCGAGGTGTATTTCGGCCTGCCCTTCCCCACTCCGTGGCGCTTCGGTTGAGGTGGTTCGGCCGGGACCCCGCGGCCGCCCCCACGGCGACCGGGCGGACCACGCTGGGCCCGCCGGCAGTCGCCCCCACGTAGGACACGACTTCCACATGATTTAGGCTAGCCTTGCCTATGCAAACCCTTGGGTCGCATTCGATCGGAGCAACCATGTTTGAAGACCGCGCGTGGCGTCGGCGCGGAGACACCGGGAAGCGGATTCGCCTGTCGCGGATCTTCAACACCCACAGCGGCCGCGCCCTGGTCGTGCCGATGGACCATTCGGTGACCATCGGCCCGCTGGGCGGTGCCGACCATGCCGACAGCACGGCGGGCATGCTCGCCGCCGCGGGAGCCGACGCGATCGTGGTCCACAAGGGACGTGCCCGTTCCATCGACCCGGTGCATTTCACCGACATGGGCCTGATCATCCACCTGTCGGCGGGTACCGAACTGGCCATCGATCGCACCGGCAAGGTGATCGTGGGTTCGGTGGAGGAGTGCCTGCGACTGGGCGCCGATGCGGTCAGTGTCCACATCAACGTCGGATCGCTCACCGAGGCAACACAGTTGAGCGATCTGGGCGCCGTGGCCACGGCGTGTGAAGCGCTCGGGGTGCCGTTGCTGGCGATGATGTACGCGCGCGGCCCGCAGACACGGTCACGGGGCGAGCTGGTCGACGCGCAGGTCGAGATCCAGATCGAGTCCCAGATCGAGACCCTGTCACACCTGGCGGCGATCGCCACCGATCTGGGCGCCGACATCGTCAAACTGGACTATGCGGGATCTCCGGAGGCGATGCGGGCGGTGGCCGACTCCTGCCCGCTGCCCATTCTGGTGGCAGGCGGCCCCGCATGCGGCGACGACGACACCGCGATCGCACTGGGTGCCGAGGTCGCCGCGTCGGGGGTGTCCGGTCTGAGCTTCGGCCGCATGATCTTCGATGCACACGACCCCCAGCGCGTCGCCGCCGGCCTGGCCGAACGACTGCACGACGCACGGAGCGGCACTTCCCGGCCCCTGCTGGCTTCCCGCGAATCTGCCTGACCGGCAGTTCCTTTCCCACATCCGAGGACCCCATGACCGAGCTTTCCGAGATCGTCACCGACCACATCACCCCCATGCCCTCCGCCGGGGTGAGTCGGCACCAGCAGCACTTCGCCTGGGTCGACCTTCGCGGTGTCGACGCCGACCAGCGCCCCGCCGTCATTCAGGCGGCCATCCACCATCGCCTCGACGGCATAGTCTGCGACGACGCGGCCACCCTGAGCGAATTACCACCCACGATCCGCAGGATCCTCGCCGCGGACAACCCTGACAACCTCGTCGACGCCGACGAGGCGGCGATCCAGCAGGCCGAGATCGGGGCGGCCGCGTACGGCGAGCCCGACCTGGTGCTGGTCCGGGGTGACCGTCCCACCGGGCCCTGGTCGGGCTCCGAATGGGCCACGCAGGTGGTGGTCTCGGATGCCGCGACGTTGCACCGGGCCTGCGATCTGGTCCGGACCGCGCCGTGGACGGTGCTGACCTTCACCGACCCGACGAAGATCCCGCTGGAGATCGTCATCGCCGCGGCGGAGAACTCCGACGGGCGCACCATCACCGTCGTCAACGACATCACCGACGCCGAGATCGTCAAGCTGGTGCTCGAACACGGTTCCGACGGATTGCTGCTGACTCCGACCGGCCCCGACGACGTCGCGACCCTCGCCCGTGTGGTGTCGCACCGCGCGGAGCGGATCGGCCTGGTCGAGCTGACCGTCGGCGGCGTCGAACACATCGGCATGGGCGACCGCGCCTGCATCGACACCTGTTCGCTGCTGGAGTCCGACGAGGGCTGTCTGATCGGCTCGTTCGCTGGAGGTATGTTCTTGTCCTGCAGTGAAACACACCCACTGCCGTATATGCCCACCCGCCCGTTCCGTTGGAATGCGGGGGCCGTGCACTCCTATGTCCTGGTACCCGAGAACCGGACCCGCTATGTCAGTGAGTTGCGCGCCGGACAACCCATCCTCGCCGTCCGCAGCGACGGGACCGCCCGCGAGGTACGCATCGGCCGGGTCAAGATCGAACGGCGCCCCCTGCTGTCGGTCACCGCGACCACCCCGCAGGGCGACACCGTCAACGTGATCACCCAGGACGACTGGCATGTCCGGCTGCTCGGCCCCGGCGGCACCGTCAACAACGTCACCGACCTCAAACCCGGTGACCGGCTGCTGGGTTACCTCCCCACCGAGTCACGCCACGTCGGACTGCCGATCACCGAGTTCTGCGACGAGCGCTGACGCCTTGCCGCCCGCATGATCGACAACTACTCCGCCGACTCCCCGCAGATCCGGCAGTCGCGCCCGTGGCTGCACGGCCGCGCACTGGGCATCGACATCGCCGCGGTCATCACGTCGAGCGCGGCGACCGGCGTTCTGGGCTTTGCCTTCTGGACGCTGGCCGCCCGCGGATACGCCACCGCCGAAGTTGGCCGCGCCTCGGCGATCATCTCCTCGGCGACCCTCATCGCGATCCTGGCCAACCTGAGCCTCGGCAGTCTCTACGAGCGCTTTCTTCCGCTGTCCGGCCATCACACGCGCCGCTACATCCGCCTGGGCATGACGACGATCCTTTTGGCCGCCGTGCTGTTCGGCGTGGTGTTCATCGCCGTGGGGCCCCGGGAGGCACTGTTCACCGGACCGCTGGAGACCGCGCTGTTCCCGGTGTTCGTCGCGGTCCTGGCCGCCTTCGCCATCCAGGACCAGATTCTCATCGGGCTGGGGCGCGCCCGAACCATCGCCACCAAGAACATCACCCAGTCGACGGTCAAGCTCATCCTGGTCGGTGCCTGCATCCCGCTGGCCACCGGCTCGGCGATCGTGTGGGCGTGGGTGGTGCCCGCCGCCGCGATCACCGCTCTGGTCGCCACCAAGGTGATCCGGCCCGTCGGCGGCCGCCGCGACGGGGCCCCGAGCCTGCCCGCACGTGCCGAGCTGGTTCACTTCTTCGTCAGCTCCTATCTGATCAACGCTGTCGGAGTCGTGGTGCCGCTTCTGGTTCCGCTGATCATCGTGGCTCGACTGGGCACCGAGATGAACGCCTACTTCTCCATGTGTTGGCTGGTGATGAACACCCTCGGCGTGCTGATCAACGCCACCGCGGCGCCGTTCATCGCGGCCGCCTCCTCACCGGGCGCCGACCTACGCTCGTGCACCGTGCGGTTCACCCTGATGTGTGGTGGCGCCGCCGTGATCGGGGGGCTCGCCCTGCTGCTCACCGCGCCGCTGGTGCTCGGTGTGATGGGCAGCGAATACGCCGCTCAGGGCACCACGCTGATCCGGCTGATGGCGCTGACCCTGCCTTCCCTGGCGTTGCTCACGATCTACGTGGCGCTGGCACGGCTGCAACGCAGACTGAAGTTCGCCGTGGCCGTCCAGATCCTGCTGGGTGTGGTGATCGTCTCCGGGGTCGCGATCACCACACCGCTGTGGGGCATCAACGCCGTCGGCTACACCTACCTCGCCGCCGAGCTCCTCTCGACCCTGCTCATCGCGGTCCCGACGGTGCGGTTGCTGCGCCGCGCCCTGCGCCCCGACGAACCCGACGAACCGATGGAAGACCACAGCAACCCGGCCACACCCGAGCCCCACCGCGCCCCCGCCGACCGTCCGCTGCGCTACCGGTCGGTGATCGACCAGTTCGACGACACCGCCCGGCGGTTCGCCGCCTCCCCCGCGGTGCGCACCCGACACTCCTGCGTGCACTACGGCGAGCTGGCGGACATCGCCGCCCGGTGGGGCGAGCGGCTGGACACCGACCCCGACCACCCACGGGCGGTCCTGCTCTCGGCCGGCTTGTCCACCGAGGCGGTGGGGGCGATCATCGCCCTCTTCGCGTCGAAATCGGTTCTGGTGGCCGTGGATCCCGGTCTGCCGGCCACTCGGGTGGGAGCCATCACCGACATCCTGGAGCGCTTCGGCTACCGCGTCGACACCCTGCTCACCGACGACCCCGACAGCGCCCCGGCCGACGAACTGCCCGCGCACTGCCGCGTGTCGTCGCTGACGCCCGGCTCCGGCCCGCACAGCGCACTGGCGCGCCATCGGTTCGGCACCGACGACGTGACCAGCATCCAGTTCACGTCGGGTTCCACCGGCGTCCCCAAGGCCGTGCTGCATAGCAACGGGATGTGGCTGTGTGACGCCCAGCTCCTGCACGACCGGTTCGGGATCGGCGCCCAGCGGCGGGTCGCCCTCTGCCTGCCAATCAGTTTCGGCGCCGGATTGAACGTGTTGACCGGCTCGCTCCTGGCCGGGGCGGAGGTGGTCGCCCTCGACCCGCGCACGGAGACGGCCCGATCGGCGTTCGAGCGGCTCGGTGATACGGGTGCGCAGGTCATGATCTCGACACCAGCGTTCCTCGACGCGGTCGCCACCGCGGCCGGCGGCGACGTGGTGCCCTCTCTGCAACGGATCATCACCACCGGTGAGGCGGCCCACGCCCGTCACGCCCATCGGGCGCGCCAGATGGCACCCCAGGCCACCTTCACCAACTGGGTCGGGTCATCGGAGGCGAGCGCGATCGCCGCCTACGACATCGCTCCCGGCGCGCCGATCCCCGAGGGGGCCATTCCCGCCGGCATACCGGCCCCGCACAAGGTCATCGACGTCGCCGCCGACGGCACGGTCTCGGTCACCTCGAAGTACCTTGCGCTGGGATATCTCGACCCCGCCGCCGCGGGCGGCACCTTCGTCGACAACCGGGACGGCACAAGGACGTTCTGCGGCGGTGACATCGGGCGCTGGGACCCGCCGGGAGTGCTCAGACTCCTCGGTCGCGCCGGTGCGGCCGTCAAGATCCGGGGCTACCTGGTCGAGCCCGCGGAGATCGAGGCGGCCCTACTGCGCTACCCCGACGTCCGGGAAGCGGCGGTCCTTGCGCTCGACGCCGCGCAGTCCTCCGGCGGCGCCACCGAACTGGTCGCCTATCTCGCGCCCGCGGGGGACGCCCGCACGCCGTCGGTGGCCGAACTGCGCTCACGGATCCATCGTGACCTCCCGCCCTGGATGGCGCCGGCTCATATCGTGATGCTCACGGCGCTCCCCCGCACCGAGCGCGGCAAGCTCGACCTGAACGCGCTGCCCCCGCCCGCGCGGGCACAGTCGGCGCCGCCGCGGGACGGACTGGAAGCCGCCGTCGCACAGATCTGGGCCGAGGTGCTCCAACTCCGTGAGGTCGGCCGCACCGAGAGTTTCTATGCGCTCGGCGGTGACTCGCTGACCGTCACGCAGATGCTGGCCAGGATCAGCGACCTGCACGGTGTCAGGCTGGCTCACGCCGACCTCGCCAAGGCACCCACCGTCGCCGAGTTCGCGGCCACGGTCACCGAGCGTTCGGGCGCACAGCCGCCGGCACCGCGGCTACCGCTGGCCCCGACGACGGTGCCGATACGTCACCTCTCGGCCGAGACGCGACCCGAGCCGCTGTTCTGCTTCACCGGCGCGGGAGCCTCGGCGCTGACCTTCCTCCCGCTGGCCGACCGCGCCGGCGCCGGCGCCGCGGTGTACGCCTTCGTCCCGAACGGGCTGGAGAACAGGGGCATTCCGGACTGGACCATCCAGCGTGCCGCCCGGCGGCACCTGCGTGATCTGCGACGGATCCAGCCCCGCGGGCCCTACACCCTGATCGGTCACTCGTTGGGTTCCTATATCGCGGTCGAGGTCGCGCGGCGGCTGGAGGCCGCCGGCGAGGAGGTTGCGCTGGTGGCCCTGCTGGACCCGTTCATCTCTCCCGGGGCGGTGCGCGGAATCCGCCGTTCGCTGCCCGACTCGACCCTCACCCTCGACGACAGCCGCCTGCGCCGCACCGAATTGTGGCGGCGCCGAATGCTTCTGCCGCTGGCCGGACTGGCCCACGGCAACAGTCGGCGTCAGTCCCAGGCTATGGAGGAAGTGGGGGTCAGGGTCGGGTTGATGCACCGCCCGGCGCCGTGGGCCGGCAACACGCTGTTGGTGCTCAGCCATCTCAACCGCGACGACGAACGCCTGTGGCCGCACCTGCTCACCGGCCGCCTGCGCATCGAACGGCTGGACTGCGACCATCATTCGATCGTGCGGGAACCGTACGTCTCCGCGGTGGTCGCGATGATCGAGGAGCAACGTTCGTCGCGGCCCGCATCCAGTGATGGCGTCTCGGCCCTCCGCTGACCCGCCGTCGGCCCCGTGCGCTGGATCGCGTTGCGGCCCTGGTTCGGCCGCGGTTCAGTATGGCCGCGGTTCAGTGTGGCCGCAGACCGTGCCGCCCGCGCTGTCCGGACCGGTCAGTCCGCCCGGGGCAGGCGGATCCCGCCGACGACTCCGCGGTGGTCCGAGCCGGGCAGGTCCACCCGGTGAAACGACACCGGTGTGGCTCCCCTGCTCAGAATCCGGTCGATGGCCAGCAGCGGCGGGTACCACCGGTCGGCGGGATAGGTCGTCACGATCCCGGCGCCGACGTGTTCGGCAGCGTCGAACATCGGTGCCGCCGTGGCGCCCGGTGCCGAATCACCCAGCAGGTCGCGAAACCGGCGGTGGTCGTAGGTCGAGTTGAAGTCGGCGCCCACGATCAACGGGTGCCGCTCGGCCGCGAACACTCCGCGCAGCCGGCGCAGCTCGAGATCCCACTTCCAGGCCGGCTGCGGGTAGGGCGGCACCGGATGCAGCGCGTACACCGCAACGCTGCCGGCTCCCGGGATATCGGCCAGCGCCCGGATGTTGTGCAGCGCGAATCCATCCAGTTCGGCCGGCTCGCTGAGGGGATACTTCGCGAAGATCGCCGCCCCGCCCCCACCTTCGCGGGGCCGAAGATAGGAGTGCGGAAGCAACCGTTGCAGCCCGGCCGCCGCCAGCCCCCGGGCCGCGCCCGGAGTGAGTTCGACCACCGTGAGCACATCGACGTCCTCGGCACGCACGGTGTCTACCAGCGCCTGCGGATCCGCCTCACCGAGACGGATATTGGCCTGCATCAGCGTGATCGACACACCGCCGTCGGCGGCGTTCGCCGCCGTGCCCCGGAAAAGCGGCGCCTGGGTCCAGGCCCCCAGCGCCACGACCACCACCGCCAACCCGGCCAGCACCCGTTGGCGCGCAGCGAGCAACAGCGCCACCGCGAGCACACCGGCCAGCACCAACAGCGGTGTGAACGAGGCCACCAGAACGATTCTGGTGCTCACCAGGCCGCTGAAGTGCGCCCCGACACCGGCCAGGGCGACCAGCATCGCGGCCACCCCGACCGCGATGAGCACGCGGCGCAGCAAGGTCACCCCTGCCATCCTGGCACGACTCGTCGGCCGGCGGTGTTCTACGCCAACGGGTCTCAATCCGGCACCAGCGACAGCCGCAGATCCGGCCCGATGGGCTGCACACCGTCGAATCGCCACCGCCGCGCCCGGGCGATGGTGGGCACACCGACGTCGTCGACCGCTGTCACGGGCCCGCCCAGCAGAATGGGGGCCAGGTAGGCCAGGATCCGGTCGACGAGCCCGGCCCGCAGGAACGCGCCGGCCAGAGTGGGCCCACCCTCGAGCAGAATGTCGGTGCGGTCCCCCAACGCGCGGATCACCTCCCGCGGGTCGTGCGTCCGGATCACCATCGTCCGAGTGTCATCGTTGAGAACCCTTGATTCCGGCGCGATTTCGCGCATACCGACCACAACCCGCAACGGCTGTCGGGCCGCGAGGCTGCCATCGGGCAGGCGCGCGGTCAGCGTCGGGTCATCGGCGAAGACGGTCCCGGTGCCCACGATGATCGCATCGGCCACGGCGCGGCGGCGGTGCACGTCCGCGCGGGCGGCCTCTCCGGTGATCCACTGGCTCGTGCCGTCGGCCGCGGCGCTGCGGCCATCGATGCTGGCCGCGTACTTCCACGTGACGTGCGGGTGGCCGGTGCGCTGCTTGTGCAGCCATTCCCGCAGCACACCGCCGCCGACCAGCCCCACCTCGGCCCCGGCCCGCACCTGTACGCCCGCCGCGGACAGCCGCTCGGCGCCCCCGGCGGCCACCGGGTTGGGGTCGGCGACGGCGTACACCACCGAGGAAACCCCCGCCGCCAGGAGGGCGTCCACGCAGGGCGGGGTGCGACCGTGATGGTTGCAGGGTTCGAGGGTCACCACGGCGGTGCCGTCGGCAGCCCGGGAACCGGCCCGCCGCAGCGCCACCACCTCGGCGTGGGCGCCGCCGGGTGGTTCGGTGGCCCCGACCCCGGCCACGGCGCCGTCGCGGTCCAG
Source organism: Mycolicibacterium palauense (assembly GCF_002592005.1). Lineage (GTDB taxonomy): Bacteria > Actinomycetota > Actinomycetes > Mycobacteriales > Mycobacteriaceae > Mycobacterium > Mycobacterium palauense. The sequence continues at coordinate 3,843 of NZ_NVQF01000018.1, read as the reverse complement.
GATCACCGCACCCACGGGCGGATTCGGGTATGTCGCGCCCTTGACCTGTTCGGCGTGCTCGACGGCCAGGCGCATGGCCTCCTCGACGCTCAGCATCGCAGATGCGGTGAGGCCGCACCGGCCTGTCGGCGCAGCGCGGCCACCGCGGCGGCCGGGTCCTCGGCACCGTAGACCGCCGACCCCGCGACGAAGCAGTCGACGCCGGCCTCGGCGGCCGCCTCGATGGTGTCGGCGTTGATGCCGCCGTCGATCTCGACGAGGATGGTCAGCTCACCGGCGTCGACGAGCCGGCGTGCGGTGCGCACCTTCGAGAGCACGTCCGGGATGAAGCTCTGGCCCCCGAACCCCGGCTCCACCGACATCACCAGCAGGGTGTCGAAGTCGCGCAGGATCTCCAGGTAGGGCTCCAGTGGGGTGCCCGGTTTCACCGACAGCCCGGCCTTGGCGCCGGCCGCGCGGATGTCGCGGGCGACTCCGACCGGGTCGGCGGCGGCCTCGACGTGAATGGTGACGTTGTGGGCACCGGCTTCGGCGTAGGGCGGGGCCCACCGGTCGGGGTCGTCGATCATCAGATGACAGTCCATCGGGATGTCGGTGGCCGCGAGCAGACTCTCCACCACCGGAAGCCCCAGCGTGAGGTTGGGCACGAAATGCCCGTCCATCACGTCGACGTGCAGCCAGTCGGCGCCCTCCACGGCGGCGGCCTCGTCGGCCAGCCGGGCGAAGTCGGCGGACAGGATCGACGGGGCAATCAGTGGGGGCCGCGGGGACATGTGGCTACCTTAAGTCACCGGGTACGCAGCAACGCAGCGGCAAACATCGCGTCGGTCCCATGCCGGTGCGGCCACAGCTGCACCCAGGTTCCCGCCGGTCCGGCGTCGAGGTCGGCCGCGGGTGCGAACAGCGGACGGGCATCCAGCGCTTCGACCGGCTGCTGACGCAGCGCGTCGGCGACCACGCCGGCGGTCTCGGCCAGGTGCGGCGAGCAGGTGGCGTACAGCACGACACCGCCTGGCCTGGTCAGCGCGATCGCGGCCGCCAGCAACTCACGCTGCAGCCTGGTCAGACCCGGAATGTCGGCGGGCTGTCTGCGCCAGCGCGCCTCGGGACGGCGGCGCAGCGCCCCCAGACCCGTGCACGGGGCGTCCACCAGGACCCGGTCGAACCCGGGCGCCAGGCCCGATTCACGGCCATCGACGCGCAACACCTCGACGCCGAGGCCCCGGGTGTTCTGCTCCACCAGTTCGGCGCGACGCGGCGCGGGCTCCACCGCGGTGACCGTGGCATCCTGCTGGGCGCCGATGGCCGCCAGCAATGCGGTCTTGCCTCCCGGGCCGGCGCACAGATCCAGCCAGCGTCCGCCGTCGGAGCCCTGCACCGGCGCCAGCGTCAGGGCACGCGCCACCAGTTGGCTGCCCTCGTCCTGGACCAGCGCCTGGCCGTCGCGGACCGGTGCGAGCCGGCCCGGATCCCCGGCGGGCAGATACACCGCGTAGGGCGAGTAGGTGCCGGGGGTGCCGCCCACGGCGTCGGCGAGTTCCGCGGCGGTCAGGGCGCCCGGACGTGCCGCCAGATGCACGCCGGGACGCTGGTCGTCGCTGGTCAGCAATTGCTCCAGTTCGGCGGCGCGCGCGCCCAGCGCGTCGGCGAACGCCTGCGCGATCCACCGCGGGTGGGCGTGCGCGAACGCCAGGTGGCCGACGGGATCGGTGCTGATCGCCGGCGCCAACTCGGCAATCCAGGATGCCTCGTCGCGCCCGGCGATCGTGCGCAGGACACCGTTGACGAATCCGGCGCGCGCCGAATCGAACTCGATACCGGCCTGTTCGACGGTGGTGGAGACCGCGGCGTGTTGTTCCACCCGGGTCCTCAGTAGCTGGTAGGCGCCCAGCCGCAACAGGTTCAACAACACCGGGTCGATGCGGTCGGTGGGCCGGCCCGCGGCGGCGGCGATGACGGCGTCGAGCAGCCCCAGCGTGCGGCAGGCCCCGTAGGTCAGTTCGGTGGCGAACGCGGCGTCGCGCCCGACGATCCCGCGTTCGTTCAGCAAAGCGGGCAGGGCCAGGTTGGCGTAGGCGTCGCGGTCCGAGACCGCCGTGAGGACGTCGAACGCGGCCCGCCGGGCCGGATCCAGTGGTCTGCGCCGCGGCCTGCGCGGCCCGGTGCCGCCGCGGCGGGGGGCGTGTCGTTCGCTCATGACGCCTTCACGGCACGCATCCGCGCACCCCTGGCCCAGTCGGCGGCGTTCATCGGCTTCTTTCCCGGTGGCTGCACCGTGCCCAACTGCACTGGATCCGAACCGGTTCCGATCAGCACCCGGTTGCGCTCGACGCTGATCTCCCCGGGGGCCAGCCCGTCGGTCCCGTCGCCTGCCCCGACAACCGACACCGGCCCCAGTTTGAGGCGCAGGTCACCGACCATCGTCCAGGCGCCCGGGTTGGGAGTCACGGCGCGGATCTGGCGGTCCACCACGAAGGCGGGCAGCGACCAGTTCACCCGCGCGCCCTCGACACTGATCTTGGGCGCCAGGCTGATCCCCTCGGCATCCTGGGGCACCGGGGTCACGGTCCGGGCCTCGATACCGTCCAGGGTCGCCTCCAGCAGGGCCGCGCCCGAGTCGGCCAACCGGCCGAGCAGGTCGCCGGCGGTGTCGGTGGGCCGGATCGCCTCGGTCACCACGCCGTAGACGGGTCCGCTGTCCAGGCTGGGCTCGATGAGGAACGTGGTGGCCCCGGTGATGGTGTCGCCGGCGGCGATCGCCGCCTGGACGGGGGCGGCGCCCCGCCACGCGGGCAGCAGGGAGAAGTGCAGGTTCACCCACCCGTGTTCGGGCACCGCCAGCAGCGGTTCGCCGAGGAGGGCGCCGAAGGCCACCACCGGGCAGCACTGTGGCCCCATCTCACGCAGTTCGGCGAGGAACTCCGGTGAGTTCGGGCGCGCCGGTTTGAGGGCGGGGATCCCGTGCTCCTCGGCCAGCCGGGCCACCGGTGACGGGGTCGGCCGGCCGCGCCGGCCCGCCGCGGCGTCGGGCCGGGTCAGCACCGCGACCACCTCGTGGCGCGGTGAGGCGATGAGCCGGCGCAGTGCCGGTAGCGCGGGTTCCGGGGTGCCGGCGAAGACGAGACGCACCCGGACAGTCTAGGAGGGTGACGATGCGGCGAGGGACGAGCCGCTGAGGAACCCGACCACCAGGCACCCGAGGGTGACGATGCGGCGAGGGACGAGCCGCCGGGCCAGCGGCGGGTGCGGCCCTACGGCTTCTGGTAGAACTCCCGCTGCGACACCCCGGTGGCGCCCGCGACGAACATCCACGGAATGGTGGTGATCGTCTTGTTCAGGGTGGCGACCGCGTCGTTGTAGTACTGGCGGGCGAAGGCCAACTTGTCCTCGGTGTCGGCGAGGTTCTGCTGGAGATTGAGGAAGTTGGTCGACGAGTTCAGCTGCGGATAGGTCTGGCCCAGGGCCAGCAGCGGAGCCAGCGCCGTGTCGAGCTGCGACTCGGCCGTGCTGCGCTGGACCACCGAGGTGCCCGCCGTGGCCGACGCCAGTGCGGCTCGCGCGTCGGTCACGTGGTCGAGGATCGACTTCTCGTGGGCGGCGAAGGTCTGCACCGTGTGCACCAGACCGGGTACCAGGGAGGCGCGCCGGGTCAGCTCGACGTCGATGCCGCCCAGAGCCTCGTCAACCCGGACGTCGGCGGCCCGGATCCTGTTGTAGCCGATGACGAAAGCCAGCAGCACCGACACCGCGACCACCAGGATCACAACCAGCAGTACGGTCACCATGATCCACCGCCTCCTCCTCCGCCACCACCACCGCCACTCCACAACTAAAGCCGACGAA
>NZ_NVQF01000179.1 GCF_002592005.1 Mycolicibacterium palauense | reverse complement strand
CCTTCGACCTGGGTGGCGGTGGTCAGGGCGACACGCGCCACGGTGCCGGCGGTGGGGGTGGTGATCGCGGCTTCCATCTTCATCGCCTCGATGGTGGCCACGGTCTGCCCGGCCTCGACCGCCTCGCCTTCGGCGACGCAGACGGTGACCACCCCCGCGAACGGCGCGGCGACGTGGCCGGGGTTGGTGCGGTCGGCCTTCTCCGCGGTGGGTGTGGCCGAGGCGATGCTGCGGTCACGCACCAGCACCGGGCGCAGTTGGCCGTTGAGGATGCACATCACGGTGCGCATGCCGGCCTCGTCCGGGTCGGAGACCGCTTCTAGCCCGATGAGTAGCTGCACCCCTTTTTCCAGGGTGACGCGGTGCTCCTCGCCCTGGCGCAGCCCGTAGAAGAACTGGTTGGCCGACAACTGGGAGGTGTCGCCGAAGGTTTCGCGGTGCGCCTCGAACTCCGCGGTGGGCCCGGGAAACAACAACCGGTTCAGGGTGGCCTGACGTTTGGGGCCCGGCGCGGCCAGCGCGGCCTGATCCTCGGCGCCGATGGGCTCTTCGGGCCGGGCCGGGCCACGACCTTGTAAGGCCTTGGTCCGCAACGGCTCCGGCCAACCCCCGGGTGGGTCCCCCAACTCCCCACGCAGGAAACCGATCACCGAATCGGGAACGTCGTAGCGTGCGGGGTCGGCGGCGAACTCACCGGCGGTGATACCCGCACCCACCAGCGCCAACGCCAGATCGCCCACCACCTTGCTCGACGGGGTCACCTTGACCAGCCGGCCCAGCACCGCATCGGCCCCGGCGTAGGCGGCCTCGATGTCTTCGAACCGGTCCCCCAGACCCAGCGCGATGGCCTGCTGACGCAGGTTGGACAGCTGCCCGCCCGGGATCTCATGGGTGTAGACCCGCCCGGTGGGGGCGGGCAGCCCGGATTCGAACGGCCCGTAGACCTTACGCAGCGCCTCCCAGTAGGGCTCCAGATCGCACACCGCAGACAGCGACAGGCCGGTGTCGAACCCGGTGTGCGCGGCGGCGGCCACGATGGAGGACAGGGCGGGCTGGCTGGTGGTGCCGGCCATCGGCGCCGAGGCACCGTCGACGGCGTCGGCGCCGGCGGCCCAGGCCGCGGCGTAGGTGGCCAGCTGCCCACCGGGGGTGTCGTGGGTGTGCACGTGCACCGGCAGGTCGAACCGCGACTTCAGCGCGGCCACCAGGGTGGCCGCCGCGGGGGCGCGCAGCAGCCCGGCCATGTCCTTGATCGCCAGCACGTGCGCCCCGGCGGCGACGATCTGCTCGGCCAGACGCAGGTAGTAGTCCAGGGTGTAGAGATCCTCACCCGGGTTCGACAGGTCGCCGGTGTAGGACATCGCGACCTCGGCCACCGCGGTCCCCGTTTCGCGGACCGCCTCGATCGCCGGGAGCATCGAGGCCACGTTGTTGAGCGCATCGAAGATCCGGAAGATGTCGACACCGGTCGCGGCGGCCTCGTCGACGAACGCATGGGTCACCGTTTCCGGATACGGCGTGTAGCCCACGGTGTTGCGCCCGCGCAGCAGCATCTGCAGACAGATGTTGGGCATCGCCTCACGCAGGGCCGCCAACCGCTCCCACGGGTCCTCCTTGAGGAACCGCAGCGCCACGTCGTAGGTTGCCCCGCCCCAGCACTCGACCGACAACAGCTGTGGGCACAGCCGTGCCAGGTACGGCGCGACCATCAACAGCCCGGTGGAGCGCACCCGGGTGGCCAGCAGCGACTGGTGCGCGTCGCGGAACGTGGTGTCGGTGACCGCCACGGCCGCCGAATCCCGCAGCCACGCGGCGAAACCGGCCGGGCCCAACTCGGCCAGGCGTTGGCGCGACCCCGGCGGGGCCGCCGCGGTGATGTCGATCGACGGGAGTTTGTCGTGCGGGTACACCGTCGACGGCCGCGGCCCGTGTGGCTGGTTCACGGTCACGTCGGCCAGGTAGTTCAGGATCTTGGTGCCCCGGTCGGCGCTGGAGCGCGCCGTGAGCAAGCCCGGACGCTCCTCGATGAACGAGGTGGTGATCCGCCCGGCCACAAAGTCCGGATCGTCGAGCACCGCCTGCAGAAACGGGATGTTGGTGGCGACCCCGCGGATCCGGAACTCCGCGACCGCGCGGCGGGCCCGGCGCACCGCCGTGGCGAAATCCCGGCCGCGGCAGGTGAGTTTGACCAGCATCGAGTCGAAATGCGCGCTGATCTCCGCGCCGAGGTTCGACCCGCCGTCCAGGCGGATCCCGGCCCCGCCCGGTGACCGGTAGGCGCTGATGCGCCCGGTATCCGGGCGAAACCCGTTGGCCGGATCCTCGGTGGTGATCCGGCACTGCAGCGCCGCCCCGTGCGCGACCACCGACTCCTGCGACAGCCCCAGATCGGCCAGCGACTCCCCAGCGGCGATACGCAACTGGCTCGACACCAGATCAACATCGGTGATCTCCTCGGTCACCGTGTGCTCCACCTGGATCCGCGGATTCATCTCGATGAACACGTGCCGCCCGCGCTCGTCGAGCAGAAACTCCACCGTGCCCGCGCACGTGTAGCCGATCCGCCGGGCCAACGCCACCGCGTCCGAACAGATCCGTTCCCGCAACACCGGATCCAGGTTCGGTGCGGGCGCCAGCTCGATCACCTTCTGGTGGCGCCGCTGCACGCTGCA
>NZ_NVQF01000178.1 GCF_002592005.1 Mycolicibacterium palauense | reverse complement strand
TGACGCCGGCCGAGTACGCTGCAGCCTGCCGCTGCACCCACACCCCAGTGGCCTGCAGCATCAACTGAGAACGAATCAAACCAACCCGACTCAAGAACCGGATGGACTCAGTAACGGGGACTCGCCAGGTCAATAAGTCTTCTGGACGCAGTGCAATTAGCCTTGGAATCGATAATGAGGACGGAGGCCCGATAGAGATTCTCGCGACTTGGGGAGTCCTGAAGGGCTTGGCCAGTTACGCTGACCTACTGCCGCAGGTATTTGCTTGGGCGGACCTTCATGTACATGCTGAAACCTATGATGACGCTGAGTACGACGAGTACCTAAGCAACTGCACGTATGTGGACCGCGAAGGGGATCGCATCGTGATGGAGGATCTCGATTCATGGAGGTCCGGCCGATCGAACGAGGTGTTGAGGCCGTATGCCCGCGAGGCCGACGAAGTCGACCACTGGAGGCTCGAACTTGTACTCAATGACTTGGGCAAGGCATTTCTCAAAGTTGACGATTTTGCAGCGCACGGCACACCCTTGCTGACGTGATTCCCACTCAATATTGGGAATTCGCCAATACGACGCGATCCAGGTTAGAAGGTGGATTCTGTCAGCCTTCTGAGAACACTGCGCTATACAAGATGTCGCCGAGGGCACAAGCAGTGCACTGCGGCTCAACGGAATTGCTCTCGGCGGATTGCCGCTGCGCCGGGCATTTCGGGTCGTAGCGTAGTGCTTTAGACGAGGACGTCGCTGATCGGTCCCCCGGCGGTGCCGGGTTCCAGAACGATGACCGGTGTGTAGGTCGGCCCGTCGGCGCCCTCTCTGTCCCATTCGTAAATGACGGTGCGCAACGTGTTGAGGTAGCGGCCGGTGAGCGCAGCCATGGTGTACGGGCCGTGGAAGGCCAGGTGCACCTCGGCGCGGCCGCTGCTCGCCGCGAGCCCCTTGATAGCGCGCGCGACGGATGCGCTCAGACGGCCGCCTTCGCGTGCGTGGATTCTGCTGTTCGGCTGGGTCGCCACGATGGCGGCGGCGGTGAACCCGTCGGTTGACTCGCGGATGAGCCGCGCGAAAGCGGTGCGGTCGGCCTCGGGAGTCAGACTGACAAACACCGTGATTCGCTCACACCCAGCCGTGGATGACCTCTCCGGGTCGATGGGTTCGATGTGGACGTCGTTGTTGGAGAGTCTGTCGCCGGCCAAGGAGGTCCACACCTGGTCCTGGAGGTCGAGGACCTCAAGGACCCCCAATCTCGTCTCAGGCAGTGCGGCGCCCAGGGCTAGGGCTACCGATAGGTGTGCGCCGCCGGCGATTCGTACGGTTCTGGCGCCAGTGGCGTATACCGCGTCGCTGATTAGCGGCAGTGTGGTCTGAAGGAGCCGGAGCCCGCGTGGAGAGGGAAGGCGCCCGCTGGTGGCGGCGCTGAGGCGGATGTGCAAGTCGTCCTCGCCGGCATCGATAGCGGACGGTGTTGGCCTGCTTTGCACGCGAATCGTGAAAGGCCGTTGTTGTTGGCGGAGCATGGATATCCGTTGTTCGACGCGGTGCATCAGGAGGTCGCGCGCGATCTCGACCTCGCCAGCGGGGTCGAGTATGTTGGTTTGCTTCTTGTCGGCCAGGGTGCGGGCGGGCGCCGTTTGCAGTAGCCGGTCGGGGGCCTCGAAGTCGCACCTCGAATTGTCGGGCTGTCGGGCAACGTGATTGGCAATGCAAAGGCTGAACCCTGGATCTGCGTCGAGTTGCAGCAGGCGCGGTAGTTCGCGTTCGCGGACGATCTCGCTATGCACGGTGTCTGGAGTCACGACAAGCACCGCTGCCGACAGGCCTTGGGTGAGGGCCTGCTCTAGCCGATCGGATGTGGTGCCCGCGCGTAGGTCGCTGCGGTCGCGCCACACGACCAACCCCGCCGCCCTGAGTAGGCCCTCAAGCGATTCAGCGGCTGCAGATCCGTCGGACTGCCGGTAAGAAACAAACACTGGTCCGTCACCGCGGACCACGCCGTTTGGGGACCCAGGGCGGCCCAGCCGCCGTCGTCCTCTACTAGAGGCCCACCGCATCGTCTCCGAGATCAAGGCCGAAGCAGCTTCGGAGCAGCCCAATCCGAGCCGCCTGAGCAGCTCGTCATGTCGGCGATTACCGCCGGGGCAGCGGCATTGGGGCAGGCTGCCGCAACCGACCTCGTTCACCCGGGAAGCCAAGCACCGCAGACATTTTGAATGTATTGGGGAGTCTATTGTCAACAATGCGACGCACACTCATTCAGACTCCACATCCTCTATCTGCTCATCGAGTCGTCGCACGGCATGTCCGGCGTAGGTCTCGGCCACCTGGATCATCTCCTCGACAACTTCCAGAAGCGGTATGAGCACGGACCCGTCCACTGTGAACACGACCTGCTCATAGCGACCCTGGAGGCGATAGTCGCGAAGTCGGCGCAATGCGTCGGCGTGCTCGGGGGGAGCGTTTTCCAGCTCGGTCCAAGAGTCGATCCACTCCTGCCGTTGCACATGGCTTTTCGTCCGTTGTTGCTGGAGAAGCATTTGAGCTTGGATGGAGAGTTCGGCTGCGGAGAACGCCACATCGCATGCGACCGCGGGTCGGGTCTCGAGGCAGTCCGCGGGAGCAATGATCAGAACTTGTGGATGACCCTCGGTGTGGGGGCGTGAAAGTGGGCGCACCTTCCCGAGGATGATCTGAAGTCCAAGGTTCTCTGATCAAGACCGGCGTTGGCGCGCTGGTTGGGAAGG
>NZ_NVQF01000177.1 GCF_002592005.1 Mycolicibacterium palauense | reverse complement strand
AGATGTGAATAAGAGGCAGGTCTCACCCCTGGCCGCCGAGGCGCCTCCGGCCACGGCTACCGACCCCGCCGCCGGGCTGCAGGGAATGATGATTCCGACGGGAGCCGGATCATGAGCCGGCGCTGGCCCCGGGCCGTCCGGGCGCGGCGGTTGGTCGTGACGGCCCTGGTGGGGGTGTGCGCGCTGGCCCTGACCGCCTGCGGTGACTGGCAGGGCCTCAACTCGTTGCCCATGCCCGGCACCCAGGGGCACGGGCCGGGGTCGTTCACCATCCAGGCGCAGATGCCCGACGTGGACAACATCGAGCAGAACTCCCGGGTGCGCGTCGCCGACGTCACCGTCGGCAACGTCACCAAGATCGAGCGTCAGGGCTGGCACGCGCTGGTGACGATGAGCCTCAACGGCGACGTCCAGCTGCCCGCCAACGCCACCGCCAAGGTGGGCCAGACCAGCCTGCTGGGTTCGCTGCACATCGAGCTGTCCCCGCCCACCGACGTGGCCCCCGAGGGTCGTCTGCACGAGGGCTCGTTGATCCCGCTGTCCTCGGCCGGCATCTATCCGACGACCGAGCAGGCGCTGGCCGCGATCTCGTTGTTGCTCAACGGCGGCGGCATCGGACAGCTGCAGGACATCACCAAGGCCTTCTCGACGGCGTTCGCCGGCCGCGAGGCCGACCTGCGCAGCCTGATCGAGCAGCTCGACAAGTTCATCCAGTACAACAATGAACAAAAGAACGACATCATCGACGCCACCGAGAGCCTGAACAATCTCGTCGGCCAGGTCGCGGCGCAGAAGCCGGTCGTCGACAAGGCGCTCGAGACCATCCCGGACGCCCTGGAGGTCCTCAAGGATCAGCGCAACCAGCTGGCCGACGCCCTGGTTCAGCTCGGCAAGTTCAGTGCCCTGACCGCTGATTCGGTCAACCAGACCAAGGCCGCGCTGGTGCAGGAACTGCGCGATCTCGGTCCGGTGCTGCAGTCGCTGGCCGACGCGGGCCCGGCGCTGACCCGCGCGCTGAGCTTCTTCCCGACCTTCCCGTGGCCCAAGGAGACGATCGACAACTGGATGCGGGGGGACTACGGCAACCTCAGCCTCATCTTCGACCTCACGCTGAGCCGGATCGACAGCGGCTTCTTCACCGGAACGCGCTGGGAAGGTGACCTGACGGAGCTGGAGCTGCAGTGGGGCCGCACCATCGGCCAGCTGCCCAGCCCCTACACCGCCGAGAATCCTCTGGTCGCGCCCTACCACTGGGATCAGGGACGGTAGCCATGCACATCACCCGCAAGACGATCGTCCAGATGTCGATCCTGAGTGTGGTCGCCGTCGTGGCCGGCGCGGTCATGATCTTCAACTTCATCCAGGTACCGGCGATGCTCGGCGTCGGCCGCTACACCGTCACCGTGGAGCTGCCCGAGGCCGGTGGTCTGTATGAACGGGCCAATGTCACCTACCGTGGCACCACCGTGGGCATCGTCAAGGAGGTGCGGCTCACCGACCGCGGTGTCGACGCGGTGTTGTCGATCGAATCGAACTACAGGATCCCGGCCGATCTGAGGGCCGAGGTGCACAGCGTCTCCGCCGTCGGTGAGCAGTACGTGCAGCTGCTGCCCCGCAACGGCGACCCGCCGTATCTCGCCGACGGGTCCGTGGTCACCCAGCAGAACACCTTCGTCCCCCCGGACATCAACGGTCTGCTCAATGCCACCAACCGCGGCCTGAAGGCGATCCCGCAGGAGAACCTGAGAACCGTGGTCGACGAGGCGTACACCGCCGTGGGCGGCCTGGGACCGGATCTTTCCCGCCTGGTGAAGGGGTCGACCGCGCTGGCGATCGATGCCCGCAAGAACCTGGACGAGTTGACCACCCTCGTCGACGAGGCCAAGCCGGTGCTGGATTCGCAGACCGACACCTCCGGGGCCATCCAGCGTTGGGCGGCCAACCTGGACTCGATCACCGGACAGCTGCAGAGCCAGGACGCGGCGGTGGCCGGCGTGCTGGTCAAGGGGGCGCCGGCGGCCGACGAGGTGCGCGCGTTGTTCGACCGCCTGCAACCCACGCTGCCGATCCTGCTGGCCAACCTGGTCAGCGTCGGTGAGGTCGCCGTGACGTATCAGCCGAACCTGGAGCAGCTGCTGGTGCTGTTGCCGCAGGGGGCCGCGGTCACCTCGGCCATCGGCGTCGCCAACCGGCATGCCCGCCAGGACCACAAGGGCGCCTACCTGAGCTTCAACCTGAACCTGAACCTGCCGCCGCCCTGCACCACCGGCTACCTGCCGGCCCAGCAGAGGCGGGTGCCCTCCGACGTCGACGCACCCGACCGGCCGCCGGGCGACCTGTACTGCCGCATCCCGCAGGACTCGGCGTTCAACGTGCGCGGTGCCCGCAACGTGGCCTGTGAGACGGTGCCGGGCAAACGTGCGGCGACGGTCAAGCAGTGCGAGAGCAACGAGCCCTACCAGCCGCTCAACGACGGCTATTCGTGGAAGGGTGATCCCAACGCGACGTTGTCGGGTCAGGACATCCCGCATGTGCCATCCGGACCGGGGAACGCGGGGCAGCCTCGGTGGCCTCAGCGGTTTCGGTGGCCTCGGCGGATGCTTCGCCCTCGTCACCGTCCCCCGAGGATTCCTGGCCGGTCCCCTCGCCATCGGCGGTGC
>NZ_NVQF01000176.1 GCF_002592005.1 Mycolicibacterium palauense | reverse complement strand
CGGTGAATCCGCAGGCGCCCCCGGCGCCCGCCGCCATCTGAGCCCGAACGACGCCCCGGGGCACTGCTGATCTGCCCGCCGTGCGGCGACACCGGTTGTCGCTGCAAGGCGGGCAAAGGTATCCCCTCCCGGCGAGCGCCGGCCGCGGCAGCCCGCGCGCTCACCGCCCAGTTCGGTCACCCGCACGATTAACCCCCGCCCGGGCGGGGTATTCGCCGAAACGTCGGAGCCACACCTTCGTCGGCCCCGGCAGGAGGCCCGACGGTGACCAGACCGACGTCCGACCCACGGACCGCGAAACAGTCACGCTATGAGGGCCTGCTGGCGGTGCAGTACGCCACGATCCTGGTCGGTGCCGTCCTGCTGACCCTGGGGGTGCTGGGCTTCATTCCCGGCCCCACCGCCCACCTGGACGCGATGACGCTGGCCGGCGCCCACTCCGGGGCGCTGCTGCTGGGCACCTTCGAGGTCTCGGTGCCGCTCAACCTGCTGCACATCGTCGCCGGGCTGGCCGGGCTGACCATGGCCCGCAGCTTCGCGCTGTCCCGCGCGTTCCTGCTGGCCGCCGGGTTGGTCTACCTGGGCCTGTGGATCTGGGGCCTGGTCACCGGCTACGGCAGCCTGGCCGGTGTGGTGCCGGTCAACCGGGCCGACACCTGGCTGCTCTTCGGTCTCGGCGCGGCGATGGTGCTCTTCGGCCTGACCCTGGCCGGAACGCGGGTGCCCACCGGCGCCGGCGGCGAGGTGCTGCTGCCGCCCAGCTGAACCCGGCGCGCTCAGCACCCGCGCTGGAACAGCGCCTTCACATACCCGGCCGTCTGATACACGTACAGCCACGCCCAGTACGGCACCGACAGCCGCGTCGGGGCGGCGGTCATGATCAACTGCCCGTCGAAACACTTGTGCATGATGTAGCGGGCCCGCGACACGTGCGGCGCGTAGGTCACGACGATGACGGTGCGCCAGCCCCGTTCCGAAGCGACCCGGCCCAGATACCGCGCCTCCCCGAAGGTCGTGGTGGGGTCCGGCACGAAACACTCCACGGTGAATCCCGGCTCGCTGTCCTGGCACCGGTCGCTCAGCGCCCCGGCCGGATCCGAGAGCACCAGATGCGGCGCCCACCCGTCACGGGCGAGCTGCAACCCGTACCAATAGCGTGCCAGCGGCGCCTCCCCGCCGACGATGAGGATCGCGTCGGCCGGGCGCACCGCGTCGATCTGCGGGCGCACGTACACCGGGTATCCGGCCACCGCGGCCAACACCACCAGCACCACCGCGCCGGCCAGGAGCCGCAACACCCCGCGCAGCTCAGTCCCGTTCGATCGACAGGGCGATGCCGTCGAGGATGTCGTGCTCGCTGACGGTCAGGGTGTCGATGCCGGCGCGGGTCCCCAGCGCGTGCGCCAGCTCCTCGACGACGATGGCCCCGCCGCCGATGACGTCGACGCGGCCCTCGTGCATCGGGCCCAGCGCGGCCCGCTGCTTGCGGGTCATCGCGATCAGCTGCGCACACACCGGCAGCAGATCGGAGAACCCCACCGTGGACAGGTGGATGGCGGCCGGGTCGTAGACGGTCAGCTGGTGGGCCAGCGCGGCGATGGTGGTGAACGTGCCCGCCACCCCCACCCAGGTGCGGGCCCCCTCGACGGGCACCGCGCCCAGCGCCTCACCCAGCCGTTCGCGCACCACCTCACGCGCGGCGGCGACCTCGCCGTCGGTGGGCGGGTCCGAATGCAGGCAGCGTTCGGTCAGGCGCACACAGCCGATGTCGGCCGAATGGGCGGCCACCACCTGCCCCGCGGCGTCGCCGTCGCCGCCGAGCACCACCTCGGTGGAGCCGCCGCCGAGGTCGACGACCACGAAAGGCGCACCGTCGGAGGGCAGTTCGGCCACCGCGCCGTTGAACGACAGGGCCGCCTCCTCCGCGCCGGTGATCACCTCGGCCACCGCGCCGGGCACCACCTCGCCGAGCACGTCGGCGGTCATCGCGAAGAACTCGTCGCGGTTGGCGGCGTCGCGGGTCGCCGAGGTCGCCACCATCCGGACCCGCCCGACGCGGTGTCGGGCCAGCAGTTCGGCGTACTCGCCCAACGCGGTGCGGGTGCGGGCCAGCGCCTCGGGGGCGAACTGCCCGGTGGCGTCGACCCCCTGCCCGAGCCGCACTATCCGCATCTCACGCACCACGTCGGTGACCCGGCCGTCGGTGATGTCGGCGATCAGCAGCCGGATCGAGTTGGTGCCGCAGTCGATCGCGCCCGCCCGTGTGCTCACACCGCTCAACCCCACAGCCCTTTCTCCAGAATGCCCGTCATCGCCGGCTCCTCGGCCAGGATGGCCAGCGCCTCGTCACCGAACGGGTTGACGCCGGGCCCCTTGGCCAGCGCGTGGGCGATCACCACGTGCAGACACTTGACCCGCTCCGGCATGCCGCCGCCGGAGAACGTCGTGCCCAGCGGCTCGATCGCGTCGCGTTCGGCCAGGTAGGACTCGTGGGCGGCCCGGTAGGCCGCGGCCAGTTCCGGATCGGTGGCCAGCCGGTCGGTCATGTTCTTCATCAGCCCCGAGGATTCCAGCCGGCTGGCGGCCGCGGTCAGCGCGGGGTGGGTCAGGTAGTACAGCGTCGGGAACGGGGTGCCGTCGGGCAGCCGCGGCGCGGTCTTGACCACGGCGGGTTCACCGTTGGGGCAGCGGTAGGCGATCTCGAGGACACCGCGCGGTTCGCGACCCAGCTGCCGGGCGACCGCCTCGAGGTCGGCGGGGTCAACCACCGGGCGGTGCGGGGTCCGGCTGTCCCTTATACACATCCGACGCTGCCGCCGACCCTCCTTCCTCATCTCTC
>NZ_NVQF01000175.1 GCF_002592005.1 Mycolicibacterium palauense | reverse complement strand
TTCGGCGGCGGCATGGGCCGCGGTATGGGCGGCATGGGCGGGGGCTTCGGCGGCGGGTTCGGCGGGGGGCGCAGCATGGGCCGCCCATCCTCGTTCGGTGGCTCCTCGCACTCCTCGGGCCGCAGCTACGGCGGCGGTGGCGGGCGCTTCTAGGCGTCCCGGAGAGCCCCGAAGCGGCCTCGTCGGCGGGGGACGAACGGCGGCGCCGGAGTGACTTAGGACACCTTTCGCGCCCCGGTGCACCCGACCAGCATGGAGCGCAAGGGGTGTCGAGGTCTGCGCCGAATCCGCGGTTCTACCGCACCGGGACAGGACCGGCACCGGAAGAACCCGCGGAGGTGGCGACATGACACAGATGCCGAACACGGCCGGAATCCTGGTGGGCGTCGACGGTTCGGAGTACTCCGATGCCGCGCTGCGCTGGGCGGTACGTGAGGCCGCGATGCGCCACGAGGCGCTGACGGTGATGAGCGTCGCCGAGCGCGCCGACCCGCACAGCTACGACACCGGGACAATCCAGGAGCTGCGCCGCGAACAGCACGCCGAGGGCGACCGGATCCTGGCGGCGGCGCAACGGATCGTCGACGAGACGCTCGGGGACCGGACGCTGCGTCAGGTGCAGATGGAGTTCCTGTTCGCCCACCCGCTCTCGACGCTGATCGACGCCTCCAAGGATGTACGGATGGTGGTCGTGGGCTGCCGCGGGATGGGCGCGCTGGACCGGCTGACGCTGGGCTCGGTCAGCAGCGGACTGGTGCGGCACGCGCACTCCCCGGTGGCGGTGATCCACCGCGAGCACGCCGAGCCCGCGGCCCATGCCCCGGTCCTGTTGGGGGTCGACGGGACGACGGCCTCCGAGCTGGCGACCGCCATCGCCTTCGACGAGGCCTCCCACCGGCACGCCCCGCTGGTGGCGATGCACGCCTGGGCCGACGCGCTCAGCGTCGCAGGCCACTTCAACTTCGCCGCCGACGAGTCCAAGGGCGGCGAGGTGCTCAGCGAGCGCCTGGCGGGCTGGCAGGAGAAGTACCCGGACGTCAGCGTCACCCCCACCCTGGTGCGCCAGGATCCCGGACCGTGGCTGGTCAACCACTCCGACGACGCCCAGCTGGTGGTGGTCGGCAGCCACGGCCGCGGCGGGTTCGCCGGGATGCTGCTCGGATCGGTCAGCGCCACCGTGGTGCACGCCGCCGAGGTGCCGGTGATCGTGGCGCGGACGTCCTGACCGCCACCACCGACTAGCAGCCCTTGAGCCGCACCGCGAGGTAGTCCGAGACGGTGTCGATGGCCACCCGCTCCTGGCTCATGGCGTCCCGGTCGCGCACCGTGACCGCTTGGTCCTCAAGGGAATCGAAGTCCAGCGTGATGCAGTACGGGGTGCCGATCTCGTCCTGGCGGCGGTAGCGCCGGCCGATCGCGCCGGCGTCGTCGAACTCGATGTTCCAGTTCTTGCGCAGCTCGGCGGCCAGATCGCGGGCCTTGGGGCTCAGGTCGGCGTTGCGCGACAGCGGCAGCACCGCCGCCTTGACCGGCGCCAGCCGCGGATCCAGCCGCAGCACGGTGCGCTTGTCCACCCCGCCCTTGGCGTTGGGAGCCTCGTCCTCGTGGAAGGCGTCGATGAGGAACGCCATGAACGAACGGGTGAGCCCGGCCGCCGGCTCGATCACATACGGCACGTAGCGGGTGTCGCTGGCCTGGTCGTAGAACGACAGGTCGGCGCCGGAATGCTTGGAGTGCGTGGACAGGTCGAAGTCGGTGCGGTTGGCCACGCCCTCCAGCTCGCCCCACGGGTTGCCGGAGAAACCGAACTTGTACTCGATGTCGACGGTGCGGTCGCTGTAGTGCGACAGCTTCTCCTTGGGGTGTTCGTAGAGCCGCAGATTGTCCGGGTTGATGCCCAGGTCGATGTACCACTGGCGGCGGGTGTCGATCCAGTACTGGTGCCATTCGGGGGCGGTGGAGGGTTCGACGAAGAACTCCATCTCCATCTGTTCGAACTCGCGGGTGCGGAAGATGAAGTTGCCCGGGGTGATCTCGTTGCGGAAGCTCTTGCCGATCTGGCCGATGCCGAACGGCGGCTTCTTGCGCGAGGTGGTCAGCACGTTGGCGAAGTTGACGAAGATGCCCTGGGCGGTCTCCGGGCGCAGGTAGTGCAGCCCCTCCTCGGTCTCGATCGGGCCGAGGTGGGTCTTGAGCATCATGTTGAATTCGCGCGGCTCGGTCCACTGTCCCTTGGTGCCGCAGTCCGGGCAGACGATCTCGCTCATCGGCACCGCGTCGGGGTCGGTGATGTCGGTCTTTCCGGCGTGCTTGGCCAGGTAGGCCTCCTGCATGTGGTCCTGACGGTGCCGGTGATGGCAGTTCAGGCACTCCACCAGCGGGTCGTTGAAGACCTCGACGTGCCCGGAGGCCACCCACACCTCCCGCGGCAGGATGATCGAGCTGTCCAGGCCGACGACGTCGTCGCGGCCGGTGACGACCGAGCGCCACCACTGCTTCTTGACGTTCTCCTTGAGCTCGACGCCGAGGGGGCCGTAGTCCCACGCGGAGCGGGTTCCGCCGTAGATCTCCCCCGACGGGTACACCAAGCCACGCCGCTTGGCCAGGTTGACGACGGTGTCGATGACGGACGCCACGATGCTCGAGCACTCCTTGCTGGGGACACAACGCTGGGACAGGACTGCGGACAGCCTAACGGGGCCGGCGCGGGGGCCTGGGTGCGAGGCGGCGGGCGCGCTGCCTACCCGCACCGAACGTGCGCCCGGATCGCCGCACCGCCCGCGACACCGATCTGCACGCACGCTCGGTGCTGTCTCTCATCCACATCCGACGCTCCCTCCCACCCGCCATGTCTAGCTCTCGTTGGTCG
>NZ_NVQF01000174.1 GCF_002592005.1 Mycolicibacterium palauense | reverse complement strand
GGTGTCCAACGCTCACGGCACGGTGACCGGTGCTGCCGGTGGTGTGCTGCTGCGTCCCTACGCCCGGCTGATCTCCTCGGCCGGTGACAGCGTCACCACCTACGGTGAGCCCTGGAACATGAACTGACCTCCTCTCGGTCAACTGACGCGGCCCCCGGCGACACCGCCGGGGGCCGTTTCATGTGAATTCTGCGGACCAACTATGAACCCACAATGTCCCCGCCCTGCCAATTGACTGGGAACAGCTGTCAATTCGCTGGGAGAAGCGGTCGCCACGTTGCAGCGCGATCACGGCCTGCTTACGT
Source organism: Mycolicibacterium palauense (assembly GCF_002592005.1). Taxonomy (GTDB): domain Bacteria; phylum Actinomycetota; class Actinomycetes; order Mycobacteriales; family Mycobacteriaceae; genus Mycobacterium; species Mycobacterium palauense. The sequence goes on along the minus strand of NZ_NVQF01000174.1, from coordinate 3,085 downwards.
TTCCTCTGTCTCAACGACGAGTGGGCTGCCGTCAGGGCAAGGACGGCAACGGTATTGGTGAGTTCCTCGGATCACCGCAGACACAGCTAGGGAGAACATGAAGGTATTTGGTCGGGTGCTGCTGGCGTTGGTCGCCGCGTTCGCAGCGCTCTTCGTGGGCACGGGGACTTCGCATGCGGGCTTGGACAACGAGCTGAGTCTGGTCGACGGTCAGGGTCGGACCCTGACGATTCAGCAGTGGGACACCTTCCTCAACGGCGTCTATCCGCTGGACCGCAACCGGCTGACCCGCGAGTGGTTCCACTCGGGCAAGGCGGTCTATGCGGTCACCGGTGACGGTGCCGATGATTTCGAGGGCACGCTGGAGCTGGGCTACCAGGTGGGCTTCCCCTGGTCGCTGGGTGTGGGCATCAACTTCAGCTACACCACCCCGAACATCGCCCTGGACGCCCAGGACTTCATCTCTCCCGGATCGATCGACCTGTTCCCGGGCATCACGACTCCGCCGTTCTTCCCCGGTGTGTCGATCAGCGCCGATCTGGGTAACGGCCCGGGCATCCAGGAAGTGGCCACCTTCTCGGTGGACGTCAAGGGTCCCAACGGTGCGGTGGCGGTGTCCAACGCGCACGGCACGGTGACCGGTGCTGCCGGTGGTGTGCTGCTGCGTCCCTACGCCCGGCTGATCTCCTCGGCCGGTGACAGCGTCACCACCTACGGTGAGCCCTGGAACATGAACTGACCCTCTCCAGACTCGACTAAGACGGCCCCCGGCGACACCGCCGGGGGCCGTCCCCTATCTGTGCCGTCGCCGTCGGCGTTGCCGGCGCCGCCCGTAAACGCCGGATTGCCAGGCGGTCTCGGTTTGAGCGTGATTGATCTCAATTTGCTGACGGCGCCGTCCCCGCGTTGCGGCCCCACAAATCCCTTGCTTACGTTTCGTCTGTCTCGACGACAGACGGGTGGCGGTGGGCTTGCCGGCACTCCCCGAACAGGGACACGGCTAGGGAGAACATGAAGATATCGGGTCGGGTTTTGGTGGCGGTGGTCGCTGCGTTCGCGGCGCTCTTCGTGGGTGCGGGGACTTCGCATGCGGGTTTGGACAATGAGCTGAGTCTGGTCGACGGTCAGGGTCGGACCCTGACGGTTCAGCAGTGGGACACCTTCCTCAACGGGGTGTATCCGCTGGACCGCAACCGGCTGACCCGGGAGTGGTTCCATTCGGGCAAGGCGGTCTATGCGGTGACCGGTGACGGTGCCGATGATTTCGAGGGCACGCTGGAGCTGGGGTATCAGGTGGGCTTCCCGTGGTCGCTGGGTGTGGATATCAATTTCAGCTACACCACCCCGAACATCGCTTTGGATGCGCAGGATTTCATCGGGCCGTTGGGCCCGGACTTCTTCATCGATCCGTTCCCGGGGATTACGACTCCGCCGTTCTTCCCCGGTGTGTCGATCAGTGCCGATCTGGGTAACGGCCCGGGCATTCAGGAAGTGGCGACCTTCTCGGTGGACGTCGAGGGTCCCAACGGTGCGGTGGCGGTGTCCAACGCGCACGGCACGGTGACCGGTGCTGCCGGTGGTGTGCTGCTGCGTCCCTACGCCCGGCTGATCTCCTCGGCCGGTGACAGCGTCACCACCTACGGCGAGCCCTGGAACATGAACTGACCCCCGCCGACAAATGACGCACCCTCCTGCGTAACGCCCAGATTGCCTGTCGCGGTCCGGATGTCGGGACGGCTCGCGCTCTGCTACGGCTGAGCGTCGTCGGGCCGTGATTCCCAAACGCCCGGCTTACGTTCCGTCTGCCTCAATGAATGGGTGGCGCGTGAAACATGCGCCATGTTGCCTTTCGGCTGCGATGACGCCGCCGGATTCCTCGTGTCGCCGTTGCGTCTGTTAGGGAGAACATGAAGATATCGGGTCGGGTTTTGGTGGCGGTGGTCGCTGCGTTCGCGGCGCTCTTCGTGGGCACGGGCACTTCGCATGCGGGTTTGGACAATGAGCTGAGTCTGGTCGACGGTCAGGGTCGGACCCTGACGGTTCAGCAGTGGGACACCTTCCTCAACGGCGTCTATCCGCTGGACCGCAACCGGCTGACCCGGGAGTGGTTCCATTCGGGCAAGGCGGTCTATGCGGTCACCGGTGACGGTGCCGATGATTTCGAGGGCACGCTGGAGCTGGGGTATCAGGTGGGCTTCCCGTGGTCGCTGGGTGTGGGCATCAATTTCAGCTACACCACCCCGAACATCGCTTTGGATGCGCAGGATTTCATCGGGCCGTTGGGCCCGGACTTCTATATCGATCCGTTCCCGGGGATTACGACTCCGCCGCTCTTTCCGGGGGTGTCGATCAGTGCCGATCTGGGTAACGGCCCGGGCATTCAGGAAGTGGCGACCTTCTCGGTGGACGTCGAGGGTCCCAACGGTGCGGTGGCGGTGTCCAACGCGCACGGCACGGTGACCGGTGCTGCCGGTGGTGTGCTGCTGCGTCCCTACGCCCGGCTGATCTCCTCGGCCGGTGACAGCGTCACCACCTACGGTGAGCCCTGGAACATGAACTGACCTCCGGCCCGGGCGGCTGCCCGTCCTGCGGTGTCGGGCGTGCGCACCGCCGCCGGTCACGCGGGCCGCATATAGCACGTCTGCCCCCAGCGTCCCGTTAGGCTCACCGAAAACTCCGAAAACTTTGGTTGCATTGCGTTACATTTTTCACAGTCGAAGCGATGAAACCAAAGTAGGAACACCCGGGTGGTGCTCACTCGTCCGTTCCTGCACCGGGCTCGGCAGCGTTGCCGGGCGCGGCCACCATCGGTGAGCCATCAGGATCACCACCGAAAACGGACAGTTGGGGCGAATAATGAAGGTAATCGGTCGGGTTTTGGTCGCGTTGGTCGCTGCGTTCGCGGCGCTCTTCGTGGGCACGGGCACTTCGCATGCGGGCTTGGACAACGAGCTGAGTCTGGTCGACGGTCAGGGTCGGACCCTGACGATTCAGCAGTGGGACACCTTCCTCAACGGCGTCTATCCGCTGGACCGCAACCGGCTGACCCGCGAGTGGTTCCACTCGGGCAAGGCGGTCTATGCGG
>NZ_NVQF01000173.1 GCF_002592005.1 Mycolicibacterium palauense | reverse complement strand
CGCGGCAGCTACGCAGGGGAGCGTGTCGGCAGCGTCAGATGTGTGTAAGGGGGGAGGCGGCACGGCTGCCGGGGGAGGTGCCGGCGCGGTGTGGGAGACGTTGACGATCGTCGGGCCGCCCGGCGCGGCCGGGTCGGCCGGCACCTGCGCGGCGGGCATCGGCAGGTACATGTGGTGGGTGAACTGCGGCTGGTAGGCGCCGCCGCCGCCGATGGAGACACCGGTGCCGCCCTCGCCGCTGGAGACGGGGGTGCCGTCGGGCAGGGTGACGGCGGTGTGGCCGCTGTTCCAGCCGATCACCAGGGCGTTGGGGGCGGTGCCGTACTTGAATCCGCGGGCCAGCAGCGCGGCCTCCTGGTTACCCGTGTTGAACCTGTCGCCGTAGATCGGTCTTCCGGTGGCGGCATTCGCGACCCACGACGCGAGCCCCGAACAATCGGTCCCGGCGGGCGAGTCGCCGCCGGAGATGTAGGGCGTGCCTGAGACCTGATTGATCAGCGTCATCAGTGTGGCTAGAACAAACATGACGACGGACGCTAACCAGACTTATGCAGGGCGGCCAAAATCTGTGGCGCCCATCACTTCTGGCGAGTTTTCATGGTGTAGGCAACAGAAATCGGCGGCTCTTCCGCGGGCTAAAACGCTCTGACCAGCGGTTTTCTCCAGGGCGGTTTTTCGACGCGGACGGCGGCGTCGCCGCGGCGGCGTTCAGCAACGTAACGGACGCCACAGTTCGTGACGGATCCGTGCCGGTTCCGTTGTCGGTTAGACCTCGCCTCGAAATGCAAAACATGACCTCAGGTAGAGGTTTCGGTGGGGTGTGCGTGCGGGCCGGCGGATGCGGGGGAGACCGGGGCCGCACCACGCAGTGGTTTTGGCAACGCCGAGTCGGTGTTCCTCCGTGGTACCGGGGCCGGCGGTGCGGGGCCCCTACCTTCTTCACCAGGGTGGCGGCGACAATAGAGACGGTCGACGCCGGGCCGCAGCGGCCCGGTAACGGTCCGGGAGCGCCCCCATAGCCCAATTGGCAGAGGCAGCGGACTTAAAATCCGCACAGTGTCGGTTCGAGTCCGACTGGGGGCACTGGATTTGTGCTGGTAGGGATATCTTTTTACTAGCGGCGGGCCTGCTGTGAGGCTTCCCGGGGCGTCCGCGTCCACGCCGCGTCCACAGTCACCGTGACTGAGGCCGTCGCGTCTGATCTGATGGTCAGCCGGAGTCGTTGCCAACGGCGTGGCACCTTGACTCATTGCACGAGTTGACGACGATGAGCCAAGGTGACGGGACTCCGTCCCCCTCTATGAACGCTTGAAGGTGCGGGCCATGCTGACGTCGCGGTACTTGCTTTCGACGAAGAATCTTGGCGACATCCTTACCAAGATTGTCGACGGCGTCGCGCCACCCAAGTTCACTACTGAACATCTCAAGAGCCTTGGGTTTGGTTCCAGCACCGACCGAGCCGTCATACCGTTGCTCAAAGACCTAGGCTTCCTATCGCCGGATGGTGTACCTACGGCGCGGTACCACGCTTATCGTGATCAGTCGCGCTCCAAGGCTGTGCTCGCTGAGGCGATGAAAGAGGCCTATGAGGACGTCTTCCACGTTCGCGAGGTACCCACCGCTGCGGATAGGCCAGCCATAGAGGGATTGTTCAAGTCGAAGAACAATTCGACTGACAAAGTCGCGCAGTTACAGGCGATGACCTTCTACGCGCTGCTGAAAAATGCGGACTTTAAGGCAGCCCCCTCGAAAGCGTCTGCAGTGCCTCCAACGGTGCAACGCGAAGACCCGCACACTGACAAGTCAACCGCAGGCGACAATCCCACAGTTGTGCAGAGGCAGACAGGGCAAGTGTCGGCCGAGCTGCACTACACGATTCAGGTCCACCTGCCTGCGACCAAGGACATCGAAGTGTTCAACGCAATCTTCAGGTCTTTGCGCGAGAATCTATTGTCGTGAGCGAACACGACCCGCTCCGCACATTTCTCTTTCGAAGCCTTATGTTCGAGGCGGAGGCTGAGGCGTTCCGTCAGGCGGGCGTGCGAGTAGGTCTCAATGCTGATGCTACCGAGGAGCGACTGCTCGAAGAGGCAATAGCGCCCTTCCCGTTGGCGATTCGGAATGATGCGGTCCGGATGGGACGCCTCTACACTCTGCTGTACTGCTTCGAGAACGCGGTTCGGGAACTAATACAGAACAAGCTCTCCGACGTCGATGCTGCGTGGTGGGACAACAAAGTACCTAAGAAGATTCACGACACCGCCGAGTCCCGGCTGAGCGATGCGCAGAACAACTCATGGATTGCTGGCTTGCGCGCTGATCCTCTTGGCTTTGTCGACTTCGGCGGTCTATCAGACATCATCATCAACAACTGGTCAGAGTTCGAGGACCTCATCCCTTCTCAACACTGGCTGAAGCAGCGCCTTGACGAGCTGGAGCGAGCGCGCAATTTCGTAGCACATCACCGCATGCTGTCAGAACCTGAATTCGCAAGGCTCGAAATGTATGTGACAGACTGGAATCGGCAGGTTGGCCTCTAATGTCGGTGCTTGAATTCATCGCGCAGATGACGTCGGCGCTCGCTTGGCCGACGGTCGCAGGAAGTGCGCTCTTTCTTCTTCGTAGGCAGATCAAGTCTGCCGCTACCCAGCTCGTGCAACGCGTGTCAGACATACGGCGGGTGAAGGCACCCGGTGTAGATGTTGAGTTCGAACGGCGAGTGCAAGAACTGACCGAAGCCTCGCAAACGCTCGACGCCGAGGTCGTAGATGAATCTTCTATCGGCGGCGTACAAGACCTGCTGCTACCTCCAGAGACACCGGAACAGCGTCTCAACAAATACGAGCGGCTGGCGGAGCTGGATCCGAAGGCGGCGATCCTCTCCTCGTTCGCAGACCTCGAAGAGTCCCTTCAACAATACTTCTTGGCGATCTACCCGGACGGCCAGCAGGTGTCGGGCTTTCGCCGGATGCTGGAGCGGCTGCATAGTGACGGGCACATAGATGACGACATCGCTAGTACCTTCACTGATCTAAACGATGACCGTAATCGGGCCGCGCATGACCCGAACAGCAGAGGCGATACAGATATCGCGAACGCGTACGTTCGAACAATTCAGTCGGGCATCAAGTTGTTGGAGCTAATGCGTATGAAGGCCTCTCTATCCAACATCTAGCGGGCTTTTCGTTGATGCGGCACCGCCTCGGCGACCAGCGTATCGACTCTCGGCAGTTGACACGTTCTCCGAGACAACGACTCCCCGCGCGACCTTCGGTGCCGCCATTTCGTCCTCGTTGATGTAGTCGGCGTAGGTGGTCAACGTGAGAACGAAAGTGCTGTGACCCAGCCACTTTGATACCTGCATGTAGTGCTCTGCCAGCAGACACCAGCAGCTTCGAAGGAGGCCCGCCCTTCTCGGCGGAGCCACACGGGTGGGGAATTTCGATGAGCGTCAGTGGGGAATTTCAGTGAGCGCGGTCAGTACTGGTGGCGAGTCCCCGTTACTGAGTCCATCCGGTTCTTGAGTCGGGTTGGTTTGATTCGTTCTCAGTTGATGCTGCAGGCCACTGGGGTGTGGGTGCAGCGGCAGGCTGCAGCGTACTCGGCCGGCGT
>NZ_NVQF01000172.1 GCF_002592005.1 Mycolicibacterium palauense | reverse complement strand
GCCACCTCGTTGGCCACCGACGTCGGTTCTTGGCCGGGCTGCTGGTGCAGCTCCTTGATCTCCACCAACGGTCCCCCTCCCTGTCCTGGCTGCTGCGCGTTCTGCTGGGCGTCTGGCTTGGGTTGCTGCTGGACTCCACCGCCCGCGGTGTTCGGGATCGAGGGGCGTGCGCCGGCGATGCCGGCCAGGACCCTGCCCGGCAGCGTCTTGAGCGGGTCGACAGGGCCCTTTGAGCCCGACACGCTCAGCGTTTCGAAGATGCCGCTGGCCAAGGTGCCCGCCTGCTGGGCGAGGAAACCGACCGTGCGGTTGCCCAGCTGCAACGCGAGGTTGGCGGCTGCGCCGGCGCCTGGGGCCAGCGCGTCGAGCCCGGATGCTGCCGCCTGGGCCGCGGCCAGTGGGAGGCCGCCGATTCCCTGCGTCATGCCGGCCCCGGCGCCGGGGATGGCGCCCGGAGCCTGACCGGGGATCAAGCTGGGGCCGATCGGGTTGGCCGGGCTGCCCGGAGGTGACATGAACGGGGCGGCCTGCGGCATACCCGCGCCGGGGAGCATGCTGCCTCCGCCTCCGCCGGCGAGGGCGGGCAGCGGCCCTGCTCCAGGGTCGACCTCCGGGATCCCGGGCAGGCCCGCACCAGAACCCCCGGCCGGTGCGGGGTTGGTGAGGCCCGGGCTGGTGTTCTCAGAGCTGTACAGCTCCGGCGCCGAGTACGCCGGGGGTGAAGGCAGCGGCGACGTCGAACCCGCGGGGCCGAGCGGCAGGTAGTACCGCTTCTCGAACTGCGGATCGAGCGCGCCGGCCGCCGACCCGCCGTATTGCGCGCCGCCGCCGGTGCCGCCACCACCCTCGAAGTTCACGCCATTCGGCAAAGTGGCCGCCATGTGCCCGCTCTGTCCCGGGTAGGGATTGACCCCGATGTTGAAAGCGCCTGGCATGTAGCCCGGCAGGAATCCGAGCTTGGCCGCGTCGGCGTCGCTGCCGAAGCTCGTGGTGGTGAACATGCGATTCGGTGACGACTTGCCGGTTGTGAGCACTTCGTACAGGTCGGAGATCGAGCCTGAGCAGTCGGCCAGGCCGTCGATCAGGTCTGAGGCTGGCGCGTAGTCGGTCCTGCCCGAGGCCCACTGGGCCAGTGACAACATGGCGCCGAGGTTGCCGCGACTGCCCTGACTCGCCATGGGTCCCGCCGCCGACGAGTACGGGTACCCGGGTACACCGATCCCGGAGTTGTCGGGCACGCCGGGCTGAAACCGGGGTCCGAACGCTCCGTTGGACGCCAGCATGCCCAGCAGGCCCGATCCCTCGTCGCCGGCGGCGGCCTTGATCGCCGACAACGGGCCCAGCAGCGGTGCGGCGGCCAGCGAGCCGGCCGCCTTCACCAGATTCTCCACGAGGCCGGGGATTCCGTCGGACAGCCCGAAGTCGTTATCGAGCGCGGCGCCGATGTCCTCCATGCCCGACGAGAACGACTCCGCGGTGTCCTGCATCTTCTTCCACGTGCCCTGCTGGGCCTCGGCCAGCTTCTGCTGCTGCGACAGGTACTGACGCTCGGCCAACGTGACCGCGGTCCTGGCCTCGTTCAGGTCAGCCTGGCTGGCGTTGCTGTCGGCCTCCAGCTCCAAGAGCCGCCGCCGCGCATTCTCGACCGACTGGCCCTGCGAGATCAGCGACGTTTCAGCGTCGAACACCTTCTGCTGATCCACAGAGAAGGCCCCATACCCCGGGCCGGGCGGCAACGGGCCCCCTCCGGCCAAGCCCGGCGCCGGGATTCCCACACCGGGAAGCTGGTCGACGCGCAGCCCGTCGAAGCCACCAATCGGCACCGAGTCCAGGGAGTAGCGGCGCGGATCGATAGCCGGCTTGGCCTTGGCCGCCTGCTCGGCGTCCTTCTGGGCCTGGGCCTGCTCATCGGTCAGGATCGGAGTCCGCTCACCCGCAACCGGCGCATCGACAGGCGCTCCCGCCGGCTGGTCGGGGTAGAGCATCTTGTAGTAGTCGCGGACACCGAGTTGGTTGATGTCGGGCGCGGTTGCGCCGCCGGTGAGCACGTCGAGCGGGTTGACCCCCGGTGCTGCGGTGACCGGCGCGTTGAGCGCCGGGCCCGGGGTGACGATCTGCGGGCCGTAGACGATGCCCGGGATCCCCGGGGCGCCCGGATCGATCTGCGGGGCCGAACGGCCGAAGATCTCCTTGATGGCCTGGGGGAGGCCGGCGTCGGTCGCCCACCCGGCGAGCTTGGTCTTCAGGTCATCGAACCAGGTGCCCACGGCGCGGGTGGCTTCCTGCCATTCCGACTTGAAGTTCTCGGTCGCGGTCTTCGTTGCATCGTCGGAGACACCCCTCATGTCCCGGAACCGATTCTTGACGGGGTCAAGATCGAACCGGTTGACCGCGTCACCCATGTCCTCGAACTGGGTTCCGAACAACCGTTGCCAGATCAGCGCCTGCTGCATCGGGTCGTCGATGCGCCTGATGGCGTCGAAGGTGGCCCCCAACGCGGCCTTCGCCGAGTCCCCGCCATCAGCGAAGCGGGCGGCCATGTCGTCGGCGGAGAACCCCAGCGCCTCGAAGCCCTCGCGGGTGGTTTTCGACGCGTCGACCGCTCGGATCGAGAACTCCTTGAGCGCGTCGGCCACCTTGTCGGTGTCGCGCGCTCCGCCCTCGAGTCCCTGGCTGAGCAGGGTCAGGTATTCGCTGGCATCCAACCCGAGCTTGCGGGCCTGGGTGGAGTATTCGTTGATCGTGTCGAGCCAGTCGCCGGAGACGTCCAGCCCCTTCTGGAACCCGGCGGTGATGATGTCGGATGCCTCCGAAACACTGCCGGCCAGCCCGTTTCGCATCATGGTGGTGATCGATCGGGACAGTTCACCGGCGGTTGATTCGGTGATCGTCGACAAGCCCTGCAACTGCTCGACGACGTGCTGCACCTGGGCGTCGGTGGCTGCCTCGTCGATCAGCCCGGCGCGCTTGGCCAACTGCGCGGTGCTCAGATTGTCCGCGACCGAGACGCCGAAGTTGTTGGCGTAGGCGCGGCCTGCCGCCTGGGCGTATTCCGACATCGACGCCTCATCCAGGCCCATCCGCGCCTGGAACAGGTCACGAGTGGCCAGGATGTCCATACCGTCAGCGATGGCGGGCCCCAACAGCGTGGCAGCCGCGCCGACCGCGGCCACGATCCCGCCGCCGATCGCGGCTCCGGCGGTCGCTCCGATGCCGGTCATCCGCGCTGCGCTCAGACCGGTGGATAGGCCACCGCCGAAACGGTCGGCGGCCTGCTGGCCGTAGTTGCCGAAACTTCCAAGCCCTGAGCGGAACCCGCCCAGGAACGACTCCGAGGCGTTCTCGCCGGCCTGCCCGTAGTCCTTGGCGGCGGTGGCGGCCTCCTTGTGGGCGCGCGCTTCGTCGCGGCGCGCCTTGGCCACCCGCTCGGACTGAGTCACCATCCGGTCCCGGCGCGTGTTGCCGCTGGCGGTCAGCGCGTCGAGTTTTTCTTGCTCCGAGCGCAGTCGCCCGGTCGCGTCGGCAGCCTTGTCGAGCGCCCTCTGCAGCTTCGGCGACTTCGCGGCAGCACCGTCGGCGAACTGCGTCATGAAATCGCCGCCGAGGTTCTGACCCAGCCGGTCGAAGCGACGCTGAATACCGTTCGACGACCGGCGAAGCGCGTTGTCGTCGATCGCCGTACCGACAACCATCGTCAGGTCACTCACGAACGCATCACC
>NZ_NVQF01000171.1 GCF_002592005.1 Mycolicibacterium palauense | reverse complement strand
ATATGTGTATAAGAGCCAGCCGCACCGCAGGCCGACGACCCCGCCTGTGCCGCACTGTTCTCCGCGCTGCCGGACACCCTGGGCGACTACCGGCGGGCCGCCACCGCCGATCCGACACCGGTGGCCGCGGCGGCCTGGCGGCGGGGCCCCGACGGCGAGCCGGTGATCCTGCGCTGCGGGCTGGGCCGGCCCGCCGAGTTCATGGTGGGTGTCCCGCTGCAGCTCGTCGACGACGTCGAGTGGTTCCGAATCGCCGATCCGGTCGGGGGCCTGACGACGTGGGTGGCGGTGGACCGCCCGGTGTACGTCGCGCTGACACTGCCGTCGGATTCGGGCCCGGCGCCCATCCAGGACGTCTCCGCGGTGATCTCACAGACCCTGCCCGCCCGCGCGATCGATCCCGCCCCACCCCGCTGAGCGTGCGCCCGGTCGGCCCTCAGCGCAGGCCGGTGCCGCGGGCCAGTGCGGTACCGACCATGGCGGCCAGCAGATCCGGGTAGTCCACACCGCTGGCAGCCCACATCCGCGGATACATCGAGATGGTGGTGAACCCCGGCATCGTGTTGAGCTCGTTGACCACCGGACCGTCCTCGGTCAGAAAGAAGTCGACCCGGGCCAGGCCCTGACAGTCGATGGCGTTGAAGGCCCGGATCGCCAGCCGACGGATCTCGTCGGCCACCTCGTCGTCGATCTTGGCCGGCACGTCCAGCTCGGCGGCGTCTTCGAGATACTTCGTCGCGAAGTCGTAGAAACCGTCCTCGCGGCCCCGGACGCCGGCGACCCTGATCTCACCGACCGTGCTGGCCTCGATCCGGCCGTCGGGGAACTCCAGCACGCCGCACTCGAGTTCACGGCCGGGCACGGCGGCCTCCACGATGACCTTCGGGTCGTGCGCACGCGCGGTCGCGATGGCCGCCGGCAGCTCGGACCACTCACAGACCCTGCTGACCCCGATCGACGAACCGCCGCGCGCGGGTTTGACGAACACCGGCAGTCCGAGCCGCTGGCGCTCCTCGAGGTCCAGAGTGTCCCGGCGCGGCCGCAGCACGACGTGGTCGGCGATCGGCAGCCCCTCGGCCGCCAGCAGCTTCTTGGTGAACTCCTTGTCCATGCCGGCCGCGCTGGACAGCACGCCGGCGCCGACGTAGGGAACGCCGGCCAGCTCCAGCAGACCCTGGATGGTGCCGTCCTCGCCGTAGGGTCCGTGCAGCACCGGAAACACCACGTCGACGGCGTGCAGGATCTGACCGGCGTGTTCCCCGGCCAACGCCACGAGTTCGCCGCCGCGGCGCGGATCGGTGCTCAGCGCCAGCTCGGCCCCCGCGGCGTCGCCGACCTCGGGCAACCGCCCGTCGGTGATGGCCAGGCTCGCCGGGGTGGCGTCGGACAGCACCCAGGCGCCGCCGGGGGTGATCCCGATCGGCACCGCCTCGAAACGCTCGGGATCCAGGTTGCGCAGGATGCTGCCGGCCGAGACGCAGGAGATGGCGTGCTCGCTGCTTCGACCGCCGAAGACGACGGCGACACGGATACGGGCAGTCACAACTACCAGAGGCTACCGCGCCGCCGTTGTCAGGGCGCGGTCGATGTCGGTGAGCAGATCGTCGGTGTCCTCGATGCCCAGGGAGAAGCGCACGAACCCCGCCGCAACGTCGTCGCCCCAGCGGGCACGGCGGTCCGCCGAGGTGTGGATGCCGCCGAAGCTTGTCGAGGACACCACCAGCTCGGCCGCGGAGAGCAGACCGGCGACCGCGTCGGCGTCGGCGAGTTCGGCGGCCACCAGGGAACCGAACCGCTGCATCTGCCCGGCGGCCACCGGGTAGCTCGTGTCCCCGGGCAGGCCCGGGTAGCGCACCGAACGCACCGCGTGATGACCGTCGAGCATCGTCGCCAACGACTGGGCGTTCTGGCACTGGCGTTCGTAGCGCAGACCCGCGCTGCCCAGGCTGCGCAGCAACAGCCACGCCTCGAAGGCTCCGAGGATGGGGCCCGACAGCAGCCGTTCGCGCTCCACGGCGGCCAGCAGATCGGGTTGGCTGCCGGCGACGTAGCCCGCCAGCAGGTCGCTGTGCCCCGACAACGCCTTGGTGGCGCTGGCCACCACGAGGTCGGCGCCCAGCGCCAGCGGCTGTTGGGCCAGCGGAGTGGCGGTGGTGTTGTCGACGATCAGCCGGGCCCCGCGGCCCCGGCAGATCAGGCCGAGCCGGTGCAGGTCGACGACGTCGAGGCCGGGATTGGTCGGGGTCTCGGCCAGCACGACATCCGCCTGGCCGGCGGCCTCGCACATCTCCCCGGCCCCGGCTTGGAGCACCTTGACGCCTTGTGGCACAAGGCATTCGGTGGCGTAGGCGCGCACCTGATAGTAGCCGTCGGCGGGCACCACCAGCACCGATCCGGGAGCCGCGAGCACCCGCAGGGTCGCGGTGACGGCGGCCATCCCCGATCCGAAGACCAGCGCCGACACCGCCCCCTCCAGCTGGGCCAGCGCCGATTCGACCTGCCGCCAGGTCGGGTTGGACGCCCGGCCGTAGTAGTCGCCTGCCGCCGACTCGTCGTCGGCGGTGGGCAGGTGGAACGTGGCCGCCGGCAACGGATACGGTGCCACCGGCGCGCCCGGAACCGCGGGCGAGGCCACCGCCTTCACGCTTCGGGTGGAGGTGCCGTACTGCATGCCGAACTGCTCAGCCATGTTGTCCTGCCCTGTCGTCTACTCCGGTTTGATGCTGCGGCCCAGCAGCAGGGCGATCGCGTCGTCGACCGACAGGCCCTTGTGGCACACGCCGTGCACCGCCTCGGTCAACGGCATCTCGACGTCGTAACTGGAGGCCAGGGCCAGCACCGAACGGCACGAGGTGACCCCCTCGGCGACGTGGCCGTGGGCGGCGGTCTGTGCCTGTTCGATCGTCTCGCCCTCGCCCAGGCGATGTCCGAAGGCGAAGTTGCGCGACCGCGGCGAGGAGCACGTCGCGACCAGGTCCCCCACCCCGGCCAGCCCGGCCAGCGTCGCACCGTGTGCTCCAAGCGCGATCCCGAGCCGGATGATCTCGGCGAGCCCGCGGGTGATGATCGCCGCCGCGGTGTTCTCCCCCAGGCCGACGCCGTTGGCCATCCCGCAGGCCAGTGCGATGACGTTCTTGCACGCGCCGCCGATCTCGGTGCCCACCACGTCGGCGTTGGTGTAGGGCCGGAAATAGCCCGTGCTCAGCGATCTCTGCACGGTGACGGCCCGGCCGGAGTCGGTGCAGGCCACCACGGTGGCCGCGGGCTGGCCCTCGGCGATCTCACTGGCCAGGTTCGGCCCCGACACGACCGCGACCTGGCTGTGGTCCACGCCGGTGACGTCGACGATCACCTGACTCATCCGCATCAGGGTGCCCAGTTCGATGCCCTTGGCGAGACTGACCAGGGTGGCGCCGGGAACGATCAGCGACGTCCAGGGCTGCAGGTTCGCCCTCAGCTGCTGTGACGGGACCGCCAACAGCACCGTCGTGACCCCGGCCAGCGCCGTCGCGGGGTCGGGCGTGGCCAGGATCCGGGTGGGCAGCTCGATGCCGGGCAGGTATTCCTCGTTGCGCCGCGTGGTGTTGATCTGCTCGGCCACCTCGGCGCGGCGGGCCCACAGCCGGACGTCGTTGCCGGCGTCGGCGAGCACTTTGGCCAGGGCCGTCCCCCAGGCCCCCGCCCCCATCACCGCTGCGGTC
>NZ_NVQF01000170.1 GCF_002592005.1 Mycolicibacterium palauense | reverse complement strand
TTGTCTGTACCTGCGCTGCGTCGGCGGCACCGATGTGTATCGTCGGCCGCTTCAGGTGGGTATAGTGGTCGGGCGGGGGGTACGGCGGGGGGTGTGGTGCCAGTGGCTCCTCGGGGACGTCGATGATCGGGCTCTCGGCGGTGTGCGCGTCCTCGGCGCCACCCGCGGACTCCCGGTCCGTTTCCTCGGCGCCGGCGGTGATCCGGCTGCTGGCCACCCGGTCGGGTCGCGGCGGTTCACCGCTGTGGGCCCACTCGGCGTAGGACCGTTCGGTTTCCAGTGCCGGGCGGTGACCCAGATCGGTGTCGAAGAGGATCTCCAGATTCCGCCGCAGCGCGGCCAATTCGGTCCGCAGGGACTCCACCTCGTCGGCCTGCTGCGCCCTGAGCTCATGGGCCAGTTCGCGGCGCAGATGGCTTTCCACGGTCAGCTCGTACTCGCGGCGCGCGGAGATCTCCCGGTCCAGTTGCAGGTCGTAGACGTGTTTCAGGTCGCGCACCTTGGCCTGGTCGGCGTCGCTCTGCCGGCGATAGATCACCGACACGAACGCCCCGACGACGGCCGCCCACAACGCGAGGATGACGGCGAGCTTGAGCAGCTCGACCCGATTGGTGAACACCAACGCGGTACTGGCCGCAATGGCAAGGACCAGCAACACCGTCAGCAGTAGCCACCCCGGCCTGCGGCCGCCGCGCCGGTTACGGGCGCCGCGGGACAGAACGGTCATGGGCCGACTGTACCCGGACGAGGTCAATCGTCATGCCGACGCGCTGGGTCCGGTCCGCTTCGCCGCTATTCCGTGACACCGTCGGGATTGTCGGTCGGATCGGGCGGGGACTTACAGCAATGCTGCAACCACAGCGCGGCGATCACCAGGGCCAGTGCGCACAGGGCGGCCACGATCGCGCCCGGGGTGTCCTCGCCGGCCACCCTCAGCTCCGAGCGGCGGGGCAGCAGGTACACCAGAACGCCCACCCACCAGCCGAACATCAGCGCGCCCACCCAGGCCGAGGCCTTGGCGATCACCAGCGTGCGCGCCACCGCCAACGGATGCAGCCGGCCACCGCCCACACCGATCTCGTTGTCGCTGATGCGGGAGCGCACCTGCCAGCCCCACACCGCCTCGACGGCCGCGAACCCGGCCAGTGAGATCCCGGTCCACACCGTCAGCGGCGGGAAATGGCTGTAGAGCAGGTGCACGAGCACGTAGCTGACGACGGCGGCGGCGACCGCCCCGCCGGCGACGTCGCGTTTGCGGGTGGGTCCCATCAGGTCAGGGTCAGTTCGGTGGCCCCGACACCGTCGCGGTCGGCCCCGGGCACATCGGACAGCAGCCTGGACACCGGGGTGGGCACGTCGTTCACCGTCAGTTCGGCGTCGGGCTCCACCGCCAGCCAGGGGATCAGCACGAATGCGCGCAGGTGGGCCAACGGGTGCGGCAGGGTGAGCCCCTCGGACCGGGAGAACAGTTCGGCCCGGCCGTCGTGCACCGTCACCAGGTCGACGTCGAGGGTGCGTGGCCCCCACTTCTGGCCGCGCACCCGGTCGGCCGCCTGTTCGAGGGACTGCGCGAAATCCAGCCATCCCCGCCCGTCGAGGTCGGGGTCCTCGGCGATGACCACGGCGTTGAGGAACGGGCCCTGGTCCACCCCACCCCACGGTTCGGTCTCGTACACCGGTGAGACGGCCCGCACCCGCTCACCGAGCGCGTCGACGACCGACTGCAGCCGCGCCAGCCGATCCCCAAGGTTGGAGCCGATCGACAACACCACCCTGGTCATGTGCGCTCCCCGGCGGGGATCACCGCTCCGCGGCCCCCGCGCCGGGAACGCCGCGCCACCACGGCGACGTCGTCGAAGCTCAACGGGATCGGCGCATCCGGTTTGTGCACCGTGACCTCGGCGGCGTGCACACGTTCGTCGATCATCACGTCCTCGGCGATCTCGGCGGCCACGGTCTCGAGGAGGTTGCGGGCCGGGCCCGCGACGACGGCCGCGGCCCGCTGGGCCAGCGCGCCGTAGTCGTAGGTGTCGGAGAGTTCGTCGCTGGCCGCGGCCGCCGCCAGATCGATCCACACGGTGACGTCGACGACGAACTCCTGCCCGTCGGCGCGCTCGTGCTCGAAGACCCCGTGGTTGCCCCGCACCCGCAGCCCGCGCAACTCGATTCGGTCAGCCATCCGTCCAGGCCTCCACCACCCGAAGCGCGTCCACCGTGGCGCGCACGTCGTGCACCCGCACACCCCACGCGCCGTGGGTGGCGGCCAGCGCCGAGATCACCGCCGTGGCGGTCTCGCGTCCGTCCGGCGGGCGCGGCGACCCGTCGGTGCCGGCCAGCAGGGCGCCCAGGAAACGCTTGCGCGATGCCCCGATCAGCACCGGCAGCCCGGCCGAGACCAGATCGGGCAGCGCGTGCAGCAGCGCCCAGTTGTGCTCGGCGGTCTTTGCGAAGCCGAGCCCGGGATCGACGATCAGGTTGGCCGGGTCGACGCCCGCGGCGACGGCGCAGTCGACGGCCTGCGCCAGCTCGGACTTGACCTCGGCGACCACGTCCGCGTAGCCGGGCACCTCGTGGGGCCGCTCGGCGGCCACCGAGCGCCAGTGCATCAGGATCCACGGGACGCCGGCGTCGGCGACCACCCGAGCCATGCCGGGGTCGGCGCGGCCGCCGGACACGTCGTTGACGATGGCGGCGCCGTTGTCGATGGCCGCCTGCGCCACGTCGGCGTGCATCGTGTCGATGCTGACCTTCACCCCCTGGGCGACGAGTTCCTTGACGACGGGCGCGATGCGGGCACGTTCCACCTGCGAATCGAGACGGACCGCGCCGGGCCGGGTGGACTCGCCGCCGACGTCGACGATCGCCGCCCCGTCGCGCGCGAGCCGCAGACCGTGTTCGACGGCCCTGGCGGGATCCAGATACCGTCCGCCGTCGGAGAAGGAGTCATCGGTGACGTTGACGACCCCCATGACCTGCACGCGTGTCGACCTCACCTGCGAAGTATCAGTTCCAGCGCCTCGGCCCGCGATGCCTTGTCGGTCTTGAACTGGCCACGAACCGCGGAGGTGGTGGTCACCGCCCCGGGTTTGCGGATGCCGCGCATGGCCATGCACAGATGCTCGGCCTCCACGACGACGATCACGCCGCGCGGGTCCAGTTTGCGCATCACGGCGTCGGCGATCTGGCCGGTCAGCCGTTCCTGCACCTGGGGGCGCTTGGCGTACAGGTCGACCACCCGGGCGATCTTGGACAAGCCGGTGATCCGGCCGTCCAGCCCGGGGATGTAGGCCACGTGCGCCACGCCGTGGAAGGCCACCAGGTGGTGTTCGCAGGTGGAGTACAGCGGGATCTCCTTGACCAGCACCAGCTCGTCGTGTTGCTCGTCGAACGTCGTGTCGAGCACGTCGTCGGGATCGACGTAGAGACCCTCGAACATCTCCCGGTAGGCGCGCGCGACCCGGGCCGGCGTCTCCAGGAGACCGTTCCGCTCCGGGTCCTCGCCGACCGCGATCAGCAGTTCACGGACCGCGGCCTCGGCACGTGCCTGGTCGAACACCGGCCGGTCCGCCGTCACCGCCCCGGAGTTCGCCCGCCCGTCGGGAGCGACCTCAGAAACCACTTCAGACACCACCTCCGAAGTCACCTGCAGCCTCCGTTCGTCTCAACCGTGTGCCGGCGGGTTGGTCCGCCCCGACTCCTCACCGGAGGATTCCCGCGGCGACGAGTCGCCGTCCGGCCGGCCCTGCGGGGGCGGATACCAGTAGCCCTGCTGCGGATGCTGTGGCGGCCAGCCCGGAGCTTGCCACCCGGCGGGCGCGCCGTAATCCGGCTGGGTGGGGTTCTGTGCCCCATTGGCCCCATTG
>NZ_NVQF01000017.1 GCF_002592005.1 Mycolicibacterium palauense | reverse complement strand
CCTGAGGCGGACTACGAGCACCGCCTAGGTTTGGTGGGCGCGGAGATGTGTATAAGAAACGGGCGCAACGTGGTTGCCGACGCCCCCCAGCCCGCCGATGCCCCGATCGACGGGCCCGGCCGGCTGAACGTTCAGGCCGGGCCCGTCGATCGGGGCATCGGCGGGCTGGGGGGCGTCGGCAACCACGTTGCGCGGCGTCGCGCCGGACAGGCCGCGACCGCAGACCGGCCAGGCGCCGCGGCCCTGAGTGGCCAGCACGCGCTCGGCGACCGCGATCTGCTCGTCCTTGCTGGCCAGATGCGCGGCCGGGGCGTATTCGCCGCCACCGTGGGAGGACCATGTGCCCGGGGAGAACTGCAGTCCGCCCTGATAGCCGTTGCCGGTGTTGATCGCCCAGTTGCCGCCGGACTCACAGCGCGCGACTGCGTCCCATTCGCCGTCGGTGGCGGCGCCGGCGTGCCCGGCGAGGACGATGCTGCCCCCACCCAGGACTGCGCCGGTGAAGGCGATCTTTGCGACGTTGGTGGCCGATGTAGTGGGCTTGCGATGCCGTCCACTCATAGGTCAGGTAGGTCCTCTCTGTCTGCGCCTACGGAGTCAGCTGTCGGGTTCGGGCTGGAGAGGTTGCCCGGCCGTCCTCGATCCCGTCGGGATCGTTTCCGGCTTCACCCCAGGAGCCGCGAGCGGCCCCAGGTCCTCACTTCGGTGGACCCGGTGGGTCCCCCGTCTCCGTCCGATTGTTCGTCGTCGGTCCCCTTCTTCGCGGACGGAGCTAGGCGCTCAAAGAGGGGGAGGGCCTGCCGCTCGGAACTGCTCGGCGGGCTTGGAAGTCGACGGTAACGGGCGGTGGGGGACCCGTCACCTTTTGATTCCCTGTGTGTTTCCGTTGGCGGCAAATCTTAAAAGGACTCTAAATCCCCACGACGCGACGCCGTTCTCCCAGGTCGGCAGGTGACCATTGGTGCGATTCGGTCAATTCGTTACTGATTCGTGATGTGAGGTAAATCACTGTCAGCCCCCCGCGAATGGGGGCAGCACGTCGACCGTCTGACCGTGCTCCAGACGTCGCTCCAGGTCGCGAACGGCCACGCCATCGCACAAAAACGAACACCGGGGCAGCACCCGGGCGAGCTCGCCGCCGCGACCCCGGAGTCGCTCGGACAGTGCGGCGACGGTCGCGCCGGCGGGCAACACGGCGGGCTCTTCGTCGACACCGGCCGCTGCCCGCGCCGCGGCAAAGAACCGGACAGTGAGAGTCACATGAGTCTCTGCCGTCTCTGTGGCCGTTTCTGGGGCTGTCTGGGGAGGTGTCCGTGTCGCTGTCTTCGCGTGCGAATCGACCATGTCAGCCGCCGATCGCGCTCATGGGCCGCTCCGGTTGGACGAACCCGGGATCGTTGATGCCGTGGCCGGCCGCCTTGCTCCACATCGCCGAGCGCCACGCCGCCTCCAGGGCGGCGTCGTCGGCGCCGTCGCGCAACAGCGAGCGCAGATCGGTCTCGGTGGTGGCGAACAGGCAGTTACGCACCTGTCCGTCGGCGGTCAGGCGGGTGCGGTCGCACGCGGCGCAGAAGGCCTGCGACACCGAGGCGATCACCCCCACGCTCGCAGGGCCGCCGTCGACCTGCCACAGCTGCGCCGGGGCCGAGCCGCGGGGGCGGGGGTCGGGCGTGAGGTCGAAGTGGTGTGAGAGCGCGGTCAGGATGTCCTCGGCGCTCAGCGCCTGGCCGCGGCGCCACTGGTGGCCGGCGTCCAACGGCATCTGCTCGATCACCCGCAGCTGGTATCCGTGTTCGACGCAGTAGCGCAGCAGCGCCACCACGTCCTCGCGCCCGGTGTCGGGATCGAGCACCGCGTTGACCTTGACCGGTCCCAGCCCGGCGCGCTGCGCCGATCGCAGCCCGGCCAGCACGTCGGCGAGCCGGTCGCGGCGGGTGATGGCGGCGAACCGTGCGGCATCCACGGTGTCCAGGGAGACGTTGACGCGGTCGAGGCCGGCGGCGGCCAGCGCCTCGGCGCGGTGCTTGAGGCCGAGTCCGTTGGTGGTCAGCGCGATCTCGGGGCGCGGCACCAGGGCCGCGGTGGCCGCCACGATGTGCTCGAGGTCGCGGGCCAGCAGCGGTTCCCCGCCGGTGAACCGCACGTTGGTGATCCCCAGCCGGGTGACCGCGACCCGCAGCAGCCGGGTCAGCTCCTCGGGGGAAAGCAGGCGATCGTCGGGCAGCCAGTCCAAACCCTCGGCCGGCATGCAGTAGGTGCACCGAAGGTTGCAGCGGTCCGTCAACGACACCCGAAGGTCGGTGGCGACCCGGCCGAACGTGTCGATCAGCGGGCCCTCTCGCGGGGCCTCTCCCGCGGCCCCCCGTGCGGCCGGCTTGAGCACCGAGGGCAGTCCCAGGGCGGTCACCGTCATGTGGGTACCTCGATACCGCGGTAACCCTGCCGGGCCTGGTCGACCGGAATGATGTCCTTGCCCAGCGGCACCAGCGACACCGGGATCATCTTGAGGTCCGCCAGCGCCAGCGGGATCCCGATGATCGTGACCGCCATGGCGACGGCGCTGACCAGATGGCCCAGCGCCAGCCACCATCCGAACAGAATGATCCAGATGACGTTGCCGATCACGGCCCCGGCGCCGGTGTCCGGCTTGTCCACCAGCGTGCGGCCGAACGGCCACAGGGCGAACGACGCGATCCGCAGCGCGGCGAAACCGAACGGGATCGTGATGATCAGGACGAAACAGATCAGCGCCGCCAGAAGGTAGCCCAGCGCGAGCCAGAGACCACCGAAGATCAGCCAAATGACGTTCAGGATCAGGCGCATACTTCCTCCAAGGGTAGGGCCAGCCTACCGAGGGAACTGAGGTGCTGGCCGGACTGTCGGCCGAGTAGGATCAGCAGTCAATCGCGTCCTGCGAAGGCGGGACGCTTAATTATGTGACGAGGCTGGTCGCCGCGACCGGCGGCCCGTAGGACAAGCAGGTGAGACCAGTGCCGACCGGCAGGGTGAAGTGGTACGACCCCGAGAAGGGCTTCGGCTTCCTGTCCCAGGAGGACGGGGAAGACGTGTACGTCCGCTCGTCGGCGTTGCCTGCGGGTGTCGACGGGCTCAAGGCGGGTCAGCGGGTGGAATTCGGTGTGGCCTCGGGTCGGCGCGGACCGCAGGCGCTCAGCGTCAAACTGATCGACCCGCCGCCGAGCCTGTCGCGGACCCGCCGCGAGGCCAGCACCCCGGAGCACAAGCACAGCCCCGACGAGCTGCACGGGATGGTCGAGGACATGATCACGCTGCTGGAGGGAACCGTCCAGCCCGAACTGCGCAAGGGGCGCTACCCCGACCGCAAGGTGGCCCGCCGGGTGTCCGAGGTCGTCAAGGCGGTCGCTCGGGAACTCGACGCGTAGCCGGGGCAAGACCTCGGCGGCCGGGCCCGTCGGGAAGGCGAAGGCGGGAAAGGCGGTGACCATGGCGTCCTACGTGGCCGGTGGCGGCGAATTCCGGCGCGACACCAACTACATCACCACGCGCATCACCGCCGACGGCCGTGACGGCTACCCGGTGCAGCCCGGCCGCTACCGGCTGGTGGTGGCGCGGGCGTGCCCGTGGGCCAACCGCGCGATCATCGTGCGGCGGCTGCTCGGGCTCGAGGACGTGCTGTCCATCGGCTTCTGCGGCCCCACCCACGACGAGCGCAGCTGGACCTTCGATCTGGACCCGGGCGGGGTGGATCCGGTACTGGGCATTCCCCGGCTGCGCGACGCCTACCTGAAGCGCTACCCCGACTACCCCAAGGGCATCACGGTGCCGGCCATCGTCGACGTCCCCACCGGGCAGGTCGTCACCAACGACTTCGCCCAGATGACCGTGGACCTGTCCACGCAGTGGAGCGCCTACCACCGGGCGGGGGCCCCGCAGCTGTATCCGGAGGCGCTGCGCGAGGAGATCGACCGGGTCGCCCACCGCGTGTACACCGAGATCAACAACGGGGTCTACCGGTGCGGGTTCGCGGGCTCGCAGCGGGCCTACGACGCCGCCTACGACCGGCTGTTCTCCGCGCTGGACTGGGTGAGCGACCGGCTGGCCGCGCAGCGCTATCTCGTGGGCGACACGATCACCGAGGCCGACGTCCGGCTGTTCACCACCCTGGCCCGTTTCGACGCGGTCTACCACGGCCACTTCAAGTGCAACCGGCAGAAACTCGCCGAGATGCCGGTGCTGTGGGCCTACGCGCGTGATCTCTTCCAGACACCGGGCTTCGGCGACACGATCGACTTCGTGCAGATCAAGCAGCACTACTACATCGTGCACGCCGACATCAATCCCACCCGCGTGGTCCCCAAGGGGCCCGACCCGACCAACTGGCTGACCCAGCACGGCCGTGAGTCGCTGGGGGGCCGCCCGTTCGGCGACGGCAGCCCTCCCGGGCCGACCCGCCCCGGAGAACGGGTGCCCGTCGGGCACGGCGCCTGACCGCCGGCCCCTTCTCCCGCGTCCGTGCCGACCTAGTCTGGAGGCATGGCTCTGTTAGGCGCACACGTCGACTCCGTGGATCCACTGGCTGCCGCACAGTCCGCCGGCGCCGAGGTCATCCAGTTCTTCCTCGGTGACCCCCAGAGCTGGAAGAAACCCGTCGAGCATCCGGACTCCGAGGCCCTGCGCGCCAGCGATCTCGGCATCTACATCCATGCGCCGTACCTGGTCAACGTGGCCTCGACCAACAACAAGATCCGGATCCCGAGCCGCAAGATCCTGCACCAGCACGCCGCGGCCGCGGCCGCCGTCGGCGCCAAGGGGCTGGTCGTGCACGGCGGGCACGTGACGGCCAAGGATGATCCCAGGGTCGGTGTGGACAACTGGCGCAAGCTTTTTGAGCGTGCGGAGGCCGACGGTGGTTTCCCGTTGCCCATTCTGATCGAGAACACCGCGGGCGGCGACAACGCGATGGCGCGCAGGTTCGACCGCCTTGCGATGCTCTGGGACGCGGTGGGCGAGTTCGGGCCGGGCTTCGTGCTCGACACCTGCCACGCCTGGGCCGGGGGCGAGAAGCTCGTCGAGATCGTCGACCGGGTCAGATCGATCACCGGACGCATCGACCTGGTGCACGCCAACAACTCCCGCGACGCGTTCGATTCCGGCGCCGACCGGCACGCCAACTTCGATTCGGGCACCTTTGATTCGGATCTCATCGCCACCGTGTGCCGCGACGCCGGGTGCGACGTGGTCGTCGAGACCCCCAGCGCCGGCCATGCCGGCGACCTGGAGTTCCTGCGTAAGCACCTGCGCTGACGGCCCGACCCGGCATCGGTGGACAGGCCCACGGCGGGGCGATACGGTGAACATCCAAAGGTTGTTCTACCTACCTTTAGAAGCCGCTCAACGGTGAGTGCGGGCACCGCCGACCGTCGGGTGTGAGGGCGCACGTCACCGACGCCGACGCGGGGAGCCCCACGGCCGCAACCGAATTCAATCGGCAGGAGCGCGAGATGGCATCTCACCGGCCCGGATGTCGGCCTGGAGGTCACGGCGTCGGGGTGGTGACATGACCTATCGCCAGACGATCTCCGGCACGTCCTACGAATTCGACGGGCTGGTGGACCTGATGGCCAAGGCCACCCCGGCCCGATCGGGTGACCAGCTGGCGGGCTGCGCCGCCGAGTCCGACGCCGAACGCGCCGCGGCCGCGTGGGCCCTTGCCGACCTGCCGCTGGAGGTCTTCCTCAACGAGGAGCTCGTCCCCTACGAGACCGACGAGGTCACCAGGCTCATCATCGACGGCCACGATCGGCAGTCCTTCTCGGCCGTATCGCATCTGACGGTCGGTGGGCTGCGGGACTGGCTGCTGGAGACGGCCGCCCGCGCCGACGCCGCCGAACGGATCGCCGGTGTGAGCGCGGGGCTGACACCGGAGATGGTGGCGGCCACCTCGAAGATCATGCGCAATCAGGACCTGATCGCCGTGGCCGCCGCGACCGTCGTCACCGCCGCCTTCCGGACCACCATCGGCCGGCCCGGGACGCTGGCGACCCGACTGCAGCCCAACCATCCCACCGACGACCCGCGCGGCATCGCCGCGGCGACACTGGACGGTCTGCTGCTGGGCTGCGGTGACGCCGTCATCGGCATCAACCCCGCCACCGACTCGCCGCAGGCCACCGCCGAGCTGCTTGTCCTGCTCGACGAAATCCGCTGCCGCTTCGAGATTCCCATGCAGTCGTGCGTGCTGGCCCACGTCACCACCACGATGGAGCTGATCGAGGCCGGCGCCCCGGTCGATCTGGTGTTCCAGTCCATCGCCGGCACCGAGGGCGCCAACGCCGGCTTCGGGGTCAATCTGTCGATGCTCGCGGAAGCCAACGAGGCCGGCCGCTCGCTGGGCCGCGGCACGGTCGGCGGCAACGTCATGTATCTCGAGACCGGCCAGGGTTCGTCGTTGTCCGCCGGGGCGCACCTGGGCACCGGCGGCCGCCCGGTCGACCAGCAGACCCTGGAAGCCCGCGCCTACGCGGTGGCCCGCGCCCTGGACCCGCTGCTGGTCAACACCGTGGTGGGATTCATCGGGCCGGAGTACCTCTACGACGGGAAGCAGATCATCCGGGCGGGGCTCGAGGACCACTTCTGCGGCAAGCTGCTCGGCCTGCCGATGGGGGTCGACGTGTGCTACACCAACCACGCCGAGGCCGACCAGGACGACATGGACACCCTGCTGACGCTGCTCGGGGCGGCGGGGGTCGCCTTCGTCATCACGGTGCCCGGGGCCGACGACGTGATGCTCGGCTATCAGAGCCTGTCGTTTCACGACGCGCTGTATGCCCGGCAGGCCCTGAAACTCCGCCCGGCACCGGAATTCGAAACCTGGCTGGCCGGGCTCGGCATGGCCGACGGCGCGGGGCGGATCCTGCCGGTGGACGCCGCCGGTTCTCCGCTGCTCGGATTGGCGGCGGGCCGGTGAGCGCCGATGGGGTCCCGGTCGCCGACGTCTGGGAGCCGCTGCGGCGCACCACCCAGGCGCGGATCGGGCTGGGGCGCGCGGGCAACGCCCTGCCCTCCCGGCGGGTACTGGAGTTCAAGGCGGCGCACTCGGCGGCCCGCGACGCCGTGCACCTGCCGTTGGACGCCGACGGGCTCGCCGAGCAGGTCGAGGAACTCGGGATCGGCGCGCCGGCGCGGGTGAGCAGCTGTGCACAGACGCGCGGCGAGTACCTGCGCCGCCCGGATCTGGGACGCACCCCGGGCGACCTGAGCGCGCTGACGCGGTGCGGGGCCGATATCGGCTTCGTGCTGGCCGACGGCCTGTCGCCGCGGGCGCTGATCGATCACGGCCGCGGCCTGCTGGCCGCCCTCATCGAGGAGTTCGACGGGCGCTACCGGCTGGCGCCGCCGGTCATCGCCACCCAGGCCCGGGTCGCGCTGGGCGACCACATCGGCGCCGCACTCGATGCGGCCACCGTGGTGATGATCATCGGGGAACGCCCGGGCCTGTCGGTCGCCGACAGCCTGGGGATCTACCTGACCCACCTGCCGCGGCCGGGCCGCACCGACGCCGACCGCAACTGCGTGTCCAACATCCACCCGCCCGACGGGTTGAGCTACGCGCGCGCCGCGAGCATCACCGCGGCCCTGGTGTCCGGGGCCCGCAGGCTGGGACGCTCGGGCGTGGCGCTCAAGGACACCTCACGGGCCGAGATCGCCGACGGCGGCGTGACGGCACTGGAGTAGACGGGCGCTGGAGTAGACGGGCACTGGACTGGACGGGGCCGGATCGGACGGGGGCCGCGGCCCCGGTCACTTCTGGACCGTCTGCACCGACCACTCGGCGTGGGGCATCTCGAACACTTCCCCGTTCTGGTCCTGCACCAGCGTCATCAGCTGGACCACCAGCTGCATCAGCGGTCCGCGGTTGGCATCGACGGCGGGCACGGTCACCGCCAGCCGGGTGTCGGGGCGGAACACCCGGATCGTGGTGTCGCGCGGATCGCGGTAGACGAGCACCAGCCGCCACGGCGCGCGGGCGATGGCCTGCGGTACCGACAGCTGGACCGGGTCGCGCGGGTTGGTGTGCAGCACACCCTCGTCGTGGGCGTCGTCGCAGTCGTTGAGATCGAGGACGTTGCAGTACAGCGACGGACCCACCCGCACCAGCTGGCCGGCGGTGAAGGCGCTGATCTGGGGGCGGTCGGGGCCACCGTCGTCGCGGGAGAGCAACCAGGCCACCAGGCCGGCCTCGGCGCCCGCGATCACCAGGGTGACGGCGAGCACCGCCGCTAGGGTCTTCTTCACTTCTTCGTCACCACGGTGTGTGCCTCGGTTCCCGGATGGCGGGGATGGCCGCCCTCCTGTTCGACCATGACGGGCCGGTTGCCGCCCAGCCCCGGGATCAGCGACTGCCCGTGGAAGCTGACGACCGTCTGGGCCAGCCCCGGGATCAGCAGCGCGGTGATGGCGGTGAACCCCACCCACAGATCGGTGTAGACCAGCACGCCGAGTGCACCCCCGAGCACCCAGGACAGCTGCAGGATGGACTCCGAGCGGCCGAACGCCGAGGCGCGTGACTCCTCGGGCAGGTCGTCCTGCAGCGAGGCATCCAACGACGCCTTGGCGATCGCGCTGGACCCCGAGGTGACCAACGTCGCCGCCGCGGCGACCAGCAGGTTTCCGGTCAGCGCGGTGATCAGGGCCAGCGCCGTCACCGCGACGGTGCAGCGCACCACCAGAACCGCCGGGCGGCCCAGCTTGAGCCGGGCGGCGGTGAAGTTGCCGGTGAAGTTGCCGATCGCGGCCGCCGCCCCGATCAGGCCCAGGATGGCCAGCTGCTGCCATCCGGACGCCTGATGGGACTTGGCGACGAACGCCGGATACAGGAACAGGAACCCCACCATCGTCTTGATGGTGCAGTTGCCCCACAGCGAGGTGATGATGTTGCGGCCCAACGGCTGCCGCGGTGGTGCGTCGGGGGCGCGCTGCGGCTCGTGCGGGTGGCGCCGCAGGGGGTTGCTGCGGTCGTGGTAGCTCAACGTCGTGGGCACCTCGCCCGCGGTGACCTCGACCCAGCTGGGAATCTGCATCGACAACCAGGCGCCGGCCAACGCGACCACCACGATGACGAACAGCGCGCCGGGCAGCTGGAACAGGCTGCTCATCGTGTACTCGACGCCGGCGGCCACACCGCCGCCGACGATCGTGCCGCCCAGCAGCCCGAACACCGTCAGCCGCGAGTTCACCCGCACCAGGTCGATGGTGGGTGGCATCACCCGCGGGGTGACCGCCGAACGCAGCACCGAGAAGGACTTCGAGAGCACCATCATCCCCAGCGCGCAGGGATAGAGCACCCATGACGGGAAGCTGCCCGTCGCGCCGTCGTAGTTGTTGATCAGCACCAGCACCAGCACCAGGCGCAACCCGAACGACAGCGCCAGCGCGGCCCGGCGACCGTGCTGGAGCCGATCCAGGGCGGGCCCGATCAACGGGGCGATCACCGCGAAGGGTGCGATGGTGATCAGCAGGTACAGCGCCACCCTGCTCTTGCTCTCCGCGGAGGCCGCGGCGAAGAACAGGGTGTTGGCCAGGGCCACGGCCATCGCCGCGTCGACGGCGAAGTTGGCCATGGTCGGCCAGGTCAGCGCCGTCAGCCCCGACTTGTCGGCTCCGTCGGCGGTGGCGGCGCGATGCACCAGGCCGTACATCTTCGAGCCCATCTCGCGGCTGCGCTGGGCGGCCGCCCGGGTGACGGTGACCCGTCCCGCGTCCTCGCCGCTGCCGCTGCCGCGTCCGTCGCGCCGCGGCGGTTCGGTGCCGGGCGGCCCAGAGCCTGGATCGTGGCGCGGTTCGTTGAGCGGCGGCAGATACCGGTTGGCGCTCGGGCCCGCCGGCCTGCGCGGTCGGCGCAGATCCGACTGGTCACTGGGGTAGTTGGCCATGCCGGGGTGCTGGCCGGCCCGGCCGTGCGCCTGCCCGGATCCGGGGCCCGCACTCGGATGATCACGCCGGGGTCCTGACACGTCGCCAATTCTTCCCTATCGGGGCCCCCGGATGCGGACAGGCAGGCGGGTGTGGCTGACTCCGGCCGTCTCAGGCACTATGGGGCGGTGATGGACAGCGCGACCGAACCCTCCGAACAGACCGCGGGGATGCCCTCGGACCCCGTTCCGCAGGCGCTGGCCGAGCTGCTCACCAGCGCCGTGAGTGCCGCCCGGTCGGCCGTCGAGGAGTACAGCGGCGAGGACGCCGTCGGTGACTACCTGGGCGTCTCCTACGAAGACTCCACCGCCGCGACGCATCGGTTCCTGGCCAGGATGCCCGGCTACCAGGGCTGGCAGTGGGCGGTGGTGGTGGCCGGCTACCCGGGCGCCGAGCACGCCACGATCAGCGAGGTCGTGCTGGTGCCGGGGCCCACGGCGCTGCTGGCGCCGCAGTGGGTGCCCTGGGAGCAGCGCGTCAAGCCCGGCGACCTGAGCCCCGGCGACCTGCTGGCCCCGCCCGGTGCGGATCCGCGGCTGGTTCCGGGCCACACCCTCAGCGGGGACCCGGCGATCGACGACGTCGCCGCCGAGATCGGTCTCGGCCGCCGTCAGGTGATGAGCGCCGACGGGCGCGCCGACGCCGCTCAGCGCTGGCACGACGGCGACTACGGTCCCGACTCGGCGATGGCGCGGTCCACCAAGCGCCTGTGCCGGGACTGCGGATTCCTGCTGCCGCTGGCCGGTGAACTCGGCACGATGTTCGGCGTCTGCGGAAACGAGATGTCCGCCGACGGGCACGTCGTGGACTTCAGCTACGGCTGCGGCGCGCATTCGGACACCCCGCCACCGGCCGGGGCGGGCTCACCGCTCTACGACCCCTACGACGACGGGGTGCTCGACGTGGTGGACAGCCCGGGTTCCTGACCCGCTCGGCGCCGCACCGCCGTGCCGGCGGTCACGGTTTCTCCGCGGCCGCCTTGATGCGCTGCAGGGACTGCTGCATCCCCGCGACGAGCTCGTCCTCGAATTGCGTGGAGCCACCCAAAACCGTGGCGGTCAGGAAACCCGAGATCGCCGACGTCCCGTTCTCGGCGTGCCGGCTCTCCACCACCCGGGTGCCGTTCTCGGTGGGTTCGAGCTCATAGCTCCACACCGAACGGTTCTCCGCGACGCGGAACGCCAGCTTGCGTTCGGGGATCAGCTCGGTGACCACCGAGGTGGTCGGCCAGAACAGCTTGTTGCGCCGGTTCAGGTTGACCGTGCGGGTGCCCTGGCGCACCGGTCCCAGCGGCTTCATCCACCGGCACTGCGGACTCCACTCGGGCATCCTGCTGAAGTCGCTGATCAGGCCCCAGACCGTGCTCACCGGGGCGTTGATCTCGATCTCTGCGCTGAGCAACGGCGCTGCCATTCCCACTCTCCCTCGAATCCGGACATCGGTGTCGGTTGCTGGCTGTCGGTTGCTGGCTGTCGGTCCTGGCTATGGAGACTAACCGGCGTCCCGGCGCACAGACAGACCGACCTGCGCGCCGCGGATCCCGCGCCGTGCGGCGCTGAACTGCCACAGCACGATCGACGTGCCCACCACGCCGGTGGCCAGGCCCGCCAGGCAGACCGGGCGCCACGTCTGCAGTTCCGGCACCGTGAACGCCAGCACCGTGGCGATCAGCCAGATCGTGGCACCGACGGCGATCACCGGCCACGGCTCCAGCAGGGCGGCCGGCAGGGGTGGCGCCGCCGGCTCGGCCGCCGGGGACCCGGCGGACCCGGATCCGTCGCGGGCCCCTCCGGTGGCGTCGTGCTGGTCGGCGGGCATCGGGATTCAACGTAGCAGCATCGCCCGGGAACACCCCGGGGTCGCGGGCGGCGGCACACGCTATCGTCATCGCACGCTCGTGGACACCAACATCATCGACATCAGCGATCCCTCGGACACCCGGGTGGACGATTTTCGCGACCTCAATAGCGTGGACCGCCGGCCCGACCTGCCCTCGGGCAAGGGACTGGTGATCGCCGAGGGCGTGCTGGTCGTGCAGCGCATGGCCGCCTCCCGGTTCACCCCGCACGCGCTGCTGGGCACCGAACGGCGGCGCGCCGAACTCGCCGAGGAGTTGGCGAGCCCGGGCCTGGCCGGCGTCCCGTACTACCGGGCCAGCGCCGAGACCATGGCCGAGATCGTGGGCTTCCACCTCAACCGTGGTGTGCTCGCCGTCGCGCGGCGCGCACCGGAGCTCTCGCTCGGTGACGTGTGCGCCGGGGCGCGCACCATCGCGGTGCTCGAAGGTGTCAACGACCACGAGAACCTCGGCTCGATCTTCCGCAACGCCGCCGGGCTCGGCGTCGACGCGGTGGTGTTCGGCGCGGGCTGCGCCGACCCGCTGTACCGCCGCGCGGTGCGGGTGTCGATGGGGCACGCTCTGCTGGTTCCGTTCGCCCGGTCATCGAGCTGGCCGCACGATCTGAACAACCTGCGGGACATGGGTTTTCGACTGCTGGCGATGACCCCGGACCGGCAGGCCGAGGCGTTGGCGACGGCGCTGCCCGGCCTGGCGGGCCAGCGGGTCGCGGTTCTGGTCGGCGCCGAGGGGCCCGGCCTGACCGAGACCGCCATGCGCACCAGCCACCAGCGGGTCCGCATCCCGATGGCCCGGGGCACCGACTCGCTCAACGTCGCCACCGCGGCGGCCCTGGCCTTCTACGAACGTTCCCGCTGCGCCGATGGGTAGGCTCGCGCCGTGACCGACGATTCGACGCCGTGGGGGACCGGCCTGACCGTGGCCGCCTTCGCCGCCGCGGTGATCGCGGCGGTGGTCGTCGTGCTCGGCGTCGGGCTGGTGCGGGTCAACCCGCTGCTGGCGGTCGTGCTGAACCTGACCGCCGTGGGCGGGCTGGCCCCGACGGTGTGGGGTTGGCGCACCCGCCCGGTGGTGCGCTGGTTCGTGCTCGGTTCCGGCGTCGGTGTCGCCGGGGGCTGGCTGGCACTGCTGGCGATGGGCGCCGCGGGAACGATCTGATTCGCCGGCGGCGTCAGCGCTCGCCGCTGGAGCGCACGCCCAGCAGCACGTCCTCCCAGGCCGGCACCGCGGGCTTGGCGCGCCGACTGCGTGTCTTGGCCGGCGGGTCGGGCTGCTCATGGGCGGCCCGCGGTTCGGTCTGCGATTCGGGCTGCGGGGCCGGTTCCGGTGTGTCGAAGTCGAGCTGCGCGAGCGGGGCGACCGGACGCAACGGCCGGTCGAAGTTCGGGTCGATCAGCTCGGTGGCGGTGTCGTCGACGGCCGTGATCGTGCCGCCGTGCGCGCCCGGGACGAACCGGAAGTGCGCGACGTTGTCGGACCGGCCGGCTTTCCAGGCCAGCTGCACCGTCCAGCGGCCGTCCTCGTTGCGCCAGGCGTCCCAGTTGGTGGAGTCGGGGTCCAGGCCGCGGGCCACCAGGGCCGTGGTCACCGTCTCCAGCAGGGTGAGCACGGCGGGCCCGTCGGGCAGCACCGGATGGGCGGCGGTGGCCAGTTCGGCGGCGCGGGAACGCTCGAGCAGCACGGGGTGGGCGAAACGCTCGATGCGCGAGACGTCGACGCCGGCCGCCTCGGCCAACTGCTCGACCGAGGCTCCCGCGCGGATCCGGGCTTGAATCTCTCTGGGACGCAGCACGCTCTTGACCTCGATGTCCATTTGAGTTTGGTTCAGCCGCGATGTGTCGCCGCGGACTGCTGCGCGTAACCGGTCGTCCAGGCGTAGTCGAAACGTCTCGGGCGGGGTGCCGCCCTCGCAGAGGAGGTGACGACCGTCGACATCGAGTCCCACTACTTCCAGATCCCGCATGTCGACCTCCTTGGGGCCACAGTGCCGGGCCCGATTGGTCCGGACCTTACTGCAGCCGGCGGCCGTCGCGCGGTTGACACGCGGGCCCGGCGGGCGACGGTTTCGCCGCGGAGTGGTCTCGGGGTCGTCGCGGGCCGGCCCGGTGCCGACTCGGTGCCGGCTCAGTGTCGATTCAGAGGCGTTCGACGACCCAGTCGATGCACGCCGTCAGGGCGCTGATGTCGTCGGGCTCCACGGCGGGGAACATCGCGACCCGCAGCTGATTGCGGCCGAGCTTGCGGTAGGGCTCGGTGTCGACGATGCCGTTGGCCCGCAGTGTCTTGGCCACCGCGGCCGCGTCGACGGCATCGTCGAAGTCCACGGTACCGACCACCTGCGAGCGCAGCGCCGGGTCGGATACGAAAGGCGTTGTGAACGAGGTCTTTTCGGCCCAGGAGTACAGCCGCTCGGCGGAGTCGGCGGTGCGCTTGACCGCCCAGTCCAGCCCGCCGTTGCCCAGCATCCAGTCCAGCTGCTCGGCCATCAGCAGCAGCGTCCCGATGGCGGGGGTGTTGTAGGTCTGGTTCTTGAGGCTGTTCTCCACCGCGATGGGCAGTGACAGGAACTCGGGGACCCAGCGCCCGGACGCGGCGACGGCCTCGACGCGGGCCAGGGCCGCCGGCGACATCACGGCCAGCCACAGCCCACCGTCGCTGGCGAAGTTCTTCTGCGGCGCGAAGTAGTAGGCGTCCACCTCGGTGATGTCCACCGGCAGCCCGCCGGCCCCGGAGGTGGCGTCGATGAGAATCAGCGCGTCGCCGGAGCCCTCGGGGCGCCGCACCGGCACCGCCACCCCGGTCGAGGTCTCGTTGTGCGCCCAGGCGATGGCATCGACCGACGGGTCCGACTGCGGTGCGGGTGCGCTGCCGGCGTCGGCCTTGACCACGATGGGCTCGCCGACGAACGGATTCTTGGTGACGGCCGCGGCGAACTTCGAGCTGAACTCGCCGTAGGTCAGGTGCAGCGACTTCTTCTCGATCAGGCCGAACGCGGCGGCGTCCCAGAACGCCGTGGATCCGCCGTTGCCGAGGATCACCTCGTAGCCCTCCGGTGCGGAGAACAGCGCGCGGACGCCCTCGCGCACCCGGCCGACGAGATTCTTCACCGGCGCCTGACGATGCGAGGTGCCGAACAGGCCCGCGCCCGTGGTCACGAGCGCCTGGAGTTGCTCCGTACGGACCTTCGACGGCCCGCACCCGAAACGGCCGTCGGCGGGTTTGAGGTCCTCGGGGATGGTCAGCTGGTCAGCCATGGGTCTCAGCGTAGTGACGGCCCGTGCGGGTCCGGAAATGCGGGCGCGGGCACCGGTTGGAGCACTGGTTCGAGCGCCGAGTCGCGGGCGTCGCGCCGACCCCCGGAAACCTCTCGTGGCTACCTTCATCGTGGCGCCGCGAGCGGGTGTTCACCGTGTTCACCTGCGGTCTGTTTCGGCGCAGGCCGAGCGGGTATGACTGCACAGCAAACGGCGAAACTGAGTATTGGATTTATGCGATACCTGCGGTACCGTTGTACATCGAGTAGCTGGATGTAAACCTCAGAGGAGGCTCGGATGGCTCGGACGAAGATGGTCCGCCGGTGGCGACGCAACATGGACGTGCTCGATGATCAGCCCTACGTGGACATGCTGACCACGCTGTCCGAGGGGTCCGTCCGGCGCAATTTCAACCCCTACCTGGACATCGACTGGGACTCGCCGGAGTTCGAGGTCGTCCCCGGCGACGAGCGCTGGATCCTGCCCGGCACCGATCCGCTGGGCAGGCATCCCTGGTATCGGGCCCAGTCCACGCAACGCCGGATCGAGATCGGCATGTGGCGCCAGGCCAATGTGGCCAAGGTGGGCCTGCACTTCGAGTCGATCCTGATCCGCGGGCTGATGAACTACGCCTTCTGGGTGCCCAACGGCTCACCGGAATACCGGTACTGCCTGCACGAGTCGGTCGAAGAGTGCAACCACACCATGATGTTCCAGGAGATGGTCAACCGCATCGGCGCCGACGTCCCGGGTATGCCGCGCCTGCTCAAGTGGCTCTCCACCTTCATCCCGCTGGTGGCCGGTCCGCGCCCGATCCCGTTCTTCTTCGGTGTGCTCGCCGGTGAGGAGCCGATCGACCACACCCAGAAGAACGTCCTGCGCGAGGGCAAGGCGCTGCACCCGATCATGGAGCGGGTGATGGCCATCCACGTGGCCGAGGAGGCCCGCCACATCTCGTTCGCGCACGAATATCTGCGCAAGCGGGTACCGGAGATGAGCCGGCGCCACAAGTTCCTGCTGTCGCTGTACGTGCCCGTCGTCATGCGGGTGCTGTGCCAGGCCATCGTGGTGCCGCCGAAGGCGTTCTGGAAGGAATTCGACATTCCCCGCTCGGTGAAGAAGGAGATCTTCTTCGGCACCCCCGAGGCGCGAAAGTTCCTGCGCGACATGTTCGGCGACGTGCGCATGTTGTGCGCGGACACCGGTCTGATGAACCCGGTGGCCAAGCTGGTGTGGCGGATCTGCAAGATCAACGGCACGCCGTCGCGCTACCGCAGCGAACCTCAGCGCAGTCACCTGCCGAGCGTGGCGGCGCAACCGGCCAGCGAGACGGTGCCCGCGACGGCGCCCGAGACGGTGCCCGAGACGGTTTCCGCCTGACGGCCGCCGATGCCCCACGTCATCACCCAGTCGTGCTGCAGCGACGGGTCCTGTGTCTATGCCTGCCCGGTCAACTGCATCCATCCCTCGCCGGATGAGCCGGGCTTCGCCACCGCCGAGATGCTCTACATCGATCCCGACGCGTGCGTGGACTGCGGGGCCTGCGTGAGCGCCTGTCCGGTCGGCGCCATCGCACCGGTGTCCCAGCTCGACGCCGACCAACTGCCGTTCGTCGCGCTGAACGCCTCCTTCTATCCCGAGCGCAAACCCGGGGAGAAGGTGCCGCCGACGTCGAAGCTGGCGCCGGTCCTGCCGGCCCCGGTGGTCAACCAGGGGAGCCGCCCGCTCACCGTGGCGATCGTCGGGTCCGGCCCGGCGGCGATGTACGCCGCCGACGAGCTGCTCACCCAGCCCGGGGTGCGGGTCACCGTGTTCGAGAAGCTGCCCACCCCCTACGGCCTGGTGCGCGCCGGGGTGGCCCCGGACCACCAGAGCACCAAACGGGTGACCGCGCTGTTCGACCGCATCGCCGACCGCGACGGATTCACCTTCCACCTCAACGTGGAGGTGGGCAGCCCCGAGGCCGGCGCGGTCATCGGGCACGACGAGTTGCTGGCCCACCACCACGCCGTGCTCTACGCGGTGGGTGCCCCCAACGACCGCCGGCTGGACATCGACGGCATCGACCTGCCCGGCGCGGGCACGGCCACCGAATTCGTCGCCTGGTTCAACGGGCACCCCGACTTCGCGGACCTGCCGGTCGATCTGAGCCACGAGCGCGCCGTCATCGTCGGCAACGGCAACGTCGCACTCGACGTCGCGCGCATCCTGACCACCGACCCCGACGAGCTCGCGCGCACCGATATCGCCGACCATGCGCTGGCGGCCCTGCGCACGTCGAACGTGCGCGAGGTGGTCATCGCGGCACGCCGCGGACCCGCCGCCTCCGCGTTCACCCTGCCCGAGCTGATCGGGCTGACCGCCACCGTCGAGGTGGTGCTCGACGAGGCGGATCACGAACTCGTGCGGCGCGACCTCGCCGGGGAGACCGACCCGCTGACCAGGGCCAAACTGGAGATCCTGAGCAAGCTCGGGTCGGCCTCGGCGCCCAGCGGGCGGCCACGCATCCGGTTCGCCTACAACCTGACCCCGCAGCGGCTGACCGGCGATCGGCGGGTCCGCGGGATCGACTTCACCCTCACCGGGACCCGGGAGCCGCGCCACCTGGACACCGGCCTGGTGTTCACCTCCATCGGCTACCGCGGCAGGCCGCTGGCGGGGTTGCCGTTCGACGAGGCCGCCGCGGTGGTCCCGAACCGGGACGGGCGGGTGGTCGACCCCGGCACCGGCGAGCCGGTCACCGGCTGCTATGTCGCCGGCTGGATCAAGCGCGGCCCCACCGGGTTCATCGGCACCAACAAGTCCTGCGCGCTGCAGACGGTGCGCGCGCTGGTGGACGACTACAACGCCGGTCTGCTGCCCGAGCCGTCCGGGCGTCCCGGATCGATGGACAAGCTGATCCGCCACCGCCGGCCCGGGGTGGTCGGCGCCTCCGGGTGGCGGGCCATCGACGCCGCCGAGCGGGCCCGCGGCCGGGCGGCCGGTCGGCCACGGGTCAAGTTCACCTCGGTCGCCGAGATGCTCAAGGTTGCCGCCGACGCGCCGAAACCGTCTGTGCGGCAAAGGATCCTCGCCGGTATCCGGGGCTGACCGCCCGGGCACACCGGGGCCCGCGGGGGCCGGCCGGGTGCGGGCGGCATCGCCGGGGCGGCGCCGCCCGCAGGTGCGGCCCGCCGCGCCCGAGCCGACATATCCGCCCGGCATGGGTAGGGTCACGGGAACGAAGAGCGAGGAACAGAGCAGCGCCGAACGCCCCCGAGCACGGGCACCCACTGGATTGCCGGCGTCGCTGACCGCGTCGTCGACGATGGGTGGAAGTGTGCCAGCGCTACGGGCCGAGAAGCTGTACAAGATCTTCGGAGACCGCGCGGCCGACGCGGTGCGCCGCCTGCAGGCCGGTGAAGACCGCCAGCGGGTCCGCGAGGAGCTGCAGGTCACCCCGGCCGTCCTGGATGCCAGCCTGGAGGTCGAGCCGGGCGAGACGTTCGTGGTGATGGGGCTGTCCGGCTCGGGCAAGTCCACGCTCATCCGGATGTTCAACGGACTGCTGGAGCCGACGGCCGGGAAGGTCTTCCTGGGCGACCGCGACCTGACGGCGCTCGGCGGCAAGGAACTGCGACACGTCCGGCAGACGACGATCAGCATGGTGTTCCAGCACTTCGCGCTGTTCCCGCACCGCACGGTGCTCGACAACGCCGGTTTCGCGCTGGAGGTCCGCAAGATCGGCAAGGAGGAGCGCGTCGAGAAGGCCCGCCGGGCCCTGGAGATGGTCGGGCTCTCCGGCTGGGAGGACAGCTTGCCGGGCCAGCTCTCCGGGGGTATGCAGCAGCGAGTGGGCCTGGCCCGCGCCCTGGCGGCCGAAACCGAGATCCTGCTGATGGACGAGGCCTTCTCGGCGCTCGACCCGCTGATCCGGCGGGAGATGCAGGACCAGCTGATCGAGCTGCAGCACTCCCTGCAGAAGACGATCGTGTTCATCACCCACGACCTCAACGAGGCGATGAAGCTCGGTGACCGGATCGCGGTGATGCGCGACGGGCGCATCGTCCAGATCGGGGCGGCACAGGACATCCTCGACGCACCCGCCGACGACTACGTGGCGCAGTTCGTGCAGGACGTGGACCGCAGCCGTGTGCTCACGGTGGCCGGCGTGGCCGAGGAACCGGCGGCCACCCTGACCGTCGGGACGGGGCTGACGGCATCGGTGCAGACCATGCGCGAACACGCGCTCCCGGTGGCGCTGGTGACCGACGCCGAGCACAAGCTCGTCGGTGCGCTCGTCGCCGAGGAGGCCGAGATCGCCGCCACCCGCGGGGACGGCCCGATCGACGGTCTGATCCACGCGGAGGTACCCCGGATGTCGGCCGTCGCGGCCCTCGCCGACGTCCTGGTCCCCGCGGCCACCACCTCGTTGCCGATCGCGGTGGTCGACGACGAGGGTCGCCTGACCGGCGTGGTGTCGCGGCGGACGCTGCTCGCCGCGCTGGGCCCCAAGGACACCCGGGAGGCCGGTGATGACTGAACTGTTCGTCGCGCAGGACCAGATTCTGCCCCGAATCCCGATCGGGGAGGCGTTCGAGAAGTTCGTCGACTGGCTCTACGACCACTTCCTGCCCTTCTTCGAGTTCCTCAGTTCGCTGGGGACCTCGCTCTACGACCTGCTCACCTCCGCGCTGCTGTTCCTGCCCGCGCTGGTGATGGTGGCGCTGCTGACCCTGCTCGGCTGGTGGCTGCGCGGCTGGAAGTTCGGGCTCTACGGATTGATCTCCAGCGGGCTCATCGTGTCCATGGGTTTCTGGGTGCACGCGATGCAGACGCTGGCACTGGTGCTGATCGCCACCGCGATCGCCGTGACCCTGAGCCTGCCCGTGGGTGTCCTGGCCGCCCACCACGACGGGCTGAGCCGGCTGCTGCGGCCGGTGCTGGACTTCATGCAGACGCTGCCGCCGTTCGTGTACCTGGTTCCGGCCCTGGCCCTCTTCGGGATCGGCGTGTTCCCCGGCATGGTCGCGACGGTGATCTTCGCGACCCCGCCGGGCGTGCGCCTGACCGAACTGGGGATTCGTCAGGTCGACCCGCAGATGGTGGAGGCGGGGGAGGCCTTCGGGGCCACGCGGTGGCAGATCCTGTCCAAGATTCAGCTGCAGCTGGCGATGCCGACCATCCTGGCGGGCATCAACCAGGTGATCATGCTGGCCCTGTCGATGGTCGTGATCGCCGCCCTGGTGGGCGCCGGCGGGCTCGGTGAGGACGTCTACTCGTCGATCACCCAGACCGATATCGCGCTGGGCGGGGCCAGCGGTCTCGCGGTCGTCCTGCTGGCGATCTACCTGGACCGGTTGACCCAGGCCCTGGGTGACCGTTCCGCGGTCAAGAAGGCCGAGCGGCTCGCCGGGGCGAGCTAGCCGAACCGGGACGGCCGACGGTGACGCCCGACGGTGACGCCACCGTGGCCAGTGCCGGAGAACGGGCCGGAGAACGGGCCGGAGATCGGGTCGGGGATGAGACGGTGGAGACGATCTGTCGACCCGGCCGGGCGGAACGGGTAGCCCGAGACGACCGGGAGAGCCGGGAGAGGAGGAGACGTAGGCAGGACACACGAGGACAGGCCACCGAGCTCCCGGGTTAGCTCCGGGGCGAGTTCCAGGCGGGTGTGAAACCGGATCGGTTCGAGGCCAAGCCCCACCGCCGGACGTGGCTGACATGCGAAAACGATTGGAAGGAACATCGTGCAAGGCAAGACCGTGCAAGGCAAGACACGGATGTCCCGGCTCTTCCGGGTGGCAAGCCTGCTGTTGGTGGCCGGTTTGTTCGTCGCGGCCTGCGGTGGCGGCGGCTCCGAGGGTGCCGGCCAGGGTGAGGCTCAGAAGAACGTGTCGATCGGCTACATCCCGTGGGACGAGGACATCGCCGTCACTCACCTGTGGCAGGACCTGCTGGAGAAGCAGGGCTACAACGTCGAACTCAAACAGCTCGAGGTGGGCCCGCTGTTCCAGGGCGTCGCCCGCGGCGATCTCGATCTGTTCTACGACGTGTGGCTGCCCACCACCCACCAGAGCTACTGGGAGCAGTACGGCGACCAGGTCGAGAAGCTCGGCGACTGGTATGACAACGCGTCCCTGGAGTGGACCGTCCCGGCCTACGTCGAGGACGTGAACTCGATCGCCGACCTCAAAGGCAAGAGCGCGGAATTCAACGGCCAGATCATCGGCATCGAAGCCGGCGCCGGGCTGACCGCGGCATCCAAGGACAAGGTGATTCCCGAATACGGGCTCGCCGACGAATACACCCTCAAGACGTCGTCGACGCCGGCGATGCTGCAGGAACTCAAGCGTTCCATCGACGCGAAGCGCCCCGTGGTGGTCACGCTCTGGCACCCGCACTGGGCCTACAGCGCCTACGACCTCAAGGATCTCGAGGATCCCAAGGGGGCCCTCGGCGAGGCCGAGACGCTGTCGGTGATCGGCAAACAAGGCTTCAGCGACGAGTTTCCCGAGATCGCCGGCTGGATCAAGAACTTCTCGATGACCGACGAGCAGTTGGCGTCGCTGGAGAACGAGATGCAGAAGGCCGGCTCGGGCAACGAGACGCAGGCCGTCGACACCTGGCTGCAGAACAACCCGGACTTCGCGACCGGCCTGGGGATGCCCTCCTCGCCGTCGTCCTGAGTCCCGTCTCCCCGGCCGGGCCCGGCTACTGTCGCGGCCCGGCCGGCGGCGACGGCTGCGGCCCGGTCGCGGCCCGCGCGGACCACCGGCCGTCGTCGTGGCGAACGACGATGGGATGGTCGAAGGCCGCCGAGACCGCGGCGGTGGTGATGGTCGAGGCGGCCGGACCGGCCGCGACGATGCGGCCCGCGGCGATCAGCAGCGCGTGGGTGGTGGTGGTCGGCAGCTCCTCGAGGTGATGGGTCACCAGAACCGACGCCAGGTCGGGGTGGGCGGCCACGAGGGTGTCGATCGTCTGCAGCAGCTGCTCGCGTGCGGCGACGTCGAGCCCGGTGGACGGTTCGTCGAGCAGCAGCAGCCGCGGACGGCACACCAGGGCGCGGGCGATCAGCGCCCGGCCGCGTTCGCCCTGCGAGAGCGTCGGCCAGCGGTCCCCGGCGCGCGCGGTCATCCCGACGGTGGCGATCAGCTCGTCGACCCGCGCCAGGTCGGCGGGCTGCGGCCGCCACCGGTTGGGGACCTCGATGGTGCCGGTGATCCCGGTTGTCACGACCTCGCGCAGGGTCAATGGTGTGCGCAGCGGGTGGCGCGGGTTGACGTGACCGATGGTGCGGCGCAGCTCGGCGGTGTCCACCCGTCCCAGCCGGCGGCCCAGCACGTGCACGGTGCCGGTGCTCGGGTGCGCCTCGGCCGCGCACATGGCCAGCAGGGTGGTCTTCCCGGCTCCGTTGGGGCCGAGCAGCGCCCACTGCTGGCCGGCGTCGATGCGCACGCTGATGCCGTCGAGGATCTGCTTGCCGTCGCGCCGGAACGTCACGTCGTCGAGTTCGAGGACAGGGGTGGCGCTCACAGCGCCAAGACGTTACCCGTGCGGGGTCGGCGACCTCGCCCGTGCTCACCCCGCGCACGGGCGGACCCCTCCGGCCGGGTCCGGCCGGAGGGGTCGCCGTGCGAACCCGCGGGGGTCATTCCTGGGAGCCGAGGGTGACCTGCGAGTAGTCGACGGTGTTGTCGCTGCGGTAGGCGTACCCGTCGGTGTTCTTGCTGAAGGCGACCGACGGGCGCACCCGGGCGATGAAGATCATCGGCGAGGCCTTCTGCATGATGCGTTCCGCGGCGTTCCAGCGGGCCCCGGCCTCGGGCGTCAACGGATCACCCACGGCGATCCCGGCCGCCACCGCGGCGTAGAAGGACTCGTCCTCCCACCGCGAGTAGTTGATGTTGGAGCCCTTGCCCGTCCACACCGACAACTCGTACGGCGGGGACATCACCGCGGAATAGTCACGGGCCAGGAAACTTTGGTAGATCCCCTCGATCGAGCCCGAGCCGAACGCCGAGGCGGGCTGCTCGTCGATGTTCACCGTGAAGCCGGCGTCCTTGGCGAAGGACTGGATCTGCACCGCGGTCTCCACCATGTCGGGCACCGCGCTGGACACGGTCAGGGTGAACTCCACGCCGTCGGGGTGCCCGGCCTCGGCCAGCAGCGCCTTGGCCTTCTGCGGATCGTAGGTCCCGCCGGTGATCCCCGTCCCGTCGTAGCCGGGTGCGTCGGGGCTGAGCATGCCCTTGGTCGGGTCGGCCATTCCGCGGTAGACGCTGTCGATGATCCGGTCGTAGGGGATCGCGTAGTTCAGCGCTTCGCGCACCCGCTGGTCGTCGAAGGGAGCGTTCGTCGTGATCAGCGCCAGCCGATTGAACAGGTTGGTCTTGATGTCGAAGACCTTGGCCGCCCCGTCGGCGGCCAGCGCCTCCTGATCGGCGGGCCGCAACTGGGTGACGACGTCGGCGTCCCCCGAGCGCAGCGCGGTGACCCGGGTGCCCGGGTCGGTCACCACCCGGTAGGTGATCTTCTTGACGGCCGGCTCGCCGAGCACGAAGTTCGGATTGGCGATCAGCACCGTCTCCTCACCCGGGGTGAACCGGTCCACCTGGTAGGCGCCGTAGCCCCAGCCGGAGTTGTTCTTCGACCAGTCGACGGCATACGGGTCGTCCGCGGTCACATGCTGTTTGAGCAGGTCCGAGTCGTAGATGATGCCGCTCTTGTTGGCCAGCAACGACAGCAGCGTGAAGCCCTCGCCGGGATCGTCGATCGTGATGGTGACGGTGTAGTCGTCGACCTTGGCGATCTGGCGGGCCGGGTCGGTGATGATCGGGTCGTTGAGGAACTTGGCGCTGCCGGGGCTGGCGAATTTGCGTTCGTAGGACCACAACACGTCGTCGGCGGTGAGCTCGTTGCCCGACTGGCTCAGCACGCCGCGCCGCAGCGTGAAGGTGTAGGTCCGGCCGTCGGGGCTGACCTCGTACTTCTCGGCCAGCAGCGGCTCGAAGTCATACCAGTCCTGTTTGAGCACACCGGAGGCCTCGTCGACGACGTAGGGGTTGCGGACCAGGCCGGCGCCGGTGTTCATGACCAACTCGGCGCCGTCGGCGCCGCCGGTGGCGCCCCCGTCAGCGGCGAACGAGGTCGCCTGGGAGGGGCTGAGCACCACCAGTCCGTCCGTCGTCCGGTCGCCGCCGCCCGCGCCGCCGCAGCCGGCGGCGAGCAGCATCACGCTGAGCGCCGCGGCGGCGGCCGTTCGTTTCCGGCGCCGTGCACCGAGCGCCGGGGGCAGGGAAATTCTCATGTCGATTCTCCTGGTGGGAATGTGAGTCGGCGGCTAGAACTCGAGCAGGTTCTCGCGGAGCGTGGAGTAGCTGTAGCCGTCGCGGATCAGCCCGCGCTTGCGCAGCGCCGGGGCCAGGCCGTCGGCGATCTCGGCGAGCGCGTGCCGGGTCACCTTGGGATACAGCAGGAAACCGTCGCCTCCCACCTCGTCCATGACCTCGCCCATGATGGCGGCGACGGTGTCCGGGGACCCCACGGCGTCGATCCCGCCGGCGAAGCGGAAGGTCTCCAGAGCCTCGCGCAGCGTCTTGCCCTGGGCGAAGTTGACGAAGCTCTTGATGGTGCTGACCTCGCCGTTGCCGACGATCTCGGGCATGGGCTCGTCGAGCGGAATCGTGGAGAAGTC
Organism: Mycolicibacterium palauense; assembly: GCF_002592005.1. Taxonomy (GTDB): domain Bacteria; phylum Actinomycetota; class Actinomycetes; order Mycobacteriales; family Mycobacteriaceae; genus Mycobacterium; species Mycobacterium palauense. The sequence goes on along the minus strand of NZ_NVQF01000017.1, from coordinate 63,035 downwards.
GACCTCGCCGCCGGACTGGTAGCTCAGATTCCACAGCTTGGTCTCGATTGCCCCCGGAGTCTTGCCGGCGAGCATCATCAGGCGCTCCTTCTCCCGGGCGATCTCGTTGCTCTCACCCAGGATCGGGCTCAGCAGGAACATGATCTTGCAGTCACCGGGCTTGCGGCCGTGCAGGGCCATGCGCCGGTGCATGTCCTCTCGGAATGCCTTCATCTGCTCCACGCTGGAGCCGTGGGCGAGCATGGTCTCGGCGAATCTGGCCGCCAGGTCGCGACCCGGACCGCTGTTGCCCGCCTGCACGATCACCGGTCTGCCCTGCGGGCCGGGCATGGTGTTCAGCGGACCCCGGGTCTTGAAGAACTTGCCCTGGAAGTCGACGACGTGCACCTTGGTGTGGTCGGCGTAGACCCCCGCGTCCTCGTCGACGAGGACCGCACCGGGCTCCCAGGAGTCCCACAACTGGGTCGTGGCGTCGAGCCACTCCTGGGCCATCTCGTAGCGCAGGTCGTGTTCGTAATGCTGGTCCAGGCCGAAGTTCTGCGCGGCCCGGTGGTTGACCGACGTGACGACGTTGACCGCGGCCCGGCCCTCGGTGAGGTGGTCCAGCGTCGTCATCGCCCGCGCCGCCATATAGGGATGGTAGAAGCTCGACGACATGGTGACCGCGACTCCGATGTGGCGGGTTCGCTGCGTCATCAGCGGCACCAGCGGCACCGGATCGTTCTTCGGCACCTGGCGGGCGATCCGCAGCGGAGCCTCCAGTGAGGATCCGTAGGTGTCGTCGATGCCGACCGTGTCCTCGATCAGGATGTAATCGAACCCGGCCCGCTCCAGCGACCCGGCCATGTCCTGGTACAGGTCCGGGCGCATCCAGTCGTACCCGTTGCGGCCCGCCCAGGTCTCCCCGACCCACGGCTGAATCGCGTAGCCGTTGCCGAGAAACCATCCCAGATGAAACACCTTGCACTCCTTGCTCGCTCGTGTTTTACGCTCTGCGGTCGGCGGTCTTGCACTGCGCCGATCCGTCACCGAGAAGTCTGTACCACGCAGATGTGGTGGCGATGTCGTCGCGGTTACGCCGTTTGTGATGGCGGGATGTCGCGAACCCCGAAACCCGTTCCGCCGCAGATTCGGTCGCGGAGGAACGGCCGTGTCGCCGTATGTGAGGACGCATGTGTGAATGAAAATAACTGCAGTGCACACATTGTCAGAAGACGAATTGTCTCTTGCGCAGCATCCGAAGCGCTTTCGGTCACATGTGAGGTCCGGTATTCGGCCGGTGTGCCGTCTAGGTCGGTGGGGACGCGCCGTTCGTCGCCGCCGAATGCGACATGGCCGCAAGGCCCTCCGCCGGATACTGCTCGACGAGCCGGGCGATTGCGCCGCTTGCCAGGGCGGAATCGACGAAACGATCCAGCAGCTCCAGCGCCCCTGGCGCCGGCGGTGTGCGCACGGCGATGCCCTGCTGGACGGCCGTGAAGGAATCGTCGAGCAGCCGGGAACCCGGGACCCGGCGCAGGGCGCTGCCCAGCGCCGGGCGCAGCCCGGCGAACGCGTCGAGCTCCTCGTCGACGAATGCCCGGAAGGCACCTGCGCCCGGTTCCAGGCGCAGCTCGGCATGCTCGACGTGCCGTTGCAGCCACAGCCCGAACGCGCTGCCCCGAGGTGCGGCGATCGTGCGCCCGGGAACATCCAGGTCCCGCCAGCTCTGCGCGGTGTGACCCGCGCGCACCAGCAGCGTCGCGTCGATCCGGGCATACGGCGGGCCGAACGCGAAGTCCGCGGCCCGGCCGGGATCGACCGCGATCAGTGCCACGTCCCACCGCGTGTCCGCGGCGATGTCGGTCGGCAGCGGGTAGGGCGCGAACTCGCAGGCGATCCCGAGCTCGGCGGCGAGCAGCCGGGCCACCCCCGGGGCGATGCCCGCCCAGCCGCCGTCCCCGTCGCGCTCGACCAGCAGGGTGTTGCTGACGTTCAGCGCGACCCGCAGGGTGCCGGTCGGTGCGAGGGCCGCGGCCCCGGCCGTCACTCCAGCCCCGCCGAGTCGGGAGCCAGCGCCGAGGTGAGGATCGAGACACGGTCACCGCGGTTGTAGTTGTAGCTCAGCTCGCGGGGAACGTCCTCGGCGTCGACGGACAGTGTCTCCACCAGGAGGATCGGCGAACCCTCCTTCACCCCGAGGAGCCTGGCGGTGCGCTCCTCGCAGGCCACCGCCTCGATGGAGTCCTCGCTGCGCCCGAAGGCCGCCTTGAAACGCCGCTCGAAGATCACCGAGCGGTGCCGGGGCACCGGCGTGTAGTCGCCGGCCGTGATGTCGGCGGGGATGTAGCCGACGCGCACGGCCACCGGCTCGCCGTCGGCGGTCACCAGGTACTCGTCCATGCGCACCAGGTCGCCCGGCAGCAGCGCGAGCCGCGTCTGGATGTGCGAGGTGCACGGCACGGTGCGGCTCTCCACCTTGGTGGCCTCCACGTCGGCGCCCCGCCAGGACAGCTCGGTGGACAGCCCGCCGGCAGCCGGGCGCCGGCGTTGGTCGAGCGCCAGGTTCAGGCTGTTCGACACGCTCGTGCCGCGTCGCGGGCTGCGGTCGACGAGGCCCTCCTCGGCCAGCATCTGCAGGGCCTGGCGGACCGCGTTGCGGCTCGTCGCCAGCAGCTCGATGAGCTGGTCCTCGACCAGCACCTCCTCGGGCTGGTAGGCCCCGGAGCGGATGCCGGAGCGCAGCAGCAGGTAGGCACGGCGGGTCTGGGTCTGCAGCCTGCGCCGGGCCGAGTTCGCCCGGCGCTGACTGCGGAAGCGTGCTTCGTCGGCGTGGTTCATCGGCGCCGCCTGTGCAGCACGCTGCGCATCGCGACCGCCACCGAGGCGACGGTGAACACCAGGGCCAGCGCCGGGAACAGCGCCGGCCACCAGCGGCCGACGGAGGCGTCGGAGGCTCCCCGGGCGATCATCGAGCCCCACTCCGGGGTCGGCTGCGGGATGCCGACGCCGAGGAACCCCAGCGTGGCGGTCAGGGTGATCGCGATCCCGAACAGCACCGAGGCGTTCTCCAGCGCCGGCCACGACGAGTTCGGCAGCACGTGGCGGATGGTGAGCCTGCGCTCGCTGAGCCCGGCCATGCGGGCCGCGTCCAGATAGGCCTCCGAACGGACCCGCAGCACTTCGGTGCGTACCAGCCGGACCTGTGTCGGCAGCAGGACGACGGTCAACGCGACGACGATGGTGGTGATCCCCGCGCCGAACAGCGACACCACCACGAGCCCGATCACCACGGCCGGCAGCGCCTGCAGCAGGTCCATGAAACGCGCCGCCCCGCGGGCGCCACCCCCGACCAGCCTGGTGTCGGCCTCGTTCATCCCGATCAGCAGCCCCACGACGATCCCGATCGTCGTGCTGAGCACCATCACGGCGGCTGCGATCGCCAGGTCGAGATGGGCCGCGGCGATGGTTCGGGAGAACACGTCCAGGCCCACGGAATCCGTCCCGAACCAGTAGGTGCCGTCCGGCGGCCGGGTCGGCGGCCCCACCACCGCTTCCGGGTCGAACGGGACGAGGAACGGTCCCGCGACCGCGATCGCGACGACCGCGACGAGCGGCATCACCGCCAGGTTCTCGCGCAGGACCACGGGCCACCGTCGCCCGCGGGCCGGCGCCGGCGATGACGAGGGCGCCGACGGGGCCGAAGGGGCGGAGTACGTCGCGGTCATGCGGCGTCCGCCAGGCGTGCACCGGAGCGGCGGCGGGGATCGAGCGACATGGTTATCACGTCCATCAACATGAAGACGACAAGGGAAATGGCCACCATCACCACGAGGAAACCCTGGATGGCGGTGATGTCGGAGGTGTTCACGGCGTCCACCGCGAACTGGCCCATCCCGCCGAGCCCGAACAGCTGCTCGAGCACCACGGCACCGCCGATCAGGCTGCCGAACATCAGCCCGAACATCGTGGCGGTGGCGGGCAGCGCCCGGCGGTACACGCTGAGGATCACCAGCCATCGGGGCGCGCCGCTGGCGATCCGGAACAGCGTCGCCGGGGCGTCGATCGCCTCGTCGAGCGCGCTGATCAGCAGCTTGAGCAGGGTGCCCGAGTGGCCCAGCGTCATCACCATGATCGGCAGCACCAGGTGCTGGACCATGGACCCGGCGATTGCCCAGTCCCCCTGCAATACCGCATCCAGCAGCGGGAAGCCGGTGATGGGCTCGGGGGCGGAGTAGGCGATTCCGAACCGCCCGATCGGGGCGGGCGCCCACCGCAGCGTCGCGTAGAACACGAAGATGAAGGCGATTCCGATGGTGAACTCGGGGATGGCGCCGGCGACCCGGGCATACCAGGACAGCACCCGCGAGACCGGATTGCGCGGCCGCATCACCACCAGGTAGGCGCCGCCCAGGGTGAACAACGCCGAGGCCAGCAGGCCCAGCACGACGAGCTCCAGCGTGGCCGGCAGCCGTGTGGCGACCTCCTCCCACACAGATCGGCCGGACACGATCGACTCACCGAGATCCAGGTGCACCAGGTTGGACAGGAAATGGCCGAGCTGGCTCACGATGCTGCCGTCGAGTCCGAGGCTCGCCCGCGCGGCGGCGAGCTGCTCCGGGGTGATCTGGCCCCCGGTCATCGTGACGACCGGGTCGCCGGGCACCGCGCGGACCAGAAAGAAGATCGCCACCGCGAACACGAGGACGTGCAGGGGCAGGACCGCCACCCGCATCATCCACCAGCGGTGGCGCCGGACCAGATCATCCACGGCGGTCTCCGCTGCGATCGGGCCCGCCGCACGCCTCCCGGGGCGCCGGATCACCGGCACCGCTGTGGGCGTCGCCGCCGCGGTGTGCGGCCAGCAGTCGGGCGGTGTAGGGGTGCTGCGGATCGCTCACGACCCGCGCGGTCGGGCCCTGCTCGACGATCCTGCCGCGATACATCACCACCAGGTGCTCGGCGAGGAAGGCGACCGCGGGAAGACCGTGGGAGATGAAGACCACCCCGGCCCCGTCGGTGCGGCAGTAGCTCTTGACCAGGTTGAGGATCGTGCCCTGGACCGACACATCGAGCGCGGAGACCGCCTCGTCGCACACCAGCCACCGCGGCCGGACGACGAGCGCACGGGCCAGCGCGAACCGCTGGCGCTGCCCGCCGGAGACCTCCCGGGGCAGCCGTTCGGCCAACCGCGCCGGCAGGTGCAGCGCCTCGAGCACCTCGTCGGCGCGTGCATCGGCGGCACGCCGGTCCAGGCCCAGCAGTGTCATCGTGGGTGCGCGCAGCGCCTCGCGCAGCCGCAGCCGCGGGTCGAAGGACGAGGAGGTGTCCTGGGCGACCTGCTGCACCTGCCGGCGAAACGCCAGGACCTGCGGCCGGGTCATCGCATCCGTGCGCAGCCCGCCCACCTCAACCGCGCCGCTGCTCGGCCGTTCCAGGCCGACGATCATCCGTCCCAGCGTCGACTTGCCCGAACCGGACTCGCCGACGATCCCGACCCGCGCGCCGGGATCGAACGCCAGGGACACGTCGTCGACCGCCGTGGTGCGCGCCGTGCGGCCCGCACCGAAGGTCTTGGTCACGTGGTCGACGACGATGCGCACGCCGTCGGGCTCGACGGGGACGGGCCGCTCGAGCGTCACCCCGGTGGTCACGCCGGGCACCCGGTGACGTGCCCGGCGACCAGGGGCTCGGAGGCGGGGTGCGGGTGGTGGCAGCGCACGATGTGGCCGAGGTCGACGGGCGTGCGTTCCGGGACCGCCGCGCACTCGGAGCTCGCCCGCGTGCAGCGGGGCCGGAAGGAGCATCCGCCGACCGGCCCGGGGGCTGGCGGGGGGATCGTCGGCAGCTCGTCGAGGTCGATGTTCTCCATGGTGGGGATGCTGTTGAGCAGACCCCGGGTGTAGGGATGGGCGGGTGCGTGCCGCAGCTCTTCGGAGGGGCCCTCCTCGATGATCCGGCCGCCGTACATCACGAAGACCCGGTCGCAGTACTCCTGGGCCATCCGGATGTCGTGGCTGACGATCAGCAGCGCGGCGCCGCTCTCCTGCGTGAGGTTCAGCAGCAGTTCCATCATCTCGCGGGCCAGCGAGGAGTCCAGCGCACTCGTGGGTTCGTCGGCGATCAGCAGCTTGGGCTTCCCGGCCAGCGCGATCGCGAGCATGACCCGCTGGCGCATGCCACCGGAGAGTTCGTAGGGCCGGTTGCGCATCACCCGGTCGACGTCGGTGAGGCCGACCCGGGTGAGCCACTGCCGCGACACCTCCTCGACCTGTTTGCGGGGCACGCCACTGGCCCGGACGACGGCGCGCAGCTGGCTGCCCGCCGTCCACACCGGGTCCAGCGAGGTCATCGCGTCCTGGAACACCATCGAGATGCCCGGAACCCGGCGGGGCAGCCGGGAGGCCCCCGGCGTCATGGCACGGCCGTCGAAGGCCAGCCGGTCGGCGGCCACGATGGCGTCGGTGTAGGTGAGGTAGCCGGCGATCGCCAGGCACGTGGTGGACTTGCCCGATCCGGACTCGCCGATCAGCGCCGCGCGTTCGCCGGGGCGCAGGGCTATCGCGACGTCGTCGACCGCGGTGAACTGTGCGTGGGCGAGCCCGAAGTGGACGGTCAGCCCGCGTACCTCCAGCAACGGCTGCGGGGAGTCGCCGTCGGGGGTGGCCGCCGCGGCAGTTCGAGATACCGGATCGTCGGTCAGCGGATCGGTCCGTGTGGTCATCTGCACCGAGCAGAGTCTGGCCGTGGGCTATTTCGCCGATATCAACGGTCCGTTGCCTGCCGGTTGCGCCGGTCGGCCGCCGCACTGACCAGGTGGTTCCCCGATAGATGCCTGTCGATAGGGTCTTCGTGCAGGTCAGCGTGCCGCGGACGTGGTTTTGCGGTGAGGCGGAATCGGCCGTGCGCGGGGTATCGGTGCAGGCGGAGTGGGCAGCGACACAGTGGGCCGGCGGCGCAACGTCGCGGCCCGATTCCGGAAATCTCCCCGAAACGATCGGAGAGCAGCGTCTGCGGCCATGCGACCGCTCGCGATCCCGAACATGCGCCTGTTTCTGGCGAGCCAGCTCATCGTCCAGCTGGGCAACTGGACCCGGATGGTCGCCGCGGGGCTGCTGGTTCTGCAGCTGACGGATTCGGGGTTGCTGGTGGGGCTGGTCGCGCTGGCCCAGTTCGCGCCGATGCTGGTGCTGGGCCCGTGGGCGGGTGTGCTGGCCGACCGGTTCCACCGGCTCACGCTGCTGCTGGTCGTCGGCGTGTTCAACGGCCTCGTGGCGGTCGTGTTCGCGGTGGCGGTGGCGGTCGGGGCGGCCAGCTCGTGGGTGGTGCTGCTGCTGTCCGCCGCAGGCGGGGTGATCACCGCGCTGGAGAACCCGCCCCGGCGTGCGTTCGTCGCCGACCTGGTGCCCGACGAGGTCCTGCCGGCCGCGGTCGCGCTCAACGCCACGGTGATGACCGTGGCGAAACTGCTGACCCCGGCGCTGACCGCGTTCGTGATCACCACCGCGGGAATGAGCTGGTGTTTCGCCCTCAGCGCGGTCACCTTCGTGCCGCAGCTGGCGCTGCTGCTGCGCATCCGGCGCCCGGATCTGCGTCCCTGGGTGCGGGTGCCGCGGGAACCCGGGCAGTTGCGGCAGGGCCTGGCCTACGTCGCCCGCACCCCGGCGATCCGCTCGCCGCTGGTGCTGCTCACCGCGCTCGGGCTGTTCAGCACGGGGGCACACCAGGTGCTGCTGCCGCTGTTCGCCCAGCGTGAGCTTGCCGGTGACGAGGGGACCTACACCGTGTTGTTCGCCGCCCTCGGCGTCGGCTCGGTGGTGGGCTCCGTGCTCAGCGCGCGACCGGTGTTCGGCTCGACGCGGGCGCTGAACTGGCTCGCGGTCGCCTTCGGGGTGGCCAACACCGCCCTGGCGTTGTCCCCGACCCTGGTAACCGCCACCGTGGCCGCCGCCCTGGTGGGGGTGCTGGTGATGATGATCGTCACCGTGGCCAGCGCCCAGGTCCAGGTGGCCGCCGAGCCGGCGATGCGGGGCCGGGTGTCCGCGCTGCTCTCGATCGTCTTCCTGTGCACGGGGGCCCTCGGCAACCCGGTGATCGGGCTGCTGGCCGACGTCTCGGGCACCCGCGTCGCCCTGCTGGCCGGGGCCGCGGTGGCGGCCGTCACCGGGGGTGTGCTGCTGGCCGCCCGCGGCCTGCGGCCAGCGCGTGTCCACGCGGTGGGTGTGCCGGCTCCCGAGGAATGCCGATGAACGCCTGTCCCGGTGGTCCACGCGGTGACCGGCCCGGTGATCGGCCCGGGGGCTCCGGCTCGGCCGGGCGCGCGGTGGAGACCGCGATCGACCGGCTGGGCGCCGGCGAGATGGTCGTGCTGGCCGATGCCGAGGACTCCGGCGCCGCGCCGGATCTCGTCCTGGCCGCAGCGCATGCGACCCCGCGCAACGTCACATTCATGCTGGCCCATACCAGCGGGATCCTGTGTGTCCCCATGCCGGCCGGTGACCTCGACCGCCTGCTGCTGCCGCCGATGGTCGCCGTCACCGAGGACCGTGGGGGTGTCGACTTCGCGGTGTCGGTGACCGCCCGGACCGGGACCACCAGCGGGATCTCCGCGGCCGACCGGGCGCGGACGATCTCGGTGCTCGCCGATCCCGAGACCGGGCCCGCGGAGCTGAGCCGGCCCGGGCACGTGTTTCCGCTGCGAACCGCCGAGGGCGGCGTTCTGCGTCGCGCCGGTCACGCCGAGGCGGCCGTCGACATGACGCGGCTGTCCGGACTGGCCCCGGTGGCGGTGACCGGCGGGCTCGTCGACGGGGACGGGGTGGTCCTGCGCGGGGACCGGCTTCGCCGTTTCGCCGCCACCCACGGCCTGGTCGTGGTGACGGTGGCCGACCTGATCGCTCACCGACAACGCTGCGAGCGGCTCGTGGAGCTGAGGGCCTCCACCCGGCTGCCGACCCGCTACGGCGAATTCCGGGCGCACGGGTTCCGGTCGCTGCTCGACGGTGGCGAGCACATCGCGTTGGTGATGGGAGACCCCACCGCGGCGGGTGCCGGGACGGACGGTGCGCCACCGCTGGTGCGGCTGCATCCGGAGTGCGTGATCGGAAACGCCCTCGGTTCGGTGGGCTGCGACTGCGGGCCCCGGCTCCATCGAGCCCTGCGGATGGTGGCCGGCGAGGGCCGCGGTGCGGTGATCTACCTGCGCGGTCAGCAGGCCCGCACCCTGGGGCTGGTGCGCGGCTACCCGCGGCAGGGCGGCCGGGTGCCGCATGCCGGGGCGGCGGCGCCGTCGCCGCGGTGTCCATCCTCGGAGGTCACCGATCATGGCATCGGGGCGCAGATGCTGGCCGATCTCGGTGTGCGGGCCATGCGCCTGTTGACGGACAGTCCGGTCGAGCGGATCGGGTTGGCCGCCTACGGTCTCCAGGTCACCGGATCGGTGAGCCTGGGGCCCTGGCCCACCCCGGCCCGCGCCGGGTCCTGAACGCGCGCGTGGTTCACGCCCGCCGAGGCCGCCGGGGCCGGCCGTCTCAGCGCGGGGGAGCCGCGAGTTCCCGGAAAGCGCTGCGGTGGAATACCATCGGTTCGATCTCGGGGTTGAACGACAGCGCCATGATCTCGAGGAGGACGATCTCGTGATCGCCGGCCTCGACGCACTTGAACGGGGCGCACTCCAGCCACAGCGTCGCTCCGCGCACGAACACCGCGCCGCTGTCGGCGGCCGTCCAGTCGACGCCGTCGAACCGGTCTGCGTCCCTGGCCGACAACGCCCGGGCGGTGGGCGTGTGCGCGTCGGCGAGCACCGAAAGGCCCAGCCGCGCAAGCGAAGCAAGTTTGGGCCAGGTGGTGGAGGTGTTGGCCATGCACACCGCGACAAGCGGCGGATCGAGGGAAACGGTGGTGAACGAGCTTGCCGCCATCCCCTCGGCCACGCCGTCCACCAGGCCGCAGAACGCGGTGACGCCGCTGGGGAAGCAGCCGAACGCCTTCCGCAACAGCGCCTGATCGAACTGGCTCGCCCCGATCATGCCGATGCCCCGGGGACGAACCGGCGCGCGACGTGAAGCCACCTGTCCAGATCCGGTGAGGTCTCGTAGTCCGAGTCGAGCAGATACAGGCCCGGTGCCGGGCAGCTGGCCCCGATCTCGACGAGCACCGGGCGCAGGGTCAATTCCGGTGCGAGCGCGTGGTTGTACGCACCGCCGAGCATCATCGGGAAGGTGGTCACCCCGCCGAGCTCGCCGGCCCCGAACTGGTCGAGAAACAGTTTCAGCAGGCCGGTGTAGGTGGCCTTGAACGTCGGCGAGGCGACCACCAGGCAGTCGGCGGAGGTGACGATCTCCTTGGCCTGCGCCACACCCGCGTCACCCCACCCGAGCAGCCCGGCGCCCAGGTCGACGACGTCGATGACGTGGGCGGGCTCGGATCCGGTCAGCTCCTTGGCGACCAACTCCGCGGCCGCCCGAGTGCGCGACATGGGCTTGGGGTTTCCCACAACGACAACTGTCATATCCGCAGTCAACGAGGAATGGATCCGAAAGTCCAGCCGTGGCGGTAAAGCCTGGATTGCGCCGCGCGGTGCGGTGCCGGCGGGAACCGCGGAATGCCGCCGAACAGCGGGTTCGGGTGGAACCCGCCGGCGCCGCAGGCGATTCCGCACTGGCGGCCTGTCGGCCTGTCGATACCGGCGACACCCGCGGCGTGCGGCCGTGCCACGGTGGGCGCCCGCCGGTGCTCAGACCACCGAGTAGTCCGGGGGTATCCGGCCGCGGCCGGTCAGCGCGCGCAACAGCATCGGCCCGTCACCGCCCACCACCGCCACCCGGGCGGCCAGCGCGGTCGCCTCGGACAGCACCACCTCGGGTGGGCGGAAGTCCAGCTCCGCGGCCGCGGCGATGTCCAACCCGTGCACGGCCAGCTCGAACGTGCGGGTCGGCAGGTAGTCCGACAACCGGATCCGCAGGCCGCCGATCACGGTGATGACCGGGTCGGCGGCCCCGGCGAGATCGGCCAGCACCAGCTCGAGCAGGTCGTCGACCGCGGCGGCCGGGTGCTCGCCGAGGTCGCGGCCGGCCTGTCGGCCCCGCTCCACGATGGCCTCGGCGCCCAGCTCGGCCGACAGTGTCCGGATGCGCAGGTAGTACTCCTGTGGGCTGTGCAGGTCGGCGGCCATGTGCTGGGCAGCGGTGTCCCCAAGATAGGTGTGCACGGTGCTCAGCGAGCGTGAGGTGTGTCCGACGAGCGCGCGCAGATCCCATTCGCCCAGACCGGGTGCCGTCCAGCGCTCGGGCGGGATGCGGTGCACCAGCGCGGCGAACGCGCGCGCCGCCGCCTCGAACGTCGCTACGGCGATGGCGTTCCCGGTGGCTCTCTCGGTGCCTTTATCGGGGGGTTCCCCGGTGGCGGCCATGGTGGGCCCGGTCAGTCCCGGACCACCTTGTCCCAGCCCGCCACCGACTCGGGGCTGCGCGGTCCCGGCCCGACGTAGATCGCGGACGGGCGCACCAGCTTGCCGAGGCGCTTCTGCTCCATGATGTGCGCGCACCAGCCGGCGGTGCGCCCGCAGGTGAACATCGCCGGCATCATGGTCGCCGGGACCCCGGCGAAGTCCAGGATCACCGCGGCCCAGAACTCGACGTTCGTTTCGATCGCACGGTCGGGGCGGCGTTCGCGCAGCTCGGCCAGCGCGGCCTGCTCGAGTGCGGCGGCCACCTCGAAGCGCGGCGCCTGCAGGCGCTTGGCCGTGGCGCGCAGCACCCGGGCGCGTGGATCCTCGGCGCGGTAGACGCGGTGACCGAACCCCATGAGCTTCTCGTTGCGGTCCAGGATGCCCTTGACCACCGCGCGCGCGTCGCCGGTGCGCTCGACGTCCTCGATCATCGGCAGCACCCGCGCGGGGGCGCCGCCGTGCAGGGGACCGCTCATGGCGCCGATCGCCCCGGACAGCGCCGCGGCGACATCGGCTCCGGTCGAGGCGATCACCCGGGCGGTGAACGTCGACGCGTTCATCCCGTGCTCGGCCGCCGACACCCAGTAGGCGTCGATCGCCTCGACGTGGCGGGGGTCGGGTTCACCCTGCCACCGCGTCATGAATCGCTCAGTGACGGTGGTGCATTCGTCGATCACCCGCTGGGGCACGGCGGGCTGGTAGATGCCGCGGGCCGACTGGGCCACATAGGACAGTGCCATCACCGACGCGCGCGCCAGCTGGTCGCGGGCGGTGGCGTCGTCGATGTCCAGCAGCGGCTTGTACCCCCAGATCGGGGCCAGCATCGCCAGTCCCGCCTGGACGTCGACGCGGACATCGCCGGTGTGGATCGGCAGCGGGAACGGTTCGGCCGGCAGCAGGCCGTCGCCGAACCTGCCGTCGACGAGCAGTGACCAGACGTCGCCGAACGTCACCCGCTGGGCGACCAGATCCTCGATGTCCACGCCGCGATACCGCAGGGCACCGCCGTCCTTGTCCGGTTCGGCGATTTCGGTCGAGAAGGCCACCACGCCCGCCAAACCTGGCACGAAATCCTTCGGTATCTCAGCCATGAGGGGATTGTCGCACTTCGACCGGAGCGGGGAACTACCGGTCGGTAATAAGGGGGTGGGCCGATCCCGGCGACGGCGTAGCGTATGCCGGATGAGCGATCCCCGCGGCGAGGACCTCGCGGCCATGCGTGTCGAATACGGCTCGGTGGAGAAGGACGGCAGCCCGGACCTCGACGTCGACTGGCTGGGCGGCGACCCACGGGTGGGCTGGCTGGACCTGCTGCGCGCCTGGCTGGCCGAGGCCCAGCGCGCCGGGGTCGCCGAACCCAACGCGATGGTGCTGGCGACCGTCCGCGACGGATGGCCGATGAGCCGTTCGGTGCTGTGCAAGAGCGTGGACCAGCGCGGGATCACCTTCTTCACCAACTACTCGTCGGACAAGGGCGGGGATCTGGCCGTCACGCCCTACGCGTCGGCGACATTCCCCTGGTATCAGCTGGGCCGCCAGGTCCACCTCCGCGGGACGGTGAGCAAGGTCAGCCCCGAGGAGACCGCCGAGTACTGGTCCAAACGCCCGCGCGGTTCGCAGCTGGGGGCCTGGGCGTCGCGGCAGTCACAGCCGATCGCCTCACGCGAGGCGTTGATGGCCCAGCTCGCCGAGGTCACCGAGCGGTTCTCCGGCGTGGAGAACGTCCCGGTGCCGCCGGACTGGGGCGGCTACCTGATCGCGCCGGAGGTCGTCGAGTTCTGGCAGGGCCGCGAGAATCGCGTGCACAACCGGATTCGCGTCACCGACGGACGTCCCGTGCGTCTGCAGCCCTGAGGGTCCCGGCCCTGGCCGTTCGGACAGGATCGGGCGGGCACGCCACGGCGTGTTCCCGCCGGTCGATGCCCTGGAGGCTAGGATCGCGGATGTGGTCGACCTGCTGACCGACACCACAGTGGGCCTGCGGGAGCGCAAAAAGTTGCGTACCCGGGCCACGCTGATCGACGCCGCCGTGCGGTTGTGTCTGGCGCAGGGCTACGAGCAGACCACCGTCGAACAGATCGCCGCGCTGGCCGAGGTGTCCACCCGCACCTTCAGCCGTTACTTCGCCACCAAGGAAGCGGTCATCCTGACCCTGCTGGAGGGGCTCACCGACGCCGTCGCGCGCGGACTGCCCACCATCCCGGCCGGCGTGCCCGCCCTGGAGGCGCTGCGGCGGGTGCACGTCGACGTGCTCAACGCCGTGCCCTCCGGCACCGTGCCCGGCCTGACGAGCAACAACATCGTGGCCATGCTGCAGATCATCAACTCCACTCCGGCGCTGCAGGCCGCCGCCGCGGGGTTCTGGCCGCCGACGAACATCGCGCTGCTGGCCGAGCGGCTCGGTGTCCGTCCGCAGGACCGGAAGGTGCGATTGGTCACGGCGGTGTGGTCCTCGATCATCACCACCGCCTGCGGAGATCTGGTCGCCGACACCGACGGGACGGTGCTGGGACCTGAACTGATGATCGAACGGATCGACAGTGCATTCGCGGATTTCGCCGCGCTGACCGTGGGTCTGTCCACCGGGCCGGGGTAGCCCCCCGCAGGCGAGCCGCCGCAAGACCGACTACCTTCAGCTAGGAAAGGACAGCACGGTCGCTGCCGACGAGCGCAGAAGGGGTTCTTGTGGCCAGCAGTACATCCCCAGATTCATCCCTCGACTCAGAGAAAGCCACCCTGGGGTACCCGGGTGGTGAGATCGACCTGGACATCGTCAAAGCCACCGAGGGGTCGGACGGCATTGCGCTGGGGTCTCTGCTGGCCAAGACCGGCTACACCACCTTCGACGGCGGCTTCGTCAACACCGCGTCCACCAAGTCGGCGATCACCTACATCGACGGTGACGCCGGGATCCTGCGGTACCGGGGCTACCCGATCGAGCAGCTGGCCGAGAATTCGACGTTCATCGAGGTCAGCTACCTGTTGATCCACGGGGAGCTGCCCACCTCCGAGCAGCTGGAGCGGTTCACCCACCAGATCCAGCGGCACACCATGCTGCACGAGGACCTCAAACGGTTCTTCGACGGCTTCCCGCGTAACGCGCATCCGATGCCGGTGCTCTCCAGCGCGGTCAACGCGCTGTCCGCCTACTACCAGGATTCCCTGGACCCGTTGGACAACGAGCAGGTCGAGCTGTCGACGATCCGGTTGCTGGCCAAGCTGCCGACCATCGCCGCCTACGCCTACAAGAAGTCCGAGGGGCAGCCCTTCCTCTACCCGGACAACTCGCTGACGCTGGTGGAGAACTTCCTGCGGATGACGTTCGGCTTCCCCGCCGAGCCGTACCAGATCGACCCCGAGACCGTGCGGGCGCTGGACATGCTGCTGATCCTGCACGCCGACCACGAGCAGAACTGCTCCACCTCGACGGTGCGGTTGGTGGGTTCGTCGCAGGCCAACCTGTTCACCTCGATCTCCGGCGGCATCAACGCGTTGTGGGGCCCGCTGCACGGCGGCGCCAACCAGGCGGTGCTGGAGATGCTGGAGAAGATCCGCGCCAGCGGCGGGGACGTCCAGGAGTTCGTCCGGAAGGTCAAGGACCGCGAGGACGGCGTGAAGCTGATGGGGTTCGGGCACCGCGTCTACAAGAACTACGACCCGCGGGCCCGGATCGTCAAGGAACAGGCCGACAAGATCCTCGGCAAGCTCGGCGGCGACGACGAGCTGCTCGACATCGCCAAGGCGCTGGAGGAGATCGCGCTCACCGACGATTTCTTCATCGAGCGCAAGCTCTACCCGAACGTCGACTACTACACCGGGGTCATCTACCGGGCCATGGGCTTCCCGACGCGCATGTTCACGGTGCTGTTCGCGCTCGGCCGGTTGCCCGGCTGGATCGCGCACTGGCGCGAGATGCACAGCGAGCCGAACAAGATCGGCCGGCCGCGCCAGATCTACACCGGCTACACCGAGCGCGACTATGTCGACATGGGTCAACGCTGACCCGGTCGACATGGGTCAACGCTGACCCGGTCGGTATGGATCAACGCTGACCTCGACTTGCCAGAAAGACAGTTGTAGTTACACAATTATTGTGTGAATGACTGTGAATGACGCTGTCGTCGGGTTGAGTCGGCGGCGCAAGGCGGTGATCCTCGCCTCGTGCTGTCTGAGCCTGCTCATCGCGTCGATGGACATGACCATCGTCAACGTCGCGATCCCCTCCATCCAGAGCGAGTTCGCGGCGTCGGCCGCGCACCTGCAATGGGTGATCGACATCTACACCCTGGTGCTGGCCGGGCTGCTGTTGCTGGCCGGTGCCGCCGGTGACCGGTTCGGCCGGCGCCGCGTGTTCCAGGCCGGGCTGATCGTGTTCGCGGCCGGCTCGCTGCTGTGCAGCATGGCCCCCAGCATCGAGCTGCTGATCGCCGCACGTCTCGTCCAGGGCATCGGCGGGTCGATGCTCAACCCGGTGGCGATGTCGATCATCACCCAGGTGTTCACCGGCCGCGAGGAGCGCGCCCGGGCGATCGGCGTCTGGGGTGCGGTGGTGGGCATCTCGATGGCGTTGGGCCCGATCGTCGGTGGTGCCCTGATCGAGACGGTCGGTTGGCGCTCGGTGTTCTGGATCAACCTGCCGGTCTGTGCGCTGGCGATCGTGCTGACCGCGTTGTTCGTGCCGGAAAGCCGCTCCTCCTCCGTTCGCGCGTTCGATCCCCTCGGTCAGTTGCTGGGAATGGCAACGCTTTTCGGAGTCGTCTACGTCCTCATCGAAGCACCCTCGGTGGGCTGGACGGCCGCGCCGACCCTCGCGTTGCTGACCGTGTCGGCGGTGTCGCTGGTGGGTTTCGTCTACGTCGAGTCCGGCCACCGTGACCCGTTCATCGACCTGCGTTTCTTCCGGAGTATCCCGTTCGCCTCGGCGACGGTGATGGCGGTGTGCGCGTTCGCCGCCTGGGGTGCCTTCCTGTTCATGATGTCGCTGTACCTGCAGGGCTACCGCGGCTACTCGGCGATGCACACCGGGCTGCTCTACCTCCCGCTGGCGGTGGGTTCGGTGATCTTCTCCCCGCTGTCGGGGCGACTGGTCGGCCGGTACGGGGCGCGGCCCTCGCTGGTCACCGCCGGTGTGCTCATCACCGCGGCCACCGCCCTGATGACCCTGCTGTCGGGTGCCACACCGTTGTGGCAGCTGATCGTGGTGTTCGCGATCTTCGGCATCGGCTTCAGCATGGTCAACGCGCCGATCACCACCGCGGCGGTCAGCGGGATGCCCCTGGACCGAGCCGGCGCCGCCTCGGCGGTGGCCTCGACGAGCCGGCAGGTCGGGGTGAGCCTGGGGGTGGCGCTGTGCGGCTCGATCGCCGCGACCGCGATCGCCCGCCCGGACGCCGCCTTCGTGGCCGCTGCGCGGCCGCTGTGGGTGGTCTGCGCCATCCTCGGCGTGGTGATCCTGGCCCTCGGTATCTTCTCCACATCGTCTCGCGCCATCCGGTCGGCCGACCGGTTGGCGCCGCTCATCGCGGGTTCGACGCCGGAGTACGGGAGGAGCCATGAACCGCAATCCGCTCGCTGACGAGGTCTGGCGGGCCCTGTCCAGGCTCGTCCTGGACCACAAGGACGGCTGGCGCAAGGCCGTCGTCGAGCAGACCGGGCTGCCGTTCAGCCGGATCCGCATTCTCAAACGTCTTGCGCGCGAACCGCTGACGGTCAAGCAGGTGGCCCATCACGCCACCATCGACGCACCCGCGGCAACGGTCGCGATCAACGATCTGGAGCAGCGCGGGCTGGTCGTCCGTGAGGTCGACCCGTCCAACCGGCGCTCCAAGCTGGTCTCGCTGACCGAGGACGGTCGCGCCGCGGTCGCCGCGATCGACGCGGTCGACGACCCGGCTCCCGACGTCCTGGCCGCGCTCGCCGACGACGACCTGAAGGTTCTGCTGGCGGTGTTGGAGCGGCTCTCCGGCGCGAAGACCGGTTAGCGCCCGGGGCGGCCCAGTTCGGCCAGCACGGCCATCGCCGCGTTGTGTCCACCGACGCCGGAGACCGCGCCGCCGCGGCGGGACCCCGAGCCGCACAGCATGATCCGGCGGTGCGAGGTCGCCACCCCCCACCGCTGGGCCGGGGTGTTCAGTTCCTCGTCGTCCTCGGCGAACGGCCACCGCAACTCACCGTGGAAGATGTTGCCCGCCGTCATCCGCAGACCGTCCTCGAGGTCCAGCGTGGTCTTGGCCTCGACGCAGGGCCTGCCGTGCGCGTCGCTCATCACCACCTCCTCGACGGGTTCGGCGAGCACGGAGTTCAGCGAGGCCAGCGCCGCGTCGGTCAGCCGCCGCCGTGCCCCGTCGCGGTCGTCGGTTCCGGCCACCAGGGCGTGCGGGGTGTGCAACCCGAAGACCGTCAGGGTGTGCGCCCCGGCCGCGCGCAGACCCGGCGACAGGATGCTGGGGTCGGTCAGCGAGTGGCAGTAGATCTCGCAGGGCAGCGGGTCGGGAACCCGGCCGGCCGCCGCGGCGGTGTAGGCATCGTTGAGCTGCGTCCAGGTCTCGTTGATGTGAAAGGTCCCGCCGAAGGCCTCTTCGGCGCCGACCGCGCCGTCGCGCAGCCGGGGCAGCCGGCGCAGCATCAGGTTGATCTTGATCTGGGCGCCCGGGGCCGGTGCCTCCGCGGGCTCGCCGAGCAGGTCGGCCAGCACCGTCGGGGTGGCCCCGCAGAGCACGAAGCCGGCGGTGGTGACCCGGTCCGCGCCGCCCTGCCGGTAGCGCACCTCGCCGTCGGGTGAGATGGCGTGAACCTCCGCGCCGGTGACGATGTCGGCGCCGTGGCCGGTGGCCGCGGCGGCCAGCGCGTCGGTCACCGCGCCCATCCCGCCGACCGGGACGTCCCAGTTCCCGGTGCCCCCGCCCAGCAGGTGGTACAGCAGACAGACGTTCTGGCGCAGCGACGGGTCGTCGAGGTCGGCGAACGTGCCGATCAGTGCATCGGTGGCCAGCACACCGCGCACCAGGTCGTGGTCGACGGAAGCGGTCACCGCCCGCCCGATCGGCTCGTCGATCAGGGCCCGCCAGGCGCCGGCGGCCGCCGGGTCCGCGCCGATCACCCGGTCACGTGCGGCCGTGCGCGTGGGCAGCGGCTCCAGCAGTGTCGGCCACAGCGGGACCGTCACCAGCCGGGCGCGCCGGTAGAACTCCGCGAAGCGGGGCGCGTCGGCGGCGGCGCCGATCGCGTCGAAGGTGCTCCGGGGGCCGACGAGCAGGCCGGTGCGCCCGGCGGTCACCGGATCCGGCGTGTAGGACGAATGGGTGCGACGGGCCAGCCGGATCGGGGCCCCCAGATCCTCGATGATCCGCCGGGGCAGCAGGCTGACCAGATACGAGTACCGCGACAGCCGCGCGTCGACACCGTCGAAGGCGCGGGCCGAGACCGCGGCGCCCCCGGGGGCCGGAAGGCGCTCCAGCACCCGCACCCGCAGGCCGGCGCGCGCCAGATAGCCCGCGGCCACCAGGGCGTTGTGCCCGCCGCCGACGATCGCGACGTCGCAGGCGCGGTCGGGTCCGGTCAGCCCAGGTACCCCTCGACCTCGCCGGCCGGGCGGACCTCGGCCTGCCGCGGGTCTCCGCCGGTCTCCCGCAGTGCCCGGCGCTGCCTCAGCAGATCCCAGCACTGGTCGAGTTCGACCTCGACGGCGCGCAGCCTGTCGTGCTCGACCGACTCGCTGATCTCGTGACGCTGCAGCCGGGAGCGCAGTTCGTGTTCCTCGGCCACGAGGTCGTGGATGCGGGCCAGCGTGTCCTGCTCAGTGGATTTTCTGTCTTCAGCCACGCCACCAGTGTGCCCGACCGGGAATCGCCGCCGACGGTTTAAGGTCGGTCGATGACGACCAAACCTGAGATCGAATTCCCCGACGGCCCGGCCCCGACCGAGCTGGTGATCGAAGACCTCGTGGTGGGGGAGGGGGCCGAGGCGCCCCCGGGCAGCACCGTCCAGGTGCACTACCTCGGGGTCGAGTACGACACCGGGGAGGAGTTCGACAGCTCCTGGAGCCGCAACGAGCCCATCGCGTTCCCGCTGCGCGGGCTGATCCAGGGCTGGCAGGACGGCATTCCCGGTATGCGGGTCGGCGGCCGCCGCAAACTGGTGGTGCCGCCGGCGCTGGCCTACGGCCCGGCCGGCGGCGGACACCGGCTCTCCGGCAAGACCCTGATCTTCGTGATCGACCTGCTCGCCGTGCGCTAGCGTCCCGGCCTGCTCGCGGTGCGCTAGCGTCCCGGCCTGCTCGCGGTGCGCGGGCGCACGGGACTGCTTGCGGTGCGCGGGCGCACGGGACTGCTTGCGGTGCGCGGGCGCACGGGACTGCTTGCGGTGCGCTGGCGCACCGGCCTCAACGCGGCCCCGGCAGCCGCAGCAGCAGCCGGGCGCCGCCGAGCGGGCTCTCCTGCAGAGACGCTGTCCCCCCGTGCAACTCGGCCTGCTGGGCCACCAGCGCCAGTCCCAGTCCGGAGCCGGAGTGGGAGGCCGTCGAGCCGCGGGAGAAGCGCTCGAAGACGACGTCGCGTTCCTCGGGCGGCACGCCGGTGCCGTTGTCGTCGATGGCGATCTCGATGCCGGCCCGCGACGGCACCGCCGAGAGTTGCACCCGGGTGGCGTTGCCGTGTTTGACGGCGTTGGCGATGGCGTTGTCGACGGCCAGCCGCAGCCCGGCCGGCAGCCCGACGATGATCACCGTGGGTGCGGGTACCAGCGACACGTCCAGGTCGGGGTAGATCCGGGTGGCGTCGTGGGCGGCGCGGTCGAGCAGCTCGGTGATGTCGACCGGTACGTGGTCGTCGGAGGTGGACAGTTCGCCCTGGGCGAGCCGCTCCAGGGCGCCGAGGGTGATCTCGATCCGCGACTGGGTGCGGATCACGTCGGCCAGCACCTCCTTGCGTTGCTCGTCGGGCAGGTCCAGGGTGTCGAGCACTTCCAGGTTGGTGCGCATGGCCGTCAACGGGGTCCGCAGTTCGTGGGCGGAGACCGCGGCGAAGTCCCGGGCGGAGGCCAGGGCCTCCTTGGTGCGGTCCTGCTCGTCCCAGAGCCGCTGCAGCATGCCGCGCATGGCCTCGGCGATCTCGACGGCCTCGGTGGCGCCGCGGATCTCCACGTCCGGTGGTTCCCCGCCGGCATCGATCAACCGCGTCTGCTGGGCCAGCCGCTTGAGCGGGCGCACCGCGAACGCGGCGAGCAGCCACCCCAGCAGCGCGGCCGCGCCGACGGCGAACACGCAGATGACCAGCACACGCCGGTGCAGGTTGTTGGTGTCGGCGACGGTGTCGTCATAGGTGTCGCCGACGGCGATCGACATCGGGCCCTCCGGGCCGCGAATCTCCACGGTGCGCACCCGGTAGCGCACCCCGTCGACGTAGGTGTCGGCGTAGTCGGTGTCCAGGTGCGGCAGCACCACATCGGAGTTGGACTTCACCTCGCCGCCGCGGCGCACGGTGATCACCGCGTCCTGGTCGTTGGGCGAGGACGGAATCTCGCCGAGCCCGCGCGGCAGGAACGGGATCGCGAAGCCCGCCGCCTCGTCGAGGCGCCGGTCCAGCCTCTCCTTGCGGTCGTTGGTGATCCCGACCCAGACGATGGTGCCGACGATGACCACCACGATCGCCGCGCCGATGGCGGTCGCGAAGGCCACCCGGGTCCGCAGCGAGGGCGTCCTGGCGAAGATCCGCGACGGGCCGTCCATCACCGCGAGCCTTTCGTCACTGCGTCACTGTCACTGCGTCCGTAGCACGAACCCCACACCGCGCACCGTGTGCAGCAGCCGCGGTGCGCCGCCGGCCTCCAGCTTGCGCCGCAGATAGCCGATGAACACGTCCACCACGTTGGTGTCCGCGGCGAAGTCGTAGCCCCACACCAGTTCGAGCAGCTGCGCGCGGGACAACACCGCGGTCTTGTGCTCGGCGAGCACCGCCAGCAGGTCGAACTCGCGTTTGGTCAGGTCGACGTCGACGCCGTTGACCCGGGCGCGCCGGCCGGGGATGTCGACCTCCAGCGGGCCCACCGAGATGGTCTCCGAGGAGAATGTCGCCGTGGACCCGCGGCGGCGCAGCAGCGCCCGCACCCGCGCGACCAGCTCGGCCAGCACGAACGGCTTGACCAGATAGTCGTCGGCGCCCGCCTCCAGCCCGGCCACCCGGTCGTCGACGGAGCTGCGGGCGGACAGCACGCACACCGGCACGTCGTTGTCCATGGCGCGCAGCGCGGTCACCACGGAGACCCCGTCGAGCACCGGCATGTTGATGTCGAGGACGATCGCGTCGGGCCGGGTCTCGGTGGCGCTGCGCAGGGCCTCGGCGCCGTCCACCGCGGTCGACACCTCGAAACCCGAGAGCCGAAGACCGCGCTCGAGGGAGGCGAGCACGTCGGCGTCGTCGTCAACCACCAGAACCCGGGGTGAGGCCGCACCGTTGTCCATGTCCGCCATTTTGCCCGATGAATCCGCCTCGACGCGGTAGGCGCGGGAGTCGGGAGCGCCGCGGCGACGGCCCCGCCGTGCGCAGCGGATACCCGCTTGCCCGGCGTGCGACCATCGGAATTGGGGTAGCCATCGCGACGTTGATGTCGCACGGGCGGGGTAGAGAAGACGGGGCCGAGACCCGATCCGGAAAACACACGATTCACGGCAGGGGGCCGCATGCGCGTCGAGCCTGGGCGACAGCCCGCGCGCACCCCTGCGGTGGGGGCGCCGCCGGCGCGCATCCGCAGCGGATCGGCGCTGGTCCGGCTGCTGCCCTACCTGCTGCCCTACCGGGCGCGCTGGCTGGCGATGCTGGTCATCGCGGTGGTCAGCCTGGCGGCCACCATCTCGATTCCGCTGATGACCAAGGCCGTCATCGACGGACCGGTGCGGCATCAGGATCAACAGGGCCTGTGGATCCTCGGAGCGGCGGCCATGGGTGTGGGCATCACCGAGGCCGTGCTGTGGTTCATCCGTCGCTGGCTGGTGGCCCGCGCCACCATGGGCGTCGAGGCCGACATCCGCAAGGACCTGTACTCCCGGCTGCAGATCCTGCCGATGTCCTTCCACGGCCGCTGGCAGTCCGGACAACTGCTGTCCCGGGTGATGAACGATCTGGGCACCGTCCGGCGGTTCCTGTCGTTCGGCCTGGTCTTCCTGTTGCTCAACGTCGTTCAGATCGTGGTGGTGACCGGCATCCTGCTGGCCATGTTCTGGCCGCTCGGGGTGGTGGTGCTCGTCTCGATCCTGCCCATCACGGCGACCGTGCTGCACTTCGAGCGGGAGTTCACCCGGCTGTCGAGGCTGGCCCAGGACCAGTCCGGCCACGTGGCCACCCATGTCGAGGAATCGGCGCTGGGCATGCGCGTGATCAAGTCCTTCGGCCGCGAGCAGTACACGTTCGACCGGTTCGACGAGCAGGCCCGCAGGCTGTACGCGACCCAGGTCCGCAAGGTCGACGTCTCGGCCCGGTTCTGGACGCTGCTGGAGGTGATCCCCAACCTGACGCTGATCGTCGTGCTGGGCTTCGGTGCCTACGCGGCGGGCAACGGCATGGTGACGATGGGCACCCTGGTCGCGTTCATCACGATGATGCTCTCCCTGGTCTGGCCGATCGCCTCGCTGGGCTTTCTGCTGTCGATGATGCAGGAGGCCTTCACCGCCTCGGACCGCATCGTGGAGATCTTCGACGCACCCCGGGAGATCACGGACGGCCCGCAGACCGCCGTCCCGCGGCGCGGAGCGCTGCAGCTGGTGGACGTCGGGTTCCGTTTCCCCGACTCTCTCTCCGACACGTCCCCCGGCTCATCCCCGCACTCCCCGGAATGGGCGCTGCGCGGCGTCAACCTCACCGTGGCGCCCGGCGAGACGATCGCGCTGGTCGGCGCCACCGGATCCGGCAAGACGGTGCTGGCCACCCTGCTGTCGCGCCTCTACGACGTCACCGAGGGCCAGATCCTGCTGGACGGCACCGACATCCGCGAGCTGACGCTGGCCTCGCTGCGGGCGGCGGTGGCCACCGCGTTCGAGGACCCGACGCTGTTCTCGATGTCGGTGGCCGAGAACCTGCGGCTGGGCCGGGGGCCGGAGAACCCGGCCGACGAACGGGAACTGGCCGGCGCGATCGAGGTCGCCGCCGCCGAGTTCGTCTACGACCTGCCCTACGGGCTGCAGACCCGCATCGGGGAGCAGGGCATGAGCCTGTCCGGCGGGCAGCGGCAACGCCTTTCACTGGCCCGCGCCATCCTGTCCGCGCCGCGGGTGCTGGTCCTCGACGACACGCTGTCGGCCCTCGATGTGCACACCGAGGCCCGGGTCACCGAGGCGCTGCGCCGGGTGCTGCACGAGGTCACCGCCGTGGTGGTGGCGCACCGGGCGTCGACGGTGCTGCTGGCCGACCGGGTGGCGCTGCTGTCCGGCGGCACCATCACCCACATCGGCACCCACGCCGAGCTGCTGGCCACGGTTCCGGCCTACCGGTCGCTGCTGGCGGCCGAGCCCGGTCTGGGCGTCGACCTCGACGACGGCGCCGAACGGGAACCGGTGTGGGAGAACGACGACGAGTGGGACCGGCTCGAGCGGGTCTACACCGACGGCGGTGAGGAGGTGGACGCCATTGCGGAACGAGAAACCGAACGAGATGTCGAGCGACCGGTCGGCTGACTGGCGCGGCCGCTTCGACGACGCCGCCGACGACGACCCCGCCGTCGGGCTGTCGGCCGAGACGGCCGTGCCGCAGCGCCGCGAGGCCAGGGCACTGCTGTTCTCGCTGCTGCGCCCGTTCCGGGTGACCGTCGCGGTGCTGGCCGTCGTCGTGGTCGTGGAGAACGCGGCGCGGCTGTCGGTCCCCATCCTCGTGCAGCGGGGCATCGACCACGGCATACCGCCCATCGTCGAACAGGGATCGTCGCGGCATCTGCTGGTCATCGTCGCCGTGCTGGCCGCGGTGGTGGCCCTGCAGGCGCTGAGCCGCATGGTCTTCCTGCGCACGTCGGGCCGCGTCGGAAACTCGGTGCTGCTCGAGCTGCGGCGCCGGCTGTTCCGGCACTTCCAGCGCCTGGACATCGCCTTCCACGACCGCTACACCTCGGGGCGGGTGGTCAGCCGGTCCACCAACGACGTCGAGGCCATCCAGGAGCTGCTGGAAACCGGTTTCGACAGCCTGATCACCGCGGTACTGACCCTGTTCGGCACGGCGGTGCTGCTGGTGGTGCTGGACTGGCGGCTGGGCCTGATGTGCCTGGTCGCCTTCCCGATCCTGGTCCTGCTGGCGACATGGTTCCGCGCCGAATCGTCGAAGACCTACCGGGAGGTGCGCGAGAGCGCGGCGCTGGTGATCGTGCAGTTCGTCGAGACCATGACCGGCATCAAGGCGGTCCAGGCCTACCGCCGCGAACCGCGCAACGCCGAGATCTTCGACGGGCTGGCCGACCGCTACCGCGACATCAACGAGCGCACCTTCAAACTGATCGCCGTCTTCATGCCCGGGGTCAAACTGGTCGGCAACCTCACCACCGGTGTGGTGCTGCTCTACGGCGGCTACCGGGTCCTGCACGGCGAGATGACGATCGGCACCCTGGCCGCGTTTCTGCTCTACCTGCGGATGTTCTTCGAACCGATGCAGGAGATCACACAGTTCTTCAACACCTTCCAGTCGGCGGCCTCGGCGCTGGAGAAACTGGCCGGGGTGCTGGCCGAACGTCCGGCGATCGCCGACCCGGCCACCCCGGTGCCGCTGACGAGGGTCCGCGGCGAGGTGCAGTTCCGCGGTGTCGGCTTCGGCTACACGCCGGGGCGCCCGGTGCTGCCGGGGCTGGACCTCACGGTGCCCGCCGGGCAGACCGTCGCGCTGGTGGGAACCACCGGGGCCGGCAAGACCACCATCGCCAAGCTGATCGCCCGGTTCTACGACCCGACCGCCGGTGCGGTCACCCTCGACGGGATCGACCTGCGCGACCTGGACCAGAGCCAGCTGCGCCGCCACGTGGTGATGGTCACCCAGGAGAACTTCATGTTCGCCGGGACCGTCGCCGACAACATCCGGTTCGGCCGGCCGGACGCCACCGACGCCGAGGTCCGGGCGGCGGCCGCGGCGGTGGGCGCCGACGAGTTCATCGCGTCGCTGCCCCAGGGCTATGACACCGACGTCGCCAAGCGCGGGGGACGGCTGTCGGCCGGGCAGCGTCAGCTCGTCGCCTTCGCCCGGGCCTTCCTGGCCGATCCGGCCGTGCTGATCCTCGACGAGGCGACATCGTCGTTGGACATCCCCAGCGAACGCCTGGTCCAGCGCGCACTCGAGACCGTGCTGGCCGACCGCACCGCGCTGGTGATCGCGCACCGGCTCTCGACGGTCGAGGTGGCCGACCGGGTGCTGGTCCTGGAGGGCGGGCGCATCATCGAGGACGGTCCGCCGACCGAGCTGATCACCGGCGACGGGCACTACGCGGCCCTGCACGAGGCGTGGGTCAACTCGCTGGCGTGACCACGTGACCAATTGACTCCGAGGCTGTTCCCCCGGTCCCTGGAAACACACAGCCGAGGCTGGTGGACTGGACCGGTGAGTGAGCAGAGCACCGAACCCGCACTCGCCGACGTCTTCGGCCAGCTCGACAGTTCCCCGGCCGGGCTGAGCTCCGAACAGGCACGCCGGCGCCTCGACCACTACGGACCCAACGAGATCGCCGAGAAGGCCCGTAACCCCATCCTGACCTTCCTCGGCTACTTCTGGGCGCCCATCCCCTGGATGATCGAGGTCGCCCTCGTGCTGTCGCTGGTGGTACGACACTGGCCGGAGGCCATCGTCATCGGCGTGCTGCTGGCCATGAACGGTCTGGTGTCCTTCATCGAGGAACATCAGGCGGCCAACGCGATCGCCGCGCTCAAACAACGCCTCGCCGGCACCACCGCGGCGCGTCGCGACGGCGCCTGGACCGAGATCGCGGTCCGTGACCTGGTGCCCGGCGACGTGATCCGGCTGCGTCTGGGCGACGTGGTCCCCGCCGACGCCCGGCTCATCGACGACGTCACCGTCGAGGTCGACCAGTCGGCGCTGACCGGCGAATCCCTGCCGGTGGAGCGCACCCGGGGTGGGGTGATGTACTCCGGCTCGGTGATGGTGCGCGGCGAGGGCGACGCCCTGGTGTACGCGACCGCGGGCTCGTCGTACTTCGGTGCCACCGCCAAACTCGTCGAGACCGCCGGCACCATCAGCCATTTCCAGCGGGCGGTGCTGCGGATCGGGCACGCGCTGATCGTGGCCGCGCTGGTGCTGGTGACGATCACGGTGGCGGTGTCGCTGCTGCGCGGCAATGCCGCGCTGGAGACGGTCGAGTTCGCGCTGGTGGTCACCATCGCCTCCATCCCGGTGGCGCTGCCGGCGGTGCTGTCGGTGACCATGGCCGTCGGCGCCCGCAAGCTGGCGCGCAGCCACGCGGTGGTCAGCCACCTGCCGGCCATCGAGGAACTCGGCGGCATGGACGTGCTGTGCACCGACAAGACCGGCACGCTGACCCAGAACGCCCTGTCGGTCGCCGACGCCTGGACCGCACCCGGGGTCGAGCGCGAGGCCCTGATGACCGCGGCCGCGACCGCCTCGCGCGCCGAGGACCGCGACCCCATCGACACCGCGGTGCTGGCCGCCGCGCAGCCGATGGACGCCACCCCGGCCGCCTACCTGCCCTTCGATCCGGTGCACAAGCGCACCGAGGCCACCGTCGTCGACTCCACGGGCCGGCGGATCACCCTGTCCAAGGGGGCTCCGCAGGCCATCGCCGCGCTGGCCGCCGCCGATCCGGAGGCCGCCGACGTCGACGGGGTCGCCCAACGCTATGCCCAGCGCGGGCAACGGGCCCTGGCCGTCGCCCGCGACGACGGCTCGGGCTGGCGGGTGCTCGGTGTGCTGGCCCTGGCCGATCCGCCCCGCGCGGACTCCGCCGAGACCGTCGCGGCGGCCAAGCAGCTCGGGGTGGACGTCAAGATGGTCACCGGGGACCAGGTCGCCATCGGCCGCCAGATCGGCCGGGAGGTGGGCATCGGCGACCGGATCATGGCCGCCGACGAGCTGGGCGCCGACGGGGAGAAGGCGACACCGGCACTGATCGAGAGCGCCGACGGGTTCGCGCAGGTGTTCCCCGAGCACAAGTACGCCATCGTGAAGGCCCTGCAGTCCGAACACCACATCGTCGGGATGACCGGAGACGGGGTCAACGACGCGCCGGCGCTCAAGCAGGCCGATGCCGGCATCGCCGTGGCCGGGGCCACCGACGCCGCCCGCGCCGCCGCCGACGTCGTGCTGCTGGCGCCCGGGCTGTCGGTGATCGTCGAGGCGATCCGGCAGGCGCGCGAGATCTTCGAGCGGATGACCAGTTACGCCACCTACCGGATCACCGAGACCATCCGGGTGCTGCTGCTGATCACCATCTCGATCGTGGCGCTGAACTTCTTTCCCGTCACGGCCATCATGATCGTGCTGCTCGCGGTGCTCAACGACGGGGCGATCCTGGCGATCGCCTACGACCGGGTGCGGGGCGCGCCGGCGCCGGTGTCCTGGGACATGCGCCGGGTGCTGGTGGTGGCCTGCGTCCTGGGCACCCTCGGGGTGGCCGAGACACTGGGCCTGTTGTTCCTGGCCCGCGACGGCCTGCACCTCGACGAGGACGCGCTGCGCACCCTGATCTACCTCAAGCTGTCGGTGTCGGGTCATCTCACCGTGTTCGTCACCCGCACACCGAAACCGTTCTGGACGCCGCCGGCGCCCTCGCCGGTCCTGCTGGGGGCGGTGATCGGCACCCAGGCCCTGGCGACCACGATCGCCGTCTTCGGGCTGTTGATCACCCCGATCGGATGGGCGCTGGCCGCGCTGGTGTGGGGCTATTCGCTGTTCTGGTTCCTGGTCGAGGACCGCGCCAAACTGATCACCCTGCACTTCTTCGGCACGCCGGCCGCGTCCCGTGCCACGGCGAACCATGCGCACTCTTAGGACATTTTCAGGCGCGAGTGGAATTATGAGCCGGTGACTTCCGGAACGGGGCCGGGGGGCCCTGGCGGCATGCACCACCCACTTCGTGACACGTTGTCCCAGCTGCGCCTGCGTGAGCTGCTCAACGAGGTCCAGGATCGGATGGCCCAGATCATCAGCAGCCGGGACCGCCTCGACGGCCTGGTTGAGGCGATGCTCACGGTGACCTCGGGGCTGGAGCTCGACGTCACCCTGCGCACCATCGTGCGCACGGCGATCGGGCTCGTCGACGCCCGCTACGGCGCGCTGGGGGTGCGCGGCCAGGACCACGGCCTCGCCGACTTCATCTTCGAAGGCGTCGACGAGGACACCCGGCAGCGCATCGGGCACCTGCCCGGCGGACGCGGGGTCCTCGGGGTGTTGATCGACGACCCCAAGCCGATCCGCCTCGACGACATCGCGCACCACCCCGACTCCGTCGGACTTCCACCGCATCATCCGCCGATGCGCACCTTTCTGGGGGTGCCGGTGCGCATCCGCGACGAGGTCTTCGGAAACCTCTATCTCACCGAGAAGGCCGACGGCCAGCCGTTCACCGAGGACGACGAGGTGCTCGTCGAGGCGCTGGCCGCCGCCGCCGGGATCGCCATCGACAACGCCCGGCTCTACGAGCAGTCCCAGACCCGCCTGTCCTGGATCGAGGCCACCCGCGACATCACCGCCGAGATGCTCTCGGGCACCGAGCCGGCCGCCGTCTTCCGCCTCGTCGCCTCCGAGGCGCTCAAGCTCACCGGGACGACCGCAGCGCTGGTGGCCCTGCCCCTCGACGACGAGCCGGCGCCCGCCGACGTCGGCGATCTGGTCGTCACCGAGGTGGCCGGCGAGACCCCGCCGCACCTGCACCACGCGTCGATACCCACGCGCACGACCGCGATCGGCCGGGCCTACCGCGACCGTGCGGCGCTTCGGGTGGACGTCCTCGATGTCGCCGGCGACGGCCGCGACGAGTTCGGGCCCGCGCTGCTGCTGCCGCTGCGGGCCATCGACACCGTGGCCGGCGTGCTGATCGCCGCGCGGCCGGTCGGTGCGCCACCGTTCGACGACGAACAACTGCAGACCATGGCCGCCTTCGCCGACCAGGCCGCGCTGGCCTGGCAGCTGGCCATCTCCCAACGCCAGATGCGCGAGATCGACGTCCTGACCGACCGGGAGCGAATTGCCCGGGACCTGCACGACCACGTCATCCAACGGCTGTTCGCCATCGGTCTCGGGATGCAGGGTGCCATTCCCCGGGTGCGCTCCGCCGAGACGCAGAAGCGGTTCTCCGACTACGTCGACGATCTGCAGACCGTGATCCAGGAGATCCGGACCGCCATCTTCCACCTGCAGGGCCAGGCATCGGGCTCCACCCGGCTGCGGCAACGGTTGGAGGAGGCGATCGCGCAGTTCTCCGGCCCGGGCCTGCGCAGCATCGTGCAGTTCGTCGGCCCGCTGTCGGTGGTCGACGCGACCCTGGCCGGTCACGCGGAGGCCGTGCTCCGGGAGGCGGTCAGCAACGCCGCACGCCACGCCGCGGCCACCACGCTGACGGTCACCGTCACCGTCAAGGACGAACTGACCATCGACGTCGTCGACAACGGGGTGGGCATCCCGGACAGCGTCACCAGCAGTGGTCTGGCCAACCTGCGCCAACGCGCCGACGAGGTCGGCGGCGCGTTCGCGATCGAGCGACCCGCGACCGGGGGAACCGCGCTGCGGTGGTCGGCGCCCCTCACCTGACGCCGGTCCTGAAGCCGGGTGTCGGTCAGCCGCCCAGGCCCGCCAGCCCCAGCCGGCGGTAGCGCCGCAGCCGTGCGGCCATCCGCGCCGATCGCGGTTGGTCGCGCAGCGCGGCGACCTCGGTGGCCACCGCCACGGCCACCCGTTCACAGAATGCGACCGGTTCCTCGGCGGCATCGGGATGTTCGGGCACGATCCGGTCGACGATGCCGTGGCGCAGCAGATCCGCCGAGCGCACGCCCTGGGCGGCGGCGAGCTCGGGGGCGTGATCGGTGTCGCGGAACACGATCGCGCTGGCGCCCTCCGGCGGCAGCGGGGCCAGCCAGCCGTGCAGGGCGGCCAGCACCCGGTCGGCCGGCACCATCGCCAGCGCCGGCCCGCCGCTGCCCTGCCCGAGCAGCACCGACACCGTCGGGGTGTCCAGGGTGACCAGCTCCGACAGGCACCGGGCGATCTCCCCGGCCAGTCCGCCCTCCTCGGCCTGCTCCGACAGGGCGGGCCCGGCGGTGTCGATCACCAGCACCAGCGGCAACCGCAGCCCGGCGGCCAGCGCCATGCCCCGGCGCGCCTCCCGCAGCGCGGCCGGGCCGATCAGGCCGCCCACCGTGCGCTGCTGGCCCAGCACCACCGCGGGCTGACCGCAGAACAACCCCAGTGCCAGCACCGTGGCGGAGGACTGCTCGCCCTGCCCGGTACCCGACAACAGCACCGCCTGCGTGCAGCCGTGCCGCAGCAGCTGGGCGACCCCCGGGCGGTCGGCGCGGCGGGAGGCCTCCACCGACTGCCAGGCCGGCACGTCCGGAACGGGTTCGTGCGGTGGCGCGGCGGGCGCCGGCGCGGGGTCGTCGGACACCACCTGCAGGGCCCGGTCCAGGGCGCCGCGCAGTCCCGCCAGCGGCACCACGGCGTCGATCACGCCGTGGTGCTGCAGGTTCTCG
The DNA here is from genome assembly GCF_002592005.1 of Mycolicibacterium palauense. Lineage (GTDB taxonomy): Bacteria > Actinomycetota > Actinomycetes > Mycobacteriales > Mycobacteriaceae > Mycobacterium > Mycobacterium palauense. The sequence continues at coordinate 31,935 of NZ_NVQF01000017.1, read as the reverse complement.
GCGGTCTGCACCCCGGACGGGAAGGGCTCACCGTAGAGCTTCTCGTAGACCCGCGGCCCGAGGAAGCCGACGAGTGCCCCCGGCTCGGCGACGGTGATGTGGCCGAGCGACCCCCAGGACGCGAACACCCCGCCGGTGGTGGGGTGGCGCAGGTACACCAGGTAGGGCAGGTGTGCCTCCTTGTGCAGGGTCACCGCCGCGGCGATCTTGACCATCTGCAGGAACGCCACCGTGCCCTCCTGCATGCGGGTGCCACCCGAACTCGGCGAGGCCAGCAGCGGCAGGCGCAGCTCGGTCGCCCGCTCGACGGCCGCGGTGATCCGCTCGGCCGCGGCCACCCCGATCGAGCCGGCCAGGAAGTCGAACTCCCCGGCCACCACGGCCACCCGCCGCCCGAACACGGTGCCCTCGCCGGTGAGCACCGCCTCGTCCAGGCCGGTGGCCGCCCGTGCCGCCGCCAGCTCGGCGGCGTAGCGGGCGGTGGTGGCCACCTCCAGCGGCGTGGTGTCCCAGCTGCGGAACGATCCCGGGTCCAACACGGCGTCGCGGAGGTCCATCGCGCTGATCCGACTCACGGTTCTCGAGGCTATCGGGGCCGGTGGTGCACGCCCAGCAGGGCCGCGGGCGAGCCGAGATAGGCTCGTCGCCATGATCGGTCTCACCCGTGACGGCAATGTCCTGACCATCGAGATGCAGCGGCCCGAACGGCGCAACGCACTGAACAGCGAACTCGTCGACGGCCTCCGGGAGACCATCGAGCACGCGGTCGACGAGGACGTCCGGGCGATCGTGCTGACCGGGCAGGGCACCGTGTTCTGTGCCGGGGCCGACCTGTCCGGGGACGTGTTCGCCGCCGACTTCCCGGACAAGGCGCTGGCGCTGAACCTGGCGATCGACAGGGTTGCGGTGCCGGTGATCGGTGCCATCAACGGCCCGGCCATCGGCGCCGGGGTGCAGTTGGCCATGATCTGCGACCTGCGGGTGGTGGCGCCGGAGGCCTACTTCCAGTTCCCGATCGCCAGATACGGCTTGGCTCTTGATAACTGGAGCGTGCGTCGGCTGGCGTCGCTGGCCGGATACGGGCGGGCGCGCGGGATGCTGCTGGCCGCGGAGAAGCTGACCGCCGAGGTCGCCCTGCAGACCGGGATGGCCAACCGGCTCGGGGCCGTGGCCGACGCGCAGGCCTGGGCCGCCGAGATCGCCGGGCTGGCCCCGCTGTCGCTGCAGCACTCCAAACGCGTGCTCAACGACGACGGGGCCTACCAGCAGGACTGGCCCGCCCTGCACAAGGAGATGTTCGACCGGGCCTGGGGCAGTCAGGATGTCATCGAGGCCCAGGTCGCACGGATCGAGAAGCGCACCCCCAACTTCCGGGGCGCCTAGGTGCTTCGGCGGGCGCTGCGGTTCACCGCCGGCACGGCCACCCTGGCCGCCGGTGGCTGGGTGTTGCGGGCGGTGCACGGTGCGCCGGCCGCGCTGGGCGCGGGCCCCGCACAGATCGCCCGGGTGGTAGCGCGGGCCGGGGGTTCGGCCAACTACGGGGAGGGGGCGTTCGCCAACGCCGAGCCCGCCTCGGCGATCAGCCTCACCCGCGAGGAACAGTGGAAACTGGTCCACCAGATGTTTCGCGGCAGCACCGCGCAGCACCCGCCGGCCGCGGTGCCCCTGGTCACCCCGGCCACCGGGGAACGGGCCGGCGAGCTGGCGGTCACCTGGTACGGCCACTCGTCGGCCGTCATCGAGATCGACGGCTACCGCGTGCTGGCCGACCCGGTGTGGAGTGAACGGTGCTCCCCGTCGCGCACCGTGGGCCCGCAGCGGCTGCACCCGGTGCCCGCCCCGCTGGCGGCGCTGCCCGCCGTCGACGCGATCGTCATCAGCCACGACCACTACGACCACCTCGACATCGAGACCGTCGCCGCCCTGGCCGGCACCCAGCGCGCGGTGTTCTTCGTGCCGCTCGGTGTCGGCGCGCACCTGCGCCAGTGGGGCATCCCCGACGAGCGGATCGTGGAATTGGACTGGGGCGGCAGCGGCCGGGTGGGGGAGCTGACCGTGACGTGCACCCCCGCCCGGCACTTCTCGGGACGGTTCCTGACCCGCAACACCACCCTGTGGTCGTCGTGGTCGCTGGCCGGTCCGCGGCACCGCGCGTTCTTCGGCGGCGACACCGGATACACCCGCTCCTTCGCCGAGATCGGAGCCGAGCACGGTCCGTTCGACCTGACGCTGATGCCGGTCGGTGCCTACCACCACGGCTGGCCGGATATCCACATGACCCCCGAGGAGGCGGTGCGCGCTCACCGCGACGTCACCGACCCCGGCGCCGGCCTGTTCGTCCCGATCCACTGGGGAACCTTCCGGCTGGCCCCGCACCCCTGGTCCGAGCCGGTGGAACGCATGCTGAGCGCCGCGGCCGAGGCGGGAATCGGGGCGGCGGTGCCCCGGCCGGGTCAACGGGTCGAGCCTGCGGCGCCGGGCACGCGCGCCGACCCGGCGTTAGACCCGTGGTGGCGCGGATAACCCGCTACCGTTTCGGCTGTGATGAGTGTGCTGGCCAGAGTCGTCGCCGCGGCGACCGTGATCCCGTTGACGCTGCTGGCCGCCGGCTGCGACTCGGCCGTCGGGCCGACGGACCAGCCGCCGGGGTTGGCCGTCACCCCGGCGCCGGAGCTGGCGCCGGCCGGCGACGGGACGCCGCCGCCGTTGGTGCCGGCGCTGGCCCTGCCCGACGACGCCGTCGGCGAGGCGGTGGCCCGTCTGGACGGGCTGGCCGAGGAACTGATGAAGTCCTCCGGCGTGCCGGGACTGGCCGTCGCGGTGGTACACGGTGGGAAGACCGTCTATGCCAAGGGCTTCGGCGTCAAGGACGTGCGCAGGGGAGACGACCCGGACAACCGGGTCGACCCCGACACCGTCTTCCAGCTGGCCTCGCTGAGCAAGCCGATCGGCGCCACGGTGGTGGCCCAACAGGTCGGCGAGAAGCGGATCGGCTGGGACACCCCGATCGTCGGCGAGCTGCCCTGGTTCGCCCTGTCCGATCCCGCCGCCACCCGGATGGTCACCGTCGGCGACATGTACGCCCATCGATCCGGTCTGCCCGACCATGCCGGGGACAAACTGGAGGACCTCGGCTACGACCGGCGCACCATCCTGGAGCGGCTGGGCCAGGAGCCGCTGGACCCGTTCCGGATCTCCTACGCCTACACCAACTTCGGAGTGACCGCCGCGGCCGAGGCGGTGGCCTCCGGTGCCGGGGAGAGCTGGGAGGAGCTGAGCCGCCGGGTGCTCTACGAGCCGCTGGGCATGTCCTCGACCAGCTCGGAGTTCGCCGACTACGCCGACCGCGCCGACCGCGCCGTCGGCCACCTGCGCACCGGCGGACACTACGAGCCCGCCGAGGTCCGCGACCCCGACCCGCAGGCACCGGCCGGCGGTGTCAGTTCCACCGTCAACGACCTGACCCACTGGCTGTCCATGCTGCTCGCCGACGGCAAGTACCGGGGGCGACAGGTCGTCGACACCGCGGCGCTGCTGCCCGCGCTGACTCCCCAGATCGTCTCCAGCCCGCCCGACGAGCCCGCGGCACGATCGGGTTTCTACGGCTACGGCTTCAACGTCGGCACCACCTCGGGTGCCCGGGTTCAGCTGAGCCATTCGGGGGCCTTCCTGCTCGGCGCGGGCAGCAACTTCGTCGCCATTCCGTCGGCCGACGTGGCGATCGTCGCGCTGACCAACGCGACCCCCTCCGGGGTGCCCGAGGCGCTGACCGCCGAGTTCGCCGACCTCGTGCAGTTCGGCGAGATCCGCGAGGACTGGCCCACCCTCTACGGCGACGCCTTCGCCGCCATGGACCGGCCCGTGGGCTCACTGGTCGGCAAGAACCCCCCGGCCGACCCGGCCCCGGCCGCCCCGGCCGCCTCCTACGTCGGGACCTATGCCAACGAGTACTGGGGCCCGGCCACCGTCACCGAGCGCGGCGGCGAACTGGGCCTGTCGCTGGGCCCACGCGGCGAGGTCTGGCCCCTGACACACTGGGACGGCGACGTGTTCACCTTCGGTTTCGTCTCGGAGAACTCTCCGCCGGGCAGCATCTCCACCGCCACCTTCGACGGTGACCGCCTGACCCTGGAGTACTTCGACGACAACGGCAAGGGAACCTTCACCCGATGACGACCTCACTGGCGGCCGGCCTCTCCGAGGCCGAGGTGGCCCGGCGGATCGCCGACGGCAACACCAACGACGTTCCGACCCGCGCCGCGCGCACCGTCTCCGAGATCGTGCGGGCCAATGTGCTCACCCGCATCAACGCCATCCTCGGTGTGCTGTTTCTCATCGTGTTGGCCACCGGGTCGCTGATCAACGGACTGTTCGGGCTGTTGATCGTCGCCAACAGCGGGGTCGGGATCATCCAGGAGATCCGCGCCAAACGGACCCTGGACAAGCTGGCGATCGTCGGGCAGGCCCGCCCGATGGTGCGCCGGCTGACCGCGTCGGGGTCGGTGACCCAGCCGCTGCTGCCCAACGAGGTGGTGCTCGACGACATCATCGAGCTGGGTCCCGGTGACCAGGTGGTCGTCGACGGCGAGATCGTTGAGGACGCCAATCTCGAGGTCGACGAATCGCTGCTCACCGGCGAGGCCGACGCCATCGCCAAGGTGGTCGGCGACCCGGTCATGTCGGGCAGCTTCGTGGTCGCGGGCACCGGGGCCTACCGGGCCACGAAGGTGGGGCGGGAGGCCTACGCGGCCCGGCTGGCCGAGGAGGCCAGCAAGTTCACCCTGGTGAAGTCCGAACTGCGCAGCGGCATCAACCAGATCCTGCGGTTCATCACCTACCTGCTGTGGCCGGCGGGCATCCTGACCATCTACACCCAGCTGTTCACCACCAACGTCGGGTGGCGGGAATCGGTGCTGCGCATGGTCGGCGCGCTGGTACCGATGGTGCCCGAGGGCCTGGTGCTGATGACCTCGATCGCCTTCGCGGTCGGCGTGGTGCGGTTGGGCCGACGCCAGTGCCTGGTCAACGAGCTGCCCGCCATCGAGGGCCTGGCCCGCGTGGACGTGGTCTGCGCCGACAAGACCGGCACCCTCACCGAGAACGGCATGCGGGTCTCGGACGTGACCGGACTCCATCCGGAACCGTCCTCCGGCCCGGCCGGCTCGACCACCGCCGGGGGCGCCGCGTCGGCGGCGCGGGCGCTGGCCGCGCTCGCCGCCGACGACGCCCGGCCCAACGCCAGCATGCAGGCCATCGGCGAGGCCTACCCGGACGCGCCGGGTTGGCGGGCCACCGCGCTGGCGCCGTTCAAGTCGGCCACCAAGTGGAGCGGGGCCACCTACGCCGACCACGGCAACTGGGTCATCGGCGCTCCCGACGTGCTGTTGGACCCGGCCTCGGCGGCGGCCGAGGAGGCCGAGCGGATCGGCGCGCGGGGGTTGCGGGTGCTGCTGCTGGGCGCCTCGGACCGTCCCGTGGACGCCGCCGACGCGCCGGGCCGGGTGACACCGGTCGCACTGGTGGTGCTGGAGCAGAGGGTTCGCCCCGACGCCCGCGACACCCTGGACTACTTCGCCGACCAGCACGTCGCCGTCAAGGTGATCTCCGGGGACAACGCCGTGTCGGTGGGGGCGGTGGCCGGGTCCCTGGGTCTCGGCGGCGAGGCCATGGACGCACGCCACCTGCCGACCGAGACCGAAGAGCTGGCCGACACCCTGGAGCACTACACGACCTTCGGTCGGGTCCGCCCCGACCAGAAGCGCTCCATGGTGCACGCCCTGCAGTCACGCGGGCACACCGTGGCCATGACCGGCGACGGGGTCAACGACGTGCTGGCGCTCAAGGACGCCGACATCGGGGTGGCCATGGGCTCGGGCAGCCAGGCCTCGCGCGCCGTCGCCCAGATCGTGTTGCTGGACAACAAGTTCGCCACCCTGCCGTTCGTGGTGGGGGAGGGGCGCCGGGTGATCGGCAACATCGAGCGGGTGTCCAACCTGTTTCTCACCAAGACCGTCTACTCGGTGCTGCTGGCCCTGCTGGTGGGCATCGTGGGCCTGGGCTCGAAGATCTTCCACTACGACCCGCTGCTGTTTCCGTTCCAGCCGATCCACGTGACCATCGCCGCGTGGTTCACCATCGGCATTCCGGCCTTCATCCTGTCGCTGGCCCCCAACAACGAGCGTGCGCACCCCGGCTTCGTGCGGCGGGTGATGACCGCCGCCCTGCCGACGGGCCTGGTGGTCGGGCTGTCGACCTTCGTCTCCTATCTCGTGGCCTACCGGGGCCACGACGCACCGCCGCAGGAACAGATGCAGGCCTCGACCGCGGCGCTGATCACCCTGCTGGTCGCCGCGGTGTGGGTGCTGTCGTGCGTGGCCCGGCCCTACGAGTGGTGGCGGGTGGCCCTGGTGGTGGCCGCCGGGCTGGCCTACGTGGTCATCTTCTCGATACCGCTGGCCCGGGAGAAGTTCATGCTCGACCCCTCGGATGTGACCGTGACGACGACCGCACTGGCGATCGGCCTGGTCGGTGCCGCGCTGGTGGAGGCGCTGTGGTGGGTCCAGGGCCGGATCCTGGGCGAACAGCGCAGGTTGTGGCGCACGGCGGTTTGATTCGGGTCCGCCTCGGCGGGAACAATAGACAGTCATGGGATTCCTCGACAACGCCTTCAACAAGGGCAAGGACCTGCTCGCGAAGAACTCCGACAAGGTCGACCAGGCGATCGACAAGGCCGGCGACATGGTCGACCGGAAGACGCAGGGCAAGTACGCCGACACCGTCGACAAGGTGCAGGAGGCGGCCAAGAACGCCATCTCCGATCAGACCGGCACCGATCAGACCGGCACCGAGCAGACCGGCACCGATCAGCCCGGCGCCGGCGGCCAGGACAAACCCCAGAGCTGACGCCATGGCCAAGCTTTCCGTCTCCGTCGACGTCCCCCTGCCGCCCGAGCAGGCCTGGGAGTGCGCCTCCGATCTGTCCCGCTACCGGGAGTGGTTGTCCATCCACCGCGTCTGGCGCAGCCCGCTGCCCGACACCCTGGAGAAGGGCACCAGGATCGACTCGATCGTCGAGGTCAAGGGCATGCTCAACCGGGTGAGCTGGACGATCGTGCATTTCAAGCCGCCGGAGGCGATGACGCTCAACGGGGACGGCCGCGGCGGGGTCAAGGTCAAGTTGATCGGCAAGGTCAAACCCGCCGACGAGGGCTCCACGGTGATCTTCGACGTACACCTCGGCGGTCCGGCGCTGTTCGGGCCGATCGGCATGGTGGTCGCCGGAGCCCTCAGGAGCGACATCCGCGAATCGCTGGAGCGGTTCAAGTCGGTCTTCGCGCCCGCGTGACCAGCGCCGCACGCCTTGCCGACCTGCTCCGCGAGGTCACGGGCGGACCGTTGCCGGTGCGGGTGCGCACCTGGGACGGCACCGAGGCGGGGCCCCGCGACGCCCCCGTCGTGGTGATCCGCAACCGCCGGGCGTTGCGCCGCCTGCTTTGGGAACCGGGCGAGCTGGGTCTGGCCCGCGCCTACGTCAGCGGCGATATCGAGGTCGACGGCGATCTGGCCGACGGCTTCCGCCGGGCCTGGCAGGCCGCCCGCACCCGCACCCATACCCGGGTGCGGCCCTCGGTGGCTGCGCGGGCCCGGATGGCGGTCGCCGCGCTGCGCCTGGGTGCCCTGGGCGCGCCACCGCCGGCGCCGGTCGCCGAGGCCCGGCTGTCGGGCCGCCGGCACACCCGCACGCGGGACCGCGCCGCCATCGCCCACCACTACGACCTGTCCAACGCCTTCTACGAACTGCTGCTCGACGAGCACATGGCCTACTCGTGCGGCTACTTCCAGACCCCCGACCAGCCCCTGCACGAGGCGCAGACCGCCAAACTGGACCTGATCTGCACCAAGCTCGGCCTGAAGCCGGGTATGCGGCTGCTCGACGTGGGCTGCGGTTGGGGCTCGCTGCTGCTGCACGCCGCCGAGCACTACGGGGTGCACGCCACCGGCATCACGCTCTCGAGCGAGCAGCGGGACTTCATCGCCATCCGGGTCACCGAACGCGGTCTCGGCGACTCCGTCGAGGTCCGGCTGCAGGATTACCGGGATTTCGGTCAAACTCCGGAGGCCGCAGGTGGTTTCGACGCCGTCGCGTCGATCGAGATGGGCGAGCACGTCGGCGAGGCGCAGTACCCGGCCTACGCGCAGATCATGCATCGGGCGCTGAAACCGTCCGGTCGGCTCCTGCTGCAACAGATGTCGCGGCGCGCCGACGCCGCCCCGGGCGGTGGGGCGTTCATCGAGCGCTACATCGCCCCGGACATGCACATGCGCCCACTCTGGCAGTCGGTGCGCTACCTGCAGGACGCCGATTTCGAGGTGCTCGGGGTGGAGGCGATGCGAGAACACTACGTGCGCACCGTCGACCGCTGGCTCGACACCTTCGATACCCACTACGACCAATTCGTCGCGCTGCAGGGCGAGGAGACCGCCCGGGTGTGGCGGCTCTACCTGGTCGGCGGGCGACTGGCCTTCGAGGAGGGCCGCATGGGGGTCGACCAGATCCTGGCCACCGCGCCCAAACCCCAACTGGTGACACAGACTGCCCGGATCGAGAGCTGAACACGCAACGCTGCCTGCCGTCGGTGGTCGGGACGTTCAGGGCAGCGGCACCCGCCACATCACCCGGGCGCCGCCCTCGGGGTCGTTGCCCATATCCATGTACCCGCCGCACTCGTCGGCGCGCCGGGCCAGGTTGTCCAGCCCGCTGGGGGTGATCCCGGCGGGGATCCCGGTGCCGTCGTCACTGACGGTGACCGTCAGATTGTCGTCGACGGCCACGCTGACGCTGACGGCCGTGGCGCCGGCGTGGCGGACCACGTTGCTGACCGCCTCGCGCACCACCGCCTCGGCGTGGTCGGCCAGGGTGGCGTCCACCACCGACAGCGGTCCGCTGACGTGCAGCACCGCGCGCACCGGGGAGTGCGCGGTCATCTGATCGACGGCCTGCTCGAGGCGCTGCCGCAGCCGGGTCACGCTGCCGCCATGCAGATCGAAGATGGCGGTGCGGATCTCCGACACCACGTCCTGCAATTCGTCGAGCGCCCGTGAGATCCGCTGGCGGGTGCCCGCGGCGTCCTCGGTGCGCGCGCTCTGCAGCGACAGCCCGATGGCGAACAACCGCTGGATCACGTGGTCGTGCAGGTCGCGGGCGATGCGGTCGCGGTCGGAGAGGATGTCCAGTTCCCGCATCCGCCGCTGCGCGGAGGCCAGCTGCAGCGCCAGGCCCGCCTGGTCGGCGAACCCCACCATCCGGTCCAGCTGTTCGTCGGTGCAGGCTCCCTCGGAGCCCGCCAGGCACACCAGCACCCCCGAGACCGACCCGGAGTCGCGCAGCGGCAGCACCAGCGCGGGCGTTCGTTCGTCGCTCAACTCGGCGAATTCCTTGACCCGCTGTGGAATTCCGGTGCGGAACACCTCGCCCAGGACGGTGCCGTCGACGGCCACCTCGGTCCCCACGGCGGCCTCGTCGGTGGAGGCCGTCACCACCAGTTCCCCGGCGCCCTCGGCGGGAACCAACAGCGCGCACAACGCCCCGCGGGTCAGGCGGGCGGCCTTGTCCACGATCTGGCCGTGCACCTCCACCGGATCGTCGCCGGCGAGCAGATTGGTGGTGATCTCGCGGGTCGCCTCGATCCAGTCCTGCCGGCTGCGTGCGGCCTCGTAGAGCCGGGCGTTGGCGATGGCGATGCCCGCCGCACCGGCCAGCGCCAGCACCAGCACCTCGTCCTCTTCGCTGAACGCCGCGCCGCCGGCCTTCTCGGTCAGGTACAGGTTGCCGAACACCGTGTCGCGGATCCGGATCGGCACGCCCAGGAAGGTGCGCATCGGGGGGTGGTTCTCGGGGAACCCGACCGAGGCCGGGTGCTGCGAAAGGTCTTCGAGGCGAACGGGATGCGGGGTGTCGAACAGCAGACCGAGGATGCCGTGCCCGGTGGGCAGCGGCCCGATCCGGGCCCGGGTCTCGTCGTCGATGCCCTGGTAGACGAAACGCTCCAGCGTCACGCCGGTTTCGCGGTCGCGCACCCCCAGCGCCCCGTACCGTGCGTCGACGAGCCGCATCGCGGTGTGCACCAGCGTCTGCAGCGTGCGTTCCAGGTCCAGCCCGCTGGTGACGGCCAGCATGGCGTCGACCAGGCCGTCACGGATGTGGACCTGGCGGGATTCGGACGACGTCCGGTCAGTCATCGCGCTTCTGTCGGAGTTCGGCCGCCAGCAGCGCGGCCTGGGTGCGTCGGTGCAGGCCCAGTTTCGCCAGCAGTCGCGACACGTAGTTCTTCACCGTTTTCTCGGCGAGGAACATCCGCTCGCCGATCTCCCGGTTGGTCAGGCCCTCGCCGAGCAGTTCCAGCAGGGTCCGCTCGGTCGGGGACAGATCGCGCAGCCGAACGTCCTCGGTCTCCTCGTCGGTGTCCTTGCGCAGCTTGGACATCAGTGCCGCGGCCGCCCGGTTGTCCAGCAGCGACTTGCCCGCACCGACCTCCTTGATCGCCTGGGCCAGTTCCATGCCGCGGATGTCCTTGACCACATAGCCGCTGGCCCCGGCCAGGATCGCGTCGAGCATCGACTGCTCGTCGGTGAAGGAGGTCAGGATCAGGCAGCGTAATGCGTCGTTGGTGGCCAACAGGTCACGGCACAGGTCGATGCCGTTGCCGTCGGGCAGGCGCACGTCGAGCACCGCCACATCGGGGCGCGCCGCCGGGATCCGGGCCTTGGCTTCGGCGACGGTGCCGGCCTCACCGACGACCGTCAGCTCCGGATCGCCGCCGAGCAGGTCAACCAGCCCGCGCCGCACCACTTCGTGGTCGTCCACCAGGAACACAGAAATCACGTACCCAGACTAGTGCGGTATTACTCCCGATCCGGGGACGAGGGACGTTAGGCTTCTGCCGTGGTCCGATTCCTGCTGAGTACCGCGGTGTTCCTGGGTTCGTCGGCGCTTGGGCTGCTGGCCGCGGCCCTGCTGGTGCCGGGGGTGTCGGTCTCGGTGACGGGGTTCGTCTTCGTCGTCGTCGTGTTCGCCCTCGCCCAGGCCCTGCTCTCCCCGCTGTTCGCCCGGATGGCGGACCGGTACGCCTCGGCCCTGCTGGGCGGCATCGGTGTGGTCTCGACGCTGGTCGCGTTGATCCTGGCCTCGGTGCTCACCGAGGGCCTGACCATCACCGGGATCGGGTCGTGGATCGCGGCGACGGTGGTGGTGTGGCTGGTCACCGCACTGGCGACGGTGCTGCTGCCGCTGGTGGTCTTCGACCGGAACGAGAAGAAGCCCGACTCGGCGTGACCGCCGGAACGGCTAGGCGCGGCGTCCCGGAGCCGGCAGGCGCTGCCCCTTGCGCAGTGTCTCCAGCAGCTCCCGGTACGGGCCGACCAGATAGGCGGTATCGCCCGCCGACATCGTGGTGGCGCGGCGCGGATGTAGCACCTTCTCGCCGTCGGCGCCGCTGAGCGCGACCACCCGGACCCGGGTGTCCAGGTCGGCCATCCTCAGCCCGTCGAGTTCGCTGCCGGGCTCGACGCGGACGCCGCCGAGCATGAACGACCGCTGCCCGACCGAAAAGGTGCCGAACACCTGCAGGCCCATCGCCGCGCCGATGAACCACGGTGCGGCCAGTTCCACGGTGGAGCGGACGTTGGCGAAACCGAACCGTTGCGCCACCGCCGAGCCCAGCGCCCGGTCGTAGATGCGCAGCACCACCGGAACCCCGGGGCACTCCGGTGTGCCCATCCAGCGCTCGCCGAGGACCTCGCGCAGCACGATCCCCGTTTCGATGTTGACCATGTCGTCCTGGGTCAGCACCGCCACCGCCGCGGCCTTGTCGACCCGGGCGTCGTCGAGGGTCTGGCGCAGCGTGGCGTCACCCACGATCACCGGGATGCCCAACTCGGCCGCCGAGGACAGGAACCGGTTGTCACCGTCGCGTTCGACGGCCACCACGTCATAGCCGGCGGCCTTGAGATCGCCGACCACCCGGATACCGAAGGTCCCCAGTCCGACGACGATGATGTGGCCCGACAGATACCGCACCTGCCGGCGCGCCCGGGACTCCGCGAGGCGGCGGGACAACAGCAGGTCGGCGATGAACGCCACCAGAATCGCCGTGGTGGTGACGCCGGCGAACATCAGGCCGATGGAGAACAGCCGCAACCAGGTCGGCTGATCGACGAAGCTGAAGTCGCCGTAGCCCACCGTCGCGATGGTCTCGGTGGAGAAGTACAGCGAGTCAACGAAACTCATGCCCGGTTTGACGTAGGTGAAGCGCAGCAGCACCGTCGCGAACAGCAACAGCGAGGCCGAGACCGCCATCGCCTTGAAGAAGTTCGGGTTGAGGTCGTCGCGCAGGGCCCGCACCATGTTGACCGCACGGGCCGGGACCGGGCGACGCGAACTGGGCGCCCGGGTGGGTGCGCTGACGGCGATACCGTGGTCGGCGAGTTGGTTCGCCGTGCCGATCACCGCGGTCCAGTCGCCCCGCCGGACCTGCAGGTCCCGTCCCGGACAGGCGATCACCTCGCCCGGTACGGGCGAGTCCTGGCCGTGCACGACGGCCACCGGGGCGAGGTCGCCGTAGACGTCGCGCAGCGTGCCGTCCCGGGGCGTGTCGGTCCCGGAGACCACGAAGTCGACCCCGGCGGCCGAGATGGTGTGGGTGGTGCGCGAGAGCAGCGCCTCCACGACCAGCGGGGCCGCCAGGTCGGCGACGTCGAGGACTGCGCCCGGACCGTTGCCCACCGCCACCGCCTCGCGCAGCACACTGTTGGCCACCCGGGCGACCACCCGCACGTCCGCACTGAGCTGTCGTGCCAGCAGAGCGATTTCGAGGTTCACCGCGTCGTCGGGACCGGCGCAGATGATGGCGATGGCGGTATCGATCTCGGCGCCGGCCAGCTCGGCGGGCTCGTTCAGCCGCACCACCGGGGTGCCGGTGCCGGCGAGTTCCTCGGCGATGCGCACGGCCAGGCCATCGTCGCCGCAAACGATGGTGTGTCCCTGCATTCTGAGGAGGCTACTGAGGGTGCCCCGGCGCCGCCACCGAGCGGCGATCGGGGCACGGCGACGAGTCGGCGATGAGTCGGCGATGAGTTTCGGTGAACCGGGGAGTCGAACCCGGAGACGCTCTACCGCCGTCACCACCGTCACCACCGTCGAAGAGGAGACCACCATGGCAGTCCGACCCACCACACCACTGGGAGCACCCGTCTGGGTCGACCTGGCCACGACCGACATCGATCGGGCCGCACGGTTCTACACCGCCGTGTTCGGCTGGACGGTGAGCACGCCCGGACCCCGCGACTGCGGGTACCTCAACGCCACTCGGGAAGGACTGCAGGTGGCCGGGCTGATGCCCAACGATCCGCAGTGGAACAGCCCGGACCGTTGGAGCACCTACCTGCACACCGCCGACGTCGACGCCACCCTTTCGGCCGTGGAAGCCGCGGGCGGCACCTGCTGCGGTGGCGCGATGGACGTCGAGGGGAAGGGCCGGATGGCGATGCTGGCCGACCCGACCGGGGCGATGGTGGGACTCTGGCAGCCACGGGGCCACCGGGGGTTCGAACTCACCGGGGCGCCCGGCGCCCCGGTGTGGCATCAGCTGACCACCCGCGACTATCCGGCGGCGTTGTCGTTCTACCGGCAGGTCTTCGGCTGGGACACCGCCGTGGAGTCCGATACCGACGACTTCCGTTACAGCAACGCGGTATTCGACGGTGAACCGCTGCTGGGTGTGATGGACGGCAGCGTGCTGCCCGCCGAGTCGTCGCAGTGGACGTGCTTCTGGGGCGTCGAGGACGTGGACGGGACACTCGAGGTGATCACCGACAACGGCGGGTCGGTGCTCCGCGCCCCCGAGGACACCCCCTACGGCCGGCTGGCCGCGGCCGCCGACCCCACCGGCGCCGGGTTCAACCTCTGTTCCGTGTAAGCACATGGGGGCGGTGCCCGGCCGGCGTCTGCGCGAAGATGGACCCCATGAGTGGAGCCAAGATCTTCGTCAAGGCCTGTATCAACGGTGCGCGCACGCCGGCCGAGCACCCGAACCTGCCCGTCAGCCCCGACCAGCTGGCCGCCGAGGCCGTGGCCGCGCACCGCGCCGGTGCCAGCGCGGTGCACATGCACCCCAAGACCGCCGACGGTGTCGACTCCCTGCTGCCCGAGACGGTCGCCGCCGCGGTCACCGCGGTGCGGCGCACCCTGCCGGGCCTGCCCCTGGGGGTCACCACCGGATACTGGGCGCTGCCCGATGCCGCCGAACGGTTGGCGGCCGTGCGGTCCTGGACGGTGCTCCCCGACTTCGCGTCGCTGAACTGGCACGAGCCGGGCTCCCCCGAGCTGGCCGAGGTGCTGTTGGGCAAGGGGCTGGGGGTCGAGGTCGGCATCTTCCATGCCGAGGCCGCCGAATCCTGGGCGGCCTCCGACATCGCCCAGCACTGCATGCGGGTGATGATCGAGCTGCAGGCCGACGCCGACACCGCTCTGGCCGACGACCTGCTGGAGCGGGTGCGCTCGGCGGGCTCGCCGGCGCCCATCCTGCTGCACGGTCTCGACGAGAGCTGCTGGCCGCTGCTCGAGCACGCCGGCCGGTGCAATGTGCAGACCCGCATCGGGATGGAGGACACCCTCAGGCTGCCCGACGGTTCCACGGCCCCGGGCAACGCCGAACTGGTGGCCGCCGCGGTCAAGCTGCTGAGCTAGGGCGCCTGCATCGTGAAGTCGGCGAAGTCGAATCCGGGCACCACGACACAGCTGACCAGGCAGGGCTCGTCGTCGCGGGGACGGGCCCGCTGCCAGTGCCCGGGCGGCACCACGATCTGCGGCTGCTCGCCGGCGCCGACATCGCTGCCGAGCAGATGCTCTGCGGCGCTGTCGGTTCCCGGTCCCATCTCCAGCAGCAGCGGCCCGCCGCGGTGGTAGAGCCACACCTCGGCGCTGCGCACCGCGTGCCAGGCGGACTGCTGACCCGGCATCAACAGGAACAGGATCGCGGTGCCGGCGCTGCGGGGGCCGGCGTAGTCGACGGGCAGCGCACCCGGGGCGATGGTGAGCTCGCTGCGCCAGGTCTCCTTGTACCAGCCGCCCTCCGGGTGCGGTTCGAGGTCGAGTTCGCGGGCCCAGTCCGGCAGCTCGGTCATCGCCTCAGCGTAGGTGAAAATTCCGTTGCATCCCGCGAGCTCCGTCATTAGCGTGGCGGCCATGACAGGCAATCACGGTTCCGTGCCGCACTTCGCGCGCTGACCGGCCCGTCGCATTCTCGGCTCCGGTCCGGCGCGTATCCCGTCGAACCCCGGAGACCCCCATGCCTGTGTCCTCTTCCTGCCCTTCTTCTTCCGGCACACCGGCCGTCGTCCTGCACGATCTCGGTTTCCACTGGCCCGACGGATCGGTGGTGCACGACCGGCTCAACGGCAGCTTCGGGACCGGGCGCACCGGACTGGTGGGTGCCAACGGGTCGGGCAAGTCGACCCTGCTGCGCCTGATCGCCGGCGAGCTGACACCGACGGCCGGCACGCTCACCACCACGGGCCCGGTGGCTTACCTCCCGCAGAACCTCACCCTGGCCGGTGAGACGACCGTGGCCGAACTGCTCGGCGTCGCCCCGGTGATCCGTGCGCTGCGCGCCATCGAGTCCGGCGACACCGCCGCGGTGCATTTCGACACCGTCGGTGAGGACTGGGACGTGGAGGCGCGGGCCGGCGCCGCGCTGGCCGACATCGGTCTGGACATCGGCCTGCAGCGGCCGGTCCGGACGCTCTCCGGTGGGGAGGCGATGCTGATCGCGGTGGCCGGGCTGTGGCTGAGCCGGCCGCCCATCTCGGTGCTCGACGAGCCGACCAACAACCTCGACCGGGACGCCCTGGCGGCGCTGACCCGGATGGTGGACCGGTGGCCCGGGACGCTGGTGGTGGTCAGCCACCACGTCCCGCTGCTCGACCGGCTCGACGGCACCGCCGAGTTGCACGGCGGCGAGCTGCGGGTCTTCGGCGGCAGCTACACCGCCTGGCGCGCCCACCTGGCCGGCGAACAGGAGGCCGCGGCCCGGGCCGTGCGCACCGCCGAGCAGGACCTCAGAGTGCAGCGTCGGCAACGGGCCGAGGCCGAGGTCAAGATCGCCCGGAGCAACCGCGCCGGGCGCAGGGCCGTCGCCGAGAACCGGATACCCAGAATCGCTGCCGGACTGCGGGCCTCGGCCGCGCAGGTCTCGGCCGGCCGGCTGCGTACCGGCCTCGACGACAGGGTCCGCACGGCCCGAGCCGCGCTCGAGGCCGCCGAAGGCCGGGTCCGCGACGACGAGCACATCCGCATCGACGTGCCCGATCCCCGCGTCGGTGCCGGACGCCGGCTGGTCGAAATTCGCGGCACCGACCGCACGATCGTGGTGGCGGGACCCGAGCGGGTGGCGCTGGTCGGGCCCAACGGTGTCGGCAAGACGGCGCTGCTCGACGGATTGCTGGCGGGAGACCCCGCGGCGGGGCGCCTGCTGACCGGGCGTGTGGGCTATCTGCGGCAGCGGCTGGACGGTCTCGACGACACCGCCAGCGTGCTCGACACCGTGCGTGCCGCGGCGCCGTCGTCCCCACCGGAACGGGTACGCGGGCAGCTGGCGCGGTTCCTGCTGCGTGGACAGGACGTGCACCGCGCCGTCGGGACACTCTCCGGCGGGGAACGCTTCCGGGTCGCGCTGGCCCGGCTGCTGCTGGCCGAACCGCCGCCCGAGCTGTTGATGCTCGACGAACCCACCAACAGCCTGGACATCACCAGCGCCGGGCAGCTCGTCGACGCGTTGGCGGCCTACCGCGGGGCGGTGCTGGTGGTCAGCCACGACGAGGAGTTCCTCGGCCGGCTCGGCCCGCACCGGACACTGACGATGACACGGCGCGGAGAAATCGGTGAAGCACGCTAGGTTTAGGTGATGGCCCGCCTGCGTCCCGGTTGGTTGGTCGCGTTCTGCGCGGCCGTGCTGGTGGTCAGCGCATGGCTGCCGTGGCTGACCACCACGGTCAACGGTGGCGGCCGGGCCTCGGCCATCGGGGGCACCGTGGGCAGCCTGGTGCTGCCGGCACGGTTCGACCTGGGTCAGTTGATCGTCCTGTTGTCCTCGACGCTGCTCGTCGCGGGGGCGATGAGCGCCCGCGGCCTGTCGGTGCGCTGGGCTTCGGTTGCCGCGCTGCTGATCTCGCTGCTCATCGCGGTGCTCACCGGGTGGTACTACTACCTCAACGTCTCGGCGTCGGTGTCGGCGGGCTACGGCTGGTACATCGGAGCGGCCGGCGCCCTGGGCGCCGTCGGGTTCTCCGTCTGGGCGCTCGCCGACACCGCCCGCAGCGCGCGGGTGCGGGCCCGGCGGTGAGCCGGTTCGTCGAGCCGGTCGAGCTCACCGGATCACGCTGGGTGCGTCTGCAGCCCCTGCACGCCGAGCACATCGACGAGATCGCCGGGGCCACCGCCGACGGCGACCCCGGTGCGCTGTGGTTCACCTCGGCGCCCTCGCCGCACACCGCCGCGTCCTGGGTGCACCGCCTGCTGGACATCCAATCCCGCGACCAGGGCGTCACCTACGTGGTGCGCCGCCTCGACGGCGGTGCGCTGGTGGGTTCGTCGAGTTTCTTTCACGTCGACGCGCCCAACCGACGGCTCGAGATCGGGCACACCTGGTACGTCGGATCGGCGCGCCGTACCGGGGTCAACTCCGAGACGAAGTTGTTGATGCTCGGCCACGCCTTCGATGTGCTGGGCTGTGTCGCAGTGGAGTTCCGCACGCACTTCCTCAACACGGCCAGCCGCGCGGCGATCGAACGGGTGGGCGCCAAGCTCGACGGCGTGCTGCGCAGCCACCAACTGCTGGCCGACGGCTCGCGCCGCGACACCGCCGTCTACTCGGTCCTCGACATCGAGTGGCCAGCCGTGCGGGCCAACCTTCAGTTCCGGCTGGCCCGGCACGGCTGAGCGGTGCGGGTCAGTCCGCCTCGACGGTGGTCGGTTCGATGGAGCGTTCGTTTCCGGTGTGCGACACCGTGATGCGGCGGGGTTTGGCGCGTTCGGACATCGGGATGGTCACCGTCAGCACGCCGTTCTCGTAGGTGGCGTTGATGCCGGTGGTGTCGATGCCCTCGCCGAGGGACAGTTGGCGGCGGTAGGTGCCGAAGAACCTCTCGCTGGCCAGCCACTGCACGGATTCCTCGGAACGGGCCGAGCGGTGCGCGGTCAGCGTGAGTGTGCCGTTGTCGACGTTGACGTCGATCGAACCCGGATCCACCCCGGGCAGATCGGCGGTCAGCACGTAGTGGTCGTCGACCTTGTAGAGGTCCATCGGCATGAACCGGGGACTGCGATTCGATCCGGCCTGGTTGGTGAGCAGGCCGCGGGTCAGAGCGTCGATATCACTGAAGGGATCAAAGCGAAGCACAGCAATCCACCTCCTAGATCGCTTCCAGAGCCCGCCACCCTGGCGGGCAGCCAATCACTGTGCAACCCCGAATTTAGCACTCTCGGCAAGAGAGTGCCAGAAAATTCCGGGGCGATTTCCGGCCGGGTTCAGAGCCCGATCGCCGCGGCCGGAGAATCCGCGGATCGCCAGCGCCGCAGGGAGCTTCCCGGTGCCCACGTCGAGTGGGTTCCGCTGGAGATGCGTTCCGGCAGCGCCAGTGTGCACACCGGCCCGTCGCCGACCCGGGCGGCGTCGAAGACCAGGCAGTAGGACGCGTCGGCGTTCATGTCGGTGGTCAACGTGACCAGATAGCCGTCGTCCTCGGCGGTCGAGCCCGGCCGCGGCGCCATCGCCGTCTCGCTGCCGTACACCCCGGGGCCGAACGCGTACCGGTCCTCGGCGCCGGTCTTGACGTCGTGCCTGACCAGGCCGTCGAACAGGAACCAGCCCGGCTTGCCGGTGGCGGCGTAGACATAGCGGTAGTCGGCCCCGGCATGGTCCGCGTTGATCATCCCGAACTCGGTGATGCTGTCGGTCAGGCTTTCCTCCCGCACGGCGCCGGTCACCAGGTTGAACCGCCAGCGGTGCAGGCGGGTCTGCAGCCGGTCCAGCGCCAGGAAACGGAAGGCGCGCTGCCACCTGTCGGAGCCGTCCGCGCTCTCGGCGGGCGTCGGGTCGCCCTCGAAGAACCCGTCGAGCACGATCTCGTCGCCGTCCTCGTAGGCGTTGGCGAAATGCAGCACGAACGTCGGCGCGGCCTCGAACCAGCGGATGTCGCCGGGCCCACCGCGGCGGGGTGCCACCGCGAACCGCGACGGCATGTCGGGGTGGAAACCGGGCAGGTGAACGCCGGCCTTGAGCAGTTCGGGATCCCAGAACAACGGAAAGTCGTTGAGGATGACGTAATTCGGCGTGAACGCCATGTCGTGGGGCAGCCGTGGCCCCGGCAGGGGGACCTCGGTGTGGTGTACCAGGGTGTCGTCGGCGTCGACCACCCCGAACGACATGTAGGGCGCCTGCTTGCTGTAGTTGAAGAACAGCAGCTCGCCGGTGCGCTCGTCGACCTTCGGGTGCGCCGAGACGCCCCAGTCCGACGGGAACCCGCCGTTGAAGTCCTCCTTGCCCAGCGTCTCGGCGGTCAGCGGGTCCAGCCGGTACAGATCACCGCACTGGTAGAAGCTGGTCAGCGCGACACCGCGGTGGACGATCACGTCGGTGCTCGAGGCGTCCTTCATCAGGGTGCGCGCACCCCAGCCGTGCTCGCGCCGGGCCAGCGTGACGGGCTCGGCCAGACCCGGCCACAGCGGACCGCCGGCGGCGTTCTCGGCGAGGAACCCGTCGGTGCGTACGAACCGGTTGCGGTAGAACGCCTTCCCGTCGCGGAACCCGACGACGTGCACCATTCCGTCGCCGTCGAACGGGTGGTAGAACTTCAGCGCCGGGTGCAGCGGGTTCTCGGTGTTGCGCAGGTAGACCCCGTCCAGGTCGGCGGGAATCTCCCCGGCCACCGGCGCCAGGTGGTCGGCATCCCATTCGGTGGTCTGGGGTCGCCACGGCCCGGTCCGGTAGGGATGGTCGTCATCGTCGGGCAGGGTGGACAGGAACCTGCCGACGACGTTGACGTCGGTCTGAAAGCCGGTCACCGCCGCCCCCGTTCCCCCGGCCGGGCGAGGCCACGGTTCTCCCGGGTGAGGATGACGGCGAAGTCGCTCTGGTATGCGCCGAGGATCCAGACACCGGTCATATCGCGACGGTACCCCGCCGCGGCGTGTCGACCGGGGTGTTCGACGGGCGGTCCCGCCGGCTCCTGGGACTGAACCGACGAGACCTGGTGAACTCGGTGGCCGACCACCGTATTCACGTGCACCGTGCATAACCGTCGGCGCGGCCCCACAAACGCCGCCACCTTCGGCGCGTCGGTGTGCCATCTTTGTCACGTGATCTCTGAGCCCTCAGCCGACCTGGCCGCACGGATGGCCGAACTGGCCCGTGAACTCGCCGCGCCGTTGAGCCTGTCCGATGTCCTGACCGGGGTGACCAAGAGTGTCATCGAACTGCTTCCCGGCGCCGACGCGGCCGGCTTCCTGTTGTTCACCAAGGCCGGCAAGTACGAGACCCAGGCGCCCACGTCGGACCTGATGTTCAAGCTGGACGCGCTGCAGGTGAAGCACGGGGAAGGGCCGTGCCTGGAGGCCGCCGTGGACGAGCTGATCGTGCGGACCGACGATTTTCAGCGTGAACAACGCTGGCCGCACTACTCCGCGGAGGCCCTCAAGCTCGGTCTGCGCAGCGCACTGTCGTTCAAGCTCTACACCACCCAGCGCAACGCCGGGGCGCTGAACATCTTCGGCTTCGAGCCCCAGGCGTTCAGCGCTGAGGACGAGGCGGTGGGCTCGGTGCTGGCCGCGCACGCCGCGGCGGCCATCGTCGCCAGCCGCGAAGGCGAGCAGCTGCAGTCGGCCCTGAGCAACCGCGACCTGATCGGCCAGGCCAAGGGGATCATCATGGAGCGCTACAACGTCGACGCGGTGCGCGCCTTCGAGATGCTGCGCGAACTGTCGCAGTCGGCCAACGTCAAGCTCGTCGAGATCGCTAAGCGGGTGATCGAGACCCGCGGCAGCTGAGCCGCCGCGGGTCCGCAATCAGCAGCTTCCCGTCACCCGCCTTCGCCGGGCGGCAGCGGGGCCGGTACGGACATGCCGCACCGGGTGCGGAAGTCCTTCAGCGGCTGCCGGATGGCGTTCATCTCGTCGTTGACCTGGGGATTGTCGGCCATGTAGCCATCGATGGATTTCTTGCGGTCGTCGGCCGAATCGTGGGCCAAGCCGGTGATGAAGTCGTTCACGTCAGGGTGGGTGAACAGATAGGCCGACATCGAGGTCGATACATTGCCGAGCACACCGCTCATGTCAGCATGTGGGGGCTGCCCCGGTCAGGTGCGCGCGCGTGGGCGGCGGTGTCCACTCTGCGCAACGGACACCGCGGCGAGCTGCGTAGCGACACCGCGGCGAGCCGCGCAACGGACACCGCGGCGAGCCGTCACCAGCGCACAGTCAGGTACGAGAAAAGGGGCCCACACCGTACCTGAGTGCGCGCTCACGCATCCGGGGCTGAGGTTCGGCGCCCCTCGAGGTGGAGGGGTCGGCGTCAGGGACTCGGGACTACAGCCCGGCCTCGTCGGGTTGGGACATTCCGCAGCGGGTGCGGAAGTCTTTCATCGGTTGGCGGATGGCCGCGATCTCGCCTTTGACCTGGGGGTTGGCGTCCAGGTAGGTGTCGATGGCGGCCTTGCGGACCTCGGAGGGTTCGTGGGCCAGGCCGGTCATGAAGTTGTTCACCTCGGGGTGGGTGAACATGTAGGCCGACATGGCCGTGGAGACGCCGGCCAGTACCCCGCTCATGTCGGCGAGGGTGCAGTTCGGCGGTGGTGGTGGGTCGTCGGCCGAGGCGGTGGCCGCGCTGCCCAGCAGGGCCGCGCCGGCGAGGGCCGCAATGGCTGCCGATCGGATGATTCCAGACATTCCCACTCCTCTACGTTGCCCTCTTGGGTCCTCTAGGCCCGACAACCGGTGTCGCCGGTCGCGCTCAGTCTTGGCGTCTTGTCCCCAGCTCGTCGCCGGTTAGTCGCCATAGTCGGGAACCCACGGACTCGCCTTGCCGAATCCGGGTCGATTGGTGCTGGGCGCACTGGGATCCACCATGGAGCCGATCTCGTCGTCCTCGCAGTAGAAGCCGAGATCGCAGTACATGCTGCTGGTGGGCGCCGGCGCCGCGACGGCGGTCAACGACGTGGGGGCGGTCAACGTGGGGGCGCCGGGCTGCGGGGCGGCAGCGGCCACGGGCGCGGCCAGCACGGCGGCAGCGCCCACACCGGCAGCGGCCACACCGGCCGCGAGGGTTGGGATTACGCGCTGATAGAAGTTCGACATCACACTCTCCTGTCCCTGTCGGGAACAACATTCATTCCCAACCGTCGGAGGGAGGTATCCATTCCGAACCGTCGGAGGGGAGTGCGGGGCCACGTCGTTCGGCTGGCCCCATCCTAGCTGCTGGTGTGCTCGGGGGCTTTCGCGCTTGTGGCGAGCGGTGGATCGGGCAGCCGGATTCGCGGTGTCGCACCGTGGCGTTGGAGAGTCGTCGTCAGAGTCGGGGCTCGTCGGGTTGGGACATTCCGCAGCGGGTGCGGAAGTCTTTCATCGGTTGGCGGATGGCTGCGATCTCGGCGTTGACCTGGGGGTTGGCGTCCAGGTAGGTGTCGATGGCGGCCTTGCGGACCTCGGAGGGTTCGTGGGCCAGGCCGGTCATGAAGTTGTTCACCTCGGGGTGGGTGAACATGTAGGCCGACATGGCCGTGGAGACGCCGGCCAGTACCCCGCTCATGTCGGCGAGGGTGCAGTTCGGCGGTGGTGGTGGGTCGTCGGCCGAGGCGGTGGCCGCGCTGCCCAGCAGGGCCGCGCCGGCGAGGGCCGCAATGGCTGCCGATCGGATGATTCCAGACATTCCCACTCCTCTACGTTGCCTCGACGCACACGGTCGATCACTTGTCCGGCTGTGAGCCGCTCACGAACCGGGCACCTGCGGAACTGCCGCGGGGCCGGTGGCGGAGTCGTGGCCGACCCCCCGCCGACTACTACTACCACTACCGCTGGGCCCCACCACCGAGCCGATCTCGTCGTCGTCGCAATACACGCCCAGATCGCAGAACGTGCTGTTGGTGGGCAGCGGTGCCACTGACCCGGGCAGCGACATGGGAGACGTGGGAGCCAGCGGTTGTGCGCCGGCCACTGGCGCGGCAACGACCGCGACCGCGGCGGCGGTGCCCGCCGCCAGGATCGGAATCACCCGTTGATATGCGTGATATGCGCATCGATAAGACTGTGGCATCGTCGCCTCCTGCCCCGTCGCGGACATCGTTCGTGTCCCGGACCACCGGTCGCGGGCGACGGGGCACGACGCTGTGCTGACGCCATCGTAAATTTATTTGGCGGGTGTTCGGGCCGAAAGACGCAGATCCACCCAGATTTCTCACATGTCGGGGGCGGTGGGCACGCTGCCCAGCCCGGGAACGCGGGCCAGCGCGGCGGCCCATCCGCCGTAGCCGCTGATGTCGATTCCGGCGGCCGCGCTGGCGGCGTCGCACCCGAAGGCGGTGCGCCAGCTGCCGTCGGCGAACTCGACCTTGCCCAGCTGCATCGGCGCCGGCAGGTCCGCCAGGAATGCGCCCAGCGCGGCCGGCGAGAGCAGCCAGCGGTGCCCGGTCAGCGCGGCCCCCGGTGCGTCGTCGGGGACCCGGGTGACCGCGGGTTTGGCCGGCGTCGTGGACAACGCCGTCATCCGGTAGCGCGCGGCGGTGGTGATCTCGCCGGCGAAGCGGGCGCCCCGGTCGGTCAGCTGGTGCACCAGCGGCCCGCCGCGCAGATGCGCGCCGAACACGACGAGCTCGACGGCGTCGGCGGCCGCGGCCGGCCAGACCGCGTCGGAGATCGGGGCGGGGCCCAGCAGCGCGGCGATGTCGAGGGCGACGGCGTCATCGAATGCTCTGGCGAGCACCGTCACCCCGAACCGGGCGTCACCGGCCGTGCCGGCGGGCATGCCCACCGCGCACATGTCGAGCAGGTTGGCGAACCGCGTGTGCATCGGCACGGTGGGCATCAGCAGCGCGTCGGTGCCGTCGAGTGCGGCCAGCGCGGCTCGGCGCCACTGCCGCAGGCGGCGCCGATCCCCGGCGAGCCGGCGCGCCGGGACGGCGCCGGCGCGGGCGACCACCTCGCGCACGCTCGGATCCAGGGTGGCGTCGGGGTGGCCGGCGACGAGATCGACTATCGCGGCGAAGTGTTCGGCGACCAGAGCACCGCTGCGGAGAAGCTCTCCCGCACGCAGGAACGGCTCCGGGGCGACGCGGTGCAGTGTCACGCCGTGCCGTGTCAACTCCGCTGCGGCCGCGTCGAACGCGGCCGACCAGGCCGGGTCCAGGCCGGACAGCCGGTCGGGGATCGCGACGACGGGATGCGGCGACGCCGCCAGCCTGGTGTCGGCGGGCCAGGGGCGGTCGGGCGCCCCGGCCGCTAACGCCGCCATCGCGCGGTTCGCCAGGTGCAGGTCGCGGCCGAAAACGGTGACGCAGTCCAAGGATTCACTCGCGGGCACCACGCCGTCGGTGCTGATCACCCCGATCGTGGGTTTGATCCCGACGATGCCGCGCAGCGCGGCGGTCACGCGGCCCGAACCGGCGGTGTCGGTGCCGATCGCGATATCGGCGGTGCCGGTGGCAACCGCGACCGCCGATCCCGAACTGGAACCGCCGCTGACGTATTCGGGGCGCCGGCTGTCCGGGACGGGACCGTCGGGGGAGCGGGTACCCACCGGCCCGGTGGCGAACTGGTCGAGGTTGGTCTTGCCGACCACCACCGCACCGGCGGCCCGCAACGCGGCGACTGCGGCGGCGTCCCGGTCGGGCCGGCGGGAAAACTCCGGGCAGCCCGCCGACGTCGGCAGCCCGGCGACGTCGACGTTGTCCTCGACCGCCACGCGCAGACCGGCCAGCGGCCCCACGGCGGCGGCGATCTCGGCGCTCACCTGAGCTTCGGGGCGTCTGCTGATCCACACCGTCATGGTCGGCGGTCCTCCTGGCTCATGGTCAACGTGCCCGTCGACGCATGAGCCGCCGGATACCACCTCGTATATCACGACGGACGCGGCGATGAGCCGCGGTGTCGGGCGGCGCCCGTAGTGTGCAGCCATGACCGATCGGCACCACCGCCGCCGCGCCAAACAGTCCCGCCGTGACGCCCGGCGGAGAAGGACGCGGGCCCTCGAGGAGGTTCCCGAGGCGCCCGAGGAAGTCGGTCTGATCGACGGGGTGGCGCAGATGCTCGACGAGGGGCATCCGCTGGACCTGCTGTCCCTGGTCAGCATGATGATCGTGGCGACCGACCCGCGGTACGAGGCGTTGCGCGCCGTTCGCGGCGCCGCGGACGACGAGGAGCTGGCGGGTCTGGACGAGCTGGTCGCCGGATTCATCGGCCTCGAGGTTCGCGAGACCACCGCGTTGCTGGCGGTGCTGGCCGCGTTGCTCACCGACGACGACGGGGGTGAGGACGGGCCGCGGAGCCGGTGCCGCCGCGCCGCGGAGGCGCGTGAGGATCCGCTTCCGGCGTGGCTGGCCGGGCTGGCGCAGACCACCGTGTACCGCGCGGTGCGGATGTCCCACATCCTCGGCGACGGTGACGACGTGATTCTCGGTGTCCGCCTGGCCGACGGACGGGAGTTCACCTGCGTGGCCTACATCGACCACCTGATGGTCTCCGACGTCAAGGACGCCTTCTTCGTGCCGGACGGTATCGATGCGGTGCTGGCCGTGGCCGAGCAGAACAACGACGACCCCGACACCCGGTTCACCGATCTCGATCCGGCCGATGCGCGGGCCGTCATCGGCCACGGCCTGGACCAGTCGTTGCGGCTGCCGCCGGCGGGGGATTCCGAGACGTGGCCCAGCGGCTACGCGCTGGTGCGGTGGCTCATCGGGTTGCTGCCCGATGGCGGTGTGCTGCAGGTCGGCCCGTCGTCATCGGGGGACACCACGGCACTGCTCGAGGAGTTCTTCAGCTCACCGGCCGGCGAGGCGTTCAACGACTTCGATCACCGCGAGTTGCTGGAACTGTGCATCGCCGAGGGCACCGGGGACCCGCTGCGGTGGAGCGCCCCGCGTCTGGAGCAGCTGCTGGACGCGTCGGTGGTCGGCGCCGACCATCTGCTGCCCCTCGAGTGCGAGCTGGATCTGCCGGAGCTGCTGGGCGCCTACGTGCCGTTCGCGCATGCACACAGCGGGATCCGGGCGTCGCTGACCGATGAGGCGCTGGTCGCCATCGACGATCTGGGTGACCACTACCGGGTGACGGTGGTGCAGGACGCGGTGGCCCGGGGCGATCTCGACGAGGACGACCTGACCTGACGCCGGAAGCGACAGAGCCGGCCACCCCGTGGGGTGCCGGCTCTGTCGGCAGGTCGTTCGACGACGTCATGATTGACGTCAGTGATCTGCACCCTCGCGCTCGTACCGCTGGGCGACGGCGATCAGCTCGTCACGCACGGTCGAATCGGGTAGTGCATTGATCCGCGCATAGAGGCGCCGCCGGTTGCCGGCGCGCTTCAGATCGGCGCGAAACTGCGCGAAGGACATTCCTCTCAACTCCTCAAGATGCGCCCCGGATTGCGGGGCGTTGTTTGCTGACGGTGTCCACTGCCGAGGATCACCCGACGAGTGCAACGCCTCGATGCTCCACGTTAATTCTGGGTAAATCAACTTTTTTAGTGTGAGTTTCGATACAGCACCGGGGTGGTGCGGGTGGGTCGCGGATTCCCTCACACCGCCGACCGCGCCCCGTGTGCGAGGGCGGACGGCTTTGCCACGGCGCCACGCCGGCGGGCATCGCCTCCGGCAGGGCCCGCCGTTGCCGTGGAGGTCACACCGAGTGGGTGGGCCGGCGGCGAAAGCCGGGGTGCGCCTCGGCCGCCGTCGCCCGATCCGCCTGGCCCCGTCGGTATCCGGTGTCGATATCCGGCCGGGGCGGCCGGTCCCGGGTCGGGGCTTTCGTGTGCAGGCCCACTCCGCGGCCGCCGGGGTGCCACGACCGGCGTCGATACACGAACGCATTCCTGTCGCATGGATAAGGCAGATGGTCTCAGTTGTTGCTTTATCGACATCGCGCCTGCTACACCTGGTAGGCATAGTGATCTAGCCCACATTTCAGGAGGCGGGATGCGACGTCCGGTGGAGTCGGTGGAACAGGAGGCGTCGCGCCCGGCAACCGGTTACGCACGGTTCATCGGCCGGGTCGGCGCCCTGGCGGTTTTCCTCGGCGTCGGCTCGATGCTGGCCATTCCGGCCGCGAACGCCGACACCGACGGCACCTCCTCCTCCTCGTCTTCGTCGTCGTCGAGCAGTTCCTCGACAAGCAGATCCGGCCCGGCAACGAGATCGTCGTCGGCGGATGCCGGCACCTCCGCTGGCATCTCCCGGTCAGCGCCGTCGAGGTCTCCGGCCGGCAGGAAAACGGCGGCCGAGCGGCGCGCCGAGCGGGCAGACCACGACAACGCCCGCGGCGGCGGCACCGGAGACGACGGGGCCGAGAGCGACGACACCAGCGGCACTGCCGGCGCCGGCAGCGATGGCGACGGCGCCGAGAAGTCCGGCTCACCGGAGGACGACGGCAGACGTGCCGTCTCCGACACCGTGGATTCGGGTGTCTCCGACACCGTGGATTCGGGTGTCGCCGACACCGTGGATTCGGGTGTCTCCGACACCGCTGAGGCGGCTCCCTCCGACGACGATGCGGACCCCGCGGGCGCTTCGGCCGACGACCCCGCCGTCGTCGTGGACTCCCCGGTGCAGACCGTGGCCGTCACGGCCACCGAGGCGGACGCGACGCCGTCCGATCCCGCACCGTCAGATCCGGCACCGTCCGATCCGGCGCCATCAGATCCCGCGCCGGCGGACGCCGACCCGCAGCCGGCTCCGGACACCGTGCCGATGGAACCGGCGATGGTGGCTCCGCGGCGCCAGGCCGCCGCCGACCCCACCGCCCGGGCCGCCGCGGACCAGGTATCGGCACAGCCCGGTGTCGGTGTCGACGAGGCCGTGCTGAGCAACGAGGTCAGTCCGCTGGGCACCCCGCAGCAGATCGCCCGCGAACGGATCGCCATGCAGACCGCCCACTCGCTTCCGGTGGCCTTCATGAAGTTCTTCCTCCGCCTCAGCTTCCTCGCCGCCGCCAGGCAGCAGTTCGCCCTCGTGGGCGGGCCCGACGCGGCCAACCGGGAGGCGCTGGCCAACGCGGTCGACGAATACGCGATGGCCGCAGCGTTCCAGCAGCAGATCCTCAACCCGATGGACCCGGCGGTGGTCACCCAGGTCGCGCCCCCGCACAGCTGGTACGGCATCGACGTCGACGGTTCACGCCTGCTCTACGACAACCCGGACACCATCTACCGCTTCGTCCCGGTCAACAAGACCTCGGAGTACGTGCTCACCGGCCGGATCTACGACGGAATCCCCGCCGACACCACCTTCAGCGTGCTGGAGGGAACCGCCGGCACGACGTCGACCATCCTGAGTCTGCAGGATCTCGACATCAACCCCGACGGCTCGTTCGTCATCACCGTCAGCGGTGACCCCGCGGCGCCCGGCCAGACCAACCATCTGCAACTGACCTCCCACTCCACCCTGATCGCCGCCCGAAACACCCTGGGGGACTGGAACACCGAAGATCCCATGGAGCTCGCGGTGCACCGCGTCGAGGGGCCGCGCAACAGCCTGTTCGCCCAGCTCGGTGGGTTCGTGCTGCTCGGTGGGCTGGTCAACGACAGCCCGTTTCTGACCTCGGTGGCCTCGGTGATCCCGCCGCTGCGCATCGCCGAGTCGCGTCCGGTGCGGGGCGCGCTGACCGCGCTGCTCATGGCGGTCCGGGGTGCCGAGGAGGCCAAGTACATGGCGCTGGCCACCACCGACCCCGACACCGGTGAACCGCGGCCGCCCAACGTGATGACGCCGCCGGCCAGCAACGCCGAATTCCTCGCCAATCAGCTGCAGAGCAACGGCTATTTCCAGCTCGCCGACGACGAAGCGCTGGTGCTGACCATCGACCCGGGCAATGCCGGGTTCGTGACGGTCCCGGTGTACAACGACTGGACGATCACCGATGACTACTGGAATGAGCAGACCAGCCTGAACAACGACCAGGCGATCGCCAACCCGGACGGCACCTACACCATGGTGGTGTCGATCGCCGATCCCGCTGTCGCCAACTGGATTTCGACCGGTGGGCTGAATCAGGGCATCATCTCGATGCGGTTCCAGAACCTGGATCCGCAGTCGATGGACCTGCCCACCGTGGCGTCGGTGGTGGTCAAGCTCGAAGATCTTCCCGCCGAGTTGCCGGCGGGCACGGTGTACCTGACTCCCGCGGAGCGCGCGGAGCAGCTCGCCGTTCGTAAGGCCGGCTACGACCGGCGGTGGGCGCCGTACCCGCAGGCGTGATCCCGGCGGGCCACCCTCGACACAGTCGGCGGGCAGTGGGCGCAACCACCGAGGCACAAGAATCCGGCCATTCGGTCCGTGTCCGGTTGTTACCCTGACGCGTACCCACCAGAGTTGCACCCCTTTGACATAGCGCAGCGGAGGCGAAGGCTATGGGTACTCCAACATTCATGATGTTCGACGCGGCGCCCGAGGCGTGTGCGCCCTATAGCCACGCTGTCGAAAGCGACGGATGGCTGTGGATCACCGGGCAGATGCCCAACTATCCCGACGATCACACGAAGCCGCTCCCGGACGGGATCGAGGCCCAGACCCGCAACGTCATGCACAATCTGGGAATCGTGCTGGGCGAGCTGGGGATCGGTCTGGGCAACGTCGTGCAGACGCGCGCCTTCCTCACCGAGTTCAAACGCGACTACGCCGCCTTCAACGCCGTCTACGAGACCTACTTCGAACCCGGAAAGTTGCCCGCTCGAACCTGTATCGGTGTCACCGCGCTCGCGCTGGACGCCTTGGTCGAGGTCGACTTCGTTGCCCGCAGGCCGTAGCCGGGCTGCCCGGCACCGGCCGAAGGCCAGGAGATGAGCGCGTCCGGCGGCGATGCCGTCGCGACGGCGGTGATCGCCCGCACGGTACGTGCCGAGCACGTCGAGGCCTACCGGGCTTGGCAATCCGAGATCGACGCTGCGACGAGACAAAGCCCCGGGTTCATCGGAACCGAAACGATTCCCCCGGTGCCGGGTGTCCATGACGACTGGGTGATCATCTTCCGGTTCGACTGCCGGGAAAACCTGGCGTTGTGGATGCGGTCCGAGCGGCGCCGCGAGCTGATCGAACGGGGCGACCGGCTGCTGGAAACACCCGCAGACGAACACACCATGGTCGGTGGGCGGCCGCCTCCGCACTCGGTCACCGTTGTCGCCAGCGCGACCCCGTTGCCGGGGCGGGAATCGAAGTTCCAGGCCGCAGAGAAGGCGCTGGAGACGGCGGCGCGGTCCTTCGACGGTTTCACCGGCTACGAGCTGCTCGAACCGGCTCACGAGGGCGGCGCGTGGACCAGTCTGTATCGCTTCGCCGAGCCGCGCTACGCCGACGCATGGCTGACGTCGGACACACGCGCCGGGCTGCTGGATGATCTCGGCGAGCACACCGAACGGAACACCGTGCGCACGGTGCCGAGCGCCTTCGGCAGCTGGTTCAGTTTCAACGAGGTCGACGGGGCGAACACCCCGAACTGGAAACAGTCGATGACGGTGCTGTTGATGCTCTACCCCACGATCATGTGCATCAACTACCTCATCTCCTATCTGCAGGGCCTCGGCACGCCGTTGTTCCTGCGGACCTTCACCTCCAACGTGCTGAGCACGGTCACCCTCGGGTTCGTGTTGATGCCCCTGGCCACCCGGGCCCTGAGCTTCTGGCTCAATCCCGGCGCGCCGAGACGGACCACGGTGCGGGGCACGGCCCTGGTCGTGGCCCTCTACGGATTGCTCCTCGGATTCTGGGCGCTGGTCACCCGCTGAACCCCCGAGGCGCCACGTGCTCGCTGAGAGTGAATCCCCGGGGCGGGGCGAGGGGCAACGCGGGAGGATGACGGTTGTGGCAGCAGATACCAGATTCGCGTTCGTGACCGGGGGATCCCGCGGCATCGGGGCGGCCATCGTCGAGCGGCTGGCCGCCGAGGGCTTCGAGGTGACCTTCACCTACGTCAACGACGAGCGCTCCGCCGAGCACACCGAACGGCGCGCGCAGGCCGGCGGCGGTGTCGCCCACGCCGTGCGGGCCGACCTGACCGATCTCGCCTCGATCGAGGCACTGCTGGCGACCATCCCCGGACCGCGGCTTCCGCACCTGGATGTGGTGGTCAACAACGCCGCCATCGCGACGCCGGTGACGCCCATCGCCGAGACGACGCTCGACACCTGGCGCGACAACCTGACCATCGCGGCGACCGCACCGTTTCTCATCATCAAACATGCGATCGCGCACCTGCGGCCCGGTGCCGCCATGATCAACATCTCCACCATCAACACCAGCACACAGCCGGCCGCCGGT
The DNA here is from genome assembly GCF_002592005.1 of Mycolicibacterium palauense. GTDB lineage: Bacteria > Actinomycetota > Actinomycetes > Mycobacteriales > Mycobacteriaceae > Mycobacterium > Mycobacterium palauense. Next base: position 372 of record NZ_NVQF01000017.1, on the reverse strand, counting down.
GTGGCGGCCTACGTCGCCGGGAAAGGCGCTCTCGAACAGCTCACCCGCATCGCGGCGATAGAACTCGGTCCCCACGATGTGACGGTCAACGCGGTGCGGCCCGGGCCGACAGACACCGACATGCAGCGTGCCGCCAACCCCGATCCCCGGACACGGGAGCGCATCGCCGACGCCACCCCGATGCGGCGGTTCGGCCGACCCGACGACGTCGCCGATGTCGTCGCGTTTCTCGCCGGCCCGCAGGCCCGTTGGATCACCGGCCAGACTCTCACCGCGTCCGGCGGACTCTGAGCCGTCGCCTCCAGAAATATAGGGCGCTGTATATTTCTTATCCGTGCGAGAACCAGTGTTCTTCGTCAGGCCCGCCCGTCC
>NZ_NVQF01000169.1 GCF_002592005.1 Mycolicibacterium palauense | reverse complement strand
AAAACGTCGCGGCACCCACGGCGGCCGACCGCCAGCATTCGACGCCGACGACTACAAGGGCCGCAACGTCATTGAACGAGGATTCAATGACACCAAGCAATGGCGCGGTCTGGCCACCCGCTACGACAAGCTCGCCATCACCTACCGGGGCGCAGCAGTCCTACGGGCCATCACGCTCTGGTTACCGCATTTATCAGACACGCCCTAGCCCACCGGGCGGGACTTCGGGTGGCAATGCGCCACCCAGTTTCTGCCAGTGTTCGACAAGTTCCGGGGAGAGTGGTTCGGCGAAGGCGTTATTTAGATCCTGCTGTGCACGTGCAACGATCCGTGTCTGGCCCTTAGCAACGTCGTTGTCCAGCTGACGCGTTTGTTCGGTCCAGCCTGGCATGAGGGCTTCGAACAAATCGGCGTGCGGCAACGTAGTTAGATCACGGCCACTGGTCCGCGCCTCGATCGCGACCATATCGCGGTAGTAGTCCAACGGCACTAGTGCACCCGCCGCCACCGTCAAGCCCTGCGCGACCGCTTCGCCCTTTCGAAGAGCGATGTTCAGAGTTCCGGCGTCGAATGTGCGCTCAGCACGCTTCCACTCGAGGCGGCCCAGGTCGATGTCAAGTTCCGGGTGATCCCGCCGCGCGCGGGCGATCATCTGCTCGCTGATGTCGGTCCACCAGACTGTCGCGTCGGGCTTGAGCAGGTAATACATAGCCGATGTCCTCCCAGTTACTGACGCATGTGCAGCGTCAGTCTGCCAGGCTCCGAAGGTCCCAGGCCCAAAATGCTTGCCCCCTAGAATTCGCGTGCGGTATGTCAGTAAGGCCACCTACGGTGAGGTGCCAGCTGCATCGACGCAGTGGGTTGAAAGGGACGGGCTGATGGGCAAGCGTGGCGATAACAAGGCCGCGAAGGAACGACGGCGCGAGCTCGAGAAGCAGCGCCGGCTAGCGGCGGACGCCAGCAGGGAACCGGGTCCGGAGGCATTCGGTGTCAAGATGCCGCGCCCGGCCAGGCCGGGTGAGCCGATGCCACGGCCGGATTTCTCCGGGATCGATTGGGACAAGCTGAAGGCCGCCTACCCGAAGGATGCGCACCGGCTAATGCGGGCAATGTTCCTTGCGCTTATCGGCGACCGCGCCGCTCAAGCGAAGGCATTCCTAGCCTGGGGCTTGCGGCCAAACTCGATCCACGACCAAAGCCGATTCGCGCGCGACGACGCCGCGGTGACCCTTGAGGGTGAGCCAAACCTGGTCAGTGCGACTGCGCTGTACCCCACCATGAACGCCGCCGAGCATCTTGCGTCGGCAGCCGAAGTAATCGCTTTCGCCATTAGGCAGGGCCAGATTCGAACCTCCTCGATGGCGGCGTTGTGCCGCATCGCCATGGAGTCATCGGCGAAGTCCATCTGGCTCATCAGTGAGACAGACACAGAGGAGCGTATTCGCCGCTGCTACGGGTTCCTGAAGGGCGAGCGCGGCCGCCAGGAAGAGTTCGAAAAGCTGGAGACCGAGGCCTTGGAGGCCCGCACCGACCCCCTGGCCGAAGCAGACTTGGCCAAATTTGAAAAGCGCCGTGCGCGGGTGGCGGAGCGGCAGGACACGATCACGGCGCTCCCCGCGGAAGCGATCACCGGACCCACGGGGGGGCCGTTGAAGCTGGTTTCTGATGCCGAAAACTGGATGGACAAGCATCTACCGCGCAAGCCAGACCCTGATCTAGAGACGGTATTGCACCCGCGCAGCGCCAAGAGCTTCTACTCACTCGGCTCCGGGTTCGTGCACGGCTTTAAGTGGTTAGCGGGCTACGTCTTCGACGAAAAGGAGCTGGATGACACACCGCTGTTGGCAATAACTTTGGATGCGTTCGACAACGCCATCCGCATGACGGAATACGCAGTGTCCCTTTACGAGGCGCAGTCGATCGGCCCCGAACCCGACCCGCGGCGTGTACGCAATTATCCGGCGGGCTTGGAAGACACCGTCGCCCTGTTAGCCCCGCTCTATCGCTAGGCAAACACCGTCAGAAGCTGGGTTAGTCCCATTCCTGGACGGCAGGAAGCTGCAGCAGTTGACTAAGGCCGACGGCGACGCGCTGGTTGTCTGGATGCTGACACAGGAGGCGCAGCCCACGAAAGCGATCCCGTCCGGGCAGTCTGGCGGCACGCGTCGCGCAACAGATCGCGAGTTACCCTGAGGGAATGTCCGCAGCTAGTCTCGCGGCTGCCTATCCGGGTGAGGATGTCCACACCTGCTTGGGTCAGCAGGTCTGCTCCGAGCAAGTCGCATCACCCGGCTGCGCCGAGGCGGCTACGCGATAAAAGCAGCCAAGCCAGAGCTTTCGTGTTTGCGCGGGGTCAAACCCGTAACGGTCCGCTCGACACTAACCACCTTCGGAATGGTGGTTCAGTCCTTCGTCGGTCAGGGTGCGCTCCCGCGCAACGTCACTGCGCTCGTAGAGCGCCCGGCCGACGAACTCATCGTGGACCAGCCCCAGACCTCGAAATCCTGGAACCCCGCGGAGGTCCAGAAGTTCCGCACCTCGGTTCGCAACGACCGATTGTTCGCGTGCTGGCTCCTGAGCTGCTATGGGCTTCGCCGCTCCGAGGTTCTCGGTATCCGATGGTCTGCAATTGAAGGCGACACCCTGTCGATCCGCCGCAGTCGTGTCGCTGTCGGTAAGGAGGCCATCGAGGGGCTGCCGAAGTCGCGCCGTAGCGTTCGGGAACTGCCACTTCCCGCCGAGCTGGCGAGCGCCCTGGAACACCTCAAGAAGTGCGGCAAGACGTAGCCAAAGCCTTCGGAATTCCGTGGTCGGACGACCGTCTGATCGCAGTCCGCGAGGATGGCTCCCCCATCCGCCACGAGTGGTACTCCGACCAGTTCCAGCGTCTCCGTCAGCGCGTCGGTCTGCGCCGCATCCACCTCAAGGGTCTGCGCAACACCAGCGTCAGCCTGATGCTCGCGAGCGGTTTGCCAGTGCACGTCGTCGCGGCCTGGCACGGCCATGATCCGGCCGTCTCCCTATCGATCTACTCCGACGATCTGCGCGCCGCCGGCGCCGCCCTCTTCGGCTGACGCTTGGCCCACTGGAATCCCCTTGGGACACTGCTGGCCCACTGGCCAAGATCTGCGCCGGACCGTTGAACCAAGAAACCCGCTCCGACGCTGGTCAGAGCGGGTTTTCGATGGTCGGGCTGACAGGATTTGAACCTGCGACCACTTGACCCCCAGGCTCTCTACTGGCGCCCGTGGGTGTCCGCCCATGACCGGTTATCGCAGGTGAATGACCAATGTCAGTACATCTACGTACAGTCCCGAATACCCCGGAAATTGACCGGGTTGCTGTACCGGTTGCTGTACAGCACTCTCTCGAAACACTCAAGCGCAGAACAGGAATCATCATGAACATCACCAACCCCAACGTCCCAATTCCCGCTGGCGCGACCGCTGACGACTGGCCTTCGATTACTGAGGACGGCGTGCTGATGCGCACGCTCACGTGGTCAGAACACGACACTCCGAAGGTCGGCGTCTCAGTCTCCGCGGAACAACGCGCTGACGACGGAAGCTACACGCCCGAAATCTCGGTGTTCGGTGCCGACGGAATAGGCCTCTCTGCGGACGAGGCACGCAGGCTTGCCGCGATGCTCATCGAGGCCGCTGACGCTCTGGAGGCGGTCGCGGGCTGATCAGCTCAACACCGGGGGCGGTCGCCGAATAGAAGTTAGCCTCGGTGGCCGCCCTTATGGTGAGAGGGGGCGGCTTCGTACTAGGGCGTGTCTGCTTAGTGTGAATGGTGTTGTGCTTGATGCTGTTCAGGTGGTCCGGGCTGATGTGATTTCTGATGATTTGTGGTCGTTGATCGAGCCGTTGATGCCCTCGGGGCGGCGGCGCGGTCGTCCCTGGAAGAGAAATTGTCAATTCCTGTGGATCGGGGTGTTTCAGGCGACCTCCGTTCCGGTGTGCTCGTCGTCGTTTGAGGGCGGTGTCGGTGGGGTGATGTCGGTGGGCCGTTCGAGCAGTTTGCCTTTGTGG
>NZ_NVQF01000168.1 GCF_002592005.1 Mycolicibacterium palauense | reverse complement strand
GGGGCGGTGGACCGCCGGGGCGGTAGGGCGGTGGTCGGTCGGGTCGGTACGGCGGTGGCGGGGGTGGTCGGTGCGCCGGATCCCGGCGGATCACCTGCGACGGCTCGGGCCCGGGTAGTGACCCGCGCCGCGCGCGTGGGTCATCGGCGGGAGGGCGCCGGTCGTCGTTCACCAGGTCAATTTACGTGGCCCGCCGGGCGGGGCGGTGTAGCTACGCGCCCGGCGTGGGGCTCAGCTGAGCCATCCGAGCCGTCCGGCCAGGAGCGCATAGCCGACGAAGGCGACGGTGTCGATCAGACCGTGGGCCAGGATCAGGGGCCACAGCCGCCCGCTGCGCTGCCAGACGTACCCGAAGACCAGCCCCATGGCGAGATTGCCGAGCCCCGCCCCGAAGCCCTGGTAGAGGTGGTAGGCCCCGCGCAGCAGGCTGGAGAGCAGCAGGCTGGTGCGTGACCCGAACCCTAGTTGGCCGAGCCGGGTCAGCAGGTAGCCGACCACGATGACCTCCTCGGCCCAGCCGTTGGCGAAGGCCGCCAGGATCAACACCGGAATTCGCCACCAGGTGTCGCTGAGTTCGGTGGGCACCACCGATGCGCTCAGTCCCAGCGCGCGGGCGGCCAGGTACAGCGCCAAACCCGGAATGCCGATCAGCGCGGCCAGTCCGAGGCCCCCGAGCAGGTCGGCACCCGGGCGGAACCGGGTCAGCCCGATCGACGCCGGCGACCATCCGCTGCGCCAGAGCAGGTAGACCGCCAGCGCGCCCCAGGCCACCAGCTGCCCGACGGCGGCCAGGTTCAGCCCGAGGTCGATCACGTCGAAGTAGGAGCGGCGCGGGTTGAGCGCGACCTGCTGTCCCGCCAGCCCGCGCAGGACGAAGTCGATGAGCTGCAGGGTGGCGGTCACCGCGCTCATCCCGAATGTCACCGCCAGCACGATGACGACTTCGATACGCAGCGCCCGAAGGTCGTTCGCGGCGGGGGCGGATCGGTCCGTCCCGCCGCCGGGTTCGGCGTCCGAGTCGGGTCCGCGAGGGGGCCGGGGACCCGGCCCGGGATCAGACTCGGTCACGCTGCCACGGTAGTCGGCGCGTATCAGCTCCGGCGGGCGCGCAACCCGTTGACGAACGGGCATCCCATCAGGATGCGGATCGCCTGGCTCAGCCCGGTGATGTCGTCCACCGGCCTACCGAAGGGCAGGCGCACGTCGTGGTCGCCGTCCTCGCTCTCCACGCGCAACCGCACCCCGTAGCGATCCAACCCGAGCGGACGCACGCGTCCGCGGCGCAGGGGGGCGGGCAACCTGGCGGCCAGCCGCGCGACGACGTCGCGGTGATCGGCGTCGATGTGGCGCAGCCAGCAGGTCTCCAGGGCGCAGAACGGGTCCGGCAGGGCTGCCAGCAGCGCGGCGGTGCCCACCGCTTCGGCGCCGGTGGAATCGGCGACCACGACCGACTCGATCTCCAACCGCAGCAGCGCATGGTCGGTACCGACCTGCAGCAGTGCGGGATTCGGATTCTCCGCCGCGATCAGGTCCAGAAGGTCGCGGGAGGCCGGTGCGGGGACCGTGAACAGCCGGCCCCGGATCCACACCAGCGAGCGCACCGGCTCGCGCAACGGCAACGGCGCGTAGTCGGTCAGCTCCAGAACCGCCTGCGGGCCCTCGCCGGCCGTCGGGTCGGCCAGGCGCGCCGCCACGACGCCGCCCGAGGCGACGGTGATCGCGAACGAGCCGTCGGGCAGCAGGTGGTGCACCGCGGTCGTCTCGGGCTCGGCGCCTTCGAGGGCGAGCAGGGCGCTGCCCGCGCGGACGCAGGCGCTGCGGATTCGTTCGGCGGTTGTCGGTCCGGTGCACGTCGCCACGGCCATGGGAGGAACCTTCCGTCGGTACTGAGGTAAGCCTAACTTAACTAGAATGACCTCGGGCGCGCAAGGCTTTCCGGATAGGGTCGAAGGGTGACCAGCATCGCCTATCTCGGTCCGCCCGGGACCTTCTCGGAAGCGGCGCTGATCCGGATGGCCGCCGCGGGCCTGGTGCCTGCTCCGGCCGGCGCCGCGGGCGAGGCCGCCGCCGTGCCCACCGACAGCACACCGGCGGCGCTGACCGCCGTGCGGGACGGGGCCGCCGACTACGCCTGTGTGCCGATCGAGAATTCGATCGAGGGTTCGGTGCTGCCGACGCTGGACAGCCTGGCCATGGGATCCCCGCTGCAGATCTTCGCCGAACTCACCCTCGACGTCGCGTTCAGCATCGTGCTGGCCACCGGTGTGACCGCCGGGGACGTGCGCACCGTGGCGGCCTTCCCGGTGGCGGCCGCACAGGTCCGGCACTGGCTGGCCGAGCACCTGCCGGCCGCGTCGGTGGTCCCGGCGATCTCGAACGCCGCCGCCGCGCAGGATGTCGCGGCCGGGCGCGCCGACGCGGGGGTGAGCACGGCGCTGGCGGCCGAACACTACGGGCTGGCCAGCATCGCCGAGGGCGTCGTCGACGAGGCCAACGCGCGCACCCGGTTCGTCCTGGTCGGCCGGCCGGGCCCGCCGCCACCGCGGACCGGAGCCGACCGCACCTCCGTGGTGCTGCGGCTGAGCAACGAGCCCGGCGCGCTGGTCTCGGCGCTGGCCGAGTTCGGCATCCGCGACATCGACCTGACCCGCATCGAATCCCGCCCGACACGCGTCGAGCTGGGCACCTACGTGTTCTTCCTGGACTGCGTGGGACACCTGGACGACGGTGCGGTCGCCGAGGCACTCAAGGCGCTGCACCGTCGTTGTAGGGATGTGCGGTATCTGGGTTCATGGCCGACGGGGTCGGCCGCGGGGGCGCTACCCCCGCAGGATGAGGCAACTGACGAGGCGACGCAGTGGCTGGACCGACTGCGTCGGGGCAGCGCGGACATGGTGACGGGCGAGGCCGCGCCGTGAGCGGGCGGTTGGTGCTGGTGCGGCACGGACAGTCCTACGGCAACGTGGAGAAACGGCTGGACACGCGGCCGCCCGGAGCCGAGTTGACGCCGCTGGGCCGCGAGCAGGCCCGGGGGTTCGCCGGCTCCCAGCAGGGCCGGCCCGGGCTGCTGGCCCATTCGATCGCGGTGCGCGCCCGGCAGACCGCCGGGGAGATCGGCGCGACGGTCGGGGTCTCGGCGACGGAGTTCGACGGCATCCACGAAGTCCAGGTCGGTGACCTGGAGAACCGCAACGACGAACCCGCCATCGAGGAGTTCAACCGGATCTACCGTCGCTGGCACGAGGGCGAACTCGGCGTGGCCATGCCCGGCGGCGAATCCGGCGACGACGTCCTCGACCGCTACGTTCCGGTGATCACCGGTCTGCGGATGCGCTACCTCGACGACCACGAATGGACCGACGACATCGTGGTGGTGAGCCACGGCGCGGCGATCCGGCTGGTGGCCGCCTTCCTGGCCGGCGTCGACGGCGGGTTCGCCCTCGATCACCATCTGCCCAACACCCAGTCGATCACCTTGGCGCCCATCACCGACGGGCGCTGGAGCTGCGTGCATTGGGGATCGGTGACCCCGCCGTTCTATCCCGAGCCGGCGCCGGACCCGGTTCAGGAGGCGAAGACCACCGTCGACCCGATGGGCTGAGCGCAGTCACACCCGACGGCGTCGCAGTCGATGACGAAGGTGTGCACGACGGCTTCGGGAGTGGTGCAGCCGTCTTCGGTGCACTCGGCATGACCCAGCGAATGCCGGATGAGAGTGCCGTGACAGTGCTGCAACCCGGCCGCGCACAGACGACAGCGAGGTTCCATGTGCCGTTCCTATCACCGATCGCCGACACAGTGCGGGAGGCACCCGGGCGTGGCTGCGCGGTGGGCGGGGACCGGTGAAACGAGCGGCAGGGCCCGGCGGTGGGGCGCCGGCGCGCTCAGCCCCAGCCCAGTTCGTGCAGCCGGTCGTCGTCGATGCCGAAATGGTGGGCGATCTCGTGGATCACGGTGATCGCGACCTCCTCCACCACGGCCTCCTCGGAGTCGCACATCTCCAGCAGCGGGCCCCGGAAGATCGTGACCGTGTCCGGGAGCGAGCCCGCGTAATTGGAGTCGCGCTCGGTCAGCGCGATGCCCTCGTACAGACCGAGCAGGCCCGGGTCCTCGGGATGACGGTCCTCCACGAGCACCACGACGTTGTCGATCGCGGCGGCCAGGTTCTGTGGGATGAGGTCCAGCGCCTCGGAGACCAGCTCGTCGAAGCGCCGCGGGGTCATCGGGACGGGCATCCGCGGATCAGGCCGGGGGAACCGGCTCGGCCGGGCCCGGCGCCGGACCTGCCGGCGGCGGCACCACCGGCAGCACCGGGGGAGGCAGGTCGGCCGGTGGCGGCGGCGGGGGCAGCAGCGGAGCCGCCGGTGGGCTGGCCCGTATACACATCGGACGCC
>NZ_NVQF01000167.1 GCF_002592005.1 Mycolicibacterium palauense | reverse complement strand
CCTTCCCAACCAGCGCGCCAACGCCGGTCTTGATCAGAGAACCTTGGACTTCAGATCATCCTCGGGAAGGTGCGCCCACTTTCACGCCCCCACACCGAGGGTCATCCACAAGTTCTGATCATTGCTCTGCCGACGGTGGAGATGTGGGGCCACCCGACTTGCCACCAGTACTTCAAGAGGCTTTCCTCGCGCGCCTTGTTCAGCCTGTCCAGGTGCCGTAACTCCCGGCGCATCGCGCCCTCAACAGCGCCATCCACATCAACGCCAGGCGGGAGGTCTCGTGAGATTTCCACAAGGGCCTTCAACCGGTCATGCGGGGTCTTCCGAGCATTCCGACCGCCGAACCACCCGGCGATCAGTGCCCCGACGATGGTGCCGACGCCGGTCGCAACGGGCGTCCAATTCGTCACCTGCACAGTCGGTGAGGATGCCAGAGAAGGCTGGCAACGAGCCGGTGTTGCGGGTGGATGCCCTCCCGCGTGGCTGGGGTTCCAACCAGTTGGGGTAGAGGGTTGCCTGCGCGTCTGTTGCCGTCAGAACCTTGGTGGTTCAGGCGCAGCTATACCCGCCACATCTCACCTGGGGTTTGGCACTTCACGAGGTTTGCATAGCGCGACTAGATGCACCGCACTGGCTGCACTAACTCTGGTGCGCGATACTGGGATTGAACCAGTGACCTCTTCCGTGTCAGGGAAGCGCTCTCCCGCTGAGCTAATCGCGCCGGGGACGAACCTTTGGAGGTGGAGACGGGAATCGAACCCGTGTGCACGGCTTTGCAGGCCGTTGCCTCACCACTCGGCCACTCCACCGCGAGGGTTGATGCCTTCGCACCTTCGAGCGGATGACGGGATTCGAACCCGCGACCCTCACCTTGGCAAGGTGATGCGCTACCAACTGCGCTACATCCGCGTGCCACCGGCGAGATCGTCGCCCGTCGCGAAGCGCAACGATAGTCCACGGACGTCGGCGGGCACAAATCCCTTGCTCGCCGGGGGGTCTGGTGCCATCGCGAGCCGCCCGGTTCCGGGCGTTCCCGGGGGTGCTCGGGCCGCCGCAACACCCCGCTAGAACAGGTCGTAGGACTCGCGGGACAGGCTGAAGCCGTGACCGTCGGAGTTGCTGCACGTCATCGCGGTGGGCTTGCTGGTGCACGACACCCCGCCGCCGGCCTGATAGTTGCCGTAGGCCAGCGGCCCGCCGGCTCCCAGCGCGGTGTCGCCGGCACAGACGAACGCCGCGGGGCCGTAGGTGTGCAGCGCGATGCCCTGGCCGAAGTCGGTCTCGTCCGGGCAATCCGCCGGCCGCGCGGGTGGCGACCAGCTGCGCTCCCCGATGTCGCACCGCACGTAGCCGCTGGCGCCGCCGCCTGCGCCGCCGTCGTCGAGGATGCAGCCGATGTTCCCGCTGGGCGAGGTGAACCCCGTGATGTCGGCGTGCGCGGGTGCCGCGGCGGCCACGAAGGCCGGCGCGACGGCGAGCCAGAGCCAGCGCCTCATGGCCGGCGCTCTACCCGCGCGGGAGTCGTTGAGCAGGGCTGATCGCTCACGGTTGACCTGGGGATTCTGGTCTGGGTCGCCAACCGTGCTAGTCTTCGTCGTCGTTCCCACGGTCTCGTAGCTCAGCGGGAGAGCGTCCGCCTCACACGCGGAAGGTCACTGGTTCGATCCCAGTCGGGACCACCACATATCTGCACCCCGGGTGGTGTTGTCACCTCATCCGGCCGTCCGGACGGTCCAGATGCGACGTCCGGTCACCCGGATGCACTCCGCGGAACGGCGACGGCGGGATGCGGTGGGGCAATATACTCGCCGCCGTGCACACAGTGCGCCGCGCCGCTTCCGCGTTGGTGCTTGGCTTGGCGATCGCGTTGGCCCCGACCGCCCAGGCGCAGACGATGCTGGTCGCCGGCGGGGCGATCTACTATTTCTTCCCGGGCATCACCGCTGAGATCGGACGGGGTTTCTACCCGGAGGCCGACCGCACACTCATCGAGTACCCCGCGAGCCCCGGTCTGCTGATCGATCGATCCCTGCGGGTCGGCGTCGACCGACTCGACGCGGCGATCAGATCCACCGCCGCGCCCCTCGTCGTGTCCGGATTGTCCGAAGGGTCGATCGTCATCGATCACGAGCTCGCCCGGCTGGCCGACGACCCCGCCGCGCCGCCATCCGACCAGCTGGCGTTCGTGCTCATCGCCAGCCCGGAACGGGGGCTGATGTCGTTGTTGCGGCAGGGGGTTCACATCCCGATCGTCGACTACACGGTCGCGAAACCAGTTGAATCACAATACGATACGGTGATAGTCCGAGGTGAGTACGACGGCTGGGCCGATCCCCCCGACCGTCCCTGGAACCTGCTGGCCACGCTGAACGCGGTGATGGGGGCGGCCATCGTCCACTCCGCCTATGCCGGTGTCGATCCGGCCACCATCCCACCGGAGGACGTGACCACCACGGTCAACTCCAAGGGTGCTACCGTCACGACCTACCTGCGCCCCACCGAACACCTGCCGCTGACCCTGGCTGCGCGCCTGTTTGTTCCCGGTGCGATCGTCGATCGCATCGATGCGAGGTTGCGCCCGATCATCGATGCGGGCTATGTCCGCCACGATCGACCGGGGGACCGTCGCCCGTACCTGTCCGACGGCAGGATCAGGTTCCCGGCACCGCCCACGGTGACCGAATCCCACGACCGGACACCGAAAACGATGTCCTCGCGGCGGCCGGCGGTCCCGGTGACCGCCCCATCGCAGAGTTCGGCCGCCACGGCAGAAGCAGAGACGGGTGGCGGGTCGGTGCACGACGGCGATTCGCCGGCGGTGACCAGGAAGCAACGCAGGGCAACGCGTCGGGAAACGCGGCTGCACACACGATCGGAAACACGAACGGAAACACGACCGGACACGCTCGACGGCCGCCGTCACGGACGAGCGGCGGACCGGACCGAACGCGCCGCCGGTAGCGACAAGGCGCGCCCGGACCGAGTGCAGAGTCGCTCAGTCCGGCGGGCCGCGGGGTGATCGGACTCCGGCGCCGGGTCCACAGGGTGGCGGCGCAGGTGGGTGCGGGTGTTGGTCAGCCTTGGTTCACCGGCTGTGACAGTCGGGCGCTTAAGTTAGCGTCAATATCGGTGGCGCCGGCAGACCCGGGGCGACGGTTCGTCGGGTTGATGGCCGCAGGGCTGGGAGGCACACAGACGTCGTGAGCAGAGGTCGACACCCGTGGTATGCGACGCCGACGGTGGCCGTGCCGTCGGCGGTGGTGGCCGCGCTGGCGGTGCTGCTGCTGGTGGGTCGCGGGCACGGGGTCGTTCGGGTGATCGACAACGTCGTCATCCTGGCGCTGTCGGTGTATGCGGCGGGCTGCGCGGTGTGGACGGCCCGATCGGTGCACGGGCGCCTGCGGTCGGTCTGGATGGCCCTGGCCGCCGCACTGGCGGCGTGGTCGATCGGCGATGTGATCTGGGTGTTCTCCAACGTCATCCTGGAGACCGCGCCGTTTCCGTCGGCAGCCGACGTCTTCTTCCTGGCATGCATGATCCTGCTGGTGGCCGGACTGGTCCGGTTCCCGGCGGAACCCACCGGGCAGACGCGCTGGCGTCCCGTCCTGGATGCGGCCACCGTGGCATCGTGTCTGTTCCTGCTGGCCTGGGTGATGTTCCTGCGGCACGTCTACGAGCGCTTCCACGAGGATCCGCTCGCCCTGGGCCTGGCCTTCGTCTATCCCGTGGCCGACATCATCGTGCTGACCATCGCGGTGGTGGTGCTGGCCCGCGCCGGTGTCCAGCAACGCGGCGTGCTCGCGTTGCTCACCCTGGGCGTCGGCCTGATGACCGTGGCCCACAGTCTGTTCGCGTACGAGACGGCCCGGGGCGGCTACGTCACCGGCGGTGTCATCGACATCGTCTGGGCCGTCGCGATGGTCGCGTTCGTCGCCGCCGCGGTGGTGAGCCGGCACAGCCTTCCGCTGCCGGGGACGGGGCTGGCGCTGCCGTCGAACTCGGCGTTGTGGCTGCCCTACGTCCCGCTGTGGTTGGCGGGCACGGTGGGTCCGATGTTCGTCATGTCCGGGCTGGAGTCGATCCTGGTGCCGATCGTGGTGACGGTGGTCTCGCTGCGTCAGGCGGTGGCGGCGTGGGAGAACCGGCGGTTGTTGTCGGTGGCGGCGGATCAGGCGTTGCGGGATCCGTTGACGGGGTTGGGGAATCGGACGTTGTTTCGTGATCGGTTGGTGCACGCGATGATGTTGCGTCGTCGTGATGATCGGTCGGTGGCGGTGGTGTCGTTGGATCTTGATGATTTCAAGTTGGTCAATGACAGTTTGGGTCATCCGGCTGCGGATGCGTTGTTGGTGCGGGTGGGTCAGCGGGTGGCGGCGTGTGTGCGTGCGGGGGACACGGTGGCGCGGGTGGGGGGTGATGATCAGCCCCGGCGTGTCGGGAGAGTTCTTCCGTTGGGAAGGATGGGCACGTGGGATCGAAGTCATCGAGGCGGTATCCAGAAGAGCTGAAGGCGCGGGCGGTGCAGATGGTGGCCGATCTGCGTG
>NZ_NVQF01000166.1 GCF_002592005.1 Mycolicibacterium palauense | reverse complement strand
TGCGCTATTGTGTTGTGACTTGCGATGTCTGGTGTGCTTATGTGTTGTGTGCTGGACTTGTACTTTTGTTATCCATGATCCAGCACCCACCGAAATCTCCACTCGGAGTATCGTCGGCAGCGTCAGATTGTTATAAGAGCCACCCTTCGGCGGGGCCGTTCCCTGGCCGTTTGCACGGTAGGCCAGCTTACTGGAGCCACGCGCCCACCGAGATCGGCGAGGATGCGCCGCCCGCCCCGGCACCCGCCGGCGGCCTCAGACCGGCAGCAGCTGGTCGATCACACCGGCCAACTGCTTGGCCGAGCGGCACTCGTGCATGGTGATGACGTCCTCGTAGCGCGGGACCGCCGAGTCGCCGCTGCCCCACAGGTGCCGGGGTTCGGGGTTGAGCCAGTGCGCGTGCCTGCTGGCCGTGACCATGTGGCTGAGCAGATCGGTCTCGGGGTTGCGGTAGTTGTTGCGCCCGTCGCCGAGCACCAGCAGCGAGCTGCGCGGCGACAGCACCGTGGGGTACTTGTCCAGGAACGACACGAAGGCGTGGCCGTAGTCGCTGTGCCCGTCGCGGGTGTACACCCCGGATTCGCGGGTGATGCGCTGCACGGCCACCGCCAGGTCGGCGTCGGGCCCGAACAGGTGGGTCACCTCGTCGGTGGTGTCGATGAAGGCGAAGACCCGCACCCGGGAGAACTGCTGACGCAGCGCGTGCACCAGCATCAGGGTGAAGTGGCTGAACCCGGCCACCGACCCCGAGACGTCGCAGAGCACCACCAGTTCCGGGCGCGCCGGGCGGGGTTTGCGCAGCACCACGTCGATCGGCACCCCGCCGGTGGACATCGACTTGCGCAGTGTCTTGCGCAGGTCGATCTGCCCGGCCCGGTGCCGGCGCCGCCGCGCGGCCAGCTGGGTGGCCAGGGTGCGCGCCAGCGGGGCCACCACCCGGCGCATCTGACGCAGCTGTTCGCCGGAGGCGCGCAGGAACTCCACGTTCTCGGCCAGCTGCGGCACCCCGTACATCTGCACGTGCTCGCGCCCCAGCTGCTCGGCGGTGCGGCGCTTGGCCTCGGCCTCGACCATCTTGCGGATCTGGTTGATCCGCTGGGCGGCAAGCGATTTCGCGATCTGCTCCTGGGTGGGGGTGGGTTGGTCACCGTAGGGTGCGAGCAGACCGGCCAGCAGCTTGCCCTCCAGCTCGTCCAGCGCCATCGACTTGAGCGCCTGATACGACGAGTACGACGCCCCACGGCTGGAGTTGTAGCGCCCGTAGGCCTCCACGATCTGGGCGATCATCGCCGCCAACCGGTCGTCGAGGTCGGCCAGGTCCTCGTTCTGGGTGAGCAGGTCGGCCAGCATGGCCCGCATGGCCTCGACGTCGTCGGGCGGCAGCGGCGGGGTGTCCGACTCAGCGCCGGCCTCGGCGTCGTCGACGACGGCCCGGGCGCCCAGCGCCGAGGGCCACCACAGGTCGAACATCGCGTCGTAGGTCTCGCGGTGGTCCGATCGCCGCAGCACCGCGCAGGCCAGCCCCTCGCGCAGCACCTCCCGGTCGCCGAGACCGAGGGTGGCCAGCACCTGGCCGGCGTCGACGGTCTCCGACGGGCCGACGGCGATCCCCTGCGCGCGCAGCGCCTCGACAAAGGCCACGAGGTGCCCGGGGATCCCGTGCGGGGCCAGGGGCTGGGGTGGGCGCGTGCGCCGGACCGCCATCGGTACTCCTCTAGTTCAGATGCAGCTCGCCGGCCGCTTTCTGCTGGTCGGACTGATGTTTGAGCACCACCCCGAGGGTGGCGGCGACGGTGGCGTCGTCGATGGTGTCCATGCCCAGCGCCAGCACGGTGCGGCCCCAGTCGATGGTCTCGGCCACCGAGGGCAGCTTCTTGAGCTGCATCCCGCGCAGCACGCCGATGATGCGGACCAGTTCGGCAGCCATCGCCTCGGGCAGCTCGGGCACCCGGGACAACAGGATTCGTCGTTCCAGCTCGGGATCGGGGAAATCGATGTGCAGGAACAGGCAGCGCCGCTTGAGCGCCTCGGAGAGCTCCCGGGTGGCGTTGGAGGTCAGCACCACGAACGGTGGCCGGGTGGCGGTGATGGTGCCCAGCTCGGGCACGGTGACCGCGAAGTCGGAGAGCACCTCCAGCAGCAGGCCCTCGATCTCGATGTCGGCCTTGTCGGTCTCGTCGACGAGCAGCACGGTGGGCTCGGTGCGCCGGATGGCGGTCAGCAGCGGACGCGACAGCAGGAACTCCTCGCTGAACACGTCGGTCTTGGTCTGCTCCCAGTCATCGCCGCCGGCCGAGCCGGCAGTCCGGTCGGTAGCGGCCTGGATCCGCAGGATCTGCTTGGCGTGGTTCCACTCGTAGAGCGCGCGTGCCTCGTCGACACCCTCGTAGCACTGCAGCCGCACCAGTCCCGACCCGGTGCACTGGGCCACCGCGCGGGCCAGTTCGGTCTTGCCGACCCCGGCGGGACCCTCCACCAGCAGCGGCTTACCCAGCCGATCGGCGAGGAACACCGCCGTCGCGGTGGCCGTGTCGGGAAGGTAGCCGGTCTCGGCGAGCCTGCGGGCGACATCGTCGATGTCGGCGAACATCGGGGCGTGCCGGGCGGGGGTGTCCAAGTGATCTCCTCAGCGGTGGGCGCCGGTCTCGGCGGTTCTCAGGCGGGTCGGATGTGGCCGTCTCCCCAGACGATCCACTTGGTCGAGGTCAGTTCGGGCAGCCCCATCGGGCCGCGGGCGTGCAGCTTCTGGGTCGAGATGCCGATCTCGGCGCCGAAACCGAACTGCTCGCCGTCGGTGAACGAGGTCGCCGCGTTGACCATCACCGCGGCCGCGTCGACCCGTTCGGTGAACCGCTGGGCCGCGGACAGATCGGTGGTGACGATGGCCTCGGTGTGGCCGGTCCCGTAGGTGTTGATGTGGTCGACGGCGGCGTCGAGGCCGTCGACGACGGCCACCGCGATGTCCAGGGACAGGAACTCGGCGCGCAGCTCCTCCTCGGACGGGTCGATGTGCACGGTGACCCCGGCGTCCTGTAGGGCGCCGATCAGCCGGGGCAGCGCCTGCCCGGCGACGCCCGCGTCCACCAGCAGGGTCTCGGCGGCGTTGCACACGCTGGGCCGGCGGGTCTTGGAGTTGAGCAGGATTCGTTCGGCCATGTCGAGGTCGGCGGCGGCGTGCACGTAGACGTGGCAGTTGCCGACCCCGGTCTCGATGGTGGGCACGGTGGCGTCGCGGACCACGGCGTCGATCAGTCCGGCTCCCCCGCGCGGGATCACGACGTCGATGAGTCCGCGGGCCTGGATCAGGTGGGTGACGCTGGCGCGGTCGGCGCTGGGCAGCAGTTGCACGGCGTCGGCGGGCAGGCCCTCGGCGGTCAGCGCGGCGCGCAGCACCGCCACCAGGGCGGCGTTGGAGTGCGCGGCCGAGGAGCTGCCGCGCAGCAGCACCGCGTTGCCCGATTTGAGGGTCAGACCGAACGCGTCGACGGTGACGTTGGGCCGGCCCTCGTAGACCATGCCCACCACGCCCAGCGGCACCCGCTGCTGACGCAGCTGCAGCCCGTTGGGCAGGGTCCGTCCGCGCAGCACCTCGCCGACCGGGTCGGGCAGCCCGGCGACCTGGCGCAGGCCGGCGGCGATGCCGTCGATGCGCTGGCTGGTCAGCGCCAGCCGGTCGATCATCGCCTCCGGGGTGCCGGCGGCCCGGGCGATCTCGACGTCCTCGGCGTTGGCGGCCAGCACGGCGGTCGCGTTGGCCAGCACGGCGTCGGCGGCCGCGTGCAGGGCGCGGTCCTTGGCGACGGTGTTCAGCGTGCCCAGTACCCGCGCGGCCACGCGGGCCCGCCTGGCGGCTTCGTGGACCTGGTCACGCAGGTCAGCGGTCGGCTCCGCCAGCGTCGATGCTTGCAGACTCATTAGCCCAGCGTATCGGGTATGCGGCGGGTTGGCCGAGTCGGGTTCGGCCGTTCCCGCGCCGACCACGACACCGAACAGGGCCTTGCCAACCGGCCGCTTCGTGACATAGGAGAAACGGATGGCGCGGATCTGCGTGGTGGGCAGCCTGAATCTCGACACCGTCTACGAGGTGGCGGCACTGCCGGGGCCCGGCGAAACGGTGCTGGCCTCCTCGGCGCACACCGGTCCCGGCGGCAAGGGCGGCAACCAGGCGGTGGCCGCGGCCCGGGCCGGCGGGGCGGTCCAGCTGGTCGCCGCGGTCGGCGAGGACGCCGCCGGGGTGACGCTGCGGGCCCATCTGCGGGCCAACGACGTCGGGGTGCGCGGGCTGGTCACGCTGCCGGTGCCCAGCGGGTCCGCGGTGATCGTCGTCGACCAGGCGGCCGAGAACCTGATCGTGGTGTCGCCGGGGGCCAACGCCCACCTGAGCCTGGACTCCCGGCCGCTGCGCGACATCGTGGCCGGCGCCGAGGTGGTGCTGCTGCAGCTGGAGATCCCGGTGGAGGCGGCGCTGGTGGCCGCCCGCACCGCCCGCGCCGCCGGCGCCACCGTGATGGTCAACGCCTCACCGCGGTGCGCCGACCCGCTGCTGCCCGAGCTGGCCGGGCTCACCGACGTCGTCGTCGTCAACGAGTCCGAGTCCGCGGGGTGGCCGTGGCCGGTGCCCCACCGGGTCGTCACCCGCGGCGCCGGCGGGGCGCTGTGGCGCAGCGAGGCGGGCGAGGTGCAGGCCGAGGCACCCGCCGTGGAGGCCGTCGACACCTCGGGTGCCGGGGACGTGTTCGCCGGGGTGCTGGCGGCCTACTGGCCCGAGGACCCCGGGCTGGCACTGCGGAGGGCCTGTGCCGCAGGCGCGTTGGCGACGCTGGTTCCCGGGGCCGGTGACTGCGCGCCGACGGCCGAGGCGATCGAGGACGTCCTGACCCGCGACTGAGGCCGCTACCGTCGCCGTTATAGTGTCGGTTTCCGTGAGCACTCCTGACACCCCCGCGCCC
>NZ_NVQF01000165.1 GCF_002592005.1 Mycolicibacterium palauense | reverse complement strand
CCCCAACTCCCCGGGCCCCAATTACAACGTGGCGCCCACCAGCACCATCAGCACCGTGGTCAAGCGGCACGCCGAACCCGACGACGAATCCACCCGGCGGATCCGGCTCATGCGCTGGGGCTTCGTCCCGCCGTGGGCCAAGGCCGGCACCGAAGGCGGTCCGGACACCAAGGGGCCGTTGCTGATCAACGCCCGCGCGGAGACGGTGGCCACGTCGCCGGCGTTTCGCGCCGCCGCCAAGCACAAGCGCTGCCTGGTGCCCATGGACGGCTGGTACGAGTGGCGGTCCAACGGCGAGCGTACCGACGGCAAGAAGGCCGCCAAGACACCGTTCTTCATGTACGCCGACGACGGCGAGCCGCTGCTCATGGCCGGCCTGTGGTCCACATGGCGGCCCCGCGACCTCTCCGGAGACGCCACCGACGCGGGGCCACCGCTGCTGAGCTGCACCATCATCACCACCGATGCCGTCGGGCCCCTCGCCGACATCCACGACCGGATGCCGCTGTCGGTCAGCGCGGCCGACTGGGACCACTGGCTCGATCCCGACGCGCCCGTCGACGAGGGTCTGCTGCGCGGCCACGGCGACCTGGACCGGATCCGGGTGCGGGAGGTGTCCACTCTGGTCAACAGCGTCCGCAACAACGGCCCCGAGCTGATCGAGCCGGCCGACCCCCAGCACGAGCAGGCCGGTCTGTTTTGAGCGCTGACCACAGCGCCGGCCTCAGCGCCGACCAAAGCGCCGACCAAAGCGCCGACCAAAGCGCCGACCCGGCGGTGCATCCGCTGGCGGATCCCGGCCTCACCGACGCCCTCGGCGCCGACCTGCGTTCGGCGGGCTACACCACCGACGGGGTGGCCCAGATGTTGGGACCCGACGCCGAGGCCGCCCTGAGCAGGGGGGTGTGGTGGCCGGCCATGCGGGCCGCCCGCACCGCCGCACCCGAGCACCGTCGCCTGGGCACCCTGGTGCGGCTGTTGTTGCTCGGCTCCGACGAAGACCCAGACGCGGTCGCCGCGGCGCTGCCCTCGACGGCGGTGCAGGCCCTCATCGCCGCCGGGGTGCTGGCGGCAACAACCGACGGGCGCGTGCGTGCCGCGCTGGACATCCGCCCGCACGGCGACGGCGCACGCGACTACCTCGTGGTCTCCGACCAGGACGCGGCGATGCGCGCCGGGCCCGTGGGCCGCGACCACGTCCTGGGGATCGGCGGGGCGTCGGTGTCACTGGCGCGTGCCGTGATCCGCCGGCCGGTCGCGCGCGCACTCGATCTGGGCACCGGGTGCGGCATCCAGGCGCTGCACCTGGACGCCCACAGCGATGTCGTGGTGGCCACCGACACCAACGCGCGTGCGCTGGCACTGGCCGCGGCCACCGCGCGGCTCAACCGGATGAGCTGGGACCTGAGGCCCGGCAACCTCTTCGGCCCGGTGGCCGGCGAACGGTTCGACCTCATCGTGTCCAACCCGCCGTTCGTGGTGGGTCCCGGCGCGCGCGACTACGTCTACCGCGACTCCGGCCTGGCCGCGGACACCGTGTGCCAGAACCTGATCGAGAGCGTCGGCGACCATCTGGAGCCCGGCGGCACCGCCCAGATCCTGGCCAACTGGGTGGTGCGCCGCGGCACCGACTGGCGTGCGCGCGTGGGCGGGTGGCTGGCCGACACCGGCCTGGACGCGTGGGTGGTGCAGCGTGAACTGGCCGACCCGATCAGCTATGTCGCGTTGTGGCTCTCGGACGCCGGCGAGCCCCCGCAGGATGCCGAACGGCGCGGCGGGGCCTGGCTGGACTGGTTCGCCGCCGAGGACATCACCGGAATCGGGATGGGCCTGGTCACGCTGCGCAAGCCGGGCCCGGGAACACCGCGGCGGCCCGAGCAGATCCTGGAGGAGATCACCGGCGCCGACGAGGCCCTCACCGGGCCCGAGGTGGAGGCGTTCCTCGCCAGGCGCGAGTACCTGCGCGTCACCGGCGACGACGCCCTGCTGGACGCCCGGCTGTCCACCGCGGCGGTCATCCTCGAAGAGCACTCGCTGCCCGGGCCCGAGGGCTGGCAGCCGATCTCGGCGGCGGTCCGGCGCCCCGGCGGGCCGGGGGCGGTCCTCGGTGTCGACGAGGTCTCCCGCGCGCTGCTGGCCGGCTGCCGCGGCCAGGTGCCGTTGGGCACCCTCCTCGAGCTGCTGGCCGCCCATCACGGCGTCGACGCCGACGCGCTCGCGCGGGCGGCGCTGCCGGTGGTGCGCGAGGCCATCGGCCGGGGGATCCTGCACCAGGTGCCCTGACCCCGCCGGGTGCCGCGGCTAGGCCCGCGCCGCGGTGATCAGTGCATATGGTGCGTCGAAACGCACCCGGCCCGCCGCGTCGACGTGGGCGCCCAGGGCCCGGCCGAACGCCGCGACCAGCTCGGCGCTCTGTTCCTCGTTTTGTTCCCGGGCCTGGCGCAGCACCGCGACATGGACCGGAGACTCCTCGGTGACGAACCGCAGCGCCTCCGGCAGCGACGCGAATTCCCAGGTGAGCGTGCCGGGCTGGATCTCGATGTCGGTGAAGAAACCGGAGAGCCGGGAGCGCGCCGTGTCGGGGTCGCCCCACTGGTCGGGGGTGAATTCGGGCGGCGGCGTGTTGCCGAGCACCTCCACCAGTGGATCGTGCAGCGGATTGGCGGACGTCCGCACCCACGCCGACAAGCCCAGCACCCCGCCGGGTTTGAGCAGCCGGCTGATCTCGGCGACCTGCTCGACCGGATCGACGAAGATGATGCCCATGTTCGACACGGCGGCGTCGAAGCCCTCGGTGGGCAGGCCCGTCTCGGCGGCGTCGGCGCGCACCCAGTCGATGTCGTGTCCGGCCGCGGCGGCCTTGGCCGCGCCGAGCGCCAACAGTTCGGCGGTGATGTCCACGCCCGTCACGCGGGCGGCCCGGTCCGCGGCGGCCAGTGCGGCGGTGCCGGTGCCGCACGCCAGGTCGACCACGCTGCGGCCGGCCAGGGGGGACCGCTGGTCGAGCGTGGCGACGAGATTCTCGGCGATCGGCGCGATCCGCTCGGCGACCGACTCGTAGCGACCGGCGGCCCACGGTGAGGTGGTCACAGATTCTCCGTTCGGGTCAGGGGCCGGTGTAGCCGGGCGGGTTGGGGCTGTCGACCCACAGGTCCACGCCCAGGTCCGACCCGGGCACGCAGTCATACACCGACAGGTCGGTGACCCCGGCGTCGATCAGCACGTCCTCGCACAGCAGCGAGTTGCCGGTGAAGTCCCGTGCGGGCTTGTTGAGCACCGCGTAGGCGGCGTCGGCGTAGACCGCGGGGGTGCGCGAGCGCGCCATCGCCGCGTCGCCGCCGAGCAGGTTCTGCACCGCGGCGGTGGCCACCATGGTGCGTGGCCACAGCGTGTTGGAGGCGATGCCGTCGCCGCGCAGCTCCTCGGCGATGCCCAGCGCGCACAGCGTCATCCCGTACTTGGCCATCATGTACGGGGTGGGTTTGAGCCACTGGTGTTCGAGGCGGATCGGCGGCGACAGGGTCAACAGGTGCGGGTTGGGCCGGCCCTTCATGTGCGGGATGCAGGCCTGCGAGACCGCGTAGGTGCCGCGCACCTGGATGCCGTTCATCAGGTCGAACCGCTTCAGCGGCACCTCCTCGATGGAGCCCAGATTGATCGCCGAGGCGTTGTTGACGCAGATGTCGATACCGCCGAACTGCTCGACCGCCGCGGCCACGGCCGCCGCGACCGCGTCGCCGTCGCGGATGTCGCCGACGATCGGCAGGGCGTGGCCGCCGGCCTCCTCGATCTCGGTGGCCGCGGTGTAGACGGTGCCCGGCAGTTTGGGGTGCGGTTCGGCCGTCTTGGCCATCAGGGCGACGTTGGCGCCGTCGGCGGCGACCCGTTTGGCGATCTCCAGGCCGATCCCGCGACTGGCGCCCGAGATGAACATGGTCATACCGGAGAGGGACATGCCTGGCACCCTATGCCGCGCGAATGTCTGCCGTCACAGCTCCGGTGAGGGCGATCAGATCCCGCGGAGCCAGCGCGATCTCCAGACCCCGTTTGCCCGCGCTGCACAGCACCCGGTCCCACGACAGCGCGGAGGCGTCGACCACCGTGGGCAGCGACCGGCGCTGGCCCAGCGGTGAGATGCCACCGACGACGTAGCCGGTCGCGCGCTGGGCGGCGGCCGGATCGGCCATCGTGGCCTTCGGCACGCCCAGGGCCGCCGCGGCCGCCTTCAGCGACAGCCGGGACGGAACGGGTAGCACCGCCACGGCCAGGCCGGCCGGGAGCGCCAGCACCAGCGTCTTGAGCACCTGGTCGGGGGACACGTCCTGGCCCGGGGCGAGTTCGGCCAGCTTGTGCACGGCCTCCTCGCCGAACGACTCGGTGCGCGGATCGTGCCGGTAGGCCAGCACCTGGTGGGCGACGCCGGCGCGGGTCAGCCGTGCGATCGCCGGGGTTGCCGCTGCTGCCACCAGGCCAGACTAGCCAGGCCGGGGCCGGACCGGCGGGCGCACTGCGTGCGCGCTGGGGGTGCACTGGGGGCACGGGAATGTGCCCGGGTGCGGCCGCTGTTACCACCATCAGTCGCGGACCGTCACACCCTTGACGGGGCCGCAGCCTAGGATTGACGAGGAGGAGTCCGGTGTCAGCGGTGTTGACCCTGTCGGGCGAGGAGCTGATGGCGTGGTACCTCGCGCCGTCGGCCTCGGTGCCGGCCGCCCAGACGAACGCGGTGGAGATCACCCAGACGGAAGGAACTGTGTCAACCAAGATGACCGACATCGACGGCACGACCAGCGCCGGACCGGACGGCGGCCCACCCGAACGGTCCGCCGAGACCGACGCCGAGCTCACGGCGCGGTTCGAGCGTGACGCGATTCCGTTGTTGGATCAGCTCTACGGTGGTGCGTTGCGGATGACGCGCAATCCCGCCGATGCCGAGGACCTGTTGCAGGAGACGATGGTCAAGGCTTATGCCGGG
>NZ_NVQF01000164.1 GCF_002592005.1 Mycolicibacterium palauense | reverse complement strand
CGACAACCGATTCGGCATCCAACAACTCACGCTGATCATCAGAGCGGCCCTGCACCCCACCATCATCCCAAAAGCACAGGCCAACCCACCCCCGCCACGCGGGATTAATTCAGCAGTCTCCTAGGGGCGGTACGGGGGACCTCGCGGCACGATCACGCGCTCTCGTTCGACCGAGCCGCCCGTCCGCCCGTCGTGCGCCGGCCGAGGTGGTCGGCGGTTCCCGGTGCCGAGAACCGCCGACCCTCAGAAGATTCTCAGTGCTGTACCGGGCAACGTGCCGAGGCGTCCATATGTTTGACCGCTGCCGCGAAGTTGCTGACCAGCATGTCCGGTTCGCCCAGGTGCAGTTCGGGCATGCGGTGCAGGATCTGGTCGAGCATGTGCTTGATCTGCATCTTGGCGAGAAATGCTCCCAGGCAGTAGTGTGGCCCGCCGCCTCCGAATGCGACGTGCTGGTTGGGCTTTCGGGTGATGTCGAACTTCCAGGGGTCGGCAAAGGCCGATTCGTCGCGGTTTCCCGACGAGTAGATCATGACCACCCAGTCACCCTCGCGGATCTGCTGCCCGCCCAGGACCGTGTCCTGGGTGGCGGTGCGGCGGAAGGTCATGACGGGGGTGACCCAGCGCAAGACCTCGTCGATGGCCGCGTCGATGCGGCCATCGAAATCCTCCCGCAGGTAGGCAGCCTGGTCCGGATTGTCGACCAAAGCCTTCACTCCGAGCGACAGCGTGGTGCGTGTCGTGTCGTTGCCGGCGAAGGACATCAGCACGAACATCGACGCCAACTCGTCGTCGCTGAGCTGGTGACCGTCGACCTGAGCAGATACCAGACTGGACCAGATGTCGTCTCGTGGACAGCTGCGGGTCGTCTCGGCGAACTCCAGTCCGATTCCCAGGTTGCCGACAATGGCGTCATTCATGACCTCGGCGGCGGTGCGGCCGGCCGCAATGTCGGCGTCGTTCCAGCCGGCCAGTTCGTCGGCGAAATGGGCGGCCTCGTCGCGGCGTTCCTGCGGCAGGCCGGCCATGTCGTAGAACGTGTTCATCGGCATCTG
Organism: Mycolicibacterium palauense; assembly: GCF_002592005.1. Classification (GTDB taxonomy): domain Bacteria; phylum Actinomycetota; class Actinomycetes; order Mycobacteriales; family Mycobacteriaceae; genus Mycobacterium; species Mycobacterium palauense. The sequence continues at coordinate 3,920 of NZ_NVQF01000164.1, read as the reverse complement.
CTTGGCGACGTTCTGGACCCAGTCTCCCTCGGCCTTCGCGAGGAACGCGTCGACGATGTCGGCAGCGCGCTGACGGATCTGTTCCTCGATGCGCTTGACCTGTTTCGGGGTGAACGCCGAGCTCATCAACCTGCGGTAGGTGAGATGTCGCTGGCCGTCCATGGCGAGGAAGGACGAGGCGGCTTCGAGGAACTCCTCGGGCACGTCCTCGAGCTGGATGCCTTGACCCGAGCAGAACAATTCCGGATGGATACTCACCTCACGGATGAGGTCGTGCGTGGTGACAGCCCAGAAGCCGGGGATACTGGGCGCGACCAGATCGCTTTCGATCGGTCGCTGCCAGCTGACGGGAGCGTCGCGGCGCAGCGCATCGAAGGCGACATCGCGTTCTTCGGCGGACAACGCCCAGAACTGCTTGGTGGAGATGTCCACGGGATGGAATGGCCTCGTGCCGGGCTCGGCGGGTGTTGCGTCAACCGGCTGCAGTGAAACCGACTCCGTTGGCTTGTTGGACACGCGGTCCTCCTCATATCGAAAAAACCTTCTATTTCTATCGTAGATTCAAAAATCTGTGTTGCATAGCTGGATCCGGGCCGAAGCCGCACCGAAACGACGAATCGGGGCCGCCGGCGCGATGCCGGTGGCCCCGATTGGTCGACCGAATCAGGAGGCAGCGATGTCTCGGCCGATGATCTCCTTCATGATCTCGGTGGTGCCGCCGTAGATGGTCTGAATCCGGGTGTCCAGATAGGCCCTGGCTACCGGGTATTCGAGCATGTACCCGTAGCCTCCGTGCAGCTGCAGGCACCGGTCGATGACGCGCTTCTGCAGCTCGCTCAGATACCACTTGCCCTTCGCCGCATCGACGGCGGTGAGTTCACCGGCGTTGTAGGCGAGAACGCTTCGATCCGTGTAGGCCTCCGCGATGTCGATCTCGGTGGCCATGTCGGCCAACTCGAACCGGATGTGCTGCTTGTCGGTGAGCGGCCCGCCAAATGCCTGTCGGGTCCGGCAGTACTCGACGGTCATGTCGAAGATCGCGCGGGTGGTGGCCATCGCCTTGGCGGTGACGCCCAGCCGCTCGCGCGGGAGGTGACTCATCAGGTACTGGAGGCCGTGTCCGGCTTCACCGAGGAGATTCTCGGCAGGTACTTCGGCATTCTCGAAATAGAGTTCGGAGGTGTCCTGGGCCGGCAGCCCGATCTTGTCCAGTTTGCGGCCGCGCTCGAATCCGGGCGTATCGCGTTCCACGACGAACAGGCTGAATGCCTTCGACCCGCCCTCCGGGTCCGTTCGGGCCGCGACGACAACCAGATCGGACATGATTCCGCTGGAGATGAAGGTCTTCTGGCCGTTGAGTATCCAGCGGTCGCCGTCGAGCCGGGCACTGGTCCGGATGCCGCGCAGATCGCTACCGGCGCCGGGTTCCGTCATGGCCAGGGCGCCGATGACCTCGCCCGCGGCGAAGCCGGGCAGCCATCGCCGTTTCTGCTCCTCGTTGGTGAGATCAAGCAGGTAGTGGAGGACGAGGTCGTCCTGGAGACTTACCGTCAGCCCGAAGGACAGGGCGTTGATGCGGGCGATCTCCTCGCAGACGACCATTCGAAACCGGTAGTCGGCCTCGCCGGAGCCCCCGTACTCCTCGGGAACCTGCAGTGCATAGACGCCGGATTTGGCCGCGCGCGTGAATACCGACCTGTCGATCCACCGTTCGCGGTCCCAGTCATGCTGGTGGGGAGCCACTTCCCTGGCCAGGAACTCGCGAACGGTTTCCCGATAGGCTTCGTGGTCCGCTTCGTAGAGGGAGCGTTTCATGCGCTCACAACCGTTCGATGATCGTCACGTTGGCCTGGCCGCCTCCCTCGCACATGGTCTGCAGTCCGTAGCGGCCGCCCGTGCGCTCCAGCTCGTGCAGCATGGTGGTCATCAAACGCGCGCCGGTGCAGCCGATCGGGTGTCCCAGCGCGATCGCGCCGCCGTTGGGGTTGACCTTGGCGGGATCGGCACCGATCTCGGTGAGCCAGGCCAGCACGACGGGAGCGAACGCCTCGTTGATCTCGACGGTGTCGATGTCCTCGATCGACAGCCCGGTGCGTTTGAGCGCATGCTGGGTCGCGGGGATGGGTGCCGTGAGCATCATGACCGGGTCCGCGCCCCGAACCGACAGATGGTGGATACGGGCCCGCGGCGTGAGGTTGAACCGATCGACCGCAGCCTTTGACGCCACCATGAGAGCGGCCGCCCCGTCCGAGATCTGGCTGGCTACCGCAGCAGTCAGGACGCCGCCTTCGACCAGGGTGGGCAGCGATGCCATCTTCTCCAGTGAGGTGTCGGCGCGTGGCCCTTCGTCGACGCTGACGCCGGCGAACTCGGTGATTTCCCTGGTGAAATACCCCTGCGCGATTGCGTTGAGGGCACGCTCGTGGCTGGTCATCGCGAACCGCTCGTTGTCCTCGCGGCTCAGCTTCCACTGCTCGGCGATCATCTCCGCACCGCGGAACTGGGAGATCTCCTGGTCCCCGAAGCGGTTCCGCCAGCCCTCACATCCGGTCCACGGGTCCGTCGACCCGAACGGCGCGCCGGCCTCGAACGCACTCAGGATCGGGAACTGGCTCATCTTCTGAACGCCGCCGGCCACGATGAGGTCGGACGTCCCGCTCATCACCGCCTGTGCGGCGAAATGCACTGCTTGTTGGGCCGACCCGCACTGGCGGTCGATGGTGACCCCGGGTACCGACTCGGGAAGCCCCGCCGCCAGAGCCGCGGTTCGTGCGATGTCGCCGGCCTGGGAGCCGATGTTGTCCAGGCAGCCCAGGATGACATCGTCGATGGCCGCAGGGTCGACGTCCTGGCGCTCCACCACGGTCTTGATCACATGGGCGGCCATGTCTGCCGGATGAACCCCCGAAAGACCGCCCTTGCGCCTGCCTACTGCCGTCCGGACGGCGTCAACGATATATGCCTCAGTCATGCACTTAATTTAACATAGACTCAAAAATTGGATAGGGCGTCGGACGATCGTGCCCGGGCCGGCTACCTACGTCGGCGCGGGCGAGCGGTCTTGGCGACCGGGCTGAGGCTGTACCGCACGAAGACCTGTGCGTTGGCCACCATCGTCTCGACGGAACTGCGGCGTGGGTGCCACCACTCGGCGGTCCAGTTGAGTGCACCCAGCACGAGCGCCTGGGCCAGCGGTGCGTCGAGGTCGTCGCGAATCTGGCCCTCGGCCACCGCGTCCCTCATCAGACCTCGCCAGATGCGGTTGTAGGCGGATTCTTCCTTCTGCTGCCGGGTCTTCAGTCGTTTGGGGATCTGTCCCGAGTTGCGGATCGAGGCGCGGGCGTAGTCGGAGAGCTCGAGTTCGTGGCGGAGGTGCGATTCGACGGCGACCATGATGCGGTCCATGGGTGAGAGATCGTCCGGAAGGGCGTCGATCGCGGCCTGCAGGTAGTGCCGCAGATCGCTGATTCCGCAGAACATCACCTCTTCGATGAGGTCCTCACGGGATTTGAAGTAGTAGTAGATCGCCGGCGCCTGGAGGTCGGCTTCTTTGGCGACGTCGGTGAGCCGTGTGCCGGCGTAGCCTTTGACGCTCAGGACCCGGGCGGCCGCGTCGAGAATGCGAGACCGGGTACGTTGCGACTTGGTGTCGCTGGACTCGGTGACAGACGACTTCCGGGGCATCGTTCGATGATAATCAGAGCGCGGTCACGTCCGGGGAGCGCGACGCCGGCCCGCCGATCGAGCCGGGCGCCACGGCGCCGTACGGTGGGGCGCTCGAGAGTCGTGGCTTCTCAGAGTCCGCCGCGGGTGATGAGTTGGGTGGCGATGACGTTGCGTTGGATTTCGTTGGTGCCTTCGCCGACGATCATCAGGGGGGCGTCGCGGAAGTAGCGTTCGACGTCGTATTCGGTGGAGTA
>NZ_NVQF01000163.1 GCF_002592005.1 Mycolicibacterium palauense | reverse complement strand
TGATCAGCTTGCCCGACGCGAGGTACACCCAGCGGCGCCATCCGCTCCGCGGGGCCGGGCGCGCGCGCCCGGCCCCGCGGAGCGGATGGCGCCGCTGGGTGTACCTCGCGTCGGGCAAGCTGATCAACCCGGGGGAGAGCGCCAAGGACACCCGCCGGAAGAACCTGATCGCCCACGTGCGGCGGCCGCTGCACGGCTGTCACCGCATCGCGGTGGTGTCGCTGAAGGGCGGGGTGGGCAAGACCACCATCACCGCCACCCTCGGCGGCACGTTCGCCTCGGTCCGTGGTGACCGGGTGGTCGCCGTCGACGCCAACCCCGACCGCGGCACGCTGAGCCAGAAGGTGCCGCTGGAGACCCCGGCGACGGTGCGCGACCTGCTGCGGGAGGCGGCGCGGATCGAGCGCTACAGCGATGTGCGCGCCTACACCTCACAGGGGTCGAGCCGACTGGAGGTGCTGGCCTCCGAGACCGATCCGGCCGTGTCGGAGGCGTTCAGCTCCGAGGACTACACCCGCACGCTGGACATCCTGGAGCACTACTACAGCCTGGTGCTCACCGACTGCGGCACCGGCCTGCTGCACTCGGCGATGTCGGCGGTGCTGGCCAAGGCCGACACGCTGATCGTGGTCAGTTCCGGTTCGGTCGACGGTGCGCGCAGCGCGTCGGCGACGCTGGACTGGCTGGACGCCCACGGCCACGAGGAGCTGGTGCGCAGGTCGGTGGCGGTCATCAACGCGGTGCGCCCCCGCTCCGGCAAGGTCGACATGCAGAAGGTGGTCGATCACTTCTCGCGCCGCTGCCGTGCCGTGCGGGTGGTGCCGTTCGATCCGCACCTCGAGGAGGGCGCCGAGATCGCACTGGATCAGCTCAAAGGGCCGACCAGGGAGGCGCTGCTGGAGTTGGCGGCCGTCGTGGCCGACGGGTTCCCGGGCGCGGAGCGGACCCGTGGGACGGGCCGCGGCTCGGAGTAGGCAGACACGACTGTCCGACGGCTCGGCACGCGGGCCGGATCAACGCGGGTTGTTGTCGCCGTTGTTGAGCCGCCGCAGGAACTCCGGGTCGTCATCGGGGCCGATGACACGGGTCTTCTGTCGGTCCGGCCGGGATTGGGTGATCCGCCAACCCGCGTAGACCAGGCCGGCCACGACCAGGATGAGGAGCAGGTACGCCACGTTTAACCTCCTTGGAACGAATATACGCGCGTCGGTAGGCTCGGACCGTGAGTGAGCAGCTGACTACCGGTCGAATGGTGCTGGACGTACTGGCGTACCTGGTCGCACGACTGCTGCTGGTCGCGGCGCTGAGCGCGGCCATCTTCTACGGTGCCCGACTGCTCGGCATCGCCGAGTTCCCTCTGGTCGTGGCGGTCCTGTTCGGGATCGTCGTCGCGCTGCCACTGGGCATCTGGCTGTTCGCGCCGTTGCGCCGGCGCGCCACCGCCGGGATCGCCGCGGTGGACGAGCGGCGTCGCCGCGACCGGGATCAGCTGCGTGCCCGGCTGCAGGGGGATGCCCCGGCGGACCAGGACTGACGGACCAGGACTGACGGACCAGGACTGACGGACCAGGACTGATCCGTCAGGACAGCCACAGCGCCGTGGCCACCACCAGCGCCCACACCAGCATCGTCAGTCCGGTGTCACGCAGTACCGGGATCAGTTCGGGGCCGGTGCGGCCCCGAACCACCGGCGCGGCGGCGCGCACCGCCAGCGGTGCCGCGACCAGCCCGGCCAGACACCACGGCGTGGCCGCCGCCAACACCACGGTCAGCACCCCGGCCACCGCCAGCAACCCCGCGTACAGGCGGCGGGTCCGGGCGTCGCCCAGCCGCACCGCCAGGGTGATCTTGCCCGACGTGGTGTCGGTGGGGATGTCGCGCAGATTGTTGGCCACCAGCACCGCCGAGGACAGCGAACCCATCACCACCGCGCACACCAGCCCCACCCAGTCGACCCGCAACGCCTGGGTGTACTGCGTGCCCAGCACGGCCACCAACCCGAAGAACACGAACACCGCGACCTCGCCCAGCCCCTGGTAGCCGTACGGGCGGGAACCGCCGGTGTAGAGCCAGGCGCCGGCGATGCACACCACCCCCACCGCGATCAGCCACGGATTGCTGTAGAGCGCGAGCACCAGGCCGGCCACCGCGCCGACGGCCAGCGCGGCCACCGCCGCCGACAGCACCGCGCGCGGGGAGGCCAGCCGGGAACCGACCAGACGCAGCGGCCCCGCGCGCACGTCGTCGGTGCCACGGACGCCGTCGGAGTAGTCGTTGGCGAAGTTGACCCCGATGATCAGCGCGACCGACACCGCCAGCGCCAGCAGGGCTTTCCACCAGACCGCCGCCCCGAGCCAGGCGGCCGCGCCGGTGCCGGCCAGCACCGGGGAGACGGCGTTGGGCAGGGTGCGCGGGCGGGCGCCTTCGATCCATTGGGCGACGGTGGCCATGCACAGATCGTCGCACGGGCTCAGCTGCTCAAGCTCACCACGAGGTTGATCGTGATGGCCAGCACCACCGCGCCGAGCACGTAGGACAGCAGCCCCTGGGTGAGCGCGGTCTTGCGCATGGCCCGCTCGGTGAGCGTCGTGTCCGACACCTGGTAGGTCATGCCGATGGTGAACGCCAGGTAGGCGAAATCGGCGTAGGTGGGCTCGGCGGTCCCGAAGTCGATACCGCCGGCGGTGCGGCCGTCGTCCTCGTCGTAGTAGTTCCGGGCGTACAGCAGCGTGAAGACGGTGTGCACCGTCACCCAGGAGGCGACGACGCTGAGCACCCCCACGGCGGCGTCGATGTTGGCGTGCAGACCGTGCGAGGCCCCCGCGATCAACAGGTGTCCGACCCCGGCGAGGCTGGCCACACTGGCCAGCACGATGGTGCCCTCACTGAGGGTCAGCCCCGAGTCGCCGAGCTGGGCGTGCTGTTTGGTCCGCGGCGCGTCCAGACCGCCGATGATGCGCCACGTCAACGCCAGGTAGACGGTCACCGCCGCGACCCAGCCGACCGTCGGGGCGTACCGCCACCCGGCGGCGGTTCCCCCCACCGCGCCGACGGCCGCGCCGGTCAGCACCGCCAGCGTGAGCCGGGCCCTGACGTCGTCGCGGATCCCCTCGGGAGTGCTCATAGCCGCAGAGCTAACCACCGCGGTCGCCCGGCGCAACACGAGATGGCCGACAATGGTCGGATGCTCGCAGTGATCGGCGGAACCGGCTTCTACTCGTTCTTCGGTGACGATGCCCGCAGCGTCAGCCTGGACACCCCCTACGGCACACCCAGCGCACCGGTGACCGTGGGCAGGGTCGGCGACCGCGAGGTGGCGTTCCTGCCCCGCCACGGCGTCCACCACGAGTACTCCGCGCACACCGTGCCCTATCTGGCGAACATGTGGGCGCTGCGCGCGCTGGGGGTGCGCCGCATCTTCGGCCCCTGCGCGGTCGGCAGCCTCACCCCCGAACTGGGCCCCGGGGCCATGGTGGTGCCCGATCAGCTCGTGGACCGCACCAGTGGGCGCCGTTCCACCTACTTCGACGCGGGGGGCATCCACGTCAGCTTCGCCGACCCGTACTGTCCGCAGCTGCGCCGCGCGGCCACCGGCCTGCCCGATGTCGTCGACGGCGGCACCATGGTGGTGATCGAGGGCCCGCGCTTTTCCACCCGGGCCGAGAGTCAGTGGTACGCCCGCCAGGGCTTCACGTTGATCAACATGACCGGGTATCCGGAGTCGGTGCTGGCTCGTGAGCTCGAAATGTGTTATTCGGCAATTGCTTTGGTTACCGACCTGGACGCCGGGGTGGAGGCCGGGGCCGGGGTGCGCGCGGTGGACGTGTTCGCCGAGTTCGAGCGGAATCTGGTGCCGTTCAAGCAGCTGGTGCACGAGGCCCTCGCTCAGGTGGACAGCGTCGAGACCTGTGAACACTGCCTGCAGCACGACGGCGTCGAGCTGCCGTTCGAACTGCCGTGAGGGTATTGCTCACCGGCGCAGCCGGTTTCATCGGATCCCGGGTGGCCGCGGCGCTGAGCGAGCGCGGCCACGAGGTGATCGGCCTCGACGTGCTGCTGCCCGCCGCCCACGGTCCCGGCGCCGAGCTTCCGCCGGGGATCGTGCGCGCCGACGTGCGCGACGCCGACGCGCTGGCGCCCCTGTTGGCCGGCGTCGACGTGGTCTGTCATCAGGCGGCGATGGTGGGTGCGGGGGTCAACGCCGCCGACGCACCGGCCTACGGATCGCTCAACGACTACGCCACGACGGTGCTGCTGGCCCAGATGTATGCCGCCGGGGTGACCCGGTTGGTGCTGGCGTCGTCGATGGTCGTCTACGGGCAGGGGCGGTTCTCCTGCCCCGTGCACGGCCCCGTCGAGCCGCTGCCGCGCAGCCGGGCCGACCTGGACGCCGGGGTGTTCGAGCACCGCTGCCCGGTGGGCGGCGAACCGGTGCGCTGGCAGCTCGTCGGCGAGGACGCGCCGCTGCGGCCGCGCAGTCTCTACGCGGCCAGCAAGACCGCGCAGGAGCATTTCGCGCTCGCCTGGTCGGAGGCCACGGGCGGCTCGGTTGTGGCGCTGCGCTACCACAACGTCTACGGGCCCGGAATGCCGCGCGACACCCCCTACTCCGGGGTGGCGGCCATCTTCCGCTCCGCGCTGGAGAAGGGCGATGCGCCCAAGGTGTTCGAGGACGGTGCCCAGATGCGCGACTTCGTCCACGTCGACGACGTCGCGGCGGCCAACGTGGCCGCGGTCGAGGCCGCCGCGGGCGGGTTCACCGCAGCCAACGTGTGTTCGGGGCGGCCCGTCTCCATCCTCGAGGTGGCCCAGCTGGTGTGCGAGGCCCGCGGCGGACCGCAGCCGCAGGTGACCGGCGCCTACCGCAGCGGCGACGTCCGCCACATCGTGGCCGACCCGGCACGGGCCGCCGAGGTGCTGGGTTTTCGTGCGCGGGTGGATCCGCGCGACGGTCTGCGCGAGTTCGCCTTCGCGCCGCTGCGCGCGCACCCGGCCCACCCGCACCGAACGTGCGCGCAGGGTGCGGGTGCGAGGCACTTGACAGCCGTCAAATCGTGGGCGTGAACTGATCGGCATGAAGACCCCGATCTGCGAACGTTTCGGCAT
>NZ_NVQF01000162.1 GCF_002592005.1 Mycolicibacterium palauense | reverse complement strand
CCACAAAGGCAAACTGCTCGAACGGCCCACCGACATCACCCCACCGACACCGCCCTCAAACGACGACGAGCACACCGGAACGGAGGTCGCCTGAAACACCCCGATCCACAGGAATTGACAATTTCTCGGCTGAACGGGACTGCACGCTCCTCGATCAGCGCCGAACTGTCGCCGGACTCCACCGCTGACAAGATCGACTTTGCGAGTGCGAACATCTATGGTGCACCGTTCGCCCCACGCAAGACGACGCTGCGGAAGTCCCTGGCCACCCGATAATCCCACTATGGCAGCGACGGCACTGGCCGCGTCCGACAAGGATTGGCATCGTCCTATCGACTCACGTCAGATGGCTGTCGTAGGAGCTAGGGCGGCCCGAGTTGGGCTATTACCGATTAGCTGTCCTGTCCCGCAGCACTCTCGCCACGAGAATCCGACGCACCACCACTCGCCTTGGCCGTACTCCCCGAGTCCGACGAACTGGCGTCCCCCGACGAGCCGGCCTTGGTACCGCTCTTGTCATCCGCACCCGTCTCGTGCTCCGAGACAGCAGCGCGCTTCTTGCTTGTCTTCCTGCTCGTTGCGACGGCCTCGTCTGCGGCCGCGTTGCCCGACTCATCCGCGTCGGCCGAAACATCCGATTCCGGACCGCTTTGGGATGAGTCTTCGCCCACGTCCGACGCCTCCGCAGCGTCGTCCTCCGCCGAAGCAGCTTCGTCCTCGGCCTCCGCCGACGCCCCAGCGCCATCCGAGCCATCCGAGCCGGACCCATCCTCCTCGACAGCCTCCGAGTCGACCGACTCCGCGGCTCCGTCGTTCTCCACCGGGGCGTCATCACCAGCGGCTTCTGCCACCACCGACTCCGCAGCAGGCTCCGACGAGTCCGACGCCTCCGGCGCCGCCACCGAAGCGGCCACACCACTGACGCCGCTCCCCTCCTCCGACGGCACCGCCTCCGCCGGCGCCGAAGGCTCCGAGCCCGAGTCCGACTCCGCTCCCGAGCCGCGCACCTCCGCCAGCATCGACTTCGTCGTGGCCACGTTGGCCGCGGTCACCTTGGCCACGTCCCACAGGGTCGACAGGCCCGAGCCCAGCTTCGGCGCGTCGTAGGAGTCGGCCCGGCCGATCTGCAGGGCCAGGTCGTCGCGGGCGTTGAGCAGCCCGGCCGTGATGCTGGTGTTCGGGTCGGCCACCGACTGGTAGATCACCTTGGTGACGTCCTTGACCCCGGCGGCCACCGCGGTGAACGCCGCCCCGAAATCGCCGGTCGACATCGCGGCCACCAGGTTGTCGGTGGCCTCGCGGATCACCTTGGCCAGGCGCACGGTGGCCAGCATCATCGGCAGCTGCACGTCGTTGACCGCCTGCGGCAGGGTGTCGAGCACCGCGGCGAGGCTGCCCAGCGGATGGGTCATCGCCGCCATCAGCACCGGCGCCAGGCCCGGGCTCAGCGCCGGGGTCAGCCGCGAGAGCAGCGGCGCCGAGGGCTCGGCGCCGAACACCGCGTTGTAGTTGTCGATGCCCATGGCGTCCTGCAGGTCGTCGGTCTGCAGGTTGGTGGTCACCCAGCTGGAGTCCCTGACCGAGTTCAGCGCGTAGTCATACGACAGCAGCCGCTGCTTGAGCAGCGCGCGGCGCTGCCCCGGCGTCACCGTCACGGTGCCCTCGGGCAGGTAGTCCATCACGTCGGCCACCGGCACCAGCTGGGCGTCGATCGGCTCGGTGGTCACCTCGCCCTGCAGGTTCTGCCAGCGCACGATCACGTCGCCGGCGTCGATGCCGGTGGTGTCCAGCCAGTTGGCCACCCCGGGATCGGTCGCGCTGATCACGTAGGTGACCGACCCGTCGGCATTGGGCACCAGCTGGGCGTTGTTCAGGCTGGTCTGCTGCGAGGCGTAGCCCAGGGTCTGCGCGAACGCGTTGGCGATCTCGATGCCGGTGTAGGCGGCCTCCATGCCCGGCACCGTCACCACCAGCGCCTGATCGGGCTGCAGCGCGAACCGGCCGAACGCGGTGGCCTGCCCGGCCAGCGCGCCCTGCCCGATCGTCGCCTCGATCGGGGTGAAGCCGTTCTCCGGTCCCCGCCCGATCAGGTTGACGTAGTAGTTGCCCCAGATGTAGTTGGACACCGTGGTGGTGTCGGCCAGCTGGGTCAGCACGTAGTCGATGGCCTCGTCGGACAGGCCCGTGGTGGTCACCCCGCCCACGGCCGGGGTCGGGTCGTCCGGCCCGACGTTCTCGATGCCGACCTGGGTGGCCGGCGCGGCCCAGTCGCCCAGGCTGTTGCGGATCGCCACGGTGTTCATGCCGGTCGAGTCGATCCAGTTCACCGCGTCCGAGGGCCGGGTGGAGCTGACGATCACCGTGTAGGTGCCGTCGTCGTTGGGGGTCAGCTCGCTGATGTTGAGGTTGGCGCCCGCCGAGGGGGCCAGCAGGCTCAGGGACCCGGTGGTGATGTTCAGATCCACGGTGCCCGGGCCCGGGGTGATGGTCAGCACGTAGGTGCTGTCGGGGTTGATGGTCTGGTTCTTGTAGATGTTGTCGGGGTTGTTGGCGCCGAAGTACTGGCGGCTGTTGACCGCGGGCCCGGCGATGTTCTCCGGCAGCTGCGTCCAGTACGGGGTGGTGGTGTTCTGGTTGAGCAGCGTGTTGAGGTTCTTGAACTCCATGGTCTGCACCGCGCCGGGCAGCATCGCGTTGTTGGCGGGCGTGGTGTGCTCGTAGGCGGAGTCGGCGGCCACGGCCTGGCCCATCGCCGCGAGCAGCTGGTCGATGGTGGGCTGCAGGTCACCGTCGGCGGCGTGCGCGGGCGGGGCGACGAATCCGACGGAGACCACCGCGGCCGTCGCGAGCACCGCGATGCCTGCGCGCCGGGCGGCGCGGCTGGGAACCCTCGTCTGGACTCGATCGCTGCTTGCCGTCCGCGGCATCACCATTGATGTCTCCCTTCGCCCCCGGCCGTCTCCGTGTGGTCCTGCGCGGGCCGGTGTTTGCCGAGACTATGACCGCGGCCACACGGTGAGGTAATGCCGATTTGGGAGAATTGCCATACCGATTTTTTATGACTGCTATACCGGTAGCTGTCATGGACACCCACCGCCTGAAGTACTTCCTGCGCATCGCCGACGAGGGCTCGATCACCCGCGCCGCGCACACCCTCGGTGTCGCGCAGCCCGCGCTGAGCCGCCAGATCCGGCTGCTGGAGGAGGACCTCGGGATCACCCTGTTCCGCCGCACCCCCCGCGGAGTCCAGCTGACCGAGGAGGGCGAACGGCTGCGCGCCTCCACCGCCGCGCCGCTGCGCCAGCTCGAACGGGCCGTGCTCTATGCCGGTTCGGCGATGGCCCGCGTCGAGCGCGGCCTTCGGCTGGGCATCCTGCCGACGATCGCGCCGGTGTTCGCCGCGCCGATGCTCGCCGGGCTCAAGGCGGCGTTTCCCAAGGTCGGCTTCCACCTGACGGTGGCCAACACCGAGGGCCTGGTCGAGGCGATGCTCGGCGGGGCCGTGGACATCGCCCTGATCAACGCCGTGCCCGACGACCGGCTGTTCTACCGCGAACTGGTCAGCGAGGAGCTGGTGGCCATCGGCGGGCCCGACAGCGAGCTGCGCCCCGACCGGCCGCTGCGGTTCTCCGAGCTGGCCGACCATCCCCTGGTCATCCCCGGCACCCACACCGGCATCTCGAACACGTTGCACAACACGGCATCCCGGTTCAACGTCACCATCCACTCCTATCTGGTGACCGACTCGGTGGAGGTCACCCGCGAGGTCGTCGCGGCCGGGCTGGCGCATGCGGTGCTGCCGGCCTCGGCGTGCGCCGACGACGTCGAGGTGGGCCGGCTGCGCTATGCCCCCGTCCACGAACCGGTGCTGACCCAGGAGGTGGTGCTGGCCACCACCGCGCAGCTCTCGCTGCCGCGCCAGTTCTGCGTCAGCGTCGGCGCGGTGATCCGTGAGGAGGCCCAGCGGCTGACCGAGACCGGCGCCTGGGCCGCGCAGTTCCGCTCACCGGCGCCGTGGGAACCGTTGCGGCCCAAGCCCGGATCACTGACGTCGCGGGCCGGGGTGTAGGCCCACTCGATGGGCCCGACCGCGGCCACCCGGGCCGAGCGCACCGCCGCGCTGCCCGGCGACGAGCTGATCGGCGCGCCGATCGTCTCGCTGACCCACGCCGTCACGCTCGCCGCCCCACCCGATCGGGTCTGGCAGTGGCTGGCCCAGATGGGCGCTGGGCGCGCAGGCTGGTACAGCTATGACCGCCTTGACAACGCCGGGGTGCCCAGCGCGGAGCGGATCATCCCGGAGCTGGCCCGGCTGCGGGTCGGCGACGTGATGCCCGCGCTGCCCGGGGCCACCGACGCGTTCGTCGTCGCCGCGGTCGACGAGCCCCGCCATCTGGTGCTGGGGGTTCCCGGGCCGTACGGGCACCGGGCGTCCTGGGCGTTCGTGCTGCGGCCCGTCCCGGCGGGCACCCGGCTGCTGGTGCGGGCCCGCGTGGGCCGGCTGCTGCTGAACCTCCCGCTGGTGGGCACGGTGACCGTTCCCGGGCCGCTCGCGCACGCGGTGGCGGTCCCGGTGCACGGGATCATGCAGCGCCGCCAGCTGCTGGGGCTGCGCCGGCGCATCGAGGGGTGAGCCGCCCGGGCTTGGGCGCCTAGGGCGTGTCTGCTTAATGTGAATGGTGTTGTGCTTGATGCTGTTCAGGTGGTCCGGGCTGATGTGATTTCTGATGATTTGTGGTCGTTGATCGAGCCGTTGATGCCCTCGGGGCGGCGGCGCGGTCGTCCCTGGAATGATCATCGGCGCACGTTGGAAGGCATTATCTGGCGTTATCGCACCGGATCTCCGTGGCGTGATCTGCCCGAGCAGTTCGGTGCTTGGCAGTCGGTGGCCGAACGGCATCTGCGCTGGTCCACCGACGGCACCTACACGCAGATCTTCGCGGCGGTCACCGCCGGCATGCAGGACCAGGGCACCGTACTGACCGAGATGCTGCTCTCGGTGGACTCCACCAGTGTGCGGGTTCATCAGCACGGCGCCGGAGCTCGCCCCGGTCGGCACACAGACATCCCAGGGCGCTTGGTGTCAAGCGGCTGACTGGTGTTGAGGTGGTGCCCAGGCGGTCGTCTCGTTGTAGCGGGTCCCGGTTTTGAGGCAGCCGTGCAGTATTCCGGTGAGTTTGTTGGCCAGCTGGCGCAGCGCGGCGCGGTGATCAGCCCCGGCGTGTCGGGAGAGTTCTTCCGTTGGGAAGGATGGGCACGTGGGATCGAAGTCATCGAGGCGGTATCCAGAAGAGCTGAAGGCGCGGGCGGTGCAGATGGTGGCCGATCTGCGTG
>NZ_NVQF01000161.1 GCF_002592005.1 Mycolicibacterium palauense | reverse complement strand
CGTGCTCACCGAGCCGGTCACCGTGGCCAATGACCGCACCGGCGGCGGCGTGCGCTATCAGGACGGCGTGGCCGTGGTCGCGGTCCAGCTGCTGGGCAAGGCGCACACCCCGACGCTGTTCACCGGGGGCGGGCCCGCCGGCGGCGGGAACGCCGGGCGCGGCGGCATCGGCGCCGGCATCGGGTTTCCCTGCGGGGCCGCGGCGATGATCGACGCGACGATCGTGCCGTGCGAATCGCAGTCCAGCAGCCCGTCGCCGCCCATGATGTAGTCGCCGCCAGGCACGACGGGCAGTCGCGGGTTCGGGTTCACGCCGGTGTCGATGACCGCGACGGGCACCCCGTTGCCGGTGGAGAACTGCCAGGCCCTGTCGATGTTGAGCATGGCGAACCCGGGCGCCGTGGCGGCCACATTGGGCTCGGCGACGGTGATCGTCTGCGCGCAGACGTTGCTCTGCCGCATCGGCTCGTCGGGGCCCGGTTTGCCGTCGGCGGGCACCCGCGCCGGGTCGATGGTCGGCGGCGAGATGGCCTGGGCGGCCGGCAGGTCAGACAGCAGGCCGACGAGCATCGCCGCCAGGGACATCGCGCCGAGACGCTTGAGCACCGTGGGGAGGGCCGGCGCGGGATGGGCCGGCGCGGGATGGGCTGGGGTGCTCATCGCATCCGCACCCAGGTGAACAGGCCACCGATCCAGGCGGCCAGCGGCAGCGCGGCGACGATGGCGGCCAGTTCCAGCCATTCGGCCAGCATCCTGACCAGCGGCGTGAAGCGCGTGAACGGGACGAGCAGCGCCGCGGCCAGACCGACCGCGGCGAACGCGGCCAGCGCCAGGGTCCCCCACAGCAGGGCGGCCCCCGATTCGGGCGGTGAATGCAGGACGTACCGCGCGATGCCGAGGCAGGTCGCCGCGACCGCGCCGAGCACCAGGGCCACGGCCTGCCGCTTGTCGGCGAACGAACGGCCGCGGCTGATGAAGATGAACACGAACAGGCCCGCCAGGATCGCCGCGGCCGTGCTCTTGGCACGCCCCGGCATCAGCGTGGCCCACACGGCGGCCGGCAGCGCCAGCGCCGCGGCGAAACAGATGCCGGTGAGCACGCTGTTGGCCCGTACGGCCGCCTCGGCGATGGCGGCCCCGCCCGGTGTGGTGTCGGGGTTGGGTTCCTCCTGGTCGTCCTCGGCCTCCTCCACCGGGGCGACCGCGTCGACCGGCATGCCGTCGCGGCGCCGGAACAGATCACGCCCGGTGATGGACCCGAAGTGCGGGGGCCTGATGCGGGCGACCCACAGCGCGATGGTCGGGGCCAAGGAGAGCACCAGCAGCAGGGCCACCAGCGCAAGCATGCCGAACCACTGGGCCTGGATCGGCCGCCACATGCGCGCCAGCGCCACCGCACCGCCCAGCGCGCACAGCGTCACCACCGTCGCGGCGAGGGTCACGTGCTTCTTGGTGACGACCACGACGGCGCAGGTGAGCAGCGCGGTCGTCAGCCCGGCGATGAACAGGTGCGCCGCCCCGAGCCCGCCGGGTGCGCCCGAACCGGCGGCCACGGCCAGCAGCGGTACCGCGATCCAGGCGAATCCGCTGAGCAGGTCAGCGCGCTGGGGCCACCAGCGCCAGATGATCCCGGCCGCACCGGCGACGAGTACACCGAGCACCCCGGTGACGATGGTCGCGGCGTATCCGTCACCGGCCAGGCGGGTCCGCACGGCCAGCGCCAGCACGGTGGCGGCCATCATCGCCAGCAGCACCAGCGCGGTGTGTGCGGCGGTGCGCGCGGTCACCGGTTCGAACAGCCGCTTGCCGATCCGGGCCAGCCCGGTGGACAGTGATTCGTACTGGGGTTCAAAGGATTCGCCGTCCCCGGCCGGGGCCAGCACCAGGGTGGCGCCGTCCTCGACACCGAGTTCGTCGAGCGTCTTGGTGACGTCCAGCCGGGTTCCGTTGGCGCGCTGCAGTTCGTAGCCGACGCCGGACTCCAGGCCGGTGAGGCCGCGGCGGCGCAGCTCCTCGTTGAGGAGTTCGACCACGTCGTCGATGAACACCTCCACGGGCACCGACGCCGGGTAGACCTGGGAGACCAGATGGTCTCCACACACCACGGCCACGGCGCACCGCGCGGGAAAGGACACCTTCGCCATTAGGCCGGCCTGTCGGCGTCCGGAGTGTATTTGTCGGCGATGTCGGCGGTGATCTCGAATAGCCGCAGACGCGTCTTCTTCTGCAATTCGTGCTGCGTGTCGATAATGCCGCCCTTGGCCAAATGTGGGTCGTAGGGCATGAATTCGACGGTGGCACCGGACTGCCGGAAACGCTCGGTCAGGTATGCCAGGGCTTGTTTGTCGTAGCTGCCGCGGTTGTCGTTGATGATCACCGTGCTGCGCGACACCAATTCGTGGTAGCCCATCGAGCGCAGCAGGTCGATGGACCGGGTCACCGGCAGTGAGGTGTCGGCGGTCAGGCCCGAGACGAAGACCAGCGTGTCGGCCGCGTCGTAGACGGCCTTCATCACGGGATGCTCCAGATCGTCGGCGGTATCGACGAGGATCACGTTGTGGGTGCGCCGCAGCCGGGAGAGCACCCCGGTGAACATCGAGGGCACCAACGGCCGGGGCTGGTCGGAGGCGCGGTTGCCGGCCAGCACGTCCAGGCCGAGGGCGTTCTGCCCGAGGTGTTCACGGATATCGGCGTAGCCCTGCACATCGGTGTCGTTGAGCACGGCCGAGTAGTCGCCGGGCGGGCTCTCGTCGATGCGCCCGGACAAGGTGCCGAACCCGGGTGCGGCGTCGATGGCGACGACGTTCTCGGGCCGGCATTCCCGGAACACCGCGCCGATACTGGCCGTCATGGTGGTCTTGCCGACCCCGCCCTTGCCGGAGACGACGGCGATCACGTACTGCTTGCGGATGTGCCGGCGGATGCGCTCGCGCAGCTCGCGGTAGTGCCGTTCGGCCGGCGACTCGCCGAGGTTGATGCCGTGAAAAGTCAGGTTGTAGATGAATTTTCGCCAGCCCGACCCGGGTGGAATCTTGCGCGGCGCGACCATATCGGAAATGCGCAACGTGCCTGAGACGGAATCGCCGCCGGCGCGGTGGTGGGCACCGTATTGGTCCCGCTCAACAGGATCTCGGGGGTCGGGAGAATAGCCCGGATCATTCCACGGACCTGTCACGGCGCCGATGCTAACACTCGGTCCCTCGCCATTTTTCTAGACGACCTTTCTGTACGAAAACCACTCGTTTTCCGACGGCAGGCGGCGCACCATCTTCTGCACGGCCGACGCGATGTTCCCCGGTGAACCCGGGCTCAGGATCATCCAGCGGCGCCCGCCGCTGGTGGTGTGTTCGGCCACCAACCGGCCCTCCGGGGTGTCGATGATCGTCACCACGCTCTGTTCGATGTGGGATCGGGCCGGTCTGCCGTCCACACCGGCCTGGATCGCGACGACCGACGCCTGGGCCGAGCGGCCCGGGTCGGCGGCCAGCGTCAGCAGGTGCAGCTGGTCGGAGTCGATCCGCTGGTTCAGCAGGAACCGGCGCAGGCTGTCCTGGTCGCGCACCCCTTCGAGCAGTTCGTCGACGCTGAGGGTGACCGGACGCAGCGAGGCCGCCTTCAGCGACCCGCAGAGCCGGTCGATCTCCGAGGAGATCAGCATGTTCGCGGTGCCCTCCGCGGTCGCCGTGCCGATGCCGCCCAGCCGCACCAGGTCTCCGGTGCGCTCCAGCGAAACCCACCACTGCGCGAACCGGGCGATCAGTTCCCGGGCGGGGGCGTCGCCGGACTCCGGGGTGCGGGCGTCGATCAGCAATGCGACATCGCGGCGGGCCAGCACGGTCAGCCACTCGAGCACGATCTGGTCGACCTCGCCGGACTCGGTGATCACCCCGGCGGCCTCCAGTTCGCGGGCGACCGGGTGCGCCAACGCCATCCGGGCATCCTCGACGCGCGGGAAGTGCGGGCGCAGACCGAGTTCGGGTGCCACGGTCTCGATACCGCTCAAGACCTGAAGCACCCACAGCCCGTCGACGGACGTCGTCAACATCGGTGTTCCCCCAACATGTCTGATCTCCCACGGCTTCGATCCCGCACGGCGTCCGGTAGCACCCGCCGGCAAAGGTCGCGGCCGGCGCCCGTGGCGCCGGCCCCGTTCATTCGTGTTCCCGGCGCCCGTCCCCGCGCGTGGATGTCGGGAGCGGGCGCCGGCCCGGTGGTCAGCGCCGCCGGGCCGGCAGGTCCGCGGTCACCGCGGGCCGGGAGGTCCACACAGACCGGAGGGGCGCCACGAAGGGCGCCCCTACCGGCCCGAGCGGGCGGTACTCAGAAAAGGTTGCCCATCTGCAGATCGGTCGCGTGGGCGCTCTCGTTGACATTGGAGATGGTGGAGCCGTGCCGGGAGACGGTCTCGATCAGACCCTGCAGGCCCTGCAGCATCTGCATCTGCGCCTCGTGGAACGACCCGGCCGCCGCGCCCTGGAAGAAGTCGGCGATGGCGTTGGTGCGCTGCATGATGTCGTCGTGGATCTCCATGAGCTGCGCGGCGCGGTTGCCCACATCGGAGGCGAAGTCGGCGACGCCGCCGTGGTTATAGGTGATGTTGTCCATCGTGAGGTTCCTTAGGTTCGAAGGTTCGTCGGATCAGGAGCCGGCGGCGAAGCTGGCCAGGTTGTGAGCGGCGTCGGTCTCATGCTCTTCCATCATCGCGGCGGCCTGGGCCAGGCCGTGTGCCAGGCGGGTGCCACCGGTGATGGTCTGCTGCAAGTCGTGGTTGATCTGCGCGGCGGTGTTGACCGATGCGACGGAGGCCTGGCCACCCCAGACCGCGCCTCCCAGTCCCTCGTGCTGGCTCAGGTAGCCGTTGGCGATCGAGGTGGCGTGCTGCAGCGCCGACTCGATGGCCTGCTGCGTGCTGCGCAGCACCTCCGGTGTTACGACGAGCGAACCCATGTACTTCTCCCTTTTCGTATTGCCCCCCGGTTGGGGAATCTGAATGTCAGTTTATGTGCTGCTAACCAGCTGTCACTTCACTCTGTGGCAAACCCTGCAAACGGCACTCCCCTCGTGCGGTTGTGTTAGCTGAGGCGCTGCGGGTCCTCGCCGACCACCACGCGCGAACGAGCCACATCCTCTTTGTCGCCATCCCCCTTGCCCTGGCCGAGCATGCCGGCGTGGGCCGGTGACATGGGCATCGCCCCGCCGCCGACAGGCTTTGCCGGACCGCCGGGCGCCGCCTCGGTCAGCAACCCTCCCTTGAGGCCGCTGGGACGGCCCGCGTTCTCCGGTTCGAAGCTGCTGTTGGGCCGGGTGTAGTTGGTCATCCCGGCGCCCGGATAACCCCCCGCGGCCCAACAGCAGCTTCGAACCGGAG
>NZ_NVQF01000160.1 GCF_002592005.1 Mycolicibacterium palauense | reverse complement strand
ACCGTGCCGGATTCGAGGCCGCCATCAACGAGGCATCCACCGATCCGATCCCGGTCTTCATGACGCAGTTCGATTCTCCGTTGGGCCTTTCCATCCGGCGGTGGTGCGCCGAACGGCGGGGCCGGCGCCGGCGGGGCCGCGGGTGCGGCGTCGGGTTGCGCCAGGGCCGGGGCCGACGGCGTCCCGGTGATGCAGAAGATGGCGCACGGTGCCAGCTGCGGCGCGTGCGGTGTCCCCTCGCCGAGCGGCCCGGGCGGAACCGGCAGCTGATTGGCCACGCCGGTGTCGTTGAGGCTGCCCGTCCCGAAGGCGGTCATGGGCAGGTCCGGGCCCAGCCCCTGGAAGTTGTCCAGGTGTGCGTCGCTGATCGGCGGCACCGGGCCGGTGATCGGCGGCAGGTTGACCGGCTCGACGCCGGTGGCGT
The DNA here is from genome assembly GCF_002592005.1 of Mycolicibacterium palauense. GTDB lineage: Bacteria > Actinomycetota > Actinomycetes > Mycobacteriales > Mycobacteriaceae > Mycobacterium > Mycobacterium palauense. The sequence continues at coordinate 4,948 of NZ_NVQF01000160.1, read as the reverse complement.
AGGCCGCCGCCCAGCCCAGCACGTTGCGGGCGTAGGCGGTGGAGTTGTTGTAGCGCAGGATGGCCGCCATCACGTGCGAGGGGTCGCGCAGGTTCATGTTGCCGCTGCACAGATAGCGCGCGGCGGCCAGCGCGGCGTCGTAGACGTTCTGGGGGTCGGCGTTGCCGTCGCCGTCGCCGTCGGAGGCGTAGCGCGACCAGGTGCCCGGCAGGAACTGCATCGGCCCCATCGCGCGGGCGTAGATGACGCGCCCGGCCTGCCGGCTCTGCACGATGATCTCGTTACCGGGCAGCGTGCCGTCCAGGGCGGGTCCATAGATCGGGCTGACGGCCTTGCCCTGCGCGTCGGTGGCGCCGTTGTTGGCGTGTCCGGACTCGATGCGCCCGATGCCGGCCAGCAGGTTCCAGCTGACGCCGCAGTTGGGGTAGGCGCGCGCCATCATCGACTCGGCGTTGCGGTAGGCGCTCAACGCGACGGCCGGGATACGCAGCGCGCCGGGCGCGGTGACCACCGCGGCCGGCGGCGGTGCCGACAGGGTCGATGCCGCGATGCGGAAGTTGGCGGGACTCCGCTGGACCGGGACCACCGTGGGACCCGAGGTGTCCGGCGGCGTCGGCGCGACGGCCGCCAACGGCAGCACATCGGTGCCGCTGATCTGAGGCGCCGGGTTGGGCGGCTGACTCGAGAGGGTGGTGGAGGGTCCCGCCCCGGCCACCGCCGCCGCGAGCACCAGTGGGGTGATGACCGCCACCCCGAGAACGGGTCGGCTGCCGGCCTTGGCGGCGCCGCCGCGCGCAGTGTCGCGCGCAGTGTTCAGTGCCCTCGTGAGGGCCGGGCGCACACCCGAACCTCCCCCTATGCGCACGTGACCGTCCTCGACTGCGGGGGCGGGAATCCACCCGCCCGGACCCTGTGAACCAAGTCACCATACATACTCTCGTGACAGTTGTGGCGACAATGGTCGGCCTTCACAGTCTCCGGCCTCGGCGTCGATTCCGTGCTCGTTTTCACGTCCTTCTCACCTCGCGGAACCTCGCGGAACCTCGCGGACCCCGGTCGGTTCCGCCCCGGACCCGGAACCGATGTCGGGATCCGATCGCCGGGCCCGGTCACCCGCCGGACTTCTTTCCGCGCTTGTCGGTGCCGTCGCGGCCCGACTCGTTCTTCTCCGGCGCCAGCGGCTGCAGGGCCTGCAGCATCTGGTGCAACTCCTCCAGTTCGCGGCGCAGGTAGTCGCGGGTGGCGACCTCGCCGATCGCCAGCCGCAGCGCCGCCAACTCCCGGGCCAGGTACTCCGTGTCGGCCTTGGTCTGCTCGGCACGCCGGCGGTCCTCCTCCAGCGAGACCCGGTCCCGGTTCTCCTGACGGTTCTGCGCCAACAGGATCAGCGGGGCGGCGTAGGCCGCCTGGGTGGAGAACGCCAGGTTCAGCAGGATGAACGGGTAGGGGTCCCACTGCCAGGCGAACGCCCCCGCGTTGAGCAGGATCCACAGGATGACCACGACGGTCTGGATGGCCAGGTAGCGGCCGGTGCCCAGGAACCGGGCGAACGTCTCGCTGGCCCGGCCGACGGCCTCCACGTCGAGCCGGGGCGTGCTGAGCCGGGACGTGCGCGGCGTGTCGAGCCTGCCGCGGGTGGACTCGCTCACGAGGTGCCCTCGGGGATCGGCAACTCGGGTTCCTCCGCCGAGGAACGCCAGTCGTGCGGCAGCAGGTGATCGAGCACGTCGTCGACGGTGACCGCGCCCAGCAGATGGTTCTCCTCGTCGACCACCGGCCCGCACACCAGGTTGTAGGCCGCGAAGTAGCGGGTCACCGCCGCCAGCGAGGAGTCCGGGGCCAACGTCGGCAGATCGGTGTCGACGATCCCGCTGACCAGCGCTGCCGGTGGCTCGCGCAGCAGCCGCTGCAGGTGCACGCAGCCCAGGTAGCGGCCGGTGGGTGTCGAGGTCGGCGGCCGCACCACGAACACCAGCGACGAACCCGCGGGGGTCAGGTCCGGGTCGCGCACCCGGGCCAGCGCCTCGGCCACGGTGGTGCCCGGTGCCAGCACCACCGGCTCGGAGGTCATCAGGCCGCCGGCGGTGTCGGGGGAGTGCTGCAGCAGCCGGCGCACCGGGTCGGAGTCCTCGGGATCCATCCTGGACAGCAGCGATTCGGCCTGGTTCGGGTTGAGCACCCCGAGCAGGTCGGCGGCGTCGTCGGGATCCATGGCCTCCAGCACGTCGGCGGCCCGCTCGGTTTCCAGCGTCAGGACCAGCTCGGTCTGCTCGTCGGGCGGCAGCTCCTGCAGGATGTCGGCCAGACGCTCGTCGTCGAGGGCGTTGATCACCTCGATGCGGCGTTTGGGTGGCAGCTCGCGGATGGCGTCGGCGACCTCGATGGGTCGCTGGTCCTCGAACTGGTGCAGTAGCTGGGCCACGCCCTGCCCGGGCATCGCCAGCCCCGACGGGGTCAGGCCCTGCACGTTCTGCCACTCCACGACGTGCACCGTGGTGCGGCGCAGCCGGCGGTGGCTGCGCACGGCCACCCGGGTCACCACCCAGTCCCGGGAGCGGACCTGCTCGATGCCGAGGTCGACGACCACCACGTCCAAGCCGGCCAGCTGGGGCAGCTCCGGGTCGTTGACACGCACCCGCGTGTCGAGCACCTGGCCCAGCACCAGCACCTCGCCGGGACGCTGAGCGAACCGGCGCAGGGAGACGTTGCCCGTGGTCAGCGTCACCGAATGCGGCTCGATCGAGGTGACCCGCAGGATTGGGACGAAAATCCTTCTGCGGGTGAGAAGTTCGACGACGAGACCCAGTACGCGTGGCTGCTGGCGGACGATGCTGATACTGATGACGACGTCGCGGACCCGGCCCACCGACTCGCCGTCGGGGCCCAGTACGACCAGACCGGCCAAGCGTGCCGCATACACCCGGTTGACCGTCGCCATAACCACAAAGAGTAGGAGTGAATGCGTGACTTCCGCGTATCGGGCCCGTCGGACGTGTCTGTCGGTGCCGGGCAGCAACCCCAAGATGATCGACAAGGCCAAGACTCTGCCCGCCGACGAGGTGTTCCTCGACCTGGAGGACGCGGTGGCCCCGGACGCGAAAGCCGCCGCACGCACGGCCGTCGCGGCGGCGCTGGCCCAGCCCGGATGGGCCGGGCAGCTGCGCGGTGTGCGGGTCAACGACTGGACCACACCGTGGACCCATGCCGACGTGATCGAGGTGGTCGGCGCGGCCGGCGCCGAGCTGGACGTCGTCGTTCTGCCCAAGGTCACCGAGCCGGCCCACGTCAGCGCCCTGGACCTGCTGTTGACCCAGCTGGAGCTCACCCATGGGCTCGAGGTCGGCGGGATCGGGATCGACGCGCAGATCGAGGACGCGCGGGGCCTGACGAATGTCGACGCGATCGCCGCCCACCCCCGCGTGCACGCGCTGGTGCTGGGCCCGGCCGACCTGATGGCCAGCCTGAACACCCGCACGCTGGTGGTCGGCGAGCAACCCGAGGGCTACGACGTCGGCGACGCCTACCACCATGTGCTGATGACGATCCTGGTGGCCGCGCGGGCGCACGGGATCGCCGCGATCGACGGACCGTATCTGAAGATCCGCGACGTCGACGCGTTCCGGCGGGTCGCGGGGCGCTCGGCGGCGCTGGGCTACGACGGCAAGTGGGTGCTGCATCCGGACCAGATCGCCGCGGGCAACGAGATCTTCAGTCCGCGCCAGCAGGACTACGACCGCGCCGAACTGATCCTGGAGGCCTACGAATGGCACACCTCCCGCGCCGGCGGTGCGCGGGGCGCGGTCATGCTCGGCGACGAGATGATCGACGAGGCCAGCCGCAAGATGGCGCTGGTGATCGCCGGCAAGGGGCGTGCGGCCGGGATGAGCAGGCTCGCCGAGCCGTTCAGCCCGCCGGATCAGCCCACCGGTTAGCCAGCTAGCCCACCCCTAGCCCACGATGTAGGCGAAGGTCAGCGGGACCGCCAGCACGATCGAGGCCACCCCGATGGCCATGCCCGCCGTCGCCAGCCCGAATCCGGCCTGGCCGGTGCGTCTGGTCTCCGACATGGCCATTGCCCCGAGCACGATGGCCACCAGCGACAGCACGAAACACATGCAGAACGGCACGCCGAGGATCGCGCACGTCAGGGATCCGATGGCCTTGCCGTTGGTGCCGCGCGGGCGCTGCGGGCGGTACGGGTCGTAGGGATCGGCGTAGCCCGGCCCGGGTGCGTAACCGGGATACGGCGGCGGATAGACCGGCGGCGGCAGTCCCGCCCAGGCGGTCGGGCCGGGATAGTCCGGCGGATAGTCGACCGGGGCATCGGGGTCGGGAGTGGGACCGGCCGGGTTCTGCCGCGGCGGATACTCGGGCCACTGCCGGGGTGGTTCGGGTTCGGTCATGGCTCAGCGCAGCGCGTAGATGGTCCAGATCAGGTTGATCACCAGGCTGGTGATGCCGACGACGATGCCGCCCATCGCGAGCCCGTAACCGGCCTGCCGGGTCTGCTTGATCTGGTTGAGCGCCACGGCGCCCAGCACGATTCCCACGATCGAGCCGATCCCGCACAGCAGTCCGAACACCGAGGCCACCAGTGACGCGATGGCCATCGTGTTGGTGCCGTTGCCCGGTTCCTGACCGTAGCCGCCCGGGTAACCCGCCGGATAGCCCTGTCCGTAGTCGGGTGCGGCCGGGTAGCCCGGCGGGTAGCCGGGACCGTAGCCGCCCGGATAGCCGGCACCGTAGGCGGCCGGGTCGGTGTAGCCCGGTGGCGGATACCCCGGGGGCTGTCTCGTAGACACATCTCCGAGCCCACGAGACCGAGGCCGAAGGCGGATGCCGTCTGCTGCCCGAAGACAGAAAACACGATCAGGAAGCAACCAATTATGTAACTGTCTCGTATGCACGTGTCCGATCACACGAGAACGGTTCTTAGCACGAATGCCGA
>NZ_NVQF01000016.1 GCF_002592005.1 Mycolicibacterium palauense | reverse complement strand
TTGTATACAAGGGGTATCGTCGGCAGCGTAGGATGGGTATAAGAGACCCGCCACCGCCCCCGCTGCTGCCGGAGGAGGACGACGACGAGCGCTGGGAGGCGGTGTAGGCGCCGATCGACGACGACAGCGCCGACTCGAAACTGTCGAAACCCGATCCGCCGGGACCGGCGGTGAAACCGTGACCGGAATCGGTGGACCTGCTGTGATACCAGTCCGGTTGCGGTGCGGGCATCCCGGTGGCCGCCTGGTACTTCTGTGCCCACAACGCGGCGGAGCCGCAGGCCACGGCGAAGGGCACGTAGGCGGTGTACAGCTCGCGACGGGCCCCGAAGTCGAAGCGGTCCTCGGCGGAATCGGTGGCCAGCAGTCGGTGGAATCCGCCGACACGTGACCACAATTCACGCCCCTGCGCGGTGCGGCGGGTACCCACCCCGGCGCGCCAGCTGCGTGCGGACAGAAAGAAGTAGACCGCGAAGGGCACCACCCAGACGGTGGCGGGGAACCCCCACCGAATCGTCGCCATGATCGCCCAGACCAGGGCCAGCAGATTGGCCACCCGAACCCACCATTCGCCGCGGCGCTTGACCAGCAGACCGTAGTCCAGGGCCCAGTTACGCACGGCCGTGTCCATCTCGGTCTTGGCCGTGGTCAGCTTCTTACCGGCCGAGATGCTGCCGTTGGCCCGGAACACCGATCCGGGGGTGTCGACCTTGAGGGCCTTGGCGACGGCGACACTGACCGGGTCGATGGAGTCCCAGTCGCCGGCGCGGCCCTGCCCGCGGATGATCCACTTCTTGTCGCCGGTCTGCTCCAGCTCGATCAGCCCCCGCTCGGCCAGATAGAACAACGTCGCGGTGACGCCGCTGCCGGGGACGTCCTCGGTGCGGATGTATTCGAACTGGACCGGGCCCACCCATTGCGGCGGCGCGTACTGCAGAGGGAACCCGGGCGCGCGTTCGAAGGTCAGCCGGTTCAGCGACGTGGCCACGGCGATCCCGACGGCCGTGAGGACCGCCACCCACACCACTCCGGCGCGGGACTGCCCCAGCACCGCATCCCAGCCGAACGACCAGGGCAGCTCGGCCCGGGGCGGGGTGGGCACGTCGGCGCCCACCCGCACCGTCACCGGTGTGCGGGGCGGCAGTTCACGGGCCGAGACCGTCACCGTGTCACCGGAGACGGCCACGGCGCTGCACGCCCAGCCGCTCCCCTGGCCGACCGCGCACTGGGCGCCGGTCACCTCCGCGGGCATCGAGACGACGATGTCGGCGCGTTCGATCCGGTTGTTCCAGGCCGGGGCGATGACGTTCCAGTAGAACACCGTCCGCGCGTCGGGATCGCCCCGCTCGGTGGCGAAGGTCCTGCCCGCCCCGCTGCTGCCCGGGTCGAGCACTCCATCGATGCGGTAACGGATCTCGTACACGTGCAGGCCCGGATCCAGGTAGCGGCCGGGATCGCCGATCTTGGCGACCCGGAACCGGCCGTCGTCCTGCCACAGCAGCTGATAACGCGCGGGGACGCCGTCCTGGGTGATGGAGGCGATCTCGGGGCGCTGACGCACACCCGGGCTGTTGGGGTTGGCCACATCCCAGTAGCGGAAGATGCCGTGCCGCCCACCGGGAAACACCGCGGTGATGGTCTCGGTTGCCTGCAGGTTGCCTTCGGCGTCGACGTCGAAACGAGCCTGGTAGTCGGTGATGACCACCGGATCCGCGACCGGGCCGCCCTCGGAGCTGCCGCCGAAGACCAACGGCCACAGCACCGCGGCCGCGACGACCAGAGACGCGAACAACCACCGCAGAACCCGACCCAAGCTCATGTGCGCCTCCGTCCGACTCGGCCGGTCGGACTCACCCTATGTGCAGCGGGTCGATATGGATGCGTACTGGCGCGTGTTCGCGCCGCGCGCTGAGCACGGCACTCGCCCGGCGCAGCGTGCCCGCCAGCGCCAGTCCGTGCCGGCGCTCCACCCGGACGAGCATCCTGACCACCTCGACGTCGGGGTCCACGCCGGGGGGTCGGCGCACACCCACGGGCAGGTCGACGGGCCCGAGCACCTCGGCGTCCTCGGGCAGTTCCGCGGCGGCCAGCAGCGCGGCCGTCGCGTCATGGGTGCCGTCGAGGGCGGCCATGTGCACGCTCGGCGGCAGACCCACCTCGGCGCGGGCCGCGACCTCGGCTTCGGCGTGGCCCACCGGATCCCACCGGATCAGCGCCTGCACCGTCGGGATGGCCGATTCGGCGACCACCACCACTTCGCCGCCGTCGCCGCGCCCGCGCACCAGGGTGGCCGCGCCCAGCCACCGGCGCAGCGTGTCCTCGGCGGCCCGCAGGTCCTCTCTGCCCAGCAACGCCCAGCTGTCCAGCAGCAGCGCCGCGCCGTAGCCGTCCTCGGCCGGCGGTTCGGCACCGGGTGTGGCGACCACCAGGGCGGGTCCCGCACCGACGCCGGTGACCATCGATTCCCCCGACGAGGTGATGACCGTCGTGCCCGGAAACGCCCGGCCGAGTTCCTCGGCGGTGCGGCGGGCCCCGACGACCACCGCCCGCACGGCCCCGGATCCGCACCGGGCACAGCGCAGGGCCGAGTCCAGCCGGCCGCACCACCGGCACACGGCCGCCGAACCGTCGCCACTCAGCGACAACGGGCCCGTGCAGTGCCGGCACCGCACGATCGCGCGGCAGTGCGCGCACGCCAGGGACGGGATGTAACCCCGGCGCGGGACCTGGACGAGCACCGGGTGGCCGCCGTGCAGCGCGGTGCGCGCGGCGCGCAAGGCCACCGAGGGCAGCCGGGCGGTGCGGGCGGCGGGGTCACGTTCCTCGGCATAACCCTCGTCGTCGAGGGCGATCACCCGTGGCGCGCGGGCCCGCACCGATGAGCGCGCGGCCACCAGGTCATGGGCCCAGCCGCTGTCGACCAGGGCCTGGGCCTCGGCGGTGCGGGCGAAACCGCCGATCACCGCCGCACACCGCAGCTGGTGGGCCCGCAGCATCGCCACGTCGCGGGCGTGCGGGTAGGGCGCGCGGGGTTCGGACAGGGTGTCGTCGCCGTCGTCCCAGACCAGCACCAGCCCCAGGTTGTGTACCGGCGCGAACACCGCGCTGCGGGTGCCGATCACCAGCCGGGCCGAGCCCCGCAGCACCGACAGCCAGCGGCGGTAGCGCTCGGCGGGCCCCAGCCCGGCCGAGAGGGCCACCACCCCGGGTTCCCCACACCGCGACACCGCGCTGCGCAGCAACGCGTCCACATCGCGCTGATCCGGGACCACCGCCAGCACACCGCGGTTGCCGCTCAGCGCGGCGGCGGCCGCGTCAGCGAACCGGTCCGCCCAGTTCTCGCCGGGCAGCGCCTGCCACACCGCGCGGACGGCGCGGCCGTCGGCCAGCGCAGCCAGGAACTGCTCGGCCCCGTGACCGTATCCGGTCCACGAGCAGGCATCGGGCCGGTGGGCCACCGGGAGCTCCTGCGGCGCAACGGATTCGCGTTCGACCTTGGCATGACGGGGCGGAACGGCCAGCCGCAGTACGTCGGCGCGGGTGCCGGCGTAGCGGGCCGCCACCGCGTCGGTGAGCCGCCGCACGTCGGCGGTGAGCACCGGCTCGGCCGACACCACCCGCTCCAGCCAGCCCAGCCGGCCGGGGTGGTCGGTCTCCGAGCGGCGCTCCAGGATGAAGGCGTCGACGAGCCGGCCGTGGAATCGCACCCGTACCCGCACGCCGGGCTGGGCGTCGTCGGACTGCTCGACGCTGACCAGGTAGTCGAACTCACGGTCGAGGTGCGGCACCGTCAGCATCGGCAGTACACGGGCGATCGGCTCGTGTTCGGCCGGCTCCCGGGCGCCGGTCACCGTGGTTCGGCCGGATTCTGCGGTGCCCGCCCGAAGAAGAACCCGGCCGTGATCAGCACCTGCGCGACCGCGTACGCCCACCAGATCGGGACGGCCAGCAGTTGGTCACCGCGGACGAACTCACTGATCCCGATCATCGAGTCCGACACCGCGAAGCACACCGCGCCGGCCGCGGTCCACACGGTGGGCAGCCGGGCCAGCAGCGCCGCGCACACCATGGCGCCCAGGACGGCGATGTAGACCGTGACGGGGACGGTCAGCCCGGCATCGCGCAGCGCGGGCCAGAACCACCCCAGCAGCGCCGCGCACGCGAGCAGCACCAGCGCGGCCGTCACCGCGCGGCCCCGCCGGGCCGCCGCCAGCGGTAGGGCCAGCGGGATCAGCGCGCCCAGGTAGCACAGGTGGGCCAGCAGGAACGCCCCCAGACCCGCGACGAACGACGGCGGCCACCACGGCATCGCCAGCAGGAAGTCACCGGCCGCCGAAAACACCAGCGCACCCACCAGCCAGCGTCGTTCGCGGGCGATGGGGTGCAGCACCGCGGCCACGGCCAGCAGCAGCGCCATCAGCGCCTTGATCGCCGGCTGTCCGGGAAACCGGCCCGTCAGGTCGGCACCGGAGGGCGACCCCGACGCGGCGACGATCAGGAACACCCCGTAGCCCGCGCCGGCCGCGGCCGCGGCGCACCAGAGCCACTTCCGCCGCGTCGCGGACGTCGAGCGCGTACCGGGAATCGCCACCATGCTGGATGAAAATACTGGACGGCGGCGACGGCGCCGTCGGCCCGCCTAATCTGAGCTCATGACCGAATCCACCACCCGTCCCCCCATCGATCCCACCCTCAAGGCACTGCTGGACGCGGTGCCGCTGGAGTTCACCATCGAGGACGGTGTCGGGGTGGCCCGCGATCGGCTGCGGGCGGTCATCCCGCCCGAGGACATCCTGCCGGCGATGCGGATCGAGGAGCACACCATCTCCCACGGCGGGGTCACCGACATCCCGGTTCGCATCTACTGGCCTCCGATCATCGGCCAGCACGACGACCTTCCGGTCGTGGTGTTCTACCACGGCGGCGGATGGGCGATCGGCGACCTCGACACCCATGATCACGTCGCCCGCGCACATGCGGTGGGCGCCGAGGCGATCGTGGTGTCGGTGGACTACCGCCTGGCGCCCGAACATCCGTTCCCGGCCGGCGTCGAGGACGCCTGGGCCGCCCTGCAGTGGGTGGGCGAGAACGCCGCCGGCCTCGGCGGCGATCCGGCCCGCATCGCGGTGGCCGGCGATTCGGCGGGCGGCAATCTGTCGGCGGTGATGGCCCTGCGGGCGCGTGACCGCGGGGCACCGGCACTGGCATTCCAGCTGCTGTGGTACCCGGTGGTCGTCGGCGACATGTCGGCGCCCTCGTTCACCGAGAACGCCGACGCCCCGATCCTCAACCGGGACGTCACCGAGGCGTTCCTGACCTGGTACGTGCCCGAACTGGATTTCGACGATCCGGCGTCGCTGCCCGTCGATCTGGCCCCCGCCAACGCCGAGAGCCTGGCCGGATTGCCGCCGGCCTACATCGGCACCGCCGAGCACGACCCGCTGCGCGACGACGGGGCCAGGTACGCCGAACTGCTCGAGGAGGCGGGCGTGCCGGTCACCCTGTCCAACGAGGAGACCATGTCGCACGGCTTCGTCAGCCTGGCGCTGGCGGCCCCGGTGGCCGCCGAGGCCACCGAACGTGGCCTGGCGGCGCTGCGGGCCGCCCTGCGTCGCGGGGATGCCTAGACCGGGCTTCCAGGCCCGGCCCCTAGACCCGGCTCCTAAACCGAGGCCTTGAGGTCCTCGACCTTGTTCAGCTGCTCCCACGGCAGCTCCACATCGGTGCGACCGAAGTGCCCGTAGGCGGCGGTCTCGGCGTAGATCGGGCGCAACAGCTCCAGATCCCGCACGATCGCGCCGGGGCGCAGATCGAACACGCTGGTGATCGCCTTCTCGATGCGCGCCGGGTCAACGGTCTCGGTGCCGAAGGTCTCCACGAACAGACCCACCGGAGCCGCCTTGCCGATCGCATAGGCGACCTGCACCTCGACTCGCTCGGCGAGTCCGGCCGCCACGACGTTCTTGGCCACCCAGCGCATCGCGTAGGCCGCCGAGCGGTCGACCTTCGACGGGTCCTTGCCCGAAAACGCGCCGCCACCGTGACGGGCCCAGCCGCCGTAGGTGTCGACGATGATCTTGCGGCCCGTCAGGCCGGCGTCGCCCATCGGACCGCCGAGCACGAACTTGCCGGTCGGATTGACCAGCAGCCGGTAATCGGAGGTGTCCAGCGACTGGTGTCCGAGCTCGGCCAGCACGGTGTTGACCACCTTCTCCCGGATGTCGGGGGTCAGAGTGGCGTCCAGGTCGATGCCGTCGGCGTGCTGGGTCGAGAGCACCACGGTGTCCAGCCGGACCGGGACGTTGCCCTGGTACTCGATGGTCACCTGGGTCTTGCCGTCGGGGCGCAGGTAGTCGAGCACACCGTCCTTGCGGACCTTGGTCAGCTGCCGAGAGAGCCGGTGCGCCAAGGCAATTGGCAACGGCATGTACTCGGGTGTGTCGGTGATCGCATAGCCGAACATCAGGCCCTGGTCGCCGGCGCCCTGGGAGTCCAGCGGGTCGGCGGCACCGCCGACGCGGGTCTCGTGGGCGGTGTCGACACCCTGGGCGATATCCGGGGACTGTGCGCCGATGCCGATGTTGACGCCGCAGGTCTCGTAGTCGAAGCCCTTGTCCGAGGAGTCGTAGCCGATCTCCTTGATCCGTTCGCGGACCGTCAAGGGAATGTCGGCGAAGGCCTCCTTGGCCTTCGTGGTCACCTCGCCCACCACATGAACCTGTCCGGTGGTGACCAGCGTTTCCACCGCCACCCGCGACTTCGGGTCCTGTGCGAGCAGAGCGTCGAGCACCGAGTCGCTGATGGCATCACAGATCTTGTCGGGATGTCCTTCGGTTACCGACTCACTGGTGAACAGCCGACCACTCACGTTCTGGTTCCCCTTCCGCCTCGCGTCTGTTTTCGCGTCTTTCACGTTCAATCCGTCGAACTGTATCGTCCGGCCGCGTTGCTGCAGGCAGCCTGCCCCCGGCCGGCAGATGTCGCAAGCCGTGTGGGCGTCCTGGGCTCTTAGGCCCCGTCCCTCAAGAGTGCTGCGACGGCGTCCACGATACGGCTCGCCATTTGGGTCTTGGACCCGTGCTCCAGTGCCGACTCGGCGCCGTCGGCGCCCAGCAGCCATCCGTCGTTGTTGTCGACCTCGAAGGCCCGCCCGTCGCCGACGGCGTTGACGACCAGCAGATCACATCCCTTGCGGGCGAGTTTGCCGCGGGCGTGAAAGAGCACGTCGCCGTTGGCGTCGCCGGTCTCGGCGGCGAACCCGACGATCACCCGCATGTTGGGTAGCTGGCCCTCGGCGCGGCTGCGCACGGCACCGGCAAGCACGTCGTCGTTGCGGGTCAGGACTATCTCGGTCGGCTCCTCGGCGCCCTTCTTGATCTTGGTCGCCACGAATTGTGCGGGACGGAAATCGGCGACCGCGGCCGACATCACCAGCACGTTGGCATCCGGCGCGTGTTTGGACACCGCGTCGCGCAGCTCGGTGGCCGATCCGATGCGGACCACCTCCACCCCGGCCGGGTCGGCCAGTCCGGCGGTGTGCCCGGCGATCAGGGTCACCTCGGCGCCGCGCTGGGCGGCCACCCGGGCCACCGCGTACCCCTGCTTGCCGGAGCTGCGATTGCCGATGAACCGCACCGGGTCCAGCGGCTCGCGGGTGCCCCCGGCGGTGACCAGCATGCGCACCCCGGTCAGGTCGTGGGGCATCGCATCGGGGCGGGTCAGCAGCAGCTCGGCGAGGGTGGCGATCTCCTCGGGTTCCGGAAGCCGTCCCGGTCCGCTGTCGGCACCGGTCAACCGCCCCGATGCCGGCTCGAGCACCACCGCTCCCCGGCGCCGCAGGGTGGCGACGTTGTCGACGGTCGCGGGGTGCTGCCACATCTCGGTGTGCATCGCCGGGGCGAACAGCACGGGGCAGCGTGCGGTCAGCAGGGTGGCGGTGAGCAGATCGTCGGCGCGGCCGGCCACCGCGCGCGCCAGCAGGTCCGCGGTCGCCGGGGCCACCACCACCAGGTCGGCGTCCTGGCCGATGCGCACGTGTGGCACCTCGGGGACGTCGTCGAAGACACCGGTGTGGACCGGGTGGCCCGAGAGCGCCTCAAACGTCGCGGCACCAACGAACCGCAGCGCGGAGGCGGTGGGCACCACCCGCACGTGGTGGCCGGATTCGGTCAGCTGGCGGACCAGCGAGCAGGCCTTGTAGGCGGCGATGCCGCCCGCGACGCCGACGATGATCCGCTTGCGGTCCATGCCGCGGCCCCGACTACTCGCCTTCGGTGTGCTCGAGGAGGTCGCCGTGGATTTCCCGCAACGCGATCGACAGCGGCTTCTCCTGCAGACCGGGCTCGACGAGCGGTCCGACGTACTCGAGGATGCCGTCGCCGAGCTGGTTGTAGTAGTCGTTGATCTGGCGGGCCCGCTTGGCCGCGTAGATCACCAGGGCGTACTTGCTGGACGCGCGGTCGAGCAGGTCGTCGATGGGCGGGTTGGTGATGCCCAGCGGGGTGTCGTAGGAACCCTCGAAGGCCGCCAGGCCGCCCGCTTCGAGCTGCTCGGCGGCGGACAGGGTGTCAGCGTGCGGGTTAGTCACTAAGAGTTCTCCTGGCAAGTCGGGCTGAGGTGGTGTTCGCAGGTTGTGTCGGCAGGTTTGTCGGCAGGGTGTTTCCGCAGGGTGTTCCCCGTGGCTCCTGCGCGGCACCCGGGCGTGTGGGGGCGTGGCGGGAGGCCGTCACGGAGTGTCCGGCGCGTTTCCCACCAGCAAGGATACCAATTCGGCGCAGGCACTCTCCAATTGCCGGTTGACGACGACGACGTCGAAGTCGCTTTGAGCGGCCAGTTCGGCCCGCGCGGTGTCGAGGCGGCGACGCATCGCCTCGGGTGTCTCGGTGCCGCGACCGGTCAGCCGACTCTCCAGATCCGCCCAGCTCGGAGGGGCCAGAAACACCGTCAACGCCTCCGGTAGCGCGGCCTTGACGGCGCGCGCACCCGCGAGGTCGACCTCGATGAGCACCGGACGACCGGCACTCATCGCGTCGCGGACCGGCTGGGCCGGGGTGCCGGAGCGCTGCAGGCCGCCGTGGATGTCCGCCCACTCCAGCAGCTCACCGGAGTCGATCAGCCGCTGGAATCCCTCCGGGCCGACAAAGTGGTAGTCCACCCCGTCGAGCTCTCCCGGCCGGGGCGCTCGCGTGGTCGCCGAGACGCTGAAATACAGGTCGGGGACGCGGTCCCTGAGGCACCGCACCACGGTCGATTTACCGACCGCGGTGGGACCGGACAGCACGACAACCCGGCCTTCAGCCGAAGACCCGCCGTCGTGCCCGCCATCCGGTCCCCCGCCAGCGTTCACCGACCTCTAGGAGGGGTCGAACTTCTCCAGCAGCGCCTTGCGCTGCCGATCACCCAGGCCGCGCAGCCGGCGGGTGGGTGCGATCTCCAATTCGGTCATGATCTCCTGCGCCTTGACCTTGCCGACCTTGGGCAGGGCCTCCAGCAGCGCGGAGACCTTCATCTTGCCCAAGACCTCATCGGTCTCGGCGTCCTTGAGCACCTGCTTGAGGTTGGTGCCGCCGCGCTTGAGCCGATCCTTGAGCTCAGCTCGCGCTCGACGTGCGGCAGCAGCCTTCTCCAACGCTGCCGCGCGCTGTTCGTCGGTCAACTGGGGAAGGGCCACGGTTCCTCCGTCTCATTGCCATCTGTGTTGCCATGTGTGTTGTTCTGCCGGGGTAGTCCTGCCAGCGACGCCGACCGTACCCAGGCTGCCTGACGAAATCTAACCCCACCCCCATCCCGCTCCGACAAAGGCCCAGCGTATTGGCCGATCCCATCGGGCGGTCCGGGCATGGTCGCAACCGGGGACCCGCCCGGGCCCCACCGACGCTCGATGACCCACAAGCCGGCCGAATGCGCAGGTCACAGGTGATTTGTCCGACCGTCACAGCGTTGCTCCGCGGCCCCGGACCCAGGTCACATTCGTCTCGGCGGGCCGATTGGGAAACACCGTCCCGGGTCGAACACCTCGCGGCGTGTCGGGCGTGTCCGCCGGGCCGATACCCACCGGCACCCCTGGCGGCCCGCGGGGGCGGCACCGGGGGCAGCACCGGGGGCAGCACTGCACGGTCGACACCGCGGGGCGACAACCCGGCAGCGGCGACGAGAAGTCCAGCGGCGGACCGATCGCCGGGAACGAGCGCCGGGGCCTCGCGTGGCGCCCTGGACGGGCCGCTGCAGCCCCGGCACGTCGGCACGCGGGCCATCGGCCATCGGACGTCCAACGCTGCCCAGGCGAGCCGCTGGGCGTGCGACGCGACGTTTTCCCGAGAACGGCCCGGAGCACAAGGCGATGACCACCGGAAACCGCGGATGGGGCGTGGTCGCGCCGGGCGGGACCGGACACCACCGACGCAGGCCCAGACCGGCACGGTCGGGCGGCCCGGCCGACACGTCAACCGCAGGTCACACGCCTCGTCGACGCGGGGATCACGTTCCGTTGCCGGACGCACAGCGCACACCCACTATCGCCACATGCGTCGCATAAGTCGCATCCCTAACTTCAGTCGTGCCCGGGCGTCAGCCCGGGCACCACTGGATCAAGACCGAACAAGACGACGAAATGGAGGCGCCGTGATGGAACTCAAGCGCACGATCGGAGGATCGGTACTGGCGGCCGGTGTGGGGCTCGCCGGAGTCCTCGGCGTGGGGCTCGGCGTGGGACTGGGCACCGCGGCCGCCGACCCGGGGCCGCCGTGCGGAGCGCCCGGCGGTCCGCAGTGCGGGCACCCCGCACCGCCGCCGCCCGGACAGCGCGGTATCGAGCAGGGCCGCCGGGACCATCAGCCCTTCATGTACCAGGGTCAGCAGGTCGTGCCGATGCCGGCCGGCAACGGCCACGGCTGGGGCTTCTGGTTCCTGGGTCGCTGGATTCCGCTGTGAATCTCCTGCCAATACACCACGAGATCACTGTGATGAGGTGATCGACCCGTCACCGAGCGCGGGCGCCGGGTTGCCCGGGCCCGCGCTCGGGCCGGGCAACTCAGGCCAGATAGGCCAGCGCGTCGCGCATCGCCTCGCCGGCGGTGCGCAGGGCCGCGACATCCGGGCCGGCCCGCAGCACCTCCCTGGACACGGCGGGCAGCACCTGCCCCTGCGCCGCACCGCCCAGACCGCCGAGCGCCTCGGGGCGGCCGCCCTGGGCCCCCACCCCGGGCACCAGGACCGGGCCCGAGAGCGTGCTCAGATCGGGAACCTCGCTGAGCGTGGCCCCGACGACCACCCCCACCGGACCCAACCGGGGACGCCACGGCCGGTTGATATCGGCGGCGGAGTCCACCATCGCCTGAGCGATGCTGCGTCCGCC
The DNA here is from genome assembly GCF_002592005.1 of Mycolicibacterium palauense. Lineage (GTDB taxonomy): Bacteria > Actinomycetota > Actinomycetes > Mycobacteriales > Mycobacteriaceae > Mycobacterium > Mycobacterium palauense. Next base: position 78,581 of record NZ_NVQF01000016.1, on the reverse strand, counting down.
CGCCAGCCGGGCCCGCTGCACGCCGGCGCCCTCGGGATTCGAGGTGGCGGCCAGTACGAACACCCCCCGCCCGGTGGCCCCGGCGAGGTCCAGCAGCGGGTCCAGTGCGCCGAAGCCGAGGTAGGGCGAGGCGGTCACCGCGTCACAGGCCAGGGGTGAATCCCCCACCCACGCCCGGGCGTAGGCGGCCATGGTGGTGCCGATGTCTCCTCGTTTAGCGTCGGCCAGCACCAGCGCGCCGGCCTCCCGGAGCCCGGCGATGGCCGTCTCCAGGACGGCATATCCGGCCGCACCGTACGACTCGAAGAACGCCACCTGCGGCTTGACGACGGCGAACCCGCCGAATGCCGCGACGCAGATGTCGCTGAACGCGGCCAGCCCGGCCACGCTCTGCGGCAGGCCCCACGCCTCGAGCAGTTCGGGGTGCGGGTCGATCCCCAGGCACAGTGGGCCGCGGGCGGACACCGCATCGGCCAGCCGGACTCCGAACCCCGGCTCCTGACCGCCCTGGCCGGCGGCCATCTCTCAGTGCCCGTCCATGGCGGCGTGCAGTTCCTGCAGCGACTGCACACCGATGTCGCCGCGGATACCCGCCTCGATGCCCTGCACGGCCGCCGACGCGCCCTGCACGGTGGTGACGCACGGAATGTTCATCTGCACCGCCGCAGCGCGGATCTCGTAGCCGTCCACCCGCGGACCGGAGTTGCCGTAGGGGGTGTTGATCACCATGTCGACCCCACCGGCCCGGATGGCCTCCACCGCCGACACCGAGGGCCGTTGCGGGCTCGGCTCCTCGAAGTGCTTGCGCACCACTTCGCAGGGAATTCCGTTGCGGCGCAGCATTTCCGCAGTACCCTCGGTTGCCATGACCCGGAAACCGAGGTCGGCCAGCCGCTTGACCGGGAACACCAGCGACCGCTTGTCGCGGTTGGCCACCGACACGAACACGGTGCCCTGGGCCGGCAGCGAGCCGTAGGCCGCGGTCTGACTCTTGGCGAACGCGCTGCCGAAGTCGGAGTCGATCCCCATCACCTCACCGGTCGACTTCATCTCCGGGCCCAGCAGCGAATCGATGCTGGAACCGTCGGCGCGCCGGAAGCGGTGGAACGGCAGCACCGCCTCCTTCACCGCGATCGGCGCGTGCGGGGCGGGGCTGGCACCGTCGCCCTCGGCGGCCAGCAGACCCTCGGCCCGCAGATCGGCGATCGTGGCGCCCAGCATGATCCGTGCGCACGCCTTGGCCAACGGCACGGCGGTGGCCTTCGACACGAACGGCACGGTCCGGCTGGCGCGCGGGTTGGCCTCCAGCACGTAGAGCACATCGTCCTTGAGCGCGTACTGCACGTTGAGCAGACCGACCACCCCGATGCCGTGGGCGATGGCGGAGGTGGCATGCCGCACCGCGTCGATGTCCTGGCGCCCCAGCGTGACCGGGGGCAGCGCGCACGCCGAGTCACCGGAATGGATGCCGGCCTCCTCGATGTGCTCCATCACCCCGCCGATGTAGACCTCGGTGCCGTCGCACAGCGCGTCGACGTCGATCTCGATGGCGTCTTCGAGGAACCGGTCGACCAGCACGGGGTGCTCCGGGCTGAGTTCGGTGGCCCGGGTGATGTAGCCGCGCAGCGTCTCCTCGTCGTAGACGATCTCCATGCCGCGTCCACCGAGCACGTAGGAGGGCCGCACCAACACCGGGTAGCCGATCTCGGCGGCGATCTTCCTGGCCGCATCGAAGCTGGTCGCCGTGCCGAACCGCGGGGCCGGCAGGCCCGCGTTGGTCAGCACCTCGCCGAAGGCGCCGCGGTCCTCGGCCATGTCGATGGCCCTGGGGCTGGTGCCCACGATGGGCACACCGGCGCGCTCCAGCCGTTCGGCCAGCCCCAGTGGGGTCTGCCCACCCAACTGCACGATGACGCCGACCACGCCCGGACCACCCGCCCCGGAGGCCTGTTCGGCGCGGTAGACCTCCAGGACGTCCTCGAAGGTCAACGGCTCGAAGTACAGCCGATCGGCGGTGTCGTAGTCGGTGGACACCGTCTCGGGGTTGCAGTTGACCATGACGGTCTCGAACCCGGCGGCACTGAGCGTGGTGGCCGCGTGCACGCAGCTGTAGTCGAATTCGATGCCCTGACCGATCCGGTTGGGCCCGGAGCCCAGGATGAGCACCTTGGGCCGGGAGTCCTGCGGGGCCACCTCGGTCTCGGCGGCGGGGTCCAGCTCGTAGCTGCTGTAGTGGTAGGGCGTCTTGGCCTCGAACTCGGCCGCGCAGGTGTCGACGGTCTTGTAGACCGGGTGGATGCCGAGCCGCTCGCGCAGCGCGCGCACACCGGCCTCCCCGGCCAGTTCCGGGCGCAGCGCGGCGATCTGACGGTCGGACAGTCCGTTGTACTTGGCCCGGCGCAGCAGCTCCTCGTCGAGCACCGGGGACTCGGCCAGTTCGCCGCGCAGCGCAACCAGTCCGTGGATCTGCTCGACGAACCAGGGGTCGACGCCGGAGGCGGCGGCGACGTCCTCCACCGCGGCACCCAGCCGCAGCGCGAGTTCGATGTCGTAGAGCCGGCCGTCGGTGGGAGTACGCAGCCGCTCCAGCACGGCCTCGACCCCGCCCTCGGGATCCACACCCGTCCAGAAGCCGGCCCGTCCGGTCTCCAGCGACCGCATCACCTTGCCGAGCGCCTCGATGAAGTTGCGGCCCAACGACATCGCCTCCCCCACCGACTTCATCGTGGTGGTCAGCGTGGTGTCGGCGCCGGGGAACTTCTCGAACGCGAACCGCGGCGCCTTGACCACCACGTAGTCCAGCGTCGGCTCGAAGCAGGCCGGGGTCTCCTTGGTGATGTCGTTGACGATCTCGTCGAGGGTGTAGCCGATGGCCAGCTTGGCCGCGATCTTGGCGATCGGGAACCCGGTGGCCTTGGACGCCAGCGCCGAGGAGCGTGACACCCGCGGGTTCATCTCGATGACGATCAGCCGCCCGTCGACCGGGTCGACCGCGAACTGGATGTTGCAGCCGCCGGTGTCGACGCCCACCTCGCGCAGGATCGCGATCCCCAGGTCGCGCATTTTCTGGTACTCGCGGTCGGTCAGCGTCATCGCCGGGGCCACGGTGACCGAGTCGCCGGTGTGCACACCCATCGGGTCGAAGTTCTCGATGGAGCAGACGACCACCACGTTGTCGTGGCCGTCGCGCATCAGCTCCAGCTCGTATTCCTTCCAGCCGAAGATCGACTCCTCGATCAGGACGTTGGCGCTGGGCGAGGCCGCCAGACCGTCGCCGGCCATCCGTTCGACGTCCTCGACGCTGGAGGCCATCCCCGAACCCAGACCACCCATGGTGAAGCTGGGCCGGACCACCACCGGAAGGCCCAGCTCGGCGACCGTCTCCCGAACCTCGTCCATGGTGAAACAGACCCGGCTGCGCGCGGATTCACCGCCCACCTTGGCCACGATGTCCTTGAACCGCTGCCGGTCCTCACCACGCTGGATGGCTTCGAAGTCGGCGCCGATGAGTTCCACGCCGTACTTGTCGAGCACCCCGTTCTCGTAGAGCGCCACGGCGGTGTTGAGCGCGGTCTGCCCGCCGAGGGTGGCCAGCAGCGCGTCGATCCTGTTGCCGCGCTCGGCCTGCTGGGCGATGACCCGCTCGACGAAGGCCGCGGTGATGGGCTCGACGTAGGTGTGGTCGGCGTACTCGGGGTCGGTCATGATCGTCGCCGGGTTGGAGTTGACCAGGCTGACCTGCAGCCCCTCGGCGCGCAGCACCCGGCACGCCTGGGTGCCCGAGTAGTCGAACTCGCAGGCCTGCCCGATGATGATCGGCCCGGAGCCGATGACCAGGACGTGGTTGATGTCGGTACGGCGTGGCATCAGTTACCCGCTTCCTGCGCGAGCGCGCATCCCGGTACGCGACACGCCGTCAAACCTGTTCCCAGGTGAGCGCTCGCGGTCATGAGTCCCCCGCCATCAGGTCGACGAACTGGTCGAACAGGTACTCCGCGTCGTGCGGACCCGCGGCCGCCTCGGGGTGGTACTGCACGGAGAAGGCGCGGCCGCTGAGAAGCCTGATCCCCTCCACGACACCGTCGTTGGCGCAGGTGTGGCTGACCACGGCCCGGCCGAAGTCGGTGTCGAACTCCTCGCCGGCCTCGCCCTCGAGCGCGAACCCGTGATTCTGTGCGGTGATCGCCACCCGGCCGGTCCGGTGATCCATCACGGGGATGTTGATGCCCCGGTGGCCGAAGGTCATCTTGTAGGTCGAACGGCCCAGTGCGCGCCCCAGCAGCTGGTTGCCGAAACAGATCCCGAACAGCGGGATCCCGGCCGCCAGCACCTCCCGGGTGACCGCCACGACGTGGTCGGCGGTGGCCGGATCGCCCGGGCCGTTGGACAGGAACACCCCGTCGGGCCGGAGCTCGGTGATCTGCTCGAAGGTCGCCGAGGACGGCAGCACCAGGCTGCGCACGCCGCGGCGGGCGAAGTTCCGCGGGGTGTTGGTCTTGATGCCCAGATCCAGAGCGGCCACGGTGAACCGGTGCGCGCCGTCGGGTTCGACGACGTAGCCGGCCTCCGTGCTGACCTCACCGGCCAGGTCGGCGCCGAGCATGGACTCCTGGCCCCGAACCCGATCGAGCAGCGGGGCAATGTGTGTGGCGGCATCCCTGGTGTCGGGCAGGGCGGGACCCGAGAAGACGCCGGCCTTCATCGAGCCGCGGCTGCGCAGGTGCCGCACCACGGCCCGGGTGTCGATGCCGGCGATGCCGACGATCCCCTGCCGGCGCAGTTCGTCCTCGAGTGTGCCGCTGGACCGCCAGTTCGAGGCGCGCGGCGAGGGGTCGCGCACGGCGTAGCCCGCCACCCAGATCCGGTCGCCGCGGCTCTCGGCGTCCTCGTGGTTCCAGCCGGTGTTGCCGATCTGCGGGGCGGTCGCCACCACGATCTGACGGTGGTAGCTCGGGTCGGTCAACGTCTCCTGGTACCCCGACATCCCGGTGGAGAACACCGCCTCACCCAGGGTCTGGCCGAGCGCACCGAAGGGCCGGCCGGTGAACACCCGGCCGTCTTCGAGGACCAGTACGGCTTGCTCACTCACGCGATCTCGGCTCCATCCGCTCCGCCAATCAACCATTTCGCATAATCACCGCGGTTGTCGCCGCGGAACCCGGTGTCGATCTCGGTGCCCGAGGGCAGGCGCCACCGGATGGCCAGGATCCCGCCCCGGGGGTCCCCGTCGCCGTTGCGACCGGCGGGAACGACCTTGCCCGCCAGCCCCGTCTCGGTGCGGATCAACAGGATCGAGTCCTGTGGGATCCAGATGGGCGAGGCACCGCTGCGCTGCACCATGATGCCCTCCGGGTAGCGGGTGATCACCGCCTTGGACCGGTAGCCCAGGTCACCGGCGGCGATGCGGTCCAGCCAGCGCGGCGCCAGGGTGCTGCCGACGTAGAGGCCCTTGGTGGGCGCGACCACGGCCTGCCCGACCGTGTCGGGCAGCGTGGGCAACTGCCCGACCAGAGCGATCTGACGTTCGGCCCGGCGCCGCCAGCCCCGCAGCATCCGGCTGATCAGCCAGGCGATGAGCACGACCAGAACCCCGGCGAAGACCAGGGAGGCGACCATGGTGGGGGTGTTCATGCACGACACCTGCCCTCGCGAACCCGCCGGCTCACAGCTGGGCCCTCCCGTCGCGTGCGGTGACGCGGCCGCGCAGCAGGGTGGCGGTCACGGTCGCCGGCAGCGTCATCGACGCGTAGGGGGTGTTGGCCGACCGGCTGGCCAGCGCGGACCCGTCGACGGTCCAGCTCGCCTCGGGGTCGACGATGGTCAGGTTCGCCGGTTCCCCGACCTCCAGCGGGCGGCCCTGGTCGGTGAGACCGACGATGCGGGCCGGGTTCTCGCTCATCACCCGCGCGACGTCGCGCCAGGTGAGCAGCCCGGGAACGACCATGGTCTCGACCACCACCGACAGCGCGGTCTGCAGACCCAGCATGCCGGGCCGGGCCACCGAGAACTCACAGCACTTCTCGTGTTCGGCGTGCGGCGCGTGGTCGGTGGCCACACAGTCGATCACCCCGTCGGCCAGGGCCTGACGCAGCGCCTGGGCGTCCGAGGCCTCGCGCAGCGGCGGGTTGACCCGGTTGACGCCGTCGTAGGTCTGCAGTCGGCTGTCGTCGAGCAGCAGGTGGTGCGGGGTGACCTCGGCCGTGATGGCGATGCCCTGGGCCTTGGCCCAGCCGAGCAGTTCCACCGTGCCCCGGGTGGAGGCGTGGCAGATATGCACCCGGGCCCCCGCGTCGCGGGCCAGCAGCGCGTCACGGGCGACGATCGACTCCTCGGCCGCGCGCGGCCAGCCCGCCAACCCGAGCCGCGCCGCGGTCGGACCCTCGTGGGCCACCGCGCCCACGGTCAGCCTCGGTTCCTCGGCGTGCTGGGCGACCAGCACACCCAGCCCGGTGGCGTATTCCAGCGCGCGGCGCATGATCAGCGGATCGTGCACGCACTTGCCGTCGTCGGAGAACATCCGCACCTTGGCGGCACCGTTGGCCATCATCGCCATCTCGGTCAACTGGGTCCCGGCCAGCCCGACGGTGACGGCCCCGACCGGGTGGACGTCGACCAGGCCCACCTGGCGGCCGCGCTGCCAGACGTGGTCGGTGACCACCGGGGAGTCGGCGACCGGCGTGGTGTTGGCCATCGCGAACACGGCGGTGAAGCCACCCAGAGCCGCTGCCGCCGAGCCGGTTTCGATGGTCTCGGTGTCCTCGCGGCCCGGCTCACGCAGATGGGTGTGCAGGTCGACGAAGCCCGGCAGCAGGACCTGGCCGGCGGCGTCGAGAACGTCGGTGCGCTCGTCGGCGGTCAGGCCGGGCCCGATCGCGGCGATCTGGCCGTCCTCGACGAGCACGTCCACGGGCTCGCCCTCGCCGTAGCGCCGCACACCCCGGATCAGCACGCTCATGCCACTCCCCCCATCTCGGGGCCGGCGTGACCGGCCTGCTCGGCTCCCACCAGCAGGTGGAACAGCACCGCCATCCGCACATGCACACCGTTGGTGACCTGTTGCAGCACCGCCGATTGCGACGAGTCCGCAACCGAGGACGCGATTTCCATTCCGCGCAGCATCGGTCCCGGGTGCAGCACGACGGCGTGTTCGGGCAGCATGCGCTGCCGGGCCTCGGAGAGCCCGTAGAGCACCGAGTACTCCCGCGGCGAGGGGAAGAAACCGCCGTTCATCCGTTCGGCCTGCACCCGCAGCATCAGCACCGCGTCGGCGGCGGGCAGCTCGGCGTCCAGATCGTGTGACACCGTCACCGGCCAGTCTCCGACCCCCACGGGCAGCAGCGTCGGCGGCGCGACCAGCACCACCTCGGCGCCCAGGGTGGCCAGCAGCATGACGTTGGACCGGGCCACCCTGCTGTGCAGGATGTCGCCGACGATCACGACCCGCCTGCCGTCGATGGAGCCGAGCCGCTGCCGGATGGTCAGGGCGTCGAGCAGCGCCTGGGTCGGGTGTTCGTGTGTGCCGTCACCGGCGTTGATCACGCTCGGTCCGTGCCCGGCGGCGTTGGTCCAGGCCGCCAGCTGCTGGGCGGCGCCGGAGGCCGGGTGCCGCACGATCAGCGCGTCGGCGCCCGCGGCGCGCAGGGTCAGCGCGGTGTCGCGCAGGGACTCCCCCTTGGCCACCGAGGACCCCGAGGCGCTGACGTTGATGACGTCGGCGCTCATCCACTTTCCGGCCACCTCGAACGACACCCGTGTGCGGGTGGAGTTCTCGTAGAACATGGTGATGACGGTGCGTCCGCGCAGGGTCGGCAGCTTCTTGACCTCGCGTCCGAGCAGCGCCTGGCTGAAACGGTCGGCGTCGTCGAGGATCGCCGTGGCCTCGTCGCGGCTCAGGTCGGTGGTCGTGAGCAGGTGTTTCACCGGGCGGGTCCTCCGTACGGGGCGATGAGCACGCCGTCGCAGTCGTCGTGCTCGGTCAGCCGCACCTTGACATTCTCGCTGCGCGAGGTCGGCACGTTCTTGCCGACGTAGTCCGCGCGGATCGGCAGTTCCCGGTGACCGCGGTCGACGAGCACCGCCAGCTGCACGGCGCGGGGGCGGCCGATGTCGCGCAGGGCGTCCAGCGCCGCGCGCACCGACCGGCCGGAGTAGAGCACGTCGTCGACCAGGACGACCAGCGCGCCGTCGATGCCGCCCTCGGGGATCGAGGTCTCTTCCAGGGGGCGCGGCGGCTTGGTGAGCAGGTCGTCGCGGTAGAGCGTGATGTCCAGCCCGCCGTGGGGCACCTGGACCCCGGAGAACTCGGCGATGTTGCGGGCCAGCCGCGCGGCCAGAATGACGCCGCGGGTGGGGATTCCCAGCAGGACCACGCGCGGCGCCTCGGCACCGTCCAGCGCGGTCTTCTCGATGATCTGGTGGGCGATACGAGAGATGGTGCGACCGACGTCCGCGGCGGACATCAATTCCCGATCGGTGTCGTCGCTGCCGCTGTTGGCGCCCACGGTCAACCGTGACCTCCTTCTCCGCCTCGCTGAACGGATCGTTAAAGGATGTCGAACTGCCGGGCAGCATAGCAGCCGAACGGGTCCCGACACGAAGCGGACCGCACGGACATGCCGCCGGGGTCCGGGGGTGGGTCGGGCCGGCCGCCGGACCGATAGCCTCGACTGGTGAATCTCGACGGGAACCAGGCCTCCATCCGCGAAGCCTGCCAGGAGGGTCTGCTCGCCGGCGCGGTCACGCTGGTCTGGAACGGCGGAAAGGTACTGCAGGTCAACGAGATCGGGTACCGCGACGTCGAGGCCGGACTCCCGATGACCCAGGACACGATCTTTCGCATCGCCTCGATGACCAAGCCGGTCACCGTCGCGGCGGCGATGGCGCTGGTCGAGGAGGGCAAGCTGACCCTGCGCGACCCGGTCACCCGGTGGTTGCCGGAGTTCGCCCGGATGCGGGTGCTCGTCGACCCCACCGGCCCGCTGGACGCCACCGTGCCCGCCCACCGGCCGATCACCGTCGACGACCTGATGACCCACCGCAGTGGCCTGGCCTACATGTTCTCGGTGCCGGGGCCGTTGAACCGGGCCTATGCCCGGCTGCCGCTGCGGCAGGATCAGGACCGCTGGCTGGCGGAGCTGGCCGAGCTGCCCCTGGTGCACCAGCCCGGCCAGCAGCTGACCTACAGTCACGCCACCGACGTGCTGGGCATCATCGTGTCGCGGATCGAGGACAGGCCGCTGCACGAGGTGCTCGCCGAGCGCGTCTTCGAGCCGCTGGGCATGGTCGACACCGGGTTCTCCGCCTCACCGGAGGGCCGGCGTCGCGCCGCGACGATGTACCGGATCGACGAGGACGGGCGGTTGGCTCACGACGTGATGGGCCCGGTCCCGATCGCCCCGCCACCGTTCTGCCAGGGCGGCGCCGGCCTGCTGTCCACCGCCGGCGACTACCTGAAATTCGCGTTGATGCTGCTGCGCGGCGGCACCGTGGACGGGGTGCGGGTGCTGTCCGAGGAATCGGTGCGGTTGATGCGCACCGACCAGCTCACCGATGCGCAGAAGCGGATCCCGTTCCTGGGGATGCCGTACTGGATCGGACGCGGGTTCGGCCTGAACCTGTCGGTGGTGACCGATCCGGTCAAGTCGACGCCGCTGTTCGGCCCGGGCGGGGTGGGGACGTTCACCTGGCCGGGCGCCTACGGCACGTGGTGGCAGGCCGACCCGGCCAACGACACGATCCTGATCTATCTGATCCAGAACTACCCGAACCTGGGCCCGGACGCCGCGGCGATCGCGGGCAACACCTCGCTGGTCCGCCTGCAGACCGCGCAGCCCAAGTTCGTCAGGCGCACCTACCAGGCGCTGGGACTGTAGCGGCTAAACCATCGCGATCGGCGAGACGGACGCGCCGATCTCCAGGGCCCCGGACAGTTCCCGGCTCACGTCGTAGTCGAAGACGACGTGCCCGGCGATGATGTCCACGTCACGGCGGATCCGCTGCAGCGGGTTGGTCAGGAAATGGGCGCTGGCCCCGGCCGCTTCGAGCAGCCCGGCCACCACGGCCCGCGATTCGTGCACGATGTGCGCGGCCGCCGCCCGCGCCTCGGCCCGCCGGGCACGCGGTACCGGCGCGTCGCCGGACATCGCGGACTCGATGGCGGCCACCGTGTGCGCGAGGAGCCCGCGCAGCGCCGCCAACCGCACCCGGGCGTCGGCGAGCCTGATCTGTGCTGCCGGCTGATCACGCTGGGCGGCACCGGAATAGGCCATCACCCTGGTGCTCAGCCGCTGGGCGAACAGATCGGCGGCGTACTCGGCGCTGCCCAGCGCCGGCATGGCCGCCACCAGTGCCAGCGCGGGAACCATCGGCCACCGGTAGGTGGCGGCGCCGTGGAGCGCCGCCCCGGGCGCGGTGCCCCGGTAGATGTCGGCGACCGAGACCATCCGATGGGTGGGCACGAACACGTCGGTGACCGTCACGTCGTTGGAGCCGGTGGCCCGCATTCCCGCCGTGTGCCAGACGTCGTGGATCTCGATGTCGCCGGCCGGCAGCAGCGCCAGCGCGGGCGTGATCTCGGTGTCGGAACCCCCGACCAATGCCCCGACCATGATCCAGTCGGCGTCCATCACGCCGGTGGCCCACGACCACCGGCCGGTGAGCCGCACGCCGCCGTCGACGGGCAGCCCCCGGCCCGTCGGGGCCAGTGGCGCGGGACACAGCACCGGTCCGTGCGCGAAGACCTCGTCCTGGGCGGGCGCGTCGAACAGTGCCAGCATCCAGTTGTGCAGAGTGTAGAAGCCCAGCGTCCAGGCGCTGGAGGCGCAGCCGTGCGCCATCCGGCGGACAGGGTCGAGGATCTCGGCGAAATCGGCCTGCCGCCCGCCGTAGGCGGCGGGGACCAGCAGGGCGGCCAGTTCGCTGCGGCGGAACTCGGAGACGGTGTCGGCCGGGAGCCGGCGCATCTCCTCGGCCTTGGGTGCGCGCTCGGCCAGGCGTGCGACGAAGTCGTCGGTGACCAGGGTCATCAACCGGACGCTACCATACCTTTTGGTATGGTAGCGTCCGCACGCACGGCTCGGCCGCGTGCGCGGTCCCCGGGTGGGCCACCAAACCAGGCCAGAATCAGTGCCGCAGCATCAGATCCAGGAAGCGCTCCCGCTGGGCGGCCGCCTCGGCGTCGGCAGTCACCTCGGAGTCGGCATCGGCACCGGAGTCAGCACCGGATTCGGCACGGGATTCGGTGAGGTGCAGGAACCCGATGCCCGCGGCGAAGGTGGCGTTGGCGCGCATCTCGGCCTCGGCGCCGTCGAAGCCGTCGTCGAGGAACGCCTGCCGCACGGCGCGCAGCACGGTGCGGTCCGAGGCACGCACCGCGTCGGCGACCGCGGGCGCCGACTTGGCCCACTCCCGCATGGCGCGCTCGAGCATCCAGTGGCGCGGGCTCACCAGCGCCGCCATCATCTGGGCGAGCCGCTGCCGCGGCGGGAGCTCGGCGAGCCCGGCGAACGGCACCCGATCGTCGTCGCGCACGGCGGCCCACGATTCGATCAGCGCCGCACGGTAGGCCGCCATGTCGTCGAAATGCCAGTAGAAGCTGCCCTTGGTGACGTTGAGCCGACGGCAGAGTCGATCGATGGTCAGCGCTTTGAGTCCCTGCTCGGCAAGAACCGCAAAACCTGCCTGCACCCAGTCGTCGACGGAGAGCCGCGACGCGCCCGCGCTCGCCATGGATTGCAGCCTAGCGAGCCGGCGCGAACTCCGTTGTGACCCGGCCCGCTTTGAAATACCTTGAGCGACATGACAGAGCCGACCGTGCTGATCAGCGGAGCCGGTATCGCCGGCCCGGCACTGGCCCACCTGTTGTCCGGATACGGCTATCGGGTCGTCGTGGCCGAACTCGCGCCGGGGATCCGCCCGGGCGGCCAGACCGTCGACCTGCGCGGGGCCGGCGCCGACGTCGTCGAGCGAATGGGCCTGTTGGACAAGATGAAACAGCGTTCGCTGTTCCAGCGGGGTATCGCCTGGGTGCGCGCCGACGGCAGCAGGCGCGCCGAGATGCCGGTCGAGGCCTTCGACGGCAACGGGCCGGTCTCCAAACTGGAGATCCTGCGCGGCGACCTGGTCGACATCCTCCACGAGGCCACCCGCGAACGCGCGGAATACCTGTTCGGCACCCGCATCACCGCGCTGGACACCGGGTCCGCCGATCGCGTGTGCGCCACCTTGAGCGACGGCTCCACCGTGCAGGCCGACCTGGTGGTGGGCGCCGACGGACCGCATTCGGGTGTGCGCCGCCTGGCGTTCGGGCCCGAGGAGCAGTTCATCCGGCCGCTCGGCGGCTACAACGCGTGGTTCAGCGCCCCGGACACCGTCGGGCTGGACGGCTGGTACCTGATGTATCAGGCCCCCGGGGGCCTCAACGCCTCGTTGCGTCCCACCCATGACCCGGCACTGGCCAAGGCGGGACTGGCCTTCCGTTCCGGGCCCATCGACTATGACCGCCGCGACCCCGACGCGCAGCGACGCCTGCTGGCCGAACGCTTCGCCGGGGCCGGATGGCACTGCGATCAGCTGCTGGCCGCCGCCGAGACCGCCGAGGACTTCTACTTCGACGCGTTCTGCCAGGTGCGCATGGCCTCGTGGACCACCGGGCGCGTCGCGCTGGTCGGCGACGCCGGCTACTGTGCATCGCCCTTGTCGGGCATGGGCACCAGCCTGGCGCTGGTGGGCGCCTACCTCCTGGCCGGCGAGCTGGGGCCGGCGACGCGGGGGGTCGACGGCGGGCACCTGGCCCGGGCGTTCGAGCGCTACACCGCGCGGATGCGCCCGTACGTGCGGACCTGTCAGGATCTGCCCAACAGCATGGAGCGCTTCGCGCCGATGACGGAGAAGGAGATCCGCGACAACGCGTTGGCGATGAAGTACATGCAGAAGTGGCCGCTGCGGGTCGTCGCCAAACGGCGGTGGTTCACCGTCGCCCAATCGGTCGAGCTGCCCGACTACCCGGGGCTCTGAGCACCGGACACCCCGGCACGGGAGCGGGTTCAGCGCGCGGCGGCCTCCAGCCCGGCATCGGTGAGGTCGGGCGGCTCATAGGGCCGGACGTTCAGCAGGGGCATCACCTGCCTGGCGAAGCGCTCCGCCTCGGCGGCCAGCGGCCACCCGGACAGGATCCAGCTGTCGATGCCCAGCTGCGCGGACAGTTCGGTGATCAGGGCGGCGACCGTCTCCGGGCTGCCCACCAGGTAGTTGCCGGACCCCTTGCCGGCGATGTCGAACGGAGGCTCCCCGGAGGTCCAGGTGGTCAGGCCCGCGGCCAGCCCCGGCGCGAACTCCAGCTCCTCGCGGGTCGGCAGCCGTCCGCGGCGCAGCGCGTCGATACGGCTCTGCACCTGCGGGTCTTCGCTGGTCAGTTCGTCGAGCGGGGCGAAGCCGAAGGAACGCAGGTTCCGGTCGGCCAGCCGGTTCATCTCGGCGGGGTCGGTCTGCGACAGCTGCCATTCGAAGTGCGCCCACGCCTCGTCGTCGGTGTCGCGCACCACCACACTGGCCAGCACCCCGACGGGGATGTGGCGGCCCCTGGCCGCGGCGGCGCGCCGCAGCGCACCGAACGTGTCGGACAGCGCGGGGGGTTCGGCCAGGAAGCTGAGGTACAGATCGAGCGTCTCGGCGGCGTGTGCGATGCCTTCGGGTGAGGCGCCGGTCCCCCACACCGGCACTCCGCCGCGCTGGCGCGGCCCCGCGATCGCGGGCTTGTAGCGCGGCCCGAACGTGAAGCCGGCGCCGTCGTATCCGTCGGTGCCGTCGAGGTAGAGCGCACGCACCAGCGCCCAGTACTCCTGCGACAGCGCGTAGCGCTGCGCCTTGGTCTCGAAGCGGCCGTAGCGGGCCAGGACCGGGTCGGCCCCGTTGACCTGGTTGAAGATCAGCCGCCCACCCGAGTAGTGGTCGAAGACCTGGGCCTGCTCGGCCAGCAGCGCCGGCGGCTTGACCCCGGGGTACTCGGGGATCATGAACCGCAGGCGCGTGGTGTCGGAGACCAGGGCGATGGTCTCGCGTGCGGTGCTCAGCGCGCCGTAGTAGCCCAGGTGGTCCAGGGCGCAGGCCACCGACCGCAGGTGCGCCAGCGACGGCGGGATCCGCCCCCGCGGCTGCCAGGGCACGTCGCCGTCGGCGCCGTTGATGTACCACAGGATGCGCAGGCCGCCGGCCCCGTCATCACCGTCCGCACCACCGTCACAGCCGCCGTCCACCGCACTCCCTCGTCGCATCGCCGCGGGCCCGCGCCCGCCGACAGCCAGCCACGCTAGACGAGAAGGCGCGGCGGTGGGGGGCTCCCTTTTCCGGGATCGGTCGCTGGGATCAGCCGGTGGGGATCGGCCGGTGGGGATCGGCCGGCGTCAGGAAGGCTCGGTGGGACCGTCCGGGGTGCCGGCCTGGTCACCGGCCTGCCCACCGCCCGCCGACGTGCGCACCGCGGCGGCCGCGGCACGGATCTGCGGTGTCACCAGCATCACCTGGCCCAGAACGCCGTTGACGAATCCCGGGGAGTCGTCGGTGGACAGTTCCTTGGCCAGCTGGACCGCTTCGTCGACGGCCACCGGCTCGGGCACATCCTCGGCGTGCAGCAACTCCCAGACCGCCACCCGCAGGATGGAGCGGTCCACCGCGGGCAGCCGTTCCAGGGCCCAGCCCTGCAGGTGGCTGCTGATGAGATCGTCGATGTGGGCGGCGTGCTCGGCGACCCCGTTGGCCACCGTCACGGTGTAGGGATTGAGCGGCTCGACGTCGGGCTGCACCCGGGCCAGCTCGGTGCGCCCGGCGGCCACCTCGGCCGCGGTCAGCCCGCGGGCCTCGGCCTCGAACAGCAGATCCACCGCCCGTTTGCGCGCGTGGTGACGTCCCCTCGCGGGGCGCGCGGGCCGGGAAGACCGGTCGTCAGGCATTCACGCGGCCCAGGTAGCTTCCGTCCCGCGAGTCGATCTTGAGCTTGTCGCCGGTGTTGATGAACAGCGGTACCTGGATCTCGGCACCGGTCTCGACGGTGGCGGGCTTGGTGCCGGCGCTGGAGCGGTCCCCCTGCAGCCCGGGCTCGGTGTGGGTGACCTCGAGTTCGACGGTCACGGGCAGTTCGAGGTACAGCGGGCTGCCGTTGTGGAAGGCGATCTGCACCGGCATGCTCTCCAGCAGGAAGTTGGCGGCGTTGCCGACCAGCGAGTCCGGCAGCGGATGCTGCTCGTAGTCCTCGGAGTCCATGAACACGAAGTCGCTGCCGTCGCGGTAGAGGTAGGTGGCGTCGCGGCGGTCCACGGTGGCGGTCTCGACCTTCACACCGGCGTTGTAGGTCTTGTCGACCACCTTGCCCGACAGCACGTTCTTGAGCTTGGTGCGGACGAACGCCGGGCCCTTGCCGGGCTTGACGTGCTGGAACTCCACGATCTGCCACAGCTGGCCATCGATGTTGAGGACCAGACCATTCTTGAAGTCGGCAGTCGATGCCACAGTCGGTACTCCTTTGAGAGTCGGGGATCCCTGGTCGGCGGGATCGGGTGCTACAGGATCGTCAGATCCTTGGGGAACCGGGTAAGCAGTTCGGGCGACTTCATGCCGACGACCAAGGTGTCCTCGATGCGGACACCGCCGCGATCGGGCAAGTAGACACCTGGTTCCACGGTCACCGCGGAGCCAGCACGTAGTGTACCGGCGGCCGACGCGTTGATTCCCGGCGCTTCGTGGATCTGCAGTCCCACCCCGTGGCCGAGCCCGTGACTGAACGTCTCGCCGTACCCGGCGTCGGCGATGACCTGCCGCGACGCCGCGTCCACCGAGCACAGCGGCACATCGGGGCCCAACGCCTCGCGTCCGGCCCGCTGGGCGGCGGCGACCAGGCCGTAGATCTCGCGCTGCCAGTCCGCGGCGGTTCCGAGCACGAACGTTCGGGTCATGTCGGAGTGGTAGCCACCGACCAGCGCGCCGAAGTCGATCTTGACGAAGTCCCCCGCCTGCAGCACCGCGTCGGTGGGCCGGTGGTGGGGCACCGCGGAATTGGCGCCGGCGGCGACGATGGTCTCGAAGGACGGCCCGTCGGCGCCGTGGTCGAGCATCCGGGACTCCAGGTCGCGGCGCACCTCCTTCTCGGTGCGCCCGGGCCGCAGCCCGCCCTGCTCGATCAGGTCGGCCAGGGCGGCGTCGGCGGCCTCACAGGCCAACCGCAGCAGCGCCACCTCGCCGTCGTCCTTGATCTCGCGCAGCTCTTCCACCAGACCCGAGGCGCGGACCAGTTCCGCGTTCCGGTTGGGCTCCAGCACACCCAACAGGGCCAGGTGTGCATCGACGGTCACCGCGTGTCCCTCGAAACCGATCCGTCGCGCCCCCGCGCCCGCGGCCCGGCAAACCAGATGACGACCGCATGCCCGCTCGATGTCGACGGCCAGGTCGGGGGCCTGGCGGGCCGCCTGGGTGCGGTAGCGGCCGTCGGTGGCCAGGATCGCCGGCCGCTCGTCGGCGAATACCAGCAGCGCCGCGTTGGAGCCGGTGAACCCGGACAGGTACCGGACATTGGTCAGGTCGCTGACCAGCATCGCGTCCAGATCGGCGGGGCCGAGCAGGGTGCGCAACTTGTCACGTCGCTGGGAATGTGTCACGCCCGCTGACGGTACTCGCTACGCTGTGGCCCCATGAGCAAGTGGCTGGTGCGCGGGTTGGTGTTCGCGGGACTGATGGTCGTGGTGCGGCTGATCCAGGGAGCGCTGATCAATCAGTACGAGACGCAGGCTCTGCTGATCAGCCTCACGCTGCTGGCGGTGCTGGTTGTGGTGGTGCTGGTGTGGGGTTATCTCGACGGACGCTCCGACGCCCGCACCAACCCCGACCCCGACCGCCGCGAAGACCTGGCGATGACGTGGCTGCTGGCCGGTCTGGTCGCCGGGCTGGTCTCCGGCGCCGTGTCGTGGCTGATCTCACTGTTCTACTCCGCGCTCTATGTCGGCGGCCTGATCAACGAGTTGACGACGTTCGCCGCGTTCACGGCCCTGCTCGTGTTCGTCCCCGCGGTCGCCGCCGCGGCCATCGGCCGGTGGCTGGTGGACCGCAAGGCCCCGCCGGTGGACCGCAAGGCCCAGGCCGAGGGCGGCGCCGCGTACGACGACGACCGCGCCGACACCGATGTGTTCGCCGCCGTGCGGGAAGACGACTTCCCGACCGGTCCCACGCCCGTCGTCAGCGACCCGTCGAACCCCGCCCACGACACCGAGAGTCACGGTTCGGCGGTGGCCACCGCCGAACGCGACACGGGGTCATCCCTGGAGTCATCCCCGGAGCCGTCCCGGGAGTCGGCTGAGGAGGAGACCCAGCAGATCACTCCGGAGACCGGGGGCGGCACCGACACTTCGCCCGGGGATCAGCGCAAGGACTGAACCGGGCCGGACCGGCACCCGGTTCCGCCCCGCCTCAGTCCGCGCCGATGGCGGAGTAGGCGGCCGCCAGCAGCGCGGGGTCGGGGCCCTCCAGCCGACCGGGTTTGGCCAGGCCGTCGAGGACCACGAAGCGCAGCACCCCGGCCCGGGTCTTCTTGTCCCCGGCCATGTACTCCAGCAGCTGCGGCAGCGCATCGGCGTCGTAGCTGACCGGCAGGCCCAGCGCCGTCAGCACCCTGCGGTGCCGCTCGGCGGTGTCGTCGTCGAGGCGCCCGGCCAGCCGCCCCAGCTCGGCGGCGAACACCAGGCCCACCGAGACCGCGGCACCGTGGCGCCAGCGGTAGCGCTCCCGGCGTTCGATGGCATGGGCCAGCGTGTGGCCGTAGTTCAGAATCTCGCGCAGCGCGGACTCTTTCTCGTCGGCGGCCACCACCTCGGCCTTGACCGTGATGGCGCGCCGGATCAGTTCGGGCAGCACCGCACCGGCGGGGTCGGTGGCCGCCTCGGGGTCCGCCTCGATCAGGTCCAGAATGACCGGGTCGGCGATGAAACCGGCCTTGACGATCTCGGCCATGCCGGCGATCAGCTCGTTGCGCGGCAGAGTTTCCAGCGTGGCCAGGTCGACGAGCACGGCCGCCGGTTGGTGAAACGCCCCCACGAGGTTCTTGCCGGCGTCGGTGTTGATGCCGGTCTTGCCGCCGACCGCCGCGTCGACCATGCCCAGCAGCGTGGTCGGCACATGCACGATCGGTACGCCCCGCAGCCAGGTGGCCGCCGCGAATCCCGCGACGTCGGTGGCCGCCCCGCCGCCGACGCTGACCAGAGCGTCCTTGCGCCCCAACCCGATACGGCCGAGCACCTCCCAGATGAAACCGACGACGGGCAGGTCCTTGCCCGCCTCGGCGTCGGGGATCTCGATGCGGTGGGCGTCGATGCCCCGGTCGGCGAGGTACTGGCGGATCACCTCGGCGGTCTCGGCCAGCGTCGGCTGGTGCAGGACGGCCACCCGGTGGGTTCCGTCGAGCTGCTCACCGAGCTCGGCGAGCAGCCCGGTGCCCACCAGGACGGAGTACGGCGGGGTGACGGCCACCTCGATGGTGACCGGGGATCCGGGATCTGTCATTTGCGTGCCTCGGCGCGTCGGGCCGCGAGCGCGGCGGGCGTCGCGGGTGTCGGCGGGGATGGTGGAGTGGAGCCCGATTCCCCTTCTGCGGAACCGGCATTGCCGTTCTGTGAGGTCGGCAGCCGCCACGGGGGCCGGCGCCGGCGCCGGCGGGACTGCCTGGGTGGCGGCGGGCTTTCCAGCCGCGAGGCCAGATACCGGACCACGGCCCCGGGGTTGCGGCGGTTGGTGTTGACCCGCATGGTCGCCACCCGCCGGTACAGGGGCGCCCGCTCGGCCATCAGCCTGCGGTACTTCTCGGCGGCGTCGTCACCGGCCAGCAGCGGACGCACCGCCGGACCGCCGGTGGTACGCCGAACCCCTTCGGCGGTACCGATTTCCAGATAGACGACGGTGTGACCGGCCAGCGCCTTACGGACACCCGGGGTGGTGACGGCCCCGCCGCCCAACGAGACGATGCCGTCGTGTTCGGCGAGCGCGTCGCGTACGACCCGCTCCTCGATCCGGCGGAACCCCTGTTCCCCGTCGGCGGCGAAGATGTCGGCGATGCTGCGGCCGGTGGTCTCCACGATCTGGGCGTCGGTGTCCAGCAGCGGCAGCTGCATCGCCTTGGCGAGGCGCCGGCCGATGGTCGACTTGCCCGACCCCGGCATGCCGACGAGCACTGCTTTGGGCGCCATCGCCGACCGCCTACCCCGACGCCCGCGCGGCCACCGGTTCGTGCTCGGCGACCGTGCGCAGATAGGCATCGATGTTGCGGCGGGTCTCCTCCAGCGAGTCACCGCCGAACTTCTCCAGCACCGCGCGGGCCAGCACCAGCGCCACCATGGTCTCGACCACCACACCCGCGGCCGGGACGGCGCACACGTCGGAGCGCTGGTGGATGGCCACGGCCTCGGCGCCGGTGGCCATGTCGACGGTGGCCAACGCCCTGGGCACCGTGGAGATGGGTTTCATCGCCGCGCGCACCCGCAGCGGCTGGCCGTTGGTCATGCCGCCCTCCAGCCCGCCGGCGCGGTTGGTGGAACGGACCACCCCCTCGGGGCCGGGGAAGATCTCGTCGTGGGCCTGGCTGCCGCGCCGGCGGGCGGTCTCGAACCCGTCGCCGACCTCCACGCCCTTGATGGCCTGGATGCCCATGACCGCCGCGGCGAGCTGGCCGTCGAGGCGGTTTTCACCGCTGGTGAACGAGCCCAGCCCGACCGGCAGACCCGACGCCACCACCTCGATGACACCGCCCAGGGTGTCGCCGTCGCGTTTGGCGGCCTCGATCTCGGCGATCATCGCCTCCTCGGCGGCCTTGTCGAAGGCCCGTACCGGGCTGTCGTCGATGGCGGCCAGATCCGAGGGCTGCGGCGGCGGGCCGGCATAGGGCTTGGAGGCCCCGATGGACACGATGTGCGACAGCACCTCCACGCCCAGGGCCTGCCGAAGGAACTGCCTGGCGATCGTCCCGGCGGCCACGCGGGCGGCCGTCTCGCGGGCGCTGGCACGTTCCAGCACCGGCCGGGCGTCGTCGAAACCGTACTTGAGCATTCCGGCGTAGTCGGCGTGGCCGGGACGCGGCCGCGTCAGCGGGGCGTTGCGGGCGCCACCGTCCTGGTCGAGGACGCCGGCGTCGACCGGATCGGCGGCCATCACGGTCTCCCATTTGGGCCACTCGGTGTTGCCGATCTCGACGGCGATCGGCCCGCCGAGGGTGCGACCGTGGCGGACACCGGCCAGCACGCTCACCTGGTCCTGCTCGAACTTCATCCGTGCGCCGCGGCCGTAGCCCAGGCGGCGCCGTCTCAGCTGTTCGCCGATGTCCTGCGAGGTCACCTGCACGCCGGCGACCATGCCCTCGACCATGGCCACCAACGCGCGGCCATGGGATTCACCGGCGGTCGTCCAACGCAACACGAGTTCCATCTTCCCACGCGGCAACTCCGCAGACGTAATCCGGTGACGGCGGTGACACCACACCGCCCCCGCGACACCGACACCACAACACCGACACCACAACACCGGCAGCACGACACCGACAGCACGACCTCGGCCCCGCACCGCTCAGTACAGCCAGGCCGCCGTGAGCACCGCCGCGCTCGCCAGACACATCGACGGTCCGTGCGGGACCACCCGACGCCGGCCGACCACCGCGACCGCCAGGGTCAGCAGTGGGGCGCCCAGGGCGCCCAGGAACCACACCTCGGCACCGAAGGCGCCGGTCAGCGCCCCGGTGCCCAACGCCAGCTTCACGTCACCGGCACCCATCCCCCGGGGCGCCGCCAGGTGCACCACCAGATACGCCCCGGCCAGCGCCAGCGCGCCGAGCACCGCGGGCAGTCCGCGGCCGCAGCACCCGGCGACCACGGCGATGGCGGCCGCGCCGGGCAGCGTCAAGGCGTTGGGCAGTCGGCGGTCGCGCAGGTCGGCGACGCACAACGCCGTCATCCACGCCAGGATCGCGGCCGCGGCGGCCGGCCCGGCCAGCCGCTGCGCGATGATCTCCCCCACGCCGGGCAGGCTATTGCAGCGCGGCCGCCATCTGCTCGCGCGGCGCCGGTCGCCCTGTGAATTGTTCGACTTGTGCGAAGGCCTGGTGCAGCAGCATCTGCAGTCCACCGATGACGGTGCCGCCTGCGGCGGCCACCCCCGCGGCCAGCGGCGTGGGCCACGGATCGTAGATGGCGTCCAGCAGCACGCCGGCCCGCTCCAGGGCCGGGACCAGCCCGGCCGCCACCTCGGCGGGCACGGTGCTCACCAGCACCGCCGACCGGCTGGCGCGGGCCAGCGCCTCCTGGTCTCCGGCGTCGAGGGCGCAGTACCGGGCGGTCAGCCCGACGTCGGACGCCAGCTCGAGCAGTCGGGCGGCCTTCTCCGGGTTCCTGGCGGCCACGGTGACCTGCCGGGCACCCAGTTCGGCCAGACCCACCACCGCGGCCGGGGCGGTCCCCCCGCTGCCGAGCACCAGCGCGCGGGCCGGCCGGTCCACCCCGGCGGCGCGCAGCGCCCCCGCCACGCCGTCCACATCGGTGTTGTCGGCCCGCCAGCCGGCGACGGTGCGGACCAGGGTGTTGGCCGAGCCGACCAGCGCCGCCCGGGCGGTGTGCTCGTCGGCGAACTCCAGGGCGGCGAACTTGCCCGGCATGGTCACCGACAACCCGACCCATTCCGGTCCCAGCGCCGACACCAGCGCGGGCAACTGCTCGGCGGTGCACTCGATGCGGTCGTAGGTCCAGTCGGTCAGGCCCAACGCCCGGTAGGCGGCCAGGTGCAGCTGCGGGGACCGCGAATGCGCGATCGGGGACCCCAGGACGGCGGCCTTGCGGGCCGTCGGCTCAGCGGGCACTGTCGAGGACACCATTGCGCCGGGCGAGCTCGATGTTGGCCAGGTGCTGCTCGTAATCCTTGGTGAACAGGGTGGTGCCCTGCATGTCGACGGTGACGAAGTACAGCCAGTCACCGGGTTCGGGACGCTCGGCCGCCGCCAGCGCGGCCTCGCTGGGCGAGCAGATCGGCGTGGCGGGCAGCCCCGGCGAGGCGTAGGTGTTCCACGGGGTGACCCGCGCGCGGTCACCGTCGGTGGTGGCGACCTCCTGGCGGTCCAGCGAGTAGTTGACCGTCGAGTCGAACTCCAGCTTGCGGCCCTGGGCCAACCGGTTGTAGATCACCCGGGCGACCTTCGGGAAGTCCTCCGGGGTGGACTCGCGCTGCACCAGGGAGGCGACGGTCAGCACCGAATACGGCGACATGTTCATCGCGGCGGCGGTGTCCAGCAACCCCCCCGCGGTGTACCGGGAGGCGCTGGCGGCGATCAACGTCGCCAGCGTGTCCTGGGCGGAGGCCGCCGGGTCGACGTTCCACGTTCCGGCGGCGATCAGGCCCTCGATCCGGCGGTGATCGGTGCCCATCGCCGTGACCGGCTGCAGCGCCCACTGGGGCACCCCGAGGCGGTCGGCGGGGACCGCGCCGGCGGCGTTGCGCAGATCCTGGACGCTCACACAGCTGCGTTTGCCGTCGAGATCGACGCAGGTGGCCTTGGAGATCAGCGTGAAGATCCCCTCGGTGACGGCGTTGGTCTTGACGTCGGTGACGTCGTCGAGCTGCCGGCCCTCCGGAATGGTCAGCTTGCCGACCCGGTTGTCGGGGGCGACCAATCGCTCGACCGCCGACGCCGCCGGAATCCGGGTGCGCACCTTGTAGAAGCCGGGCTGGATGGCCTGGATGGCCTCGTTGCCCTGGGCCGCCTCCACGAATCCCTTCACGGTGGCGACCACACCCCGGTCGTGAAGGGTCTGGCCGATGGCCGTGGTGGTGTCGCCGTCGTGCACCTGGATGACGACATCGCGTTCGCCGTCGCCGGTGTAGTCGGTGGGTGAGCCGAACAACCCGTGCCACAGTTTCGAGCCCAGGAACACCGTGGTCAGGATGACCACGACGAGCAGTCCCAGCGCCCCGACCCCCATGATGCGGCGGCGGCGCCTGGTGCGCTCCGCCCGCAGGCGGGCCGCGCGACTGAGCCGGCGCCGTGGCGGGCCCACCGCGACCGGCTGCGCGCGGTCGGGTTCGAACTGGTCAGTCATCGCTGACCGCTTCCGCAGCGGCCAGGACGGCCCGGCGTGCGTCGAGCCAGCTCTGCAGGATCGCCACCGCGGCGGCCTGGTCCACCACCGGGCGCTGAGCCTTCGATCGCACTCCGGCGTCGCGCAGTGCCCGCTGGGCGGTCACGGTGCTCAGCCGTTCGTCGGCCATCCGCACCGGCACGGGAGCGATGCGCTCGGCGAGCCGGTCGGCGACGTCGATGGCGTCCTGGGCCGCCGGGCCGGTGCGGTCGGCCAGTGTCCTGGGCAGTCCGACGACGACCTCCACCGCCTCGTAGTCGGTGACCAGCCGCGCCAGCCGGCGCAGGTGCCGCCCGGAGCGCTCCCGGTGCACCGTCTCCACCGGCGTGGCCAACACGGCGTCGGGGTCGCTGACCGCGACACCGATGCGCACGCTGCCCACGTCGACACCCAGTCGCCGTCCCCTGCCGGGATCGGGCCGGGCCGGGTCGCCGGGCCGGTCCGGCGACCGGTGTTCGCTGGGGTCCACGCAGCTAGCTCCGGGCTACTTCGGCCCGCAGAGCGTCCAGCGCCGCGTCGATCCCTGATCCGTTCTTGCCCGAGCCCTGGGCGAGGTCCGGCTTGCCGCCGCCGCGCCCGTCGACCGCCGGAGACAACGCCTTGACGAGCTGGTTGGCGTTCAGACCGGCGTCCAGGGCGCCCTGGTTCACGGCGACGACGAACGGCACCGAACCGTTGTCGCCCTCGGCGATGAGCGCCACCACCGCCGGCTCGGCGCCGAGCTTGCCGCGCACGTCGCCGACCAGCGAGCGCAGGTCCGCGGCGGTCATCCCACCGGACATGCGCTGTGCCACGAGACGGACCTTACCCACCCGCTGAGCCCCCGCGGCGGCATTCACCGCAGCCGAGCGCGCGTTGGCGAGGCGCGTCTTCTCCAGTTCCTTCTCGGCCACCTTCAGCCGCTCCACCAGGTTGGCCACCCGGGCCGGAACCTCCTCGGAGGGCACCTTCAACGAGGAGGCCAGACCCGCCATCAGGGCGCGTTCCTTGGCCAGGTGCTGGAAGGACTCCAGCCCGACATAGGCCTCCACCCGCCGCACACCCGAGCCGACCGAGGACTCACCCAGAATCGTCACCGGCCCGATCTGGGCGGAGTTGTGCACATGGGTGCCGCCGCACAGTTCCAGCGAGAACGGCCCGCCGATCTCCACGACGCGCACCTCCTCGGGGTAGGCCTCCCCGAACAGCGCCATCGCTCCCATGGCCTTGGCCTTCTCCAGCTGGGTGTGGAAGGTGTGCACCTCGTGGTCGGCCTCGACCGCCTCGTTGGTCACGATCTCGATCTCACTGCGCTGCTGCTCCGACAGCGGGCCCTGCCAGTTGAAGTCGAACCGCAGGTACCCCGGCCGGTTGAGCGAACCGGCCTGAACGGCGTTGGGGCCGAGCACCTGACGCAGCGCGGCATGCACCATGTGGGTGCCCGAGTGTCCCTGGGTGGCACCGTGACGCCACTTCGGGTCGACCGCCGCGGTGACGGTGTCGCCCTCGACGAACTCCCCGGACTCGACGTTGACCCGGTGCACGAACAGTGTTTTGGCGATCTTCTGGACGTCGGTCACCGCGGCCCGCGACGTCCCCCCGGACCCGCCGCCGGCGATGGTGCCCACATCGGCGATCTGGCCACCGGACTCGGCGTAGAGCGGCGTGCGGTCCAGCACGATCTCCACCCGCTCCGGCGGCGGGGTCTCGGAGTGGACCCGGGCATGGTGGGCGACCACCGGAACCCGCTTGCCGTCGACGAAGATCCCCAGAATCCGCGCGTCGGAGGACAGCTCGTCGAAGCCGGTGAACTCGGTGGGTCCGGTGTCGACCAGTTCGCGGTAGGCGCTCAGGTCGGCGTGGGCGTGTTTGCGCGCCGCGGCGTCGGCCTTGGCGCGTCGGCGCTGCTCGGCCATCAGTTCACGGAATCCGAGCTCGTCGACGCTCAACCCCGCCTCGCCGGCCATCTCCAGCGTCAGGTCGATCGGGAAGCCGTAGGTGTCGTGCAGCGTGAAGGCATCCGAGCCCGACAGCGTCGTCTTCCCGGAGCTGCGGGTGGCCGCGGCGGCCTCGTCGAACAACTTGGAGCCGGCGGCCAGCGTCCGGTTGAACGCGGTCTCCTCGGCCACCGCGATGCGGCTGATGCGGTCGAAGTCGGCGGCCAGCTCCGGGTACGACGGGCCCATGGCCTCGCGCACGGTGGCCATCAACGAAGCCATCACCGGCTGGTCGACGCCGAGCAGCTTGGCGGCGCGGATGATGCGGCGCAGCAGCCGGCGCAGCACATAGCCGCGGCCCTCGTTGGACGGCGTGACGCCGTCGCCGATGATGATGGCCGCCGTGCGACTGTGATCGGCGATGATGCGGTAGCGCACGTCATCGTCGTGGTTACCCGTCGCGTATCCGCGCGGGGCGATCGCCGCGACGGTGTCGATGACCGGGCGCAGCAGGTCGGTCTCGTAGACGTTGTCCACGCCCTGCAGCAGGCAGGCCACCCGCTCCACGCCCATCCCGGTGTCGATGTTCTTGCGCGGCAGCGGGCCGAGGATCTCGAAGTCCTCCTTGGAGGTCCCCTCACCGCGCTCGTTCTGCATGAACACGAGATTCCAGATCTCGATGTAGCGGTCCTCGTTGGCCTCGGGGCCGCCCTCGATGCCGTACTCGGGCCCGCGGTCGTAGTAGATCTCCGAGGACGGTCCGCACGGCCCGGGGATCCCCATCGACCAGTAGTTGTCGGCCATCCCGCGGCGCTGGATCCGCTCGGACGGCAGCCCGGCGATCTCCTGCCAGAGCTGGGCGGCCTCATCGTCGTCGTAGTAGACGGTGGCCCACAGTTTTTCGGGATCGAAACCGTAGCCGCCCTCGGCCACCGGCGACGTCAGCAGCGTCCAGGCCAGCTCGATGGCGCCGCGCTTGAAGTAGTCACCGAAGGAGAAGTTGCCCGCCATCTGGAAGAACGTGTTGTGGCGGGTGGTGATCCCGACTTCGTCGATGTCGGGGGTGCGGATGCACTTCTGGATGCTGGTCGCGGTGTTGTACGGCGGGGTGCGCTGCCCCAGGAAGTACGGGACGAACTGGACCATGCCGGCGTTGACGAACAACAGGTTGGGGTCGTCGAGGATCACCGAGGCACTGGGCACCTCGGTGTGTCCGGCCCTCACGAAATGATCCAGGAACCGCTTCCTGATCTCGTGTGTCTGCACGTCTTCCCTGTCACTTCCCTGTTCGCGGGCCCGTCCGGGCCTGTCCGTCACCGACCTGTCGAGCCGATCTGTTCAGTCGTCCAACACTACCGGTCGCGGCGGGGCCCGCGCGGAGGCCGGCCCTCAGGCGTTGACGAAGCTCAGCCGCACCGAGCGGCGCGGATTGTCCCGGTTGAGGTCGACCAGCACGACGCTCTGCCAGGTGCCCAGCAGCAGCCGCCCGCCCTGGACCGGGACGGTGACCGACGGAGCGACGATGGCCGGCAGCACGTGGTCGGCCCCGTGGCCGGCCGAGCCGTGGGCGTGCCGGTAGCGGTCGTCGCGCGGCAGCAGCCGCTCCAGCGTGTCGATCAGGTCGTCGTCGGATCCGGCCCCGGTCTCGATGATGGCCACACCCGCGGTGGCGTGCGGAACGAACACGTTGCACAGACCGTCGCCGTGCGACGCGCAGAAGTCCCGGAGTTCGCTGCTGAGGTCGACGATGCGCCGGCGGGTGGTGTCGATGTCGAGCACGTCGGTGTCCACGTCCTCGAGGGTAGGCGCCCCACCGCCCGGTGTCGGGTCGCCGAGGCGGCGCGCGGGAGGCGGTCGGGGGCACCGCGGGCGGTGCGGCGTCCCGGCGCGGCACGGGAAGCGCACCGGGGCAGGAGTTTACGGCGCCCGCCCGAAGGGTATTTCGGCTGCACAGCACCCGCCCAGCTCGGAGGAAGACATGACCATCACCGGCATCATCACCGCGATCATCGTCGGCATCGTCGTCGGCGCGCTCGGCCGACTCGTCGTACCCGGCCGGCAGAGCATCGGCGTTCTCCTGACCATCGCCGTGGGCATCGTGGCGGCGTTCCTGGGGACCGCCCTGGCCCGCGCGATCGGCATTCCCACCGCCACCGCCGGTATCGACTGGCTCGAACTGCTGGTCCAGGTCGTCGTTGCGGCGATCGGCGTGGCGCTGGTCGCGGCGCTGATGGGCCGGCGCAGCGGGACCGTCGCCCGGCACTAAACCGCCGTCGGCCCCGAAGCCGCCCCGCACCGGCCGGCCCCGCCTTCGCGCGGGGCCGGCCGAACCTGCTCCGGGCCCCACCTGTGGCGCCGCACACGGGTCCCTACGTGCGGCGCCGCACACCGGCCCCTACGTGCGGCGCCGCACACCGGCCCCTACGTGCGGCGCCGCACACCGGCCCCTACGTGCGGCGCCGCACGATGGCCCGCAGCTTCTCCAGCCGCCCGGAGATCTCGCGTTCGGCGCCATGGTTGGTCGGGTGGTAGTAGTCCACGCCGTCCAGTTCGTCGGGTGGGTACTGCTGGGCGGCCACCCCGCCGGGATGGTCGTGGGCGTACTTGTAGCCCTGGGCGTGGCCCAGCGCCGCCGCGCCCGAGTAGTGGCCGTCGCGCAGGTGCGGCGGCACCAGCCCGGCCTTGCCGGCCTTGATGTCGGCCATGGCGGCCCCCAGCGCCGTGGTCACCGCGTTGGATTTGGGAGCCGTCGCCAGGTGGACGGTGGCGTGGGCCAGCGTCAGCTGGGCTTCGGGCATGCCGATCAGCTGCACGGTCTGCGCGGCGGCCACCGCGGTCAGCAGCGCCGTCGGATCGGCCATTCCGATGTCCTCGCTGGCCAGGATCATCAGCCGGCGCGCGAGGAACCGCGGGTCCTCCCCCGCGGTCAGCATGCGGGCCAGGTAGTGCAGCGCGGCATCGACGTCGGACCCGCGCACCGATTTGATGAAGGCGCTGATGACGTCGTAGTGCTGGTCGCCGTCGCGGTCGTAGCGCACGGCCGCCTGGTCCAGGGACTGCTCGACGACCTCGACGGTGACCCGCCCACCGGCCTCGGCGGCCACCTCCAGGGCGGTCAGCGCACGCCGGGCGTCGCCGGCGGCCAGCTGCACCAGCAGATCGACGGCCTCGTCGTCGACCGGGACCTGCCCGGCCAGTCCCCGCTCGTCGCCGATCGCCCGCTGCACCACGGCACGGATCCCGTCGGCGCTCAGCGGCTGCAGCTGCAGGATCAGCGACCGCGACAGCAGCGGCGCCACCACCGAGAACGACGGATTCTCCGTGGTGGCGGCCACCAGCAGCACGATCCGGTTCTCGACCGCGGCCAGCAGGGCGTCCTGCTGGGTCTTGGAGAAGCGGTGCACCTCGTCGATGAACAACACCGTCTGCTGGCCGTGCACGGCCGCGCGACGCGCCACGTCGATGACGGCCCGGACCTCTTTGACCCCGGCCGAGAGCGCCGAGAGGGCCTCGAACCGGCGGCCGGTGGCCTGCGAGATCAGCGAGGCCAGCGTCGTCTTGCCGGTGCCCGGTGGGCCGTAGAGAATGACCGAGGCCGCCCCGGACCCGTCGACGAGCCGGCGCAGCGGTGAGCCGGGACGCAGCAGGTGGTCCTGGCCCACGACCTCGTCGAGGGTGTGTGGCCGCATCCGGACCGCCAGCGGGGACGCCGGTCCGGGCCGAGCCCCGAAATCCGGACCGGTGTCGGGCACCGGTGCCGGGTCGGCACCGGGCACGTCGAACAGTCCGTCGGACACGTCTCAGTGCTTACCACGCCGCCGCGACATCGGCGAAGCCGCACACGGGCCGCACCGGGGCGGGCCGCGCGGTTCGGCGAAGCCGGACCACCCTGTCGGCGACGGTGGTAAACCTGGCAGTGTCTCTCATGGCAGAGTCTCTCGTGGCAGAGTCTCCTGACAGTGTCTCTCATGGCAGAGTCCGGCGAAGACTCTCCGACGGTCGGGGACGGACAGGCGCGGCGGGGCGTGCTCACCTTTCGGAAAGGGGCGGAATGGCAACCTGGACGACGACACGGGCCCGACTGCCGATGAGCGTGCTGGCCGCCGCGGCGGTCGCGTTGGTGTCGGCGGCACCGGCCGCGGCGATCGTGCCGCCGGCCGACGGCTACTACACCTTCCACGAGGAGGGCGTCCCGGCGGCCAACTGGGAGATGCAGTCGATCTGCATGCAGGCCAACGGCACCCGCGCCCAGCCCGACTACACCGACGAGACGATCCAGACGCTGGGCTGCAACGTGATCCTGTCCAGCAAGACACCCGGTCCCGCGATGACCCGGCCGGAGAAGCTGGTCAGCTTCGACGGCCGCGCGCTGCTGACCGGCGGGCTCTGGACGGTGTCGGTGCAGAAGGACGACGGGTTCCTGTGTCCCGACGGCAGCACCGGACCGAGCACCGAGACCTACGCCTTCAGCGAAGCCACGCTGACCGGGACCCACAAGACGGTCCACCCCGAACAGTGCGGTGTCCCCGCGGGAGTCAGCTCCAAGCCCTTCACCCTGGCCTTCGTGGGCCCGCTGGACCCGCCGGTGCAGAACCGCTTCCCGGACAACTGCAACTACCTGATCGGCCGGCCCAGTATCTGCTCCTGACCGCTCGGCCCCGGGGTTCCGGGCGTACCGCCCCTGAGCGCTATGGTCCCTCGCCTGGTCCCGTGACCGGAGTCGTGACGAAGTCGATGAGCTCTTCGACGCGGCCGATCAGCGCCGGCTCCAGGTCGTTCCAGTCCCGCACGCGCGACCGGATCCGCTGCCAGGCCCGCGCGATGTCGGCCTGGTTGTCGTGCGGCCAGCCCAGCGCCGCGCAGATACCGTGCTTCCAGGGCACCGACCGCGGCACGTCGGGCCACGCCCGGATGCCGACCCGCCCGGGCTTGACCGCCTGCCAGATGTCGATGAAGGGATGCCCGACGACCAGGGTGTTCGGCCCGCCCGGGCCACGCCGGACCGCGTCGGCGATGCGGGCCTCCTTCGAGCCGTCGACGAGGTGGTCCACCAGCACACCGAGCCGGCGCCGCGGGCCCGGCCGAAACTCGGCGACGATGTCGGGCAGGTCGTCGACCCCGCCGAGATACTCGACGACCACGCCCTCGAGGCGCAGATCGTCGCCCCACACCTGCTCGACCAGTTCGGCGTCGTGTCGTCCCTCGACGTAGATGCGGCTGGCGCGGGCGGTGCGTGCCCGCGCCCCGGGTACGGCCACCGACCCCGAGGCGGTGCGGGCCGGCCGTGCCGGTGCCCGGACCGGCTTGGGCGCGGTGAGGATGACCGGGCGGCCGTCGATCAGATAGCCGGGCCCCACCGGGAAACCTCTGGTACGGCCGTGCCGGTCCTCCAGGTCCATCCGGCCGTACTCGACCCGGACGACCGCGCCGACGAATCCGCTCTCGGCGTCCTCGAGCACCATCCCCGGTTCGACGGGCACCTCGGTTGCGCGCGGCCGGCGCTGCTGATGCGGGTTGTTCGCGAGGATGTCGGTTCCGTATCGGTCAGCCACGCCTGAGATCCTAGGAAGCAAGCCGCCGGAAGCCCGTTGTGGCGCGCGGGCCCACCCCGGCGTTACCGCATCGATGCCGAACCACCCGCCGTGCGGATCAGCTCCCCTCGGTGGCCCCGACCTTGGCGGCGCTGCTGGTCAGTTCGTCGATGACGGTGTGGATGAACCGCATCTTCTCCAGCACCGGCGCCGGCAGCACGAACGGGTACAGGTCGGCCTTGCCCATCGACCGGTTGACCATGTTCAACGACCAGGCCAGCGGCAGCCACAGGTCGATGATGGTGTCGAATCCACTGGGCCCCAGGACTCGTCGTTCGAAGGTGGCGCCGGCGGGCGCGATACCGAACGCGGCGGAGGTGTCCAGCGTGTCGCGGATGTGCAGATAGTGCGCGAACGTCTCGGCCCAGTCCTCGGCGGGATGCATCGTGGCATAGGAGGACACGTACCTGTCCTCCCACCCGTCGGGCGCACCCCGACCGTAGTGGCGGTCCAGTGCCTCCTGGTAATCGGCGTAGGGGTCGCCGAACAGCTCGTTGAACCTGTTGAGGTAGTCCTGAGACGGTTCGACCAGCCGGTAGAAGTAGTAATGGCCGATCTCGTGGCGGAAATGCCCCAGCAGGGTGCGGTAGGGCTCGTCCATCGCCACCCGCAGCTGTTCGCGGTGCACATCGTCACCCTCGGCCAGATCCAGGGTGATCACACCGTTGTGGTGGCCGGTGAAGACCTTCTCCAGTTCGCTGGACAACAGGTCGAAGGCCAGGCCGTACTCGGGATCGGCGTCGCGGCCGGTGATCGGCAGCTTCAGCTCGTAGAGTTCGGCGACCAGACGGCGTTTGGCACGCTCGGCCTCGGCGAAGGCCGCCAGCGCCTTGGTGTCGCCGTCGTTGGGCCGGACCCTGGTCAGTCGGCACGACGCACACAGTTCACCCTGCACCGTGCTGGTGGGGTCCAGATGGACCAGCCAGTTGCACTCGGCCAGGTGAAGGTTCGCGCACAACCGGTACTCGCGGGCGTCCACAGCCCCACCGTGGTCGCTGTCGGATCCGCTGGCGATCACCAGCATCGCCATGTCGTCCAGCGAGAACCCGATCGCGCTGCCGCAGGACAGGCAAACCGAGTTCTCGAAAGTCAGGTGCTGGCCACAGTTGGGGCACAAGAAGTCACGCATGCAGCACTCCTCCCTCGAAGGGAGCCACGTCGACGGCGACGTCGATCACGCTACTCTCCGAATCGGTGTAGATGATTCCGCGCAGCGGCGGAACGTCCGCGTAATCTCTACCCCATCCGACGATGATGTAACGCTCGTCGACCATCTGGTCGTTGGTCGGGTCCAGTCCCAGCCACTGGTTCTGCGGTGTCCACACCGACGCCCACGCGTGGGTGGCGTCGACGCCGACCATGCGCTCCTTGCCCGGCGGGGGGTCGGTGGCCAGGTACCCCGACACATAGCTGGCCGCCAGCCCGTTGGCGCGCAGGCACGCGATCGCCAGCCGCGCGAAGTCCTGACACACGCCCTCGCGTGCCTCGAGCACCTCGTTGACCTGGGTCGACACGGTCGTCGACCCGGAGCGGTAGGTGAAGTCGGTGAAGATCCGGTGGTTGAGGTCGGCCAGCACCTCGATCAACGGCCGCCCGGGCACGAAACTCGGCGCCGCGTAGTCGCGCACCCCGTCGGAGATCTCCGGCGGTTGCAGATCCAGGGTGAACTCGGTGGCCAGGGCACCGTCGAGGCCGACCGGACGCGCGATCTCCCACGGCGCCAGCGCCGAACCGGCGCCGTAGAGTTCGGCCGGCGGCGGGTCGACCTCCACCACCGAGCTGCACTCGACGGTCAGTGCCCGGTGCCGTTGGGTGACATGGAAATACGAGCTGATGTTGCCGTAGGCGTCGCGGCTGGTGGAGCGATCCGACGGGGTCGGGTCGATCTCGACGTCGTAGCTGATGCAGCGCTGCCGGCCGGTGTCGCGTGGGGTCAGAAACCCCCGGCCGTAGGAGCTGGTGACCACGTCGGAGTAGGTGTACACGGTGCGGTGACTCACCCGGTAGCAGCGGCTGCCGGGACTGACGGTGGGACCGTCGGTGAACGCGGTCACGGCACCTCCCGCCGCTCGTCGGGACCCCACAACGGCTGCATCCCGCCGGGCAGCGACAGTTGGGTGGCGGTGATGACGTTGGACAGCTCGCGCAGCCCCGAATGCACACCCTCGAGCAGACCCGCGAGCTCGGCGCGGCGGCCGTCCTCGGAGACGTCTTCGAGCTCGTCGGGATCCAGCCGGCGCAGCCGGGTGCTGATGTCGTCGACCAGGCGCTCGGCGCGCGAGGATCCCGAGGCCCCGGGCAGGGCCCGCAGGTGCTCGCGCAACTGCTCGAGCTGATACACCAGCGAACGGGGGTTCTCGGCGTCGAACAACAGCAGCTCGGCGACCGCGGCGATGCTGACCTTGCCGAGATTGCGCCGCCGGTAGATCACCGAGGACTCACAGGCCACCAGCGTCGACTCGGTGATCGCCTGCTCGGCCTCGGGATGGCGCACCGTGGTCAGGGTGGCCCGCAACAGTGCCGTCAGCGCCAGCCCGCGCTCGATGCGTTTGCCGATGTCCATCATCATCCAGCCCACGTCGCGGACCATCGATTCGGCGGCCACACCGGCCAGCGACAGCATGCCCGCCAGGGTGCGGGCGTGCGCCGTCGCCATCAGCGCGTCACCGCGCACCCCGGATTCCGGTGGGGTGTCCGAGGAGTAGAGCACCGCGCGGTCCACGGCGGCCAGCACCATCCACGTGTCGTTGGACATCTGGTCGCGCACCGCCCGGGCGGCCAGCCCCAGCCGTTCCACCGACTGGGCCAGGGAACCGGAGCGCGACCGGTCGGTGGTCAGCGACCACAGCGTGGTCGGGGCCACGGCGATCATCTCCGCGGCGTCGCCGTCGGCTCCGGTGTCGGTGCCGGTGATGGCGCCCAGGGCGGTGAGCAGCACCGGCACGCAGTCGCTGGCGTAGGTGTCCTGGCGGTGCCGGTATTCGTGGAACCGCTCGCGGGTGACGGTCAGCAGCCGGGCCATGTTCTCCGCGCGCTCGGCGTAGCGGCCGGTCCAGAACAGATCGGAGAGCACGCGCGGCGAGCTGATGCCGCGGGTGCCCGCGGGGGTGAACACCGGCATCTCCGCGGTGGGAGCGGTGACCACCTTCTCGGCACCGGCGCGGGCGGCCGGCAGCACCCAGATGTCCTTGGCGGCGACCGTGTGCAGCTTGTGCGACGCGACACCGGGGGCCACCACGTAGCCCAGACCGCCGATCATCGGCGCGTATCCCCCGCGTTGGGACACCGCGAACAGCCGCATCCCGACGCCGGCCGCGGCCAGCCCGCCCGGATAGTGCGCGGTGGGCGCCGAGGAGAACTGCGGCAGCTCCTGACCCACCCACTGCCACGGCGTCGCGGCGATGCGTTCGGCCAGCCGGTCCAGCTGGGAGCCCGACAACCCCGGCCCCACCAGGGTCTGTCCGCCCGCGGTGGGCCGGATCAGCAGCGAGTCCAGGTGCGCCAGCAGGTGCGCCCGCTCCAGGTCGATGCCACCCCAGTACAGGCTCGGGGTGGGCAACAGCGGGGTCTCCCCCAGCAACCGGTCGGCGAGTTCGGGCAGGAACCGCTGGATTCCCGGACTCTCCAGGATCCCGCTGCCCAGGGTGTTGACGACGGTCACCGCGCCCCGGCGCTGGGCCTCCACCAGGCCCACCACCCCCAGGCGCGAGTCGGCCCGCAGGTCCAGCGGGTCGGAGTACACCGCGTCCACCCGGCGCAGCACCACGTCGACGCGTTTGAGGGTGCCCAGGGAACGCATCCACAGCTTGCCGTCGAGCACCACCAGGTCTGCGCTCTCGACCAGCGGGAAACCCAGGATCGAGGCCAGGTAGGCCTGGTCGAACGCGGTCTCGGAGTGGATGCCGGGGCTGAGCACCACCACGACGGGATCCTCGGCGGACTCCGGCGCGGCGTCGATGAGCGAGAGCCGCAACGCCTGGGCGAACGGCGACGTCGAGCGCGGTGCGATGCGTTCGTAGAGGTCCGGGATGGTCTGCGACACCACCCGGCGGTCGGCCAGCGCGTAGCCGGCCCCGGAGGGGGCCTGGGTCCAGTCGGCGTTCACGGCGAACTCGCCGGCCGCGTTGCGGCCCACGTCGCAGGCGTACATGAACAGCTGGTGGCGTCCGGGAACGGTGATCCCCCGGGCCGCCCGCACATAGCCGGGATGCGCGAAGACCAGCTGCGGCGGAAGCACCCCCGTGGTGATGGACCGGCGTGCCCCGTACAGGTCGGTCAGCACGGCGTCGAACAGCCGGGCCCGCTGCAGCATCCCGGCCTCGAGGTCTTCCCAGTCCGCGGAGGAGATCAGCAGCGGGACCGCATCCAGGTGCCACGGCCCGGGTACGGCGTTGCGGTGGCCGTTGGTCGACAGCGCACCGCGGGGTGCTTCGTCCTCGACCTGGATGTAGGTGATGCCGTCGTTGTCGACGAGCCCCTGCACCTCGCTGCGCAGCCGCTCCAGACCGGCGCGGCCCCGGTCGGCGACCACCTCGGCCAGCTCGCGCCAGGCCGGCCGGACGGCGCCGTCGGGGTCGATGAATTCGTCGTAGCCGGTCTCGGTGGTGCCGCGCAGCCCGAACAGCGGCTGCTGGGCACGGGCCCGCCGGTACCCGGCCAGCAGCTGATCGGGATCGCGCGGCTCCGACTGATCCGACTGGTCCTGCGCGCTGGAGGAAGGCAGCGGTGCGTTCAACGCCTACCTCCTGAACTCTTCAATGACATGCAATATGACATGCAATATCGCCAGCCGCCCGGTCACTCTCACCCTCCGGGGCGCGTGTCGGTCAGTTGCCCATCAGTACTGCAGCACAGTACGCACCCGGCGCAGGTCCAAGACCCCCGGCGCGCCCACATCGATGGACTGGCGGGCCTGCTTCTCGCGAATGTCGGACATGTCGACCTTGCCGGGGGTGAACCCGGTGGCCTCGAAGCGCCGACCGCGCCGCGATTCGGCCTCCACGGCGTTGACCGGCGGCGTGTCGTAGGCGCGGCCCCCCGGATGGGCCACGTGGTAGGTGCAGCCGCCACGCGACATCCCCGAGGCGGTGTCGACGAGCTCGAAGCGCAGCGGGCCGTCCACGGTGATGGTCGGGTGCAGCGCGCTGGGCGGCTGCCAGGCGCGGTAGCGCACACCGCCGACCTGGACGTCGGGATTGTCGGTGGCCAACAGCGGGATCGGATAGCCGTTGCAGGTCACGACGTAGCGCTGCCGGTCGGCGCCGATGAGGCGGACCTGCAGCCGTTCCACCGAGGAGTCGACATAGCGGGCCGTACCGCCGGCGGTGGACTCCTCACCCAGGGTGTTCCACGGCTCGATGGCCCCGCGCAGCTCGATCTCCACACCGTCGAACACGGCGGTGCCCACCCGCGGGAACCGGAACTCGGTGAACGGGTCCAGCCAGCTGGTGTCGAAGTTGATGCCGTAGTGGCGCAGGTCGGCGGCGACCTCGGCGATGTCGTGGATGATGAAGTGCGGCAGCAGGTAGCGGCCGTGCAGGTTGGCGCCGTGCCGGATCAACGGCGCGCGCAGCGGTTCGTCCCAGAACCACGACACCAGCGCGCGCACCAGCAGCGACTGCACCATGGCCATCTGGTAGTGCGGCGGCATTTCGAAGCCGCGCAGCTCCAGCAGGCCCAGCCGGCCCCGCGCACTGTCGGGGCTGTAGAGCTTGTCGATGCAGAACTCGGCGCGGTGGGTGTTGCCGGTGATGTCGGTCAGCAGGTGGCGCAGCGCACGGTCGGTCACCCAGGGTTGTGCGGCCTTGCCCTCGGCCAGCCGGTGGATCTCGGCGAAGGCGATCTCGAGTTCGTAGAGGGCGTCGAGGCGGCCCTCGTCGACCCGCGGTGCCTGCGAGGTGGTGCCGATGAACCGGCCGGAGAACAGGTAGGACAGCGACGGGTGGCGCTGCCAGTAGGTCAGCATCGACACCAGCAGGTCGGGGCGGCGCAGCAGCGGGGATTCGGCCGGGCTGATCCCGCCCAGCGTGATGTGGTTGCCGCCGCCGGTGCCGCCGTGCCCGCCGTCGACATCGAAGGTCTCGGTGGACAGCCGGGCCAGCCGGGCCTGTTCGTAGAGCGTCTCCAGCTGGGTGAGCTGCTCGCCGAAGCTGGCCGTGGGTGCGACGTTGACTTCGATGACCCCGGGGTCTGGGGTGATGGTCATCGAGTCCAGGCGCGGATCCGAGGGCGGACCGTACCCCTCGATCACCACCGGGCAGCCGACGGCCGCCGCGGCGGACTCCACCCGGGCGATCAGATCGATGAAGTGGTCGAGCTCGTCGGTCGGCGGCAGGTAGACGTGGAGGTAGCCGTCGCGGATCTCGGCCACCAGCGCGGTGGTGGGAGCGTCCTCGGTCTCGTCGAGTTCGGCCTCGTCGGCCCGGGGCTCGGCGGCGGTCGCGCCGAGCGGACCCCGCTGCACCAGCGGGTCGCCCGGGTGAGTGCTGCGCGGCGGTTTCCAGCTGATCGAGTTCAGCGGCAGCCGCAGGCCGGCCGGTGAGTCACCGTCCAGCAGCACGAGTCGACCGCGCCGCAGCCGCCAGTTGGCGCTGGCCCAGCCCGAGTCGTCGTCGCGCCGGTGCAGCGGCAGCACGTAGGCGGCGGGCTCGACGACGTCGGTGTCGAGTCGCTGCATCATCCGCGCCCTCGCCTCGGCGCTGTCACGCTCGAGGTCGTCGACGGGGTCGACGGCGCTGCCCGTGGGCATCCGCACCGCCGCCGACAGCCTGGCCAGCGCGTCCTCGTAGGCGGGCCGAACCTGGGTGGCGGGCAGGTTCAGCCCGGCGGCGATCGCACCGAGCAACCGGGAGCCGACGTCGGGCTCGATCGGGTCCGCCGTCGACGCGCCCGCGGACTCGGTGGGCCACGGGTCGGCCAGCAGTGTCCCGTCGCACCACAGCGGCTCGCCGTCCTTGCGCCAGTACAGCCCGATCTGCCAGCGCGGCAGCGGCTCCCCGGGATACCACTTGCCCTGGCTGCGCTGCACCAGTCCCGTGGGGGCCCACACGCTCTTCAGCCGGGCGGCCAGCGCCGAGGCCCGTTGCCGCTTGTGCGGCCCGTCGGCATCGGTGTTCCACTCGGGGTCCACCTGGTTGTCGACGGAGACGAACGTGGGCTCACCGCCCATGGTCAGTCGGACGTCGGCGTCGGCCAGGCGCTTGTCGACCCGCGCACCCAGGTCCACGATCGACGTCCAGGCCGCCTCGGTGTAGGGCAGCGTCACCCGGGGATCCTCGTGCACCCTGGTCACGGTGTTGGAGAAGTCCAGGACGGTTTCTGCGGGACCGGTGGCACCGGTGATCGGCGCCGAGGACGCCGGGTGCGGCGTCGCCGACAGCGGGATGTGGCCCTCGCCGGCGAAGAGCCCCGAGGTGGGGTCCAGACCGATCCACCCCGCGCCCGGGATGTACACCTCGGTCCAGGCGTGCAGGTCGGTGAAATCGGCGGCGGGCCCCGACGGCCCGTCGAGCGCCTCGACGTCGGAGGCCAGCTGGACCAGGTAGCCGGAGACGAACCGGGCGGCCAGACCCATTTCGCGCAGCACCGACACCAGCAGCCACGCGGAGTCGCGGCACGAGCCGATGGCGCTGCGCAGCGTGTAGTCCGGGGTTTGGACGCCGGGCTCCATCCGCACGCTGTAGCCGACGTCGGCGTTGACCGCGCGGTTCAGCGCCACCAGGAAGTCGATGGTGCGGGTGCCGGGGGCCACCGAGAAGTTGCGCACCCATTCGGTGACCAGCTCACCGGGGCCGCTGCCCTCCTCGTCCTCGTCGACGCGGCGCAGATACGGCTTGAGGTCCTCCAGCAGCGCCTTGGGGTAGGTGAACGGGAAGGTCTCGGCCCAGTCCTCGATGAAGAAGTCGAACGGGTTGATGACCTTCAGGTCGGCGATCAGGCCGACGGTGATGCTCAGCCGACGGGTGCGGTTGGGGAACACCAGCCGCGCCAGGAAGTTGCCGAACGCATCCTGCTGCCAGTTGATGAAGTGGTCGGCGGGCTCGACCTCCAGCGAATAGGCCTCGATCGGGGTGCGGGAGTGCGGCGCCGGGCGCAGGCGAACGACGTGTGGATAGATTTCGACCAGCCGGTCGAAGGTGTAGCTGGTGCGATGCTCCAGCGCCACTTTGATTCCCATAGGGACAGATCCCATCACAACGGACAGACGATCGCATCGCACGAGTTCAGCGGCGCGTCACGGGGCACCGGGTGATCGATCCCGCGGCGTCGGCGGGCCGGCGTCAACCGCGGGTGTGCTCCGCCGGGGCGTTCCCGGGCGGGGTGCTCTTGACCAACCGCATGCCCAGTTCGTCCAACGGCACCTGGTGGCCCTCGTCGCAGACGATCTGGACCCGGGCCTCGGCCCCGCATCCGCGGTGGGTCAGCCTCAGCCTGCCGTTGTTGGGCAGGTGCGAGCGGCCCCACTGGAACATCGACCACACCACCGGCATGAAGTCCACGCCGGCCTGGGTCAGCACGTACTCGTCGCGCACCCGCTGTCCCGGCTCGCGGTAGGGCTGCTTGCACAACAGTCCGGCGTCGACCAGTTCGGCCAGCCGCGCCGAGGTGGCGGCCTTGGTGATGCCGACGCGCCGCGCGAAGTCGTCGAACCGGGTGGTGCCGTAGTAGGCCTCCCGCATGATGAGCATCGCCGACTTGGTGCCCGCCACGGCCATGGTTTTCTCGATCGGGCATTCGCCGACCGCCGACCAGGCGTCCCGGTCGGTCAGCGGCCCCTGCAGGACCCCCGCCGGATGCGACATGTAATCCGCCTCACTTCTGCGTTGTTCTGACTATACCTAGCTGTACCCAGGTGGTATATCTGAGTACAGATAACAATACTCAGTGCTGAGTGTCTGGAGGACAGCAATGGCCAGTTCGAGCGTCGGTTACTCCGACCGCGATGCCGTCATCGTCGCCGCCGTGCGTACGCCCGTCGGCAAGGGCAAGCCCGGCGGCGCCCTGCACGGCGTGCTGCCGGCCGACCTGCTGGCACACAGCCTGCGCGAGGTCGTACACCGCGCCGGCGTGGACCCGGGCCAGGTCGACGACGTCATCGCGGGCGCGGTCACGCAGGTCGGCGACCAGGCCGTCAACATCGCCCGCAACGCGCTGCTGGGCGCGGGCTTCCCCGAGACGGTGCCCGGCACCACCGTGGACCGCCAGTGCGGCAGCAGCCAGCAGGCCATCAGCTTCGCCGCCCAGGGGGTCCTGGCCGGCGCCTACGACGTCGTCATCGCCGCCGGGGTGGAGTCGATGAGCCGGGTCCCGATGGGCTCCTCGGTGCTGCCCGGCTCGGATCCGTTCGGCGCGGGCATGGCCGGACGCTACCCCGAGGGGCTGGTCCCCCAGGGCGTCAGCGCCGAGCTGATCGCGGCGAAGTGGGACCTGTCGCGCACCGAACTCGACGAGTTCTCCGCCGCCAGCCACGAGAAGGCCGCCGCGGCGACCAAGGAGGGCCGGTTCGACGACGAGGTGGCCCCGATCGCCGGCCTGTCCGTCGACGAGGGCATCCGGCCCGGCACCACCGTCGAGACCCTGGCCGGCCTGCGGCCCGCTTTCCGCGACGAGGCCCTGGGGGCACGGTTTCCGCAGATCGGTTGGCGGATCACCCCCGGCAACTCGTCGCCGCTGTCCGACGGCAGTGCGGCGGTGATGATCGCCAGCGGTGCGGCCGCCCGCCGCCTGGGCCTGCAGCCGTTGGCCCGCATCCACACCACCGCCGTGGTGGGGTCGGACCCGCTGTACATGCTCACCGGCGTGATCCCGGCCACCGGCAAGGTGCTGGCCCGTTCGGGGCTGAGCCTCGCCGACATCGACCTGTTCGAGGTCAACGAGGCGTTCGCACCGGTGGTGCTGTCCTGGGCCCGCGACACCGGAGCCGATCTGGAACGCACCAACGTCAACGGCGGCGCCGTCGCGCTGGGCCACCCGCTGGGGGCCAGCGGCACGCGCATCATGACCACCCTGGTCAACGCGCTGCGGCAGCGTGACGGGCGCTACGGGCTGCAGACCATGTGCGAAGGCGGCGGCATGGCCAACGCCACCATCATCGAACGTCTCTAGCGGCGGTCACACGCCAGTCAGGTGCACGGAATCCCGTGCGGTCCGCCGATCCAGTGCCCCGGCGGCGACTGCCACGGGCATAGCTTCTGCACCTGGCCCGGAGCCGGTTTCGCATCCACCCAGTGGCTCCCCGGCCCCCAGGGATCCCAGGGCAGGTGATCGTCGGCCTGGGCCGTGCCGACACCGAGACCCAGCAGCGCGGCACCGAGCGCCGCGGCGACCGTCGACGCCCCGGCGATCCTCTTGAGCTTCACAGCGGTCTCCTCTCACCCTCGCGGGCAGTCGCCCACCCCGGCGCGGAAGTACCTGCTGGCACCCGCGCCGGCGATGACGAAGCCGATCGACCCCGACCAGCTTCCTTACTACCCTCGGTCCGGGGGATGTCAAACCCGAGAGCCGGCGCGGCTAACACCGGGTCAGCTCGAACAACGGGTCAGCTCGAACAACGGGATCACCCGGGTGGTCTTCGATCGATACTCGGCGAACGCCGGCGCCACCTCGGTGATGCGGGGATACAGCGCGTCACGTTCGGCGGCGGGCAGTTCGCGGGCGGTGACGTCATAGACCGCGATGCCCGCCGGGGTGGCCACCTCGACGTGCGCGCGTGGGTCGGCGCGCAGGTTGTGCACCCAGGCGGGGTCCTTGGGCGCACCGGCGTAGGAGCCGATGATGAGCATCCTGCCGTCGATCGTCAGATGGGCCAGCGGCGAGAGCCGCGCCCGGCCCGACCGGGCGCCGGTGGTGTGCAACAGCAGCAGGCTCGCCCCCTCGAACCGGCCGCCCACCCGGCCCCCGTTCCCACGGAACTCGGCGACGATGGCGTCGTTGAAGCTATTGGGCGATGCGGTATCCGATGACGTCACACCTACTGTGACTGCTCCGGGCGCGCATCTATTCCGGATTCCTTGCGCTGCTGTTCGGTGATCGGGGCCGGCGCCTCGGTCAGCGGGTCGACCCCGCCGCCGGTCTTCGGGAACGCGATGACCTCGCGGATCGACTCCTCGCCGGCCAGCAGCGCGGTGATGCGGTCCCAGCCGAACGCGATCCCGCCGTGCGGAGGCGCCCCGAACATGAAGGCGTCCAACAGGAATCCGAACTTCTCCTGGGCTTCGTCGTGATCGATGCCCATCATCGCGAACACTCGTTCCTGCACGTCGCGCCGGTGGATGCGGATCGACCCCCCGCCGATCTCGTTGCCGTTGCACACGATGTCGTAGGCGTCGGCCAACGCCGAACCGGGATCGGTGTCGAACGTCGACTCCGATGCCGGCTTGGGCGCGGTGAACGCATGGTGGACCGCCGTCCACGCACCAGAACCGACCGCGACGTCACCGGAGGCGGTGGCCTCGTCGGCCGGTTCGAACAACGGCCAGTCCACCACCCAGGTCAGCGCCCACGCGTCGGGATCGATCATGTCGAGGCGTTTGGCGACCTCGATGCGGGTGGCGCCCAGCAGGGCGCGCGCGGACTTGGCGGGCCCCGCCGAGAAGAACACGCAGTCCCCGGGTGCGGCGCCCACGTGGGCGGGAAGCCCGGCACGCTCGGCGTCGGACAGGTTCTTGGCGACCGGCCCGCCCAGGGTGCCGTCCTCGTTCACCAGGACGTAGGCCAGCCCCTTGTGGCCGCGCTGCTTGGCGAAGTCCTGCCAACCGTCCAGTGTGCGGCGGGGCTGCGACGCGCCGCCGGGCATGACCACCGCGCCCACGTAGGGGGCCTGGAAGACCCGGAACGGGGTCTCGGAGAAGTAGTCGGTGCACTCCACCAGCTCCAGACCGAACCGCAGGTCGGGCTTGTCGGTGCCGAACCGGCGCATCGCGTCGGCATAGCTGATCCGCGGCAGCGGCAGGGTCAGCTCGTGGCCGATCAGCGCCCACAGCGCCTTGAGCACCTGCTCGGACACCGCGATGACGTCGTCGGCGTCGACGAAACTCATCTCCATGTCCAGCTGGGTGAACTCGGGCTGGCGGTCGGCGCGGAAGTCCTCGTCTCGGTAGCACCGCGCGATCTGGTAGTAGCGTTCCATGCCCGCCACCATGAGCAGCTGCTTGAACAGCTGGGGACTCTGCGGCAGAGCGTAGAAGGAACCCGGCTGCAGCCGGGCGGGCACCAGGAAGTCCCGCGCCCCCTCCGGAGTCGAGCGGGTCAGCGTCGGGGTCTCGATCTCGAGGAAATCGTGCTCGGCCAGCACGGCGCGCGCCGCGGCGTTGACCTTGGACCGCAGCCGGATCGCGTTGCCCGGCCCCTCCCGGCGCAGGTCGAGGTAGCGGTACTTGAGCCGGGCCTCCTCGCCCGCGGTCTCGTCGAGCTGGAACGGCAGCGGCGCACTGTCGCCCAGCACCGTCAACCTAGTGGCGTTGACCTCGATGTCACCGGTGGCGATCTCGGGGTTGGCGTTGCCCTCCGGGCGGGTCTCCACGACCCCCTCGACGGCGACGCAGAACTCGGCGCGCAACCGGTGGGCCTGGGCCAGGAACTCGCCTTCCTCGAGGCCCTCACGGAACACCACCTGGGCCACACCGGTGGCGTCGCGAAGGTCGATGAAGATGACGCCGCCGTGATCACGCCGGCGCGCCACCCATCCGGCCAGAGTCACTGTCTGGCCGGCGTCGGTGGCGCGCAGCGAACCGGCGGTGCGGGTGCGCAGCAACGAGAACTCCTCTTCGCGGGGGCGGGATCGACTGATCAGTGTAAAGGGGCCGGTGCAGCGGCCCGACCGTGCCGATCACCCGGTGAACACATGCCATAAAGTGTCTAGTGACCAACGGAGGACGAGATGGCCACATGGCACCCCTGTGAACGCGTCGACCTGGGCTTCATCGACAGCGCGCCGTACCGCTTCGTCAGCACCGTCGACCTGGCCATCACCCCGGAGCAGCTCTTCGAGGTGCTCTGCGACGCCGAGTCCTGGCCGCGGTGGGCCACGGTGATCACCAACGTGACCTGGACCAGCCCCCTGCCCCGCGGCGTGGGAACCACCC
Source organism: Mycolicibacterium palauense (assembly GCF_002592005.1). Classification (GTDB taxonomy): domain Bacteria; phylum Actinomycetota; class Actinomycetes; order Mycobacteriales; family Mycobacteriaceae; genus Mycobacterium; species Mycobacterium palauense. The sequence goes on along the minus strand of NZ_NVQF01000016.1, from coordinate 34,851 downwards.
GCACCGTCGACATGCGCGGCCGGATCACCGGCGACGAGGAGTTTCTGGCCTGGGAACCCTTCTCCCACATGGCGTTTCGGTTCAACCGGGCCACCACCGGAAGTGTCGCGGCCTTCGCCGAGGACTACCGGGTGCGCGAGACGCCGAGCGGTTGTCACCTGACCTGGGTGATGGCGCTGAAACCCCGCGGGACGGCCGGCGGCATCGGCATGTTCCTGGGCCGGCCCGTAATGGCCTGGCTGTTCCAGCGCTTCCTGCACAACCTGCGCCGCTACACCGACGAACGGTTCGCCGGCGATTCTCCGGCGATTTCGCCGTAGCCGCGGGCCGAGCCGGCCGGCGCATGCCGGTCGGCTAGCTGCTCAGCCCCTCCCAGGCCGTGCGGCGCACCGAGTCCGGGTCCTGCACCGTCACGTCGCGCGTGGTGCGGATGATCCGGGTGGCGCGGCGCACACCGTCATAGCGTGGCCAGTCCGGAAGCGGCTGGGAATCGGTGGCGAAATGCAGCCAGGTGCGCTGCATCCGGCGCCCCACCGACGGCGGTACCGCACGCCCCAGCGGGTGCAGCTTGCGCCCCAGGAACGAGCCGTAGCTGTGCTGGATGTGCACGATCTCGCTGCCGTGGGTGGCACCCAGGCCCAGCGCCCGCAACGTCCAGGTGGCGTGGTCGAAACGGTATACGTAGGTCGGGGCGAGCGCGCTGTAGGCATCGGCGAACGCCCAGGTGGGCGCCCCGAACATGGCGTCGGAGCCGATGGCGATCAGGGTCCGCCGCCGCGGATAGCCCGGATAGGCCGCCAACACCCGTTCCTGCTCCTCGGCCCCGCCGTGGCGCGCGAAGAAGCTCTCGATGATGGGCTGTGTCGTGGGCAGCATCGGCGGTTTCGACCAGGCGAACATCGACGCCTCGTGGCTGTTGGTGCCGACGATCAGCGGCGTCGGCGAGACCGCCGCCTCGCGCGCGGCCTCGATGGGGTGGTACGGCAGCAGGTCTACCCCGTATGTCAGGCCGTAGGCCAGTGTCGGTGTGGTCGCCACGCTGCGCAGCTGCAGCAGACCCGCGGCGCGGCGCAGCCGCCGCTGCGGCAGCTCCTTGAGCTCCTCGGGGCGCGCGCGCACTTCCGCCAGGAAGCGTTGCGCCTGCTCGGCCCTGCTGTCGTAGTCGGCGATCAGCGGCAGCGCCGGGCTCTGTGCGATGGCCCGGTGAAACAGACCGCGGGCCGCCGGGCTGGCCAACAGGGCCAGCACCGAGGTGGCCCCGGCGGACTCCCCGAAGACGGTGACCCGGCCCGGGTCGCCGCCGAACGAGGCGATGTTCTCCTGCACCCAGCGCAGCGCGGCCAACTGGTCGCGCAGACACAGGTTGTCGTCGAATCCCTCGCCCAGTGAGCCGAGCTCGAAACCGCCGAACACCCCGATGCGGTAGGTGACGTTAACGACCACCACCCCGCCGTTGGCGGCCAGCCGGGAGCCGTTGTAGAGCTGCAGCTGCCCGGCGCCGTAGACGAAGGCCCCGCCGGGCACCCAGACCATGACCGGAAGCGAACCAGCCGGGTCGGGTGACCACACAGTGACCGTCAGGCAGGCTTCGTCGCGGATCTTGGGGTCGTCGCGCCCGCCGCCCACGAAGGAGCGGCCCTGCGGCGGAAGCGGGCCGTGTTCGATCGCGTCGCGCACCCCAGTCCAGGGCCGCGGCGGGGCCGGTGCCAGAAACCTGCGCTGACCCAGCGGCTGTTCGGCATAGGGGATCCCACGCCAGACGGCGACCCCGCCCTCGGTCGTGCCCCGCAGGACGCCGGAGGGCGTGTGCACCGTCCGCGCATCCTCGACAACGGCGGCCACCCCTGAATGGTATGTGCAAAGCTGTACCGGTCGGGGAACCGGCCCGCCGGCCGGGGACCGGATCAGGACGCGGACGGAGAACACCGATGACCTTCAACGAAGGGATGCGGATCGACACCAGCACCACGTCGACCAGCGGCGGTGGCGGCTTCCGCGGCGGGCGCGGGGTGGCGATCGGCGGCGGCGTCGGCGGCCTGGTGATCCTGCTGGTCGCGCTCTTCTTCGGGGTCGACCCCGGTGACGTGATGAACCAGCAGGGCGTCGAGCCCCCCGGGACGCAGGCGGGCCAGCAGACGGGGGCCTTCGACGTCAGCCAGTGCCGTACCGGCAAGGACGCCAACGAGATCCTCGAATGCCGGATCATCGCCACCGGCAACTCCGTCGACGGGGTCTGGAGCCAACTGCTGCCCGGCTACACCCGTCCCGGTCTGCGGCTGTTCAAGGGTCAGGTGAACACCGCGTGCGGTCCGGCGACCACCGAGGTCGGGCCGTTCTACTGCCCCGGTGACCAGACCGCCTACTTCGACACCGATTTCTTCGCCGTCCTGCAGGATCAGTTCGGCTCCAGTGGCGGGCCGCTGGCCCAGGAGTATGTGGTCGCCCACGAGTACGGTCATCACGTGCAGAATCTGCTCGGTGACCTCGCCAAGGCTCAGCGCGGACCGCAGGGCGCCGACGGCAACAGCGTGCGCACCGAACTCCAGGCCGACTGCTACGCCGGGGTGTGGGCCCACTACGCCGCCATCACCAAGCAACCGGGAACCGATGTGACATTTCTGGAACCGCTGAGCGACAAGGACATCCAGGACGCGCTGTCGGCGGCGTCTTCGGTCGGCGACGACCGCATCCAGCGGGAGGCGACGGGGCGGGTCAACCCCGAATCGTGGACCCACGGCTCCTCGGCCCAGCGCCAGCACTGGTTCACCGTCGGCTATCAGAGCGGCGATCCCGAACAATGCGACACCTACCGCGCCGCGAATCTTGGCTAGGGCACGGACAGCGGTAGACGCCGTCGCCGAGCGCTACCTGGACACATTGGCCGAACTGGATCCCTGCGCAGCAACCGAACTCGGCATCGTCGGCCGCGACACCGACTACAACCGTGAACTGACCGACTACTCCCCCGCCGGTGTCGCCGCGCGCGCCGACGCCGCCCGCGCCGCCCTGCGCGAGCTGGACCGCACCGGGCCCGCCGACGACGTGGACGTCGTGACCGTGGCCGCCATGCGCGAGCGCCTCGGCGTCGCGGTGGAGCTGCACGAGGCCGGCCTGGATCTCGGCGAGCTCAACGTGATCGCCTCGCCGCTGCAGACGATGCGCGACGTGTTCGATCTGATGGCCACCGACACCGACGACGACTGGGCTGTGGTCGCCGCGCGGCTGGCCCGGGTACCGGCCCGGGTGGACGGCTACGTCGCGGCACTGCGCGGCCGCGACGAATACCGGCTTTTCTCACGGGCGTTCCTGGGCAGCCGGATCGACCTGGACGAAACCTACGACTGGGGCCTGCAACAGCTGCATAAGATCGTGGCCGAACAGGAGTCGATCGCCGCCCGGCGCTACCCCGGCGCCACCGTCGCCGAGGCACTGCGGCGCCTGGACTCCGAACCGAGCTACGTCGTCGTGGGCACCGAGGCCCTGCAGCATTGGATGCAGGACCTCTCCGACCGCGCCGTGGCCGCGCTGGCCCGTGACCACTTCGACATCCCGGACCAGTTGCAGCGACTGGAATGCCGGATCGCGCCGACCCAGACCGGCGGCATCTACTACACCGGGCCGTCCGAGGACTTCAGCCGCCCCGGCCGGATGTGGTGGTCGGTGCCGCCGGGCGTGGAGACCTTCCACACCTGGCGGGAGACCACCACCGTCTTCCACGAGGGAGTGCCGGGCCACCACCTGCAGATCGGCCGTGCGGTGATGCTCGCCGACCGACTCAACCGCTGGCGGCGGCTGGCCTGCTGGGTGTCCGGTCACGGCGAGGGCTGGGCGCTGTACGCCGAACGACTGATGGCCGAGCTCGGCTGGCTCGACGATGACGGTGCACGAATGGGAATGCTTGACGCACAACGCTTCCGGGCAGCCCGGGTCGTCATCGACATCGGCCTGCACACCCGCAAGACGGCCCCCGACGGCGGGACCTGGGACGCCGCGCGCGCCTGGGAGTTCCTGACCACGCATTCGGCCATGGCCGAGGACAACCTGCGCTTCGAACTGGACCGCTACCTGGGCTGGCCCGGTCAGGCGCCCTCCTACGCGGTGGGCCAACGGATCTGGCGCGGCCTGCGCGACGAGGTCGTGGGTGCCGGGATGGGCCTGAAGGAGTTCCACGCCCGGGCCCTCGACCTCGGCGGCCTGCCGTTGGACGTCCTGATCTCCGTGATGACGCCGCGGGGGCCGGCGACGGCGTAGCGCCCGGGCACGCCCGTCGCCGCCGGCCGGGCTCAGAGCCTGGACTGGGCGGCGATGGAGGTGTCGGAGGTGCGTAGCGGTCGGATCAGCCCCTCCTGCGCGAACGACGCGATCAGGGCCCCCTCCTCGGTGTGGACGGTGCCGCGCACGTAGGACATCCCCGCACCGACCTGGGTGCTCTCATGCGAGTACAACAGCCAGCCTTCCCAGCTCACCGGCTCGTGGAAGCTGACGGTGACGGTCATCGGCGCCGTCGACACCGTCAGGTGCGCCTGGCTGGTCCCGATACCCTCGTGGGCCCGCATTGTCGTCGAAATACCAAGGTGCCCAGTGAAATATGCCACGAGCGCCTTGGCCAGATCCTCCCGCTCCGGGATCGGTTCGTAGTGCAGCCAGGCGTGCAGTTCCGGCGGGCCGACCTCGTCGGGACTGTTGACGTCGACGACGTCGACCACCCGGACCTGACGCCCCGTCATCGGCATGTCCGAGACGAAGGCGTCACCGGGCGCGGCGACCTGAGGACGCGCGAGATGGTGGGCGATGACGTCCGCGGTCGGCACGTCGGCCAGTGCGGTGACGGTGATGCAGCGTTTGCCGTTCTGCAGCGCGGTGACCACCGCCGTGGCGGTCGAACGCCCCTCGTGGGCGACGTCGATGACCAGCTCGACGGGGGCACCGACCATTACCGCGCGGCTGAAGACCGCGTGCACCGAGCGCACCGACTTGTCCGGAAACCGCTTGGCGAGCGCGACGATGGACTGCGCCAGCACCTGGGTGCCCTCCACCACCTGACGTTCGTCCTCGCCGGCCGGACCGGTCTCGGCGGCGAACCGGTCCTCGCCGATCGGCGAGACATCGAACAGGTCCAGCAGACTCTGTACGGTCCAGACGGACTGGTTTGATTCGGTGGTCACACTCGTTCCCCTTCTGGTCTGACGACTTTGATTACCGTGTCCGCGAATTCGGCCAGGGTCTCTGGCGCCGCGAAGTCGGCGAACCACACATAGAAGCGCCGCACGCCCTTGTCGGCCAGCGCACCGAAGTGCCGCACCAGTTCGTCGGCGTCGCCGCACACCAGTCCCGATCCCAGATGCCCGAAACGGCGGGTACTGACGTCGGTCACCTGGTCTCGGTCGGCGCCCCTGGCCACCAGTGCCACCATCTGCTGCATCGACACCTTCGCCGGGCCCACCTCGGGCAGCAGCGAATCGAGCTTGTCGAGCTGATGCGAGGGGATGTTCCACCAGTCCGCGTATTCGCGGGCCAACCGCAGCGTCGTCCTGCCGGTCCCACCCAGCACCAGCGGAATGCGTTGAGACGGCTGCGGTTGCTGGGACTCCTCGGCCGGGCCCTCACAACCCCAGTAGCGCCGGATCGCGACGACGTCCGCGGCCAGCCTGCGGGCGCGGGCCTTCGCATCGTCCCCGTCGGCGATCCCGAACCGGGCGAACTCGGCTGGCCAGGAACCCGAGCCCAGTCCGAGTTCGAATCGGCCACCCGAACACTCGGCCAACGTCACCGCCTGCTTGGCCAGCACCGCCGGATGCCGGAACGCGTCGCACAACACGAGGTGCCCGATCCGCAGCCGTTCGGTGTGCGCGGCCACCCACGTCGCGACAGTCATTGCCTCCCAGATGCTTTGGTGGGTGGCGCCGGGAGGCTCGAGGTGGTCGATGAATGCGATGCCGTCGAAGCCGGCGGCCTCCGCGCCGCGAGCGCGCACGAGGACGTCATCGATGCCCATTCGCACCTGCGGCAGGAACAGGAACCACTCGACGGCCATGGGTCCAAGACAGTAGCGCTCGGGGTAACCCTTGCGCTAGACGCTCGCACAGCACGGCGATCGAGCGGTACCCTCGTGCACCGAAGCGCGGGGGTCACCCGCGCGCGAGTGTCAGGGGTGCGCCATGTCCAAGCCCAGCGGAGCCGGTTCGCGGCAGCCGCAGGGGGATTCCGCGCCCGAGTCCGCCAAGACGCGATCCGAGGCGCGCGCGCAGAGCTTCATGCGCTCGGCGCTGGCGATCCTCGGCGAGACCGGCCGCACCGATTTCACCGTGCTGGAGGTCGTGGAGCGGTCCAAGACCTCGCTGCGGGCGTTCTACCAGCACTTCGCCACCAAGGACGAACTGCTGCTGGCCCTGGTCGCCAAGATCATGGTCGACGCCACCGACCGCTGGCGCGCCGAGACCACGGGGCTGTCCAGCGGCGCCGCGCTGCGCCGGCTGATCGACCGGATCGGCGCGCCCGCGGAGTCGACCACCCAGGACAGCATCAACCGCGGCCTGACCTACTACAACGACCACCTGCTGGAGACCCGGCCCAAGGAGTTCGCCCGGGTGCTGGCGCCGCTGCACGGCCTGGTCGTCGACATCCTGCGCCGGGGTATCGCCGAGGGTGAGTTCCGCGCCGACCTCGACGTCGCGACCGATGCCGCGATCCTCATGCAGACCGTGTTGGGCGCCCTGCGACTACGGGAGCTCGGCGCCGAGCTCAACGGGGTTCCCATCGACAGCGCCCACCTGTACGCCTTCTGCGTCCGCGGGATCCACAAAAACTAGCCCTGAACTGGTCGTATAACGAGCGCCCTGCGGCTCTGGCGTGTCGCCGACCCGCCGTGGTAATGTCATTACCACTGAAGCGGTAATGCCGTTACCGCGTGATGTCACACGACGTATCAGGAGGCACAACATGCCCTCACGCCACCTCGACTATCCGGTGTTCGACGCGGATAACCACTTCTACGAGCCCAAGGAAGCCCTGACCCAGTTCCTGCCGGAGCACCGCAAGGGCGTCATCGACTACATCGACGTGCACGGACGCACCAAGATCGTGGTGCGCAACCACATCAGCGACTACATCCCCAACCCCACCTTCGAGGTGGTCGCGCGTCCCGGCGCCCAGGAGGAGTACTTCAAGCACGGCAGCGGCGGCAAGAGCTACCGCGAGGTGATGGGCAAGCCGATGAAGGCCATCCCCGCGTTCCGCAATCCCGAGGCCCGCCTCGAGGTGCTCGACAGCCTGGGCCTGGACTACACCATCATGTTCCCGACGCTGGCCAGCCTGGTCGAGGAGCGCATGAAGGACGATCCGGATCTGATCCTCGACATCATCCACGCGCTCAACCAGTGGATGTACGAGACCTGGCAGTTCGACTACCAGGGCCGCATCTTCTCCACGCCGGTGATCAACCTCAGCGTCGTCGACCGCGCCCTGGAAGAGCTCGAGTGGTGCCTGGAACGCGGCGCCAAGACGGTGCTGGTGCGTCCGGCCCCGGTGCCCGGCTACCGCGGCACCCGCTCGCTGGGCCTGCCCGAATTCGACCCCTTCTGGGATGCCTGCGTCAAGGCCGGGATCCCGGTCTGCATGCACGCCTCGGACAGCGGCTACGCCCAGTACCTCAACGACTGGGAGCCCGCCGACGAGTTCCTGCCGTTCAAGCCCACGGCGTTCCGGATGGTCGCGATGGGCAAGCGCCCGATCGAGGACACCATGGCCGCCCTGGTCTGCCACGGCGCGCTGACCCGCAATCCGGACCTGCGCATCCTGTCGATCGAGAACGGCGCGTCCTGGGTTCCCTACCTGTTCTACCAGTTCAAAGACGTCTTCATGAAGATGCCGCAGGAGTTCCCCGAGGACCCGATCGAGGCGTTCAAGCGCGGCGTGTACGTGGCGCCGTTCTGGGAGGACGATTTCAAGAAAATGGGCGACCTGATCGGCATGGACCGGATCATCTTCGGTTCAGACTGGCCGCACCCGGAGGGCCTGGCCGACCCGGTCAAGCTCGTCGACGACCTGCAGGCTCAGGGCCTCAACGAAGAGGAACAGCGAAAGGTCATGGGCGGCAACCTTGTCGATCTGTTCAAGGTCCCCAACAAGGCCGTCCACAAGCCCGACGTGCCCGAGCTCGTCCTCGCCTGACCGACCACTCACCCTCGCGCGGGGGGCCTGCCGGAACACCGACACGCCCCCCGCGGGAGGGTCTTTAGCGTGAAGAGGCTTTACTGAACTCATGACCGACGCCGACTCCCCCGAGCAGATCCTGTTCGCGTCCACGACCCAGTCGTTCCTGGGCAAGGAAGCCTCTCTGAGCCGCGTTCGCGAACTGCACTCCGAGGGAACGTCTTTCGAACCCGAGTGGTGGTCCAGGGCGGCAGAGCTGGGCTGGGCGAGCCTGCTGGTTCCCGAGGAGCTCGGCGGTGGCAGCGTATCCGGAGACGGGGTCGCCGACCTGGCGCTGGTGGCCGGGCTCATCGGCCGCACCGTCGCCCCGGGGCCGCTGCATCCGGTCAGCACCGTGCTGGCCGGGCTCGCCGATGCCGACAACGCCAAGACACACCTGCCGACCATCGAGGCGCTGGTGTCGGGCGAGGTCGTCGCATCGTGGGCGGTCTACGAACCGAACCGGCGGTGGGCACCGCTGGAGGCCGCCGTGACGGCCACGCCGACCGGGTCCGGATATCGCATCGACGGAGTCAAGGACCGCGTCGAAGCCGGCGCCGAGAGCTCGGTGCTGCTGGTCACCGCCGATACCGGCGACGGGATCGGGCAGTTCCTGGTCGGCACCGACGCCTCCGGCGTCACCGTCGAGCCGCAGCGCTCGATCGACATGGTCAAGCGCTACGCACGGGTGCATTTCAACGGTGTCGAGGTCGACGCGTCCGCTCTCGTCGGCAGCCCCGGGCAGACCCCGGCGCTGATCGATCGCCAGACCCAGATCGCCCAGGTGCTGCAATGCGCCGAGTCGGTCGGGATCTTCGAGACCGTCTTCGCGATGACGGTGCAGTGGGCCCACGATCGACATACGTTCGGCCGGCCCCTGGCGTCCTACCAGGCGCTCAAGCACAAGTTCGCCGACATGAAGATGTGGCTGGAGGCGTGTCGGGCCACCACCACGGCGGCGGTCGCCGCGGTGGGTCAGCGCACCGCCGATGCCGACCTGACCGTGAGCATCGCCAAGTCCTATGTGGGCGAGTACACACCGGTGGCATTGCAGCAGTGCGTGCAGCTGCACGGCGGCATCGGCGTCACCTGGGAGCACGACCTGCACCTCTACCTGCGCCGAATCGCGCTGTATCGCTCGATGTTCGGTACACCCGAAGAACACAATGCCGCCGTGTTCCGCCGCAGCTACGAATTGGAAGGTGTCTGATGACCGAGACGACTCCGGCCCCCGCCGAGATCACGGAATCGGTCGCCGAATTCGCGGCGAGGGCACGGGCGTGGCTCGCCGACAACATGCCGCGCATCGACCCGGAGAACCCGCCGTTCGCCGACCGTGGCGGCGAGCCCTCCTGGCTGCGGGCCCGTGAACTCCAGAAACTGTTGTGGGAAGGCGGGTTCGCCGGCATCTGCTTCCCGCGGGAGTACGGCGGCCTCGGCCTCCCGCTCGAGTACCAGAGGGCGTTCGACGTCGAATCCGCCAAGTACGAGATGCCGCTGATCCTCAATACCCCCAGTCTCACCATCTGCGCGGCGACCATCCTGGATATGGGAAGCGAAGAACAGAAGCGCGCGCGCATCGGCGCCGCGCTGCGGGGCGACGAGGTCCTGGTGCAGCTGCTGTCGGAGCCCAACGGCGGCTCCGACCTGGCCGGGGTGATCACCCGGGCCGACCGGCAGGGCGACACCTGGGTGATCAACGGCGCCAAGACGTGGAGTACCAGCGCGTTCGCGGGTGACTACGGTCTGATGCTGGCCCGCACCGACTGGACGGTGCCCAAGCACGAGGGCCTGACCATGTTCCTGGTGCCGATCAAGAGCCCCGGGATCACCATGCGGCGAATCAAGCAGGTGGATGGTTCCGAGGAGTTCTGCGAGGAGTTCTTCGACGGCCTCGTGCTCGGCGACGACGCTGTGGTCGGCGAGGTCAACGGGGGCTGGGCGGTCGCCTCGCGCCAGCTCTATCACGAGCGCCGCGCGGTCGGCGGCGGCTCGGAGTTCGCCAGTGGGGCCGGCGCCGAGAACGAGTCGGAGAATCCGGCGGACTTCGCGGCGCTGGCCGTGGCGACCGGGCAGGCCGGTGATCCGCGGGTGCAGGAACTGGCCGGGCGGGCGCTGGTCCATCGCGCGGTCCGCGACCAACTCAACGAGCACGTGTTCCACGCCGTCAACAACGGTTCGCTGCCGCCGACGGGTGGAACACTGATCCGGCTGTTTCACGCCGTGCAGACCGAGCTTGAGGTCGACACCGCGCTGGCGATCGCCGGCACCGCAGGGGTCGTCGACGAGGGCAACGGTCTGATCGGCGTGGGCGAACGCTATCTGTCCCGCCAGACCGCGTCGCTGGGCGGCGGTAGCACCGAGATGGCGCGCAACGTGATCAGCGAGCGGGTGCTGGGCTTCCCCCGCGAGTACGCCGCCGACCGCGGCGTGCCGTTCAATCAGGTGAAACGCGGTCGCTGAAGCGGGCCCGGCAGCTCGGATCGCGCCCCCGGATCGCGCCGTCGCACTCGCCAGGGTCGCACTCGCTAGGGTAGGGCTCGTTCTTACCCACCGCGACACCCACCGCGACACCTACCGCAACGATGCGAGGGAGTACCCCATGACCGCCACCGATGTCTCACCCGCGCTGGCCGCCTCACAGGGTTCGTGGCGGGCCGTGCAGGCCCACGACCGCGCGGCCTGGCTGGCCCTGATGGCCGACGATGTCGTCATCGAGGATCCCATCGGCAAGGCCGTCACCAATCCCGACGGCACCGGCGTCCGCGGTAAGGAGGCCGTCGCGGCGTTCTACGACACCAATATCGCCCACAACAATCTCCGCATCACCTGTGAGGAGACCTTTCCGTCCAGCTCGCCCGACGAGGTGGCCCATATCCTGGTGTTGCGCAGCGCATTCGAGGGTGGCCTGCGCAGCACGGTACGAGGCGTGTTCACGTATCGGGTCAACGACGAGGGACTGATCGCCAACATGCGCGGCTACTGGAACCTGGACGTGATGGAGTTCAGCCAGGACGCTCAAGGCTGAGCGCACGCCTGATCGGGCGGGACCTGAGCCGGATCAGAACAACGTCGCCTGCTCCACCATGGGGCCCGGCTCGGCGTCTGCCGGAAGCGGACCGCGGTCATGGGCCGGGACCGGCAGGGCCGGCGTCCGCTGCCCACCGGCGAGGCCGTGGGCGGCCAGCAGGGGCACCACCCTGCGGCGCAACGTGTCGCGGTAGTCGGCGGGCAGGTAGGCACCTCGGCGGTACAACCGGCGGTAGCTGCCGACCAGGTCCGGATGGGTCCGGGCCAGCCAGGACATGAACCACCCCCGGGTGGACCCGCGCAGATGCAGGCCGAACACCGTCGCGCCCGATCCCCCGGCGGCGGCGATGCGACCCAGCAGGGCGTCGAGGTGCTCGGGCGAGTCGGTCAGATAGGGCAGCACCGGCGCCACCATCACGTGACAGCCCAGCCCGGCCTCGCGGACCGCCGAGATCAATCCGAGCCGGGCCTCCGGGCTCGGCGTGCCCGGCTCCACCGTGCGGTGCAGATCGGCATCGGCGACGGCCAGCGACACCGCGACGGACACCGGCACCCGCTCGGCCGCCCGGGCCAGCAGCGGCAGGTCCCGCCGCAGCAGGGTCCCCTTGGTGAGAATCGACAAGGGCGTGCCGGACCCGGCCAGCGCCTCGATGATGCCGGGCATCAGCGCATAGCGGCCTTCGGCCCGCTGATAGGGGTCGGTGTTGGTGCCCAGCGCAACCGTCTCACGTTGCCAGGACGGGCGCCGGAGTTCGCGCCGGAGCACCTCGACCACGTTCGTCTTGACCACCACCTGGGTGTCGAAGTCCGTTCCACAGTCCAGGTCCAGGTACTCGTGGGTGGGCCGGGCGAAGCAGTAGCGGCAGGCGTGGGAGCACCCCCGGTATCCGTTGACGGTGTAGCGGAACGGCAGCGCGGCCGACGCCGGGATCTTGTTCAGCGCCGACTTGCACAGCACTTCGTGGAAGGTCATGCCCTCGAATTGCGGGGTGCGCACACTGCGCACGAATCCGACGCGGGCCAACCCGGGTAGCGCTCCGTCGTCGACGTCGAGACTCTGGCCGGCCCAGCGCATGATCGATTCGAACATACGTTCGCAGGGTGGTCAAGTGAGATTCGTATGTCGCTCGTCATGCAAATTTGTATGATGGGCATCATGCGAAGGCGATCGACCGTCCGCGCCGCCAACAAGCGCGCCTCCCGTGAACGCATCCTCGACGTCGCGGCGCAGCGGCTGCGCCTGAAGGGCCTCGACGGCACGGCCATCGCCCCGGTGATGGCCGAGGCCGGATTGACCCACGGGGCGTTCTACGCCCATTTCGCCAGTAAGGACCAGCTCACCGGCGCGGCCTTCGCCCACGCCCTGGACGCCGGGCGCGCCCGCTGGATCACCCCCCGCCGGGGGGAATCCTGGCGATCTCGGCTGCACGCGCTCGCCGAGCGGTACCTGACCTCCGAGCACCGCGACGATCGCGCGAACGGCTGCGGGTTCGCGGCGCTCGGTTCGGAGGCAGCCCACGCCAGCGAGGAGTTTCGAGCCGGGTTCGAGCGCGAGCTGCGGACCTCGCTGGCCGCGATCTGCGGGGACCCCGACGGCACACACACCGACGAGTCACACACCGACACACACACCGATGACGCCATCGCCCTGATGGCCGTCTGCGTCGGTGGGCTGGCCCTGGCGCGGGCCGTGCCCGACGAGGAGTTCTCCACGCGCATCCTGCGGGTTGCGCGTCAGGCCGCCGCGACACTCGCGGAGGCATCCACCACCGAGGAGGATCGATGACCGGTTCGGCGCCGTACGGCACGCTCAAGTACAAGACCGTCGCCGGCAAGCAGATGGCCTATGTCGACGAGGGCGAAGGCGACGCGATCGTCTTCGCGCACGGCAACCCGACATCGTCGTACCTGTGGCGAAACGTGATGCCACATCTGCAGGGCCACGGCAGGCTGGTGGCCTGCGACCTGATCGGGATGGGCGCCTCCGACAAGCTCGACGACTCCGGGCCCGACCGCTACCACTACACCGAACAGCGCGACTACCTGTTCGCGCTGTGGGACTCCCTCGACCTCGGGGACCGGGTGGTGCTGGTCCTGCACGACTGGGGTTCGGCGCTGGGGTTCGAGTGGGCCCGGCACAACCCGGACCGGGTCCAGGGCATCGCCTACATGGAGGCGATCGTGATGCCGATCGAATGGTCGGACTTTCCCGAGCCGGTGCGGCCGGTGTTCGAGGGCTTCCGGTCACCGGCCGGCGAATCGATGGTGCTGGAGGACAACCTGTTCGTCGAGGCGATCCTGCCCGGTTCGGTGCTGCGGACCCTCGACGAGGCCGAGATGGACCACTATCGCCGGCCCTTCCGCAACGCGGGTGAGGACCGTCGTCCCACCCTGTCCTGGCCGCGCGACATCCCGATCGCGGGCGAACCGGCGGAGGTGGTCGAGATCGTGGCCGACTACGGCGGCTGGCTGGCCGGAAGCGACGTGCCCAAGCTGCTCGTCAACGCCGAGCCCGGCGCCATCCTCAACGGCCGGGCCCTCGACTTCGTGCGGACCTGGCCCAATCAGACCGAGGTCACGGTCGCGGGCTCACACTTCATCCAGGAGGACTCCGCCGACGAGATCGGCGCGGCACTGGCGCAGTTCGTCAGTGGCCTGCGCACGGGGTGACACACGCGGGCGGCATCGCCGGCGCGAGGCGCAACCGTTACCGGCCGCGCCGCTCGGTCACCACTGCCCCAGCTGGCACTGCAGGTTGTACGGCCCGTCCTGCTGCACGGCGATCTGACCGTCGATCGCGATCTCACAGTGCGGGTTGGGTGCCGCCTGGCCGCCGTGGGTCGTGCTGCTCACCGTGAGGATCGCCCACTGCGGGTCGGCCAGCGTGGTGTTGACCACCCACGGGGCGCCGGGAACCACGGTGACCGACTCCCGCTTCACGTAGGAATACGGGTCGGCGTTGTAGGCGTCCTTGCTGGGCGGCTGGGCCGTCAGATAGAAGAGGTCGAATTCCGCGGGGCCCGCGGTGGTGATCGTGTACGTCACCTGCTGACCGTCCGGCTCGGCATGGGCGGTCGCCTGACCGACCGTCGCCGACGCGGCGGCCACCATCAGTGACGCCCCGACCGCCGCGCCTACCTTGCGTGTCGCTGTTCCCATGTCAGTCATATCCGCCGACGCTACCGGAACGTTACAGTCGCCTCCGCCGGACACCGAAGCTGTTTGCCGAGCCGGCATCGGGGGTTTGCCAGAACCGCGAGGTGGATACCGGCCATCTGACAGGTTACGTGTTCGTGACACACAGATATCTCACAGAAACACGGGAGATCTAACGTCCCGATTCGGCACCCGACCGGGGTGCGTTCGGCCCCCTGCACTTCGCACTTCGGGCACATCAGCTGGGGGCTGTTGAGAGTTCATCAGGAAGGCTACCGATGCAGGAAACGCGGGGCACCCATCGTCCTTCGAAGAAAAAGAGCATGAGCAAGAAGGCGCTGGCAGCCGGCGGGTTCGTCGTGGCCGCGGCCCTTGTTCTCAGCGGTTGCGGAAGCAAGGCCAGTGACACCGAGGCGGCTTCCGGCGAGTCGTGCGTGGACACTTCCGGCGACAGCATCAAGGTCGGCTCGCTCAACTCGTTGTCGGGCACCATGGCGATCTCCGAGGTCACCGTCCGGGACGCGATCAAGCTCGCCGTCGAGCAGATCAACGCCGAGGGCGGCGTGCTGGGCAAGCAGATCGACCTCATCGGCGAGGACGGCGCCTCCGAGCCGACCGTGTTCGCCGAGAAGGCCGAGAAACTGATCAGCAGCGACTGCGTCGCCGCGGTGTTCGGCGGCTGGACCTCCTCGAGCCGCAAGGCCATGCTCCCGGTGTTCGAGTCCAACAACTCCCTGCTGTACTACCCCGTGCAGTACGAGGGCCTGGAGTCCTCCCCCAACATCTTCTACACCGGCGCCACCACCAACCAGCAGATCGTCCCGGCGCTGGACTACCTCAAGGAGAAGGGCGTCAAGTCGCTCTATCTGGTCGGTAGTGACTACGTGTTCCCGCAGACGGCCAACCGCATCATCAAGGCCTACGCGGACGCCAACGACATCGAGATCAAGGGCGAGGACTACACCCCGCTGGGATCCACCGACTTCTCCACCATCGTCAACAAGGTGCGCACCGCCGACGCCGACGCCGTGTTCAACACCCTCAACGGCGACTCGAACGTCGCGTTCTTCCGTGAGTACAAGAACGTCGGGCTCACCCCGCAGGAGATGCCGGTCGTGTCGGTGTCGATCGCCGAGGAAGAGGTCGGCGGCATCGGCGTGCAGAACATCGACGGCCAGCTGGTCGCCTGGGACTACTACCAGACCATCGATTCGCCGGAGAACAAGGCCTTCGTCAAGGCCTACAAGGACGCCTACGGCCAGAACAAGCCGACCTCGGATCCCATGGAGGCCGCCTACGTGTCGGTGTACCTGTGGAAGAACACCGTGGAGAAGGCGAATTCCTTTGCCACCAAGGATGTTCAGGAGGCTGCCGGCGGAGTGCAGTTCAACGCGCCGGAGGGCCTGGTCACCATCGACGGTGACAACAACCACATCACCAAGACCGCGCGTATCGGCGAGATCCGGCCCGACGGCCTGATCTACACGGTGTGGGAGTCCGCCGGTCCGATCGAGCCGGACCCGTACCTCAAGGGCTACCCCTGGGCCGCCGGCCTGTCCAGCTGAGCGACCATTAAATGGATGTCCTTATCGGGCAGCTGACAACGGGATTGAGCCTCGGCTCAATCCTGTTGTTGGCTGCGCTAGGTCTGTCACTGACGTTCGGGCAGATGGGCGTCATCAACATGGCGCACGGCGAGTTCATCATGGCCGGCTGCTACACCGCCTACGTGGTGCAGCAGGTCGTATCGAGCGCCGGTGTGTCACTGCTGGTTTCGTTGGTCGTCGGCTTCATCGTCGGTGGCCTGCTCGGGGTACTGCTGGAGGTGACGCTGATCCAGCGGATGTATGACCGACCGCTGGACACCCTGCTGGTCACCTTCGGTGTCGGGCTGGTGCTGCAGCAGGTGGCCCGCGACATCTTCGGCGCACCGGCGGTCAACGTCGTCGCGCCGTCCTGGTTGTCCGGCGGTGTGGAGATCTTCGGCTCCGTGGTGCCCAAGACCCGTATCTTCATCCTGATCCTGGCGATCGCCTGCGTGACTGTGCTGGCGGCGGTGCTCAAGGCCAGCCCGATGGGACGCCGGATCCGTGCCGTCGTGCAGAACCGCGATCTGGCCGAGACCAGCGGCATCTCTTCCCGCAGAACCGACATCACCACCTTCTTCATCGGCTCGGGTCTGGCCAGCGTCGCCGGCGTGGCACTGACGTTGATCGGCTCGACGAGTCCGACCATCGGGCAGAGCTACCTCATCGACGCGTTCCTCGTCGTCGTGGTCGGTGGCCTCGGCCAGATCAAGGGCACGGTCATCGCCGCCTTCGCGCTGGGCTTCTTGAACTCGTTCATCGAGTACAACACCACCGCGTCGCTGGCCAAGGTGATCGTCTTCGTGATCATCGTGATCTTCCTGCAGGTCCGTCCGCAGGGCCTGTTCACCGTTCGCACAAGGAGTCTCGTATGAGTATGCGGACGCGAGGAGCGATATGAGTATGCGGACGCGAGCGAAGACGGTGCTTGGCCGCTGGCAGACCTGGGCCGGGTTCGGCGTGGCCGCCGTCGTGCTGTTCGGGGTGGCGCCGCTGGTGCTCTCCGAGTTCCGGCTCAGCCTGCTGGGCAAGTTCCTGTGCTTTGCCATCGTCGCCGTGGGCATCGGCCTGGCCTGGGGCCGGGGCGGCATGCTGGTGCTGGGCCAGGGGGTGTTCTTCGGGCTCGGCGGCTACATGATGGCCATGCACCTCAAGATCGCCGACGCCCAGATCTTCGGCAACGACGTACCCGACTTCATGCAGATCCAGGGTATGAGCGAGCTGCCCGGCTACTGGACTCCGTTCGCCTCACCGCTGGTGACGCTGCTGGCGATCCTGGTCATCCCGACGGCCATCGCCGCGGCCCTCGGGTTCGGCGTGTTCAAGCGCCGGGTCAAGGGCGCCTACTTCGCGATCCTGTCCCAGGCGCTGGCGGCGGCCCTGGCCATCCTGCTGGTCGGCCAGACCAGTCTGGGAGGGTCCAACGGGCTCAACCGGTTCCGCACGTTCCTCGGCTTCACCCTCAACGATCCGGCCAACCGGCAGATGCTCTACTTCATCGCCGCCGGGGTGCTGCTGGCGGTCGTGGCGATCGCGCGCCAGCTGATGCAGAGCCGCTACGGCGAGCTGCTGGTCGCGGTCCGCGACGGCGAGGAGCGGGTGCGGTTTCTGGGCTACGACCCGGCCAACATCAAGGTCGTCGCCTACACGGTGGCGGCCCTGTTCGCCAGCATCGCCGGGGCGCTGTTCGCTCCGATCGTCGGCTTCATCGCGCCGTCACAGGTCGGCATCCTGCCCTCCATCGCATTCCTGATCGGTGTGGCCATCGGCGGGCGCACCACCCTGCTGGGCCCGGTCCTGGGTGCCATCGGGGTGGCCTGGGCGCAGACGCTGTTCTCCGAGCGCTTCCCCTCGGAGTGGACCTACGCCCAGGGTCTGCTGTTCATCGTGGTGGTCGGCTTCTTCCCGGCCGGTCTGGCCGGTCTGGGGGTGCTGTTCAAGCGTTGGCGCCGCAAGGACGCCGACGAACCCGCCCCGGAACCCGAACCGGAGGCCGAGAAAGTGGGGGCGCCGTCATGACCACCCCGGACACCGCCCACGCGGCCGGCCAACCGGCGGCCGGCGGCAATGTCGGCATGGGTACCGAGTACCTCGAAGTGCGCGGCCTGACGGTCGATTTCGACGGGTTCAAGGCCGTCAGCGACGTCGACCTCACCCTGTTCCAGGGTGATCTGCGCTTCCTCATCGGCCCCAACGGCGCCGGCAAGACCACGGTGATCGACGCGATCACCGGCCTGGTGTCCGCGACCGGGTCGGTCAGCAAGTCGGGGGTGGAACTGCTCGGCAAGAAGGTGCACCAGATCGCCCGCCGCGGTGTGGGACGCACGTTCCAGACCGCCAGCGTCTTCGAGAAACTCAGCGTGCTGCAGAACCTGGACATCGCCGCCGGTGCCGGACGCTCGGCGTGGACGCTGCTGCGCCGGCGTCCGGGCGTGTTGCCGATCATCGAGGAGGCCCTGGACACCATCGGTCTGACCGATCTGGCCGACAAGCCGGCCGGCGTGCTGGCCCACGGCCAGAAGCAGTGGCTGGAGATCGGGATGCTGCTGGTGCAGAACGCCGACGTGCTGCTGCTCGACGAGCCGGTGGCCGGGATGAGCGCCGAGGAACGCGACGAGACGGGAAACCTGCTGCGCCGCATCGGCGCAGAACGCACCGTCGTCGTGGTCGAACACGACATGGACTTCATGCGCGCGTTCGCCACGTCGGTCACCGTGCTGGCCCGCGGTCAGGTCATCGCCGAGGGCACCGTGGCCGAGGTGCAGGCCAATCCCAAGGTCCAGGAGGTCTACCTCGGGACCTCCTCGGTGGACGCCGAGCCCGCCGCCGACACCAGCGATCAGACGGAGACCTCGTAATGCTGCAACTCGTCGACGTCCGCAGCGGCTACGGCCGCACCGAGGTGATCCACGGTGTCAGCATCGAGGTGCCCAGCGACGGTGTCGCCGCGGTGATGGGACACAACGGTGCCGGCAAGACCACCCTGCTACGGGCGGCGGTCGGGCTCCTCAAGTGCAGCTCGGGCACGGTGATGTTCGAGGGCGACGACATCACCAAGCTGCGCCCCTCGGCTCGGGTGTCCCGCGGGCTGGCCTACGTCCCGCAGGGCCAGCAGTCGTTCGGCCAGCTGACCACGGCGGAGAACCTGCAGGTCGTGGCGGACGGGCGCAAGAACGGCAAGCAGCTCATCGACGAGCAGCTAGACCTGTTCCCCGCGCTGAAGGAGCTGCTGACCCGCCGGGCCGGGCTGCTCTCGGGTGGTCAGCGCCAGCAGCTCGCGATCGCCCGCGCGCTGATCACCAGCCCGAAGACATTGATCCTCGACGAACCCACCGAGGGCATCCAGCCGTCGGTGGTCGCCGAGATCGAGGGCGCCATCACCGCGCTGACCCGGCGCGGCGACCTCGGGGTGCTGCTGGTCGAGCAGCACATCGGCTTCGCGCTGGAATCCGCTCAGCAGTACTACGTGCTGGAATCGGGTCGGGTCACCTCCTCGGGCACCGGTGGTTCGGCCTCCGAGGACGACGTGCGTGCCGCCATGGCGATCTGATGTCGGCCGCCTGATCCGTCGGATCCCCGTCCACACCGAGTGCCGCGATGGCAGGCTGACCCCGATGAGCACAGAGACTCCCACCCAGGTGCTGGCCGACACCGGCGGACTGGTCGTCACCGACGACGGCCGCCGCGTGCTCGTCATCGACCGGGGTACGGGCACCCCGGCGGTGCTGTCCTTCGTCCTGGGCGTCCTTGCCCTGATCGCCGGCGGCTTCGGGATCGTCGCGCTCGTCGCGGGCATCCCGTCGCCGCTGCTGGGCGCGGTCCTGCTCGGCCTGGGCCTGGTCTTGGCCGTGCTGGCGGGCCTCACGGTCCGCAGCATGCGGCGCCGGCGATCCCGTGCGGCACACGAGTGCCGCCCGGTGGCCGTGCTGGACCGCAAGCTGGGCCTGTTCAGCTACACCGGGGGCGCGCTGCTCCCCCTGGACCAGGTGCGGTTCGTCCGCCGGATGCAGATCGGGTCGAGTTCGCCCAAACTGGTCGCGGTCACGCCCGCCGGAAAACGGGTCCTCAAGCGCGGCAACCCGTTCGACGGCGGCATCGGGAACGTCGACGAGGTCCTGACCCAGGTGGCGCGCGGGGCCTAGCACCGCGCCCCGGCGACCCAGAGGGCCCTCACCCGCGCCTACGACGGCGTTCACTCGGTAGTGAGTGCGAAAACTCGCCCGAAATGTGGATCTGAGTACCGGGTCAACGGCAGCGAAGCGGGCGCGAGGCGCGCAGGTCTAGCGGCCGAAGCGGGCCAGTGTCTCGGCGACGACCGCGTCCGCCGCCACGTCGATCTGCTCACCGGTGGACAGATCCTTCAGCCCGACGGTGCCCGCGGCGATGTCACGGTCACCGGCCACCAGCGCGACGCCGGCGCCGGAACGGTCGGCGGCACGC
Source organism: Mycolicibacterium palauense (assembly GCF_002592005.1). Lineage (GTDB taxonomy): Bacteria > Actinomycetota > Actinomycetes > Mycobacteriales > Mycobacteriaceae > Mycobacterium > Mycobacterium palauense. The sequence goes on along the minus strand of NZ_NVQF01000016.1, from coordinate 14,449 downwards.
ATCGCACCCTTGAGCCCACGGTCGCCGTAGGCCAGGTCCACCCGCAGTCCCGCGGATCGCAGGCGTGCGGCCAGCACCGCCAGCTCCTGCTTGGCCTGCTCCCCCAGCGGCACGCAGAACACGTCGACCCGGGCGGCCGGGCCGGCCGTCCTGCCCTCGGCCCGCAGCGCCAGCAGGGTCCGGTCCACCCCGAGACCGAAACCGATCCCGGACAGGTCCTGGCCGCCGAGTTCGCGCATCAGCCCGTCGTAGCGCCCCCCGCCCCCGATGCCCGACTGCGCGCCGAGACCGTCGTGGACGAACTCGAAGGTGGTCTTGGTGTAGTAGTCCAGTCCCCGCACCATGCGCGGATTGATCACGTAGGGCACCTGCAGGGCGTCCAGATGCGCCAGCACCGTCTCGAAGTGCTTCTTGGCCTCGTCGGAGAGATGGTCCAGCATCAGCGGCGCCTCGGCGGTCAGCGCCTTGATCTCCGGGCGCTTGTCGTCGAGCACCCGCAGCGGGTTGATCTCGGCACGCCGGCGGGTGTCCTCGTCGAGGTCGAGCGCGAACAGGAACTGCTGCAGCTTCTCCCGGTAGGCGGGCCGGCAGGTGGCGTCGCCCAGCGAGGTGATCTCCAGCCGGAAGCCGTCGAGCCCGAGTGCCCGGAAACCGGCGTCGGCGACCGCGATCACCTCGGCGTCCAGCGCCGGGTCGTCGACCCCGATGGCCTCGATCCCGACCTGCTGCAGCTGCCGGTAGCGGCCCGCCTGCGGACGCTCGTAGCGGAAGAACGGGCCGGCGTAGCACAACTTGACCGGGAGGGCGCCGCGGTCCAGGCCGTGCTCGATGACCGCCCGCATCACCCCGGCGGTGCCCTCCGGGCGCAGCGTCACCGAACGTCCGCCGCGATCTTCGAAGGTGTACATCTCCTTGGACACGACGTCGGTGGACTCGCCGACGCCGCGCGCGAACAGCGCCGTCTCCTCGAAGATGGGCAGCTCGACGTCACCGTAGCCGGCGCTGCGGGCCGCGGCGAGCAGGCCATCACGAACCGCGACGAACTGCGCCGAGTCCGGCGGCAGATAGTCCGGAATGCCCTTGGGTGCCTTGAACTCGCTCACGGGGGTTCAGATGCTCCTCATCTCGGATCGGATCGTCACGACGCGCGCAGATCCTTCAGCAACGGGTTGAACCGGCGCTCGGCGCCGATGGTGGTCGACGTTCCGTGACCCGGTAGTACCACGGTGTCGTCTCCCAGGACCAGCAGTTTTCGGGCGATCGAGGACAGCAGCGTCGCCCGGTCACCGGTGCCGATCCCGCGGCACAACAGCGTGTCACCGGTGAACGCCACCTCCGCGGGGCCCTCGTCGGTGTCGGCACTGATCCGAAACACCACCGATCCCTCGGTGTGCCCCGGGGTGTGATCGACGGCCACCGCGACACCGGCGAGCTCGAGCACGTCGCCGTCGGCGATCTCGACGACCTCGTCGGGTTCCCCGAGTTCCAGCTCACCGAGCAGGTGGCGGTCGGCGGGATGGATGTAGACCGGCACCTCCCACCCCAGGCACAGGTCGTGCACCGAGGCGGTGTGCCGGGCGTGCCCGTGGGTGAGCAGCACCGCCGCCGGCGTCAGGTCGTTGGCCGCGAAGTAGTACTCCAGGGTCTGAACCACCTCGTCGCCGGGATCGACGACCACCGCCGCCGCGCCGGGGCCCGGCGCGGCGAAGTAACAGTTCGCATCGGCGGAGCCCGCCGCGAACCCGGTGATCAGCACGCCGACCAGTGTCCCACTACGCGTCGCGCGCGGGTCGGGCCGCCCGCACACAGTGTCAGCTGGCACACTCGGTGCTGACATGCCGTGCTGACATGCCGGGCCGACACGCCGGTGACGGCCGGGACGACAGCTGCTCAAGACACTCAAAACACTTAAGACACTCAGGACACTGCGGAGGACGACGACGGTGCCGACCAACGAACAACGCCGGGAGACCGCCAAGCGGAAACTGGAGCGCCAGCTGGAACGGCGTGAGGCCAAGGCGCGCCGGCGCCGGCTCCTGACGCTCGTCGGTGGCGCGGTCGCGGTGGTGGCCGTCATCGCCGTCGTCGCGACCGTACTGATCAACCGCGACGATTCCACCGGATCGGTCGCCGGTGCCGACACCACGACGGCTTCGCCGGCCCCCGGGGGCGACGGCGGCCCGACGACACCCCCGCCGGCCAACGGGCAGCTGCCGCCGTTCACCCCCGCGGCCGACCTGGGCGCGAACTGCCAGTACCCGGCGACGGGCGCGGCCAGCAAGGACGCCACGCCTCCGCGCACCGGCAAGGTGCCCACCGACCCGGCCCAGGTCAGCGCCAGCATGTCGACCAACCAGGGCAATATCGGGCTGCAGTTGGACAACGCGAAGTCGCCGTGCACCGTCAACAGCTTCGCCAGCCTGGCGCAGCAGGGCTACTTCAACGACACCCCGTGTCACCGGCTGACCACCTCCCCGAGCCTGTCGGTGCTGCAGTGCGGCGACCCGACCGGGACCGGCACCGGTGGCCCGGGCTACCAGTTCGCCAACGAGTACCCGACCGACCAGTACCCCGCCGGCGACCCGGGCGCGCAGCAGCCGGTGCTCTATCCGCGCGGCACGCTGGCCATGGCCAACGCCGGCCCCGGCACCAACGGCAGCCAGTTCTTCCTGGTGTATCAGGACTCTCAGCTGCCGCCCCAGTACACGGTGTTCGGCACCATCGACGAGACCGGCCTGGCCACACTGGACCGCATCGCGGCCGCCGGCGTGCAGGGCGGCCAGGGCGACGGCAAGCCCGCCCTGGACGTGCAGATCAAGTCGATTCAGCTGGACTGAGCGGGTCGATCGGGCCGCCCCGACCCGTGGGTGGGCCGGCGCCGTCGCTTTGACCTGGTCCCCCGATACGCATACGTTCAGAAACGCACCGAGGTGCGATGTGGCCGTGACGAATGTGAACGTGTGGACGTAAGAGGGTCGACGATGAACTGGACACGACGTGAATTTTTCCGGGCCGGCGCGGTGGGCGGAGCGACCGCGATCGCGGCGCCCGCTCTCCTGGCGGCGGCCTGCTCGAAGGTGCCCGACAGCGGCGAGGGCTCCACGCTGCAACGCATCAAGGACGCCGGAACGGTCAAGATCGGCATCGCCGGCGAGGTGCCCTACGGCTACACCCGCGACGGGAAGGTCACCGGTGAGGCGCCCGAGGTCGCCCGGGCCGTCTTCACGTCGATGGGTGTCGGCAACGTCGACGCCACCCAGGTCGAGTTCGGCCAGCTGATCCCGGCGCTGAACGCCGGACAGTACGACATGGTGGCCGCGGGAATGGCGATCCTGCCCGACCGCTGCCGCAACGCCCAGTTCTCCCGCGTGGACTACGTGACCCCGACGGCCCTGCTGGTGCCCAAGGGCAATCCGCAGCAGATCTACAACTTCGAGGACATCAAGGCCAAGGGTGCGGCGCTGGCCGTGCTGTCGGGCACCGTCGAGGAGTCCGTCGCCCAACGCCTGGGCATCCCCGACAACAGGATCCAGCCCTACGACGGGCAGCCCGAGATGCTGCAGGCGCTGCTCGATCAACGCGCCTACGCCGGGGCGCTCACCGACATCTCGCTGCGCCGCATGGTGGCCGACAACCCCACCGCCCCGCTGGAGGTGACCCCGGGCTTCGTGCCGGACGTCGACGGCAAGCAGCAGATCCAGGCGGGCGGTTTCGTGTTCCGCAAGGGCGACGACGAACTCGTCGACCAGTTCAACGCCGAACTGAAGAAGCTGCAGGACAGCGGCGAGTGGCTCACCATCGTCGAGCCGTTCGGCTTCACCGCCGACAACGAGGTGCCTGAGGGCGTCACCACCGAGAAACTCTGCGAGGGCACCGCCTAGAGGGGCGGAGAGTTGTTCGATCACCTCGGGTTGTTCACCAGAACCATCGCCGAGGGCCTGCCGCTGACGGTGCAGGCCACCGTCGGGGGGATTCTGATCGCCACCGTGATGGCGTTCGCGGCCGGGCTGGCGATGCTGTCGGGCTCCCGCGTCGTCCGGTTCGTCGCCCGCGTCTACGTCGAGCTCTGGCGCGGCACCTCCGAAGTGGTCCAGTTGATGTGGATCTACTTCGTGCTGCCCGCGCTCGTCGGCTACCAGATCGTGCCGCTGGCAGCGGGTATCGCGGTGCTCGGGCTCAACTTCGGCGCCTACGGCGCCGAGATCGTGCGGGGCGCCATCGGTTCGGTCCCGCGCGCCCAGTACGAGGCGTGCGTGGCGCTGAGCCTGACACCGGCGCAGCGGATGCGCCGGGTCATACTGCCGCAGGCACTGGCCGAGATGGTGCCGCCGTTCAACAACCTGTTCATCCAGCTGCTCAAGGGCAGCTCACTGCTGACGATCATCACCGTGCACGAGATGACCTACCAGGCACGCGAGGTTCTGGTGAACAACTTCATCTCCCAGGCGGCACTGATCTGGACGGTGGTGCTGCTGTTCTACCTGGCGCTGGCCGTGTTGATCACCTCCGCGATGCGCTGGCTGGAGCGACGCGCGGCCACGCTGGCCGGACGGCCGCGACCGCCGCGACGGTCCTGGTGGTCGGCGATGGGCCGCACCGGCCGCCCCCGCCGCGCCGAACCCGGCGCCGAGCTGGCCGACATCGGCCGACAGGCGGGCTGAGCGATGCTGTGGGACTGGGAGTTCGCGTGGTCGGTATTCCCCAAGATCGTGCTGGACGGGCTGCGGATCACGTTGATCGCCACCGTGGCCGGCTCGGTGCTGGCCTATCTGCTCGGCCTGGCGCTGGCCCTGTTGCGACGCTCGGGCAACCCCGTGATCCGCAGCGTCACATGGGGTTTCATCGAGTTCATCCGTAGCACCCCGCTGCTGGTGCAGATCTTCTTCTTCTTTTTCGTGCTGCCCGACGTCGGCATCAAATTCGACCCGCTGACCACCGGGATCATCGCCTTGGGGCTGCACTACTCGACCTACACCGCCGAGGTCTACCGCGCCGGAATCGAGGCGGTACCCGCCGGCCAATGGGAGGCCGCCGTGGCGCTGAGCCTGCCGCCGCGGCGCACCTGGCTCGCGGTGATCCTCCCGCAGGCCATTCCCCGGGTGTTGCCCGCCCTGGGCAACTACTCGATCTCGATGCTCAAGGAAACGCCACTGCTGCTGATGATCGGGGTGCTCGACATCGTGGGCGCGGCCGACCAGGCCGGCTCCCGGGCGTTCCGCTACGTGGAACCGATCACCATCGCCGGGGTGCTGTTCCTGCTGCTGAGCTACTCCGCATCCCTGCTCGTCCGATGGTTGGAGCGCCGTGTCGCCTACAGCAACTGACAAGATCCGCTTCGACGACGTGGCCAAGAGCTTCGGCGACCACGTGGTACTCGACGGGCTGAACTTCGCCGTGCGCCCCGGGGAGTTCGTCTCGTTGATCGGCCCGAGCGGGTCAGGCAAGACCACCATCCTGCGGCTGCTGATGACCCTGGAGCAGGTCAGCGGCGGGCGGATCTACGTCGACGATGACTGCCTGAGTCACATGCAGCGCGGCGGGCGCACGGTGCCCGCCGACGATAAACACCAAAGGCCGATCCGCAAGCGGATCGGCATGGTGTTCCAGCAGTTCAACCTGTTCCCGAACATGACGGTCCGGCAGAACATCACCGAGGGGCCGGTCCGGTCCCTGCGCCTGCCCCGCGACGAGGCGGATCAGCGCGCCGCCGACCTGCTGGAGCTGGTCGGCATGAGCGAGAAGATCGACGCGCGTCCCAACGAGCTCTCCGGCGGCCAGCAGCAGCGGGTGGCGATCGCCCGCGCCCTGGCCATGCGCCCCGACGTGCTGCTGCTCGACGAGGTCACCTCCGCGCTGGATCCCGAACTGGTCGCCGGGGTGCTGGCGCTGCTCAAGGACATCGCCCGCACCACCGAGATCACGTTCCTGTGCGTGACCCACGAGATGAACTTCGCCCGCGACGTCTCCGACCGGGTGTTGATGTTCGACACGGGCCGCATCATCGAGGACGCGCCGCCCGGCAAGCTGTTCGCCGCCCCCGAGCAGGACCGCACCCGCAGCTTCCTACGGGCCGTCCTGGAGCGCGAGTGAGCCGGGTGGACGCGACCCGTGACGCGGTGGGCGGGGATCAGGAGGAGACGAGCGTCATCGGCTTCTCGCAGCAGATCTCCTTGTGCTCCATCTCCGGCGGGCACGGGCACGCCTTCTCGTAGACGAGCACCGCTCCACACTCCTTGCATTCGTAACGGTCACCGGCGTTGCGTGCCATCGCTACCCTCCTGCTGCGGTTTCGCGGTGCCGCCGACCGGCACCGATGCCAACATGCGCAGGCTACTATGGTTTCGCCGTCCACCGGTATCACCGAAAGTCCACTTGGAGTGTGTCTTTGGCACTCTCGAGGGCACTCTCCAGGGCACTCTCCCGGGTTACGCCCCCGGCCCGGCCGCGCATCCCACGTGCTGACCGTCGATTCCGGTAGTCTGCCGCGCATGCCGCTGGAGAGCGACCTGTATCCCCCGGTGAAGGCGCTGCTCGAAGGCCAGGGCTATCAGGTCAAGGGCGAGGTCGGCCGCTGCGACGTGGTGGCCGTGCGGGGCGACGAACCACCGGTGGTGGTCGAGCTGAAGAAGGCCTTCAGCCTGGGCCTGCTGCTGCAGGGCGTCGACCGGCTCGCACTGACCGACTCGGTCTACCTGGCCGTCGGCCGGATACCCAGGCGGGACCGGGACATCGCGAAACTGTGCCGGCGACTCGGTCTGGGGCTGATCGTCGTGACCGGCGTGCGCGCGGAGGTGCTCCTCGATCCGGGCCCCTACGCGCCCCGCAAGAACAAGCGGCAGCTGCATCGACTGCTGGGTGAGCACGCGCGGCGCGTCGGTGATCCCAACCGGGGCGGTTCCTCGACGCGGGTGCCGATGATCACCGCCTACCGGCAGGAGGCGGTGCGGTGCGCGGAACTGCTGCGGCACGGGCCGATGCGCCTTGCCGACATGCGGGCCGGTGCCGACGTGCCGAACGCGGCGAAGATCCTGCAGCGTGACTACTACGGCTGGTTCGAGCGGGTCGAACGCGGCACCTACACCCTGACCCCCACCGGCCGGCGGCACCTCGACCGCTATTGCGGCGCGGACGGTCCGGGCACCGCGAACTGAGAGCGAGCGGAGCTAGGCCGCCGAGGTCACCCGGTAGACGTCGTAGACGCCTTCGACCCCGCGCACCACGGCCAGCACGTGGCCCAGATGCTTGGGGTCTCCCATCTCGAAGGTGAACCTGCTGACCGCCACCCGGTCATCGGAGGTGGTGACCTGCGCCGAGAGGATGTTGACCTTCTCGTCGGCGAGCACGCGGGTGACGTCCGAGAGCAGCCGGTGGCGGTCGAGCGCCTCGACCTGAATGGCCACCAGGAACACCGAGGACGGTGACGGCGCCCATTTCACGTCGATGATCCGCTCCGACTGCTCCTGCAGCGACGCCGCGTTGGTGCAGTCGGTGCGGTGCACGCTCACTCCGCCGCCGCGGGTGACGAAGCCCATGATGGCGTCCCCGGGCACCGGGGTGCAGCACTTGGCGAGCTTGGTCAACACCCCGGGAGCACCGGGCACGGCCACTCCGACGTCCTCGCTGTTGCGTTGGCGTGCAGGAAGAGTCGACAGGGTGGAGCGCTCGGCGATCTCGTCTTCGGCGTCGTCGGCGCCGCCGAGTTGCGCGATCAGCCGCTGCACCACGTGTTTTGCCGAGGTGTGTCCCTCGCCGACGGCGGTGTACAGCGCCGAGATGTCGGAGTAGCGCAGTTCGCGGGCCAGTGCGGCCATCGAGTCGGCGTTCATCAGCCGCTGCAGCGGCAGCCCCCCGCGGCGCACCTCGCGGGCGATCGCGTCCTTGCCGGACTCCAGCGCCTCCTCGCGGCGTTCCTTGGCGAACCACTGCCGGATCTTGGCCTTGGCCCGCGGTGACACGACGAACGTCTGCCAGTCCCGCGACGGGCCCGCGTTGAGGGCCTTGGAGGTGAAAACCTCCACCACTTCCCCGTTCTCGAGCTTGCGCTCCAGGGCCACCAGCCGGCCGTTGACCCGCGCGCCGATACAGCGGTGGCCCACCTCGGTGTGCACCGTGTAGGCGAAGTCCACCGGTGTCGAACCCGCCGGCAACGTGATGACGTCGCCCTTGGGGGTGAACACGAAGATCTCCTTGACCGCGAGGTCGTAGCGCAGCGACTCGAGGAACTCACCGGGGTCGGCGGCCTCCCGCTGCCAGTCCAGAAGCTGGCGCATCCAGGCCATGTCGTCGATCTCGGCGGCGGCGTGGCTGATCGGGACCCCGTTGCGGCCCTTGGCTTCCTTGTACCGCCAGTGTGCCGCGATCCCGTATTCGGCGGTGTGGTGCATGTCGCGGGTGCGGATCTGCACCTCCAGCGGTTTGCCCTCGGGACCGACAACGGTGGTGTGCAGCGACTGGTAGACCCCGTACCGCGGCTGGGCGATGTAGTCCTTGAACCGGCCGGCCATCGGCTGCCACAGCGAATGCACCACCCCGACCGCGGCGTAGCAGTCGCGGATCTCGTCGCAGAGGATGCGCACCCCGACCAGGTCGTGGATGTCATCGAAGTCGCGGCCCTTGACGATCATCTTCTGGTAGATCGACCAGTAGTGCTTGGGGCGGCCCTCGACGGTGGCGTTGATCCGTGACGCGTTGAGCGTGGCGGCGATCTCGGCGCGCACCTTGGCCAGATAGGTGTCCCGGGAGGGCGCGCGGTCGGCGACCAGGCGTACGATCTCCTCGTATTTCTTGGGATGCAGGATCGCGAAGGACAGATCCTCCAGCTCCCATTTGACGGTGGCCATCCCCAGCCGGTGCGCCAGCGGGGCGATCACCTCCAGCGTCTCGCGGGCCTTGCGGGCCTGCTTCTCCGGCGGCAGGAAACGCATGGTGCGCATGTTGTGCAGCCGGTCGGCCACCTTGATCACCAGCACCCGCGGATCGCGGGCCATCGCGATGATCATCTTGCGGATGGTCTCGCCCTCGGCGGCGCTGCCCAGCACCACCCGGTCCAGCTTGGTGACACCGTCGACGAGGTGGCCGACCTCGTCGCCGAAGTCCTTGGTCAGTTCCTCCAGCGAATACCCGGTGTCCTCGACGGTGTCGTGAAGCAGGGCCGCGACCAGCGTGGTGGTGTCCATGCCCAGCTCGGCCAGGATGTTGGCCACCGCCAGCGGGTGGGTGATGTACGGGTCGCCGGAGCGGCGCAGCTGGGTGGCGTGGCGCTCTTCGGCGACGGTATAGGCCCGCTGCAGGATCGCCAGGTCGGCCTTCGGGTAGATCTCGCGGTGCACCGCCACCAGCGGCTCGAGCACGGGGTTGAGGGTGCTGCGCTGCGCGGTCATCCGCCGCGCCAGCCGGGCCCGGACCCGTCGTGAGGCGCTGCTGCTCTTACCGGAGTCGCCCTTGGCCGGCTCGGGGACCGGTTCGGCGGAGGGCACGTTGGCCGGCGCGCGCTCGACGGCCGCTGCCGAACCCGGTTCGTCGGCCACTTCCGTCACCTCCCGCTGTGGGCGTTGTTGCCTGAGTGCCCCAGGATATCGCTACCCTCTCCCGGCGTCCTGAACGCACACTCGATGCGCCCAGGGCGGGCCGCAGACGGCCACACCGATCTGACCGCACACTCGGTGCGCCCGGACCGCAGGCGCCGGTGCAACTACACCGTGCGCAGGCTGTCGACCGTCAACGGCGCGATGGCCTCACGCCCGCCGAGGGCCCCCAGCTCCAGCACCACCGCCGCCGCACGCACCGACGCGCCGCAGTCGAGCAGCAGCCGGTGCGCGGCGGCCATCGTGCCGCCGGTGGCGAGCACATCGTCGATCAGCACGATCGAACGGCCCTCCAGGTCGATCCCTTCGGCGGGGATCTCCAGCACGGCCGTCCCGTACTCCAGCGTGTACTCCTCGCGGCGCACCGGTGGGGGCAGCTTGCCGCCCTTGCGGATGGCCAGCACCCCGGTACCCAGGCGGGTGGCCACCGCGGCCCCGAGCAGGAATCCCCGCGCGTCGATGCCGGCGATCAGGTCGGCCCCCTCGGCGTATTCGGCCAGCGCCGCGGTGACGGCGGCCAGACCGGCGCGGTCGGCCAGCAGCGGGGTGAGGTCCTTGAACTGGATCCCCGGTTCGGGGAAATCGGGGACCTCGCGGGTCAGGGACGCGACCAGCGCGCTGATATCGGTCATTCGTTCAACACCCAACGGTCCATGTTCCAGCCCGCGCCCCACCGGGTCGGGTTGCTGCTGACTGCATACATCTTCTTCGATGACATCAGGGTCCGCTGCTGACGGAACAGCGGCAGTGTCGGCATGTCGGCCCACAGCACCCCCGCGCCCTCGCCGAGCAGCCGCGCCTGCTCCTTGGGGTCCACGGTGACGGCCAGCGCGCTGATCACACCGTCGACCTGCGGGTTGTTGTAGCGCGCCAGGTTGTCGCCGTTGCCACTGAACAGCGCGTAGGCATCCATCGCCGAGGAGCCCGTCGACCCGCTGCCGGTGGCACCTCCGGTACTGGCCAGCAGCACGTCGATCTGACCGTCCAGCAGCGACTGCGGCCCGACGGCATCCGAGGCCGCGTCGACCACCGTGATACCCGCGGGCTGGCAGGCCCGCGCGATCGCACCGACGGTGGCGGCCAGCCGCGCGTTGGGGGTCTGATAGCCGATCCGCACGGTCAGCGGGTTGCCCTCCAGCGCGTCGCGGGCCGCGTTCGGGTCCCCGGCGATGAACGCACCGGCCTCGGGAACGTTCTCGGCCTGGGTGAGCGCGTCCTCGCTGGCCGGGTTCAGCCGGGAGTTGGAGATCGGTACCTCGGCGTTGCGGGCGATGACGTCGCGTGGGGTGCACAGCGCCAGCGCGCGGCGCGCCGGTACCGCCGCCAGCGGGCCCTGCGGGGCGAAGATCAACTGCTCGATTCCGGCCGACGGGCTCTCCACCCGGTTGTAGTCGTCGGGGGTGGTCAGCGTCCCCGACGAGCCGGTCGCGACGTCGACCACGTCGAAGGTGCCGTCGTTGATCCGGTCCTGGACGTGCACGCCGCGGGGCCACACGGTGATGCGGGGGGTCGCCGGTTTGGCGCCCCACCACTTGTCGTTGGCGACCAGCACCACCGACCCGTTGTCGTTGACCGAGTCGATGCGGTACGGGCCCGAGGACGGGAAGTGCTTGGGGTCGATTCCGGGTTTGAGGTCCCAGGTGGTGTTCCACACCCGGGCGATCTGTTCGACGGTGGGGATGTCGTTGGCCTGCAGCGCGTTGGTGACCCCGCCGTCGGGCAGGCCGAGCACATCGGAGATGACGTGGCTGGGCAGCATCGAGGTGGCGGTGAACAGCTGGTTGTAGTCGACGAAGGCGCGGTCGATCGCGAAGGAGACCCGCGCACGCTTCTCCCCCGGCCGGCACTCGATGCCGGCGATGTCGATGTAGCCGGCCCGGCTGGCGGCGTTGAACATCGGGAACCGGCCCGACTGGGCGGCCCACGCCAGCACCATGTCGTCGCAGGTGATCGGCTTGCCGTCGGAGTACACCGCGTTGTCGGCGATCTGGTAGTCGAGTACCAGCGGCGCCCGCCCGACCACCGAGACGGTCCCGAAGTCCAGATCGGCGACCACCTGCCCGTCGGGACCGTGGTAGCCGAAACCGGTGAGGACCCGCGCGAAGGCCTGCGGGCCGGCCGAGGCCGCCCCGGTTACGGTGTTGGTGTTGTAGGTGACCAGGGTGCCGTCGACGGCGTAGTTGATCTCCCCGGCGGTACCGCTGCCGCAGGAGGCCAGAACCAGCGCACCGGCCACCGCGACCAGGGCCGCGATCGCGGTGCCGAGACGACCGCGGCGGCGTTGCACGACCATGCCCGCTATCCCCGCCGGGTGTTCCGCTTACCGGTCGGGCGGCCGGTACGACTGCGCGTCGGCCGCACCGGACGCGCGCCCACCGCCGGGGTGCTCGGCTTCCGCGCGCCGGATTCGGTCCCGGACTGGGGCCCGGATTGGCCGCCGCGGGTCGCCGACACCGTGGCCGGCTCGGCCTCCTCCGAGCGCGGTTCGGGCTCGTCGGCCGCGGCCTCGCCCGCGGACGCGCCGGCGGCACGGGACCGGCGCCGCTCGACGCGGCGGGTGTGCACCTTCACGATCTCGGTGCGTTCGCGCAGCGTGACCAGCAGCGGGGTGGCGAAGAAGATCGACGAGTAGGTGCCCACGAGGATCCCGACCAGCTGCACCAGGGCCAGGTCCTTGAGGGTGCCCACCCCGAGCAGCCACACCGCGACGAAGATGAGCGCCAGCACCGGCAGCACGGAGATGACGCTGGTGTTGATCGAGCGCATGAAGGTCTGGTTGATCGCCAGGTTGGCCTGCTCGCCGAAGGTCCGCCGGGTGGTGTGCTCGAACCCGTGGGTGTTCTCCTCGACCTTGTCGAAGACGATGACGGTGTCATACAGCGAGAACCCGAGGATGGTGAGCAGCCCGATCACCGTGGCGGGGGTGACCTCGAATCCCACCAGGGCGTAGACGCCGGCGGTGGTGATCAGGTCGAAGAACAGCGCCGCCAGCGCCGAGATCGCCATGTACCGCTCGTAACGGATGGTGATGTAGGTGCCCACCAGCACCAGGAACACCCCGAGGGCGATCAGCGCCTTCTTGGTGATCTGCCCACCCCAGGTCTCCGAGACCGCCGAATCGCTGATGGCCTGCTTGCTGGGCTGGCCGTCGGTGCCCAGCGGGGCGAACCTGTCGTACAGCGCGTCACGCAGCTGCCCGGTCTGCTCGTTGGTCAGTGTCTCGCTGCGGATCTGCACGGTGGCCGAGCCGCCGCTGCCGACGATGACCACCGACTGCGGCTCGCGGCCCATGGCCTGGGTGAACGCCTCCTCGACCGCGGTGGTGGTGGCCTGGCCGGTGGCGCCCTGCACCGGCATGGACACCTTGGTGCCGCCCTCGAAGTCGATCCCGAAGGAGAAGCCCCGGATCAGGATCGCCGCGATCGCGACCGCGACGATCGCGGCGCTGACGGCGAACCACAGCTTGCGCCGGCCGACCACCTCGAACGCACCGGTGCCGGTGTAGAGGCGGGTGAAGAAGCCGTGTTTCGGCGCCCCGGCGCCACCGTCCCCGACACGGGCGTCGGTCAGCTCGACACCGGTGGTGTCGTCGCTGTCGTCCCTGGCGGTTTCCCTGCCCGTTTCCCTGCCGGTTTTCCTGCTGGTTTCCCTTGCCATCGTCCTAACCCCGTCCCGCCGAACTCGCCGCGCCCGCTCCGAGGGCCCGCCGCTCGCGAGCGATCTGTTGCACCGCGCCCAGCCCGTTGAACGCCGGTTTGGCCAGTGTCGGCGACTTGCTGGCCAGGTACACCAGCGGCCAGGTCACCAGGAACACCACCACCACGTCGAGAATGGTCGTCAGGCCCAGCGTGAACGCGAATCCCTTGACCTGGCCGACGGCCAGGAAGTACAGCACCGCCGCGGCGATGAAGCTCACCGCGTTGCCCGACAGAATGGTCTTGCGGGCACGCACCCAACCTCGCGGGACCGCCGAGCGGAACGAGCGTCCCTCACGGATCTCGTCCTTGATGCGTTCGAAGAACACCACGAACGAGTCCGCGGTCGTGCCGATACCGATGATCAAACCGGCGATCCCGGCCAGGTCCAGCGTGTAGCCGATGTATCTGCCCAACAGCACGAGAATCGCGTAGACCATCGCGCCGGAGGCCACCAGCGACAGCGCCACCAGCAGCCCGAGGACGCGGTAGTAGACCAGCGAGTACAACAGGACCAGCGCCAGGCCCACGGCGCCGGCGATCAGACCGGCCCGCAGCGAGGTCAGGCCCAGCGTGGCCGACACCGTCTCGGCCTCCGAGGACTCGAACGACAGCGGCAACGACCCGTACTTGAGCACGTTGGCCAGTTCGCGCGCCGAGCTGGAGGTGAAGTCACCGGTGATCTGGGTGCGCCCGCCGGGGATCGCCTCCTGGATCACCGGCGCGCTGACGACCTGGGAGTCCAGCACGAAGGCGGTCTGGGTGCCGACGTTGGCGGCGGTGAAGTCCGCCCACGTGGAGGCGCCCTGCGGCTTGAACTCGACGTCGACGACGTAGCGGGCCTGCTGCTGATCGAAGGTCGACGAGGCGTCCTTGATCTCCTCGCCGCTCATGATCGACTTGTCGAGCAGGTAGACGCTCTTGTGGTCGGTCGAGCAGGTGACCAACGGCAGGTTCGGGTCGTCGTTGCCGGCCAGCACGTCCTGCTCGCCGCAGCGTCCGGCCATGTACTGCACGGCCAGGATCTGGCGGATCTGCTCGGTGCTCTGGCGCAGCTTCTTCTCGAACTCGATGCGCTTGTTCAGGCTCTCGTCCTGGTTGGGCGTACCCGGTGCGGCCGGCGCCGGATTGCCCGCAGCCGGGGCACCGGGGCTGTCCCTTATACACATC
>NZ_NVQF01000159.1 GCF_002592005.1 Mycolicibacterium palauense | reverse complement strand
GCGTGTTGTTTGAGAACTCAATAGTGTGTTTGGTGGTTTTTGTTTGTTGTTTTTTTGCCATGCTCTGACTCCCCGTGTTGGGGTGTGGTTTTTTGATGCCAGTTTTTGGTGTCGTTTTTGTTAGGTCAGATTTTCTCTAATTGGATTCTGCCCGGGTTGTCCGGGGGTTTTTGTTTGGAGAGTTTGATCCTGGCTCAGGACGAACGCTGGCGGCGTGCTTAACACATGCAAGTCGAACGGTAAGGCCCTTCGGGGTACACGAGTGGCGAACGGGTGAGTAACACGTGGGTGATCTGCCCTGCACTTTGGGATAAGCCTGGGAAACTGGGTCTAATACCGAATAGGACTCCGGGCTGCATGGTCTGGGGTGGAAAGCTTTTGCGGTGTGGGATGGGCCCGCGGCCTATCAGCTTGTTGGTGGGGTGATGGCCTACCAAGGCGACGACGGGTAGCCGGCCTGAGAGGGTGTCCGGCCACACTGGGACTGAGATACGGCCCAGACTCCTACGGGAGGCAGCAGTGGGGAATATTGCACAATGGGCGCAAGCCTGATGCAGCGACGCCGCGTGAGGGATGACGGCCTTCGGGTTGTAAACCTCTTTCAGCGCCGACGAAGGGTAACTGACGGTAGGCGCAGAAGAAGCACCGGCCAACTACGTGCCAGCAGCCGCGGTAATACGTAGGGTGCGAGCGTTGTCCGGAATTACTGGGCGTAAAGAGCTCGTAGGTGGTTTGTCGCGTTGTTCGTGAAAACTCACAGCTTAACTGTGGGCGTGCGGGCGATACGGGCAGACTGGAGTACTGCAGGGGAGACTGGAATTCCTGGTGTAGCGGTGGAATGCGCAGATATCAGGAGGAACACCGGTGGCGAAGGCGGGTCTCTGGGCAGTAACTGACGCTGAGGAGCGAAAGCGTGGGGAGCGAACAGGATTAGATACCCTGGTAGTCCACGCCGTAAACGGTGGGTACTAGGTGTGGGTTTCCTTCCTTGGGATCCGTGCCGTAGCTAACGCATTAAGTACCCCGCCTGGGGAGTACGGCCGCAAGGCTAAAACTCAAAGGAATTGACGGGGGCCCGCACAAGCGGCGGAGCATGTGGATTAATTCGATGCAACGCGAAGAACCTTACCTGGGTTTGACATGCACAGGACGTCGGCAGAGATGTCGGTTCCCTTGTGGCCTGTGTGCAGGTGGTGCATGGCTGTCGTCAGCTCGTGTCGTGAGATGTTGGGTTAAGTCCCGCAACGAGCGCAACCCTTGTCTCATGTTGCCAGCACGTAATGGTGGGGACTCGTGAGAGACTGCCGGGGTCAACTCGGAGGAAGGTGGGGATGACGTCAAGTCATCATGCCCCTTATGTCCAGGGCTTCACACATGCTACAATGGCCGGTACAAAGGGCTGCGATGCCGTGAGGTGGAGCGAATCCTTTCAAAGCCGGTCTCAGTTCGGATCGGGGTCTGCAACTCGACCCCGTGAAGTCGGAGTCGCTAGTAATCGCAGATCAGCAACGCTGCGGTGAATACGTTCCCGGGCCTTGTACACACCGCCCGTCACGTCATGAAAGTCGGTAACACCCGAAGCCGGTGGCCTAACCCTTGTGGAGGGAGCCGTCGAAGGTGGGATCGGCGATTGGGACGAAGTCGTAACAAGGTAGCCGTACCGGAAGGTGCGGCTGGATCACCTCCTTTCTAAGGAGCACCACGATGTTTGGGCCGGCCCGCAGAGTGCGGATTGTCCGGTGTCCCAGACGGATTCGTTGGATGGGCTGTGCTTGTAGTGAGCATGGTTCTGGTGCACGACAGACAAGACTTGACTACATCGCGGGGCCTTCCTTTGTGGGGGGTGGATGTGGTGCTGCCAGACACACTGTTGGGTCCTGAGGCAACAGGCCCTGCGGCCCCCTGTCCCTTGTGTGGGTGGGGGGTTGGCCATCCCTTCGGGGGTGGTGGTTGTTGTCGCCCTGCTTGGTGGTGGGGTGTGGTGTTTGATTTGTGGATAGTGGTTGCGAGCATCAGATGCGATGCAGTTTTTTCTGTATCGTGTTTGTTGTGGTGTAATTTTTTCTCTGTAATGGTTTTTTGTGTTGTAAGTGTTTAAGGGCGCATGGTGGATGCCTTGGCACTGGGAGCCGATGAAGGACGTGGGAGGCTGCGATATGCCTCGGGGAGTTGTCAACCGAGCGTTGATCCGAGGATGTCCGAATGGGGAAACCCGGCACGAGTGATGTCGTGTCACCCGGCGCTGAATGTATAGGCGTCGGGGGGGAACGCGGGGAAGTGAAACATCTCAGTACCCGTAGGAAGAGAAAACAATTGTGATTCCGTGAGTAGTGGCGAGCGAAAGCGGAGGAGGCTAAACCGTGTGTATGTGATACCCGGCGGGGGTTGTGCATGCGGTGTTGTGGGATGTTCCTTCTTCAGACCGCCGTCTGGAGCGGAAGTGATAAACCGTGGTGTTAGGTGAAGTGGCCTGGGATGGTCTGCCGTAGTGGGTGAGAGTCCCGTAACCGAAAACATGGCGGCTTTCGTGGAATGTTTCCCGAGTAGCAGCGGGCCCGTGGAATCTGCTGTGAATCTGCCGGGACCACCCGGTAAGCCTGAATACTTCTCAGTGACCGATAGCGGATTAGTACCGTGAGGGAATGGTGAAAAGTACCCCGGGAGGGGAGTGAAAGAGTACCTGAAACCGTGCGCTTACAATCCGTCAGAGCCCTCGCTTTTGTGTGGGGTGATGGCGTGCCTTTTGAAGAATGAGCCTGCGAGTCAGGGACATGTCGCGAGGTTAACCCGTGTGGGGTAGCCGTAGCGAAAGCGAGTCTGAATAGGGCGTATCCCCTTTGGGGGTGTAGTGGTGTGTTCTGGACCCGAAGCGGAGTGATCTACCCATGGCCAGGGTGAAGCGCGGGTAAGACCGCGTGGAGGCCCGAACCCACTTAGGTTGAAGACTGAGGGGATGAGTTGTGGGTAGGGGTGAAAGGCCAATCAAACTCCGTGATAGCTGGTTCTCCCCGAAATGCATTTAGGTGCAGCGTTGCATGTTTCTTGCCGGAGGTAGAGCTACTGGATGGCCGATGGGCCCTACTAGGTTACTGACGTCAGCCAAACTCCGAATGCCGGTAAGTGTAAGTGTGGCAGTGAGACGGCGGGGGATAAGCTCCGTGCGTCGAGAGGGAAACAGCCCAGATCGCCGGCTAAGGCCCCTAAGTGTGTGCTAAGTGGAAAAGGATGTGCAGTCGCGAAGACAACCAGGAGGTTGGCTTAGAAGCAGCCACCCTTGAAAGAGTGCGTAATAGCTCACTGGTCAAGTGATTGTGCGCCGATAATGTAGCGGGGCTCAAGCACACCGCCGAAGCCGCGGCAATACGTAAGTATTGGGTAGGGGAGCGTCCTGCATCCGGTGAAGCCGCCGAGTGATCGAGTGGTGGAGGGTGTGGGAGTGAGAATGCAGGCATGAGTAGCGATGAGGCAAGTGAGAACCTTGCCCGCCGAAAGACCAAGGGTTCCTGGGCCAGGCCAGTCCGCCCAGGGTGAGTCGGGACCTAAGGCGAGGCCGACAGGCGTAGTCGATGGACAACGGGTTGATATTCCCGTACCCGTGTGTGCGCGTCCCTGATGAATCAGCGGTACTAACCGCCCAAAACCACGGCCACCGGAAACCTTCGGGTTGATGGGGTTGTGGGGCTGCGCGGGACCTTCGTTGGTAGTAGTCAAGCGACGGGGTGACGCAGGAAGGTAGCCGTACCAGTCAGTGGTAATACTGGGGCAAACCTGTAGCACGAACAGTAGGCAAATCCGCTGTTCATGTGTGTGAGAGGTGATGCATAGCCGAGTGAGGCGAATTCGGTGATCCTATGCTGCCAAGAAAAGCCTCTAGCGAGTGTTCACACGGCCCGTACCCCAAACCAACACAGGTGGTCAGGTAGAGAATACTAAGGCGTACGAGTGAACTATGGTTAAGGAACTCGGCAAAATGCCCCCGTAACTTCGGGAGAAGGGGGACCTCCTACCGTCATGGCTTTTGCGGCCGGTAGCGGTGGGGGGTGGCACAAACCAGTGAGAAGCGACTGTTTACTAAAAACACAGGTCCGTGCGAAGTCGCAAGACGAGGTATACGGACTGACGCCTGCCCGGTGCTGGAAGGTTAAGAGGACCCGTTAACCCTTTGGGGTGAAGCGGAGAATTTAAGCCCCAGTAAACGGCGGTGGTAACTATAACCATCCTAAGGTAGCGAAATTCCTTGTCGGGTAAGTTCCGACCTGCACGAATGGCGTAACGACTTCTCAGCTGTCTCAACCATAGACTCGGCGAAATTGCACTACGAGTAAAGATGCTCGTTACGCGCGGCAGGACGAAAAGACCCCGGGACCTTCACTACAACTTGGTATTGATGTTCGATACGGTTTGTGTAGGATAGGTGGGAGACTGTGAAGCAGTTACGCCAGTAATTGTGGAGTCGTTGTTGAAATACCACTCTGGTCGTATTGGACCTCTAACCTCGGACCGTGAAACCGGTTCAGGGACAGTGCCTGGTGGGTAGTTTAACTGGGGCGGTTGCCTCCTAAAATGTAACGGAGGCGCCCAAAGGTTCCCTCAACCTGGACGGCAATCAGGTGTTGAGTGCAAGTGCACAAGGGAGCTTGACTGTGAGACGGACATGTCAAGCAGGGACGAAAGTCGGGACTAGTGATCCGGCACCCCCGAGTGGAAGGGGTGTCGCTCAACGGATAAAAGGTACCCCGGGGATAACAGGCTGATCTTCCCCAAGAGTCCATATCGACGGGATGGTTTGGCACCTCGATGTCGGCTCGTCGCATCCTGGGGCTGGAGCAGGTCCCAAGGGTTGGGCTGTTCGCCCATTAAAGCGGCACGCGAGCTGGGTTTAGAACGTCGTGAGACAGTTCGGTCTCTATCCGCCGCGCGCGTCAGAAACTTGAGGAAACCTGTCCCTAGTACGAGAGGACCGGGACGGACGAACCTCTGGTCTACCAGTTGTCCCACCAGGGGCACGGCTGGATCGCCACGTTCGGACAGGATAACCGCTGAAAGCATCTAAGCGGGAAACCTCTTCCAAGACCAGGTTTCTCACCCACTAGGTGGGATAAGGCCCCCCGCAGACCACGGGATCGATAGACCAGACCTATACACGCAGTAATGCGTTCAGGGAACTGGCACTAACCGGCCGAAAACTTACAACAACCCCAAAACACCACAAAGGTTTTCGGGAAAAACGTAAGCCACACCGCCCGCAACCACACCACACATCCACACCACACCCCCCACCAAAACACCACAAAGCCGGGGGCCCGGCAGCCCCATCCAGGGCGCCACCCCCGGGCACCACAAAAAAATAGAGTTACGGCGGACATAGCGACAGGGAAACGCCCGGTCCCATCCCGAACCCGGAAGCTAAGCCTGTCAGCGCCGATGATACTACCCAACCCGGGTGGAAAAGTAGGACACCGCCGAACACACAAATAGAAACACCCCCCACACCGTGGGGGGCGTTTCTATTTGCGG
>NZ_NVQF01000158.1 GCF_002592005.1 Mycolicibacterium palauense | reverse complement strand
GCGACGACACCCCGCTGGCGCGGATGTACGGCTGGCAGCGGGCGATGCGGATCTTCGACGGGCCCGACGAGGTGCATCTGCGCACCATCGCGCGCACCGAGATCGGCCGGGACAAGGGCGCCCTGGCGGCAGCGGTGACACAGAAGTGAGGCGAACGGCGCACTGGCCACACTGCATTGAGGAGATGACCGTGCCATATCCTGGTCCGATATTGTGGCCGCGAGCCCGCGTCCATGGTGCCCATCCGCGGCGCGGCCGGCGCCTGGGTGATGGGGGCGTGACGTGAACGCGGAAGGGCCGGAGTGCGCGGGCCGGGACCTGGCAGCACTGTCCGATCGGCGGCTGTGGTACGCCGAAGACCTCGGTGTCGGTGACTGGATGGATCTGGGCACGGTATCGATCAGCCAGGCGGAGATCACGGCATTCGCTCATCGCTTCGACCCCTTGCCAATTCACCTCGATCCCACCAACCGGCAGTTCGGCGGTGTGGTGGCCAGCGGAATTCACACCATGGCCCTGTACGCGAGCCTGGCCTCCCGGCAGTTCCTGCCCCGGCTGGCACTGCTGGCAGGGAAGGGGCTGGATCGGTTGCGGTTGCCCAATCCGGTTCGGCCGGGCGCAGTTCTGACCGGCTGGGTGGGTATCGACGACGTCGTGATGGGGCGGGGCCGAGCCGATATCCACTCGCGGTCAACATTGGTCGACGCCCACGGCAACGTCGTGTTGAGCTTCGTCGGAATCCAGGTTGTCGCACGCCGGGGCCACCCAGTCCGACGGTGAACCTTCACCGTCACCGTCGTTCGCTCCGTGGCCTGCCTCAGCCATGGCGGCATGTTTGACGATAACCGGACTGTCGCTCAGTATACTTCGACCCGTGAGGTACATGGCCGGCCGGAAGGCTCGCACCCCGGGGAGGCGCTGAAATGCCGCGGCCGTCGAAGCCGCTGATCAACCGCGACGCGGCCGTCGAAGCCTCGATCGAGATCATCGACGCCGAAGGTCTCAGCGCATTCAGCCTGCCACGATTGGCGGCCCATCTGGGGGTGCGGGCCCCTTCGCTCTACCACCATTTCGCGGACAAGAACGAGATCTTGACTGCGGTTGCCCGGCACATCGCGGGCAAGTCGGTCATCAAACCGCGACGCGCACCGGGCCCGGATTGGCCGGAGTATTTCGTGAGCCTCGCACTGAATTTCCGGCAATCGGTCCTGCGTCACCGCAACGCGGCGCCGGTGTTGATCGAGCACCTTCCACGCGAGATCCTGATCCCCGGCTTCGAAGACGCGGCACGCTTCCTGACCGACTCCGGAGTGCCGAGCCGCCTGCATGTACAGATATTGGACGGAATCGAGACCCTCTCTGTGGGGGCGGTATTGGCGGAGGCGGTCCGCACTCCGCGCAACCGGCACGCGTGGTTCCCGGCAATAGATTCCGACGAGTACCCCTACCTCGCGAAGGCGGTCGAGGCCAACGACCTGACGGTGAAGGAACTCTTTGCAGAACGGATCCGGAGTTTTCTGTACGGGGTCGTGGTCAATGACGCGGGGGGCCCGGGCGCCGAAGGGTCCTCCGCTTGACGCGGTCGGCCATCCGGACGACCGTCGGCCATAACATGAGGCCGGCAGATTCGCCGGTCAGTTGGGTTTCGGCGGCCGCAGCATGCTGTGCCAGGTCTTCTCACCGGTGGCCGGAGCCAGATCCGCCTGTGTATAGACCCGGCCGTCCGGACCGGTGTAGCCACCGGTCGCGGGATCGTAGAAGGCGGTGGCGATCGGAGGACCGGAGTCCGGCGTAGCGGGCGGAGGCGAGTCCGGCGGCGAGGCTGGCGGCGACTGTGGAACGTCCTGACCCGACAGCGTGGCGTTGGGGTCGCCCTTCCAGTTGAACCCGTCATTGAGCGGGACGTACTGCTGGTCGCTGTTGCACATCTTCGCCGTTGGGGCGCGCTTTCCCGGGTGCGCCATGCACGGCAGATTGCGGGCCCCGCGCACCGCATTCCACGAGTCCTGGGGTATCCGGCAGTACAGGTCGTCCGCGGGCCGGTCGGGTGTGTCCACCAGCGTGGGAATGCGTTGTTGCTGGGCCGGCAGGTAGCCGGTCGTGCAGGGAGGAGGCAGGTTGAGGTTGAGGTTGAACGACAGGATCAGGCCGGGGTGCTTGGAGTCGCGGTTCGCCACCGTCCCGGCCTGCATGACCTGGATGCCCATGGGTACCAGGACCAGCAGCTGCTCGATGCCCGGGTTGTAGGTGAGGGCGAGCTTGCCGATCCCGGCCACGTTCGACATCAGCACGGGCAGACTGGGCTGCAGGCGGTCGATGAGCTGTCGCGCCTCGTCGGCAGCTGCGCCACCCTGTTGGACGAGTCCTGCCAATGCGGCGTCGTTGTGCTGGAGCTGGGCGGTGAGGTCGGAGAGGTGGGCGGCCCAGGCGTGAATGGAGTCGGCGGTTGCGGCCTGAGAGTCGAGCACCGGTTTGGCCTGGTCGACCAGCGTGAGCATGGGGTCGAGGTTGTTTCGTGCGTCGATGGCCAGTTGAGTTGAACCAGTGACGAACCGAGAGATCTCGGGTCCCAGTCCTCCTATTGCCGCGTAGCTTTCGTCCACCACGGTCTTGACGTTGTCACCCGGTATCGCTTGGAGGCCGCGATTGGCCGCGTCCAGGAGTGTGCCGATGGCCGGTGGGATCGAGGTGCGCGCGGACGGTATGACGTCCCCTTCCTTCAGCGGCGGGGCGGTGTCGCCGCGGGGCAGGAGGGCAACATACTGCTCACCGATGGCCGACGTGCTGCGCACCTCGGCATCGAGATCCGAAGGGATCCGAACATCGGAGCGCAGGGAGAGCGTCGCCTCCACCCCGCTCTCGGTCAGATGCACGGAGCTGACCCGACCGACCTCGACGCCCCGGTAGGAGACATTGGCGGTGCCGTACAGACCACCAGCGCTCGCCAATTGCATCGTGACGTCGTAGCGGCCGACCCCGAGCAGCGCCGGCACCCTGATGTATCCGAAGATCATCAGCGCTCCGGCGACGGTCGCGACGGTGGCGAAGATGGCCAGCTGAATTTTGATCCACTTGCTCAACCGCATGTCATTTCCCCTGATCGAGGTGATACGGCGCAACCAAGGGATTGCCGGCCGTGTACGGACTGGGCAGCTGACCGATCGTGCGGCCCCACTGCATCTCGAGGTTGGTCAGATCACCCTCCCAACGGGTGCCGGTGAACAGCGTGTTGTCCAGTCGGCTCAGCGTCAGGTCGAGAATCGCGGTGATGTTGGCGTAGTCACCGCGAATCCACTTGTCCAGTGGTCCTTTCGGCCAGGGGTAGGTGCCGATGAAGTCCAGTGACCGGGTCAGGTCGGGACCACTGTCGGCCAAGGACTGGAGCACGGGTGCGACGTCGCGGAGTTCCTTGACCAGATTCTGCTTGGTGTGATTGACGGTGTCGGTGGCCAGCGCGCTGAACTTGCCGAAGGCGTCGGTGGCCTCGACGAGCTGGGCGCGTTGGTCGGCCAGCACCGCCAGCGCATCGGGAATGGTTCTTATCGCCTTGTCGAGGGTCGGCTTCTGGCCGGCGACCTGGCTGACCAGCCCATTGAAACTGTCGGTGGCGGCGACGATGTCCTCGGTCTGTTCATTGAGGTGGCCGACGAACCGATCGATCTCCTCGATCAGGCTGCGCAGATCCGCTTCTCTGTTCGAAAACGCGGTGGCGAATGCCGCGGTGATGTCCTGGACCTGACCGATCCCGCCGCCGTTGAGCAGCAGTGACAGCGCCGCCAGCGTGTCGTCGGTGCCGGGATAGGCGCCGGCATTCCGTAGTGGAATCAGCGAGCCGTCGTGCAGCTTGCCTTCGGGCGGCACCCCGGCCGGGGGTGCCAATTCGATGTGCAGGGAGCCCAGCAGACTGGTCTGGCCGACGGTGGCGGCGGCGTTGGCCGGCAGGTCGACGTTGCCGTTGAGGGTCATGGTGACCAGCGCGTGCCAACCCTGGCGTTCGATCTTGGTGATGGTGCCGACGTTCGCGTCACCCACGCGCACGCGGGAGTTCTGCTGGATGTAGCCGACATCGGGCAGCTGGGCCTGAACCACGAACGAGCCCGGGCCGCCGCCCTGGGTCCCGGGTAGGGGCAGGGAGTTCAGCCCATGCCATTGGCAGGCGCTCGCGGCGCCGATGATCGCCATGGCCAGCGTCGCGACCAGCCCGTGGCGCAGCTGTCGCCGAATTGTGGGGCTCACGAGCCGCCTCCCGGTGGGATCATCATTCCGGGCAGACCGGCGGCCGGGTCGGTTGGCACCGGCGTTGCGTCGAGCTGCGCCTCCGCCGGCGCTGACGTGCCTGCGTCGACGGCGGGGGTTGGGGTGGGAACGTGGTCCGGCCGGAGCCGGTCTTCGGAGTAGGTGAGCTCATTGGGGCGGGCCGCCTGTCCGACGACGTAGTTCGAGCCCAGGGGCGGGAAGTTGTACTGACGGTTCTTGATGATCGGTGCGAGGTACTGCACACACAGTTTGGCGGACTGCTCGGCATTGAGCCGCGATGCCGCCTGTATCCCACCGCACAGAAACGAGATCGGGTTGGCGAAGTTCTGCATGGTCAGCGCGCCGGTAATGCCCTGCTGGGTGGGTTGATAGATGTTGATGAAGTTCTGCAGGGTGCTCGGGAACAGATGCAGCGCCTGCTCGACATCGTCCAGGCTGTCGCGGACGGTGCTTGTCAGCGATGCGAGCTCGTCGGTCGTGGCGCCGAGGGTTTCCCGGTTGTCGGTGATGAAGTCGGTGGTCTCACCGACGACGTCGTTGATGTTCTTCACGGCGGTGCCCACGGCGTCGGGGGAGGTCACCAGCGCCCCGGTTACCGCCGCGAGATAGTCGTTGAACTGACCCAGCAGGTCCGAGCTGTCCTCGAGTGCGGACACCACCACCGAGAGGTTCTTGATGGTCGAGAACGTATCGGCGCTGTGGTCGCCCAGCGCCGAGAAGGCCTGCGACATGGCGATGACGGTGTCGCGAATGTTCGCCCCCTGGCCGCGCAGGTTGTCTGCCGCCGTGTTGACGAAGGCGCCCAGGGTGCTCACACCGCCCGGTCGGGTGGGCTGCAATGCGTCGGTGAGTTTCTCCAGCTGCTGGCGTAGGTCATCCCATTCGAGGGGCACCGCGGTGCGGTTCTCCGGGATCACGGCACCGTCCTGCATCGCCGGTCCGCCGGTATAGGCGGGGGTGAGTTGTATCGCGCGCGATGTCACCAGTTGGGGGGCGACGATCGCGGCCTTCGCGTCGGCGGGCACCCGGTACTTGCCGTCGACCCAGAATGTGATCTTCACCCGCTGGGGCTGTGCCTCGATATCGGAGATCCGTCCGACCGGCACTCCCAGGATGCGTACCTCGTCGTTCTGGTAGAGGCCATTGCTGTTGTCGAAGTAGGCCACGATGTGGATTCGATCGAGCGCGTCGGAGATCCGGACCTCGGTGATCACCGCGGCGGTCAGGATCACCGAGAGCGCAAGGATCACGGCGGTCCGCAGCTTGCGGGTTCTCATCATCGGGCTCCGTCGGCTGGTGCGGGGGTTCCGCCGGGTCCGGGTGGTGGATCCGTGGGGGCGGGTGCCGG
>NZ_NVQF01000157.1 GCF_002592005.1 Mycolicibacterium palauense | reverse complement strand
CTGTCGAGCGATCCTTCAACCGCTTCAAGCACTGGCGAGGAATCGCCACCCGATACGACAAGTACGCCCTGAGCTACCTCGGAGGGGTAACCCTAGCCGCGATCATCATCAACCACCGCGTCCGCAACTGACAGACACCACCTAGCGGCCCCGCGACGCGCGGGGAACCCGGGCCGCAGGTCCCTATGGCCACGCACCTGGGGACCTAAGCCCGGTGCCCGACGGCCGTCACGCTCCTAGCGTCGGTGTCACCGCCGGGTCTCGGCGGGGCAGCCGGGTGCGCGCGGCGCGGTCACAGGAGAGGTCACGGGAGACATGGGCAGTATCCCGATAGGACGCATCGCCGGGTTCCCGATCGCCGTCAACTGGAGTGTGCTGGTCATCCTCTGGCTGTTCACCTGGAGCCTGGCCTCCACGTTGCCCGACGCCGAGCCGGGCTACCCCACAGCGCTCTACTGGGTGGCCGGGGCGTGCGGGGCGCTGATCCTGCTCGCCTCGCTGCTGGCCCACGAGCTGACCCACGCGATCCTGGCACGCCGGGCCGGGGTCCGGGTGTTCGACGTGACGTTGTGGCTCTTCGGCGGTGTCACTCGCCTCGGCGGCGACGCCAAGACCCCGAAGGAGGCGTTCCGGATCGCGGTGTCCGGGCCGCTGACCAGCCTGATGCTCGCGGCGGTCTTCGGGGCCGCGGCCTACGGGCTCGACAGCGTCGGAGCCGAACCGCTGGTGGCCGCGGTGGGGTGGTGGCTGGCGGCGGTGAACCTGCTGCTCGGCCTGTTCAACCTGCTGCCCGGCGCGCCGCTGGACGGCGGGCGGGTGCTCAAGGCCTACCTGTGGCGACGTCACGGCGATCCCGTGCGCGCCGGCGTCGGCGCGGCCCGGGCCGGGCGCATCCTCGCCTTCGTCCTGATCGGGCTGGGGCTGCTGCAGTTCCTCACCGGCTCCGTGGTCGGCGGCGTGTGGTTGGCGTTCCTGGGCTGGTTCATCTTCGCCGCCTCCCGGGAGGAGGAGACCCAGGCGGTGACCCAGCAGGCCCTTGCCCGGGTCCGCGTCGGCGACGTCATGACCGCCCACCCGCACACCGCGCCGGCCGACATCACCGTCGAGGACTTCATCCACCGGTATCTGCTGGGGGACCGGCACTCGGCGTACCCGGTCGCCGACCGGGACGGGACGATCATCGGGCTGATCACCCTGGTTCAACTGCGCGGCGTCGAGCCGGGCCGGCGCGCCGACACCCTGGTGCGCGAGGTCGCGATCCCGCTGCCCGAGGTGCCCACCGCCGCACCCGACGAACCGGTGACCGTTCTGCTGGAACGGCTGCGGTCACAGGCCGGCGACCGCGCGCTGGTCGCCGACAGCAGCGGACTGGTCGGCATCGTCACCGCGCGCGACCTGAGCAGGCTGCTCGAGGTGTACCGGATCGCCTCCGCGCCGTCACAGGCCCCACACCATTGAGGTGGCGTCGGTGACCTTCGCCTCTGGCGCGAACCCAGAGCCCAGGCGTAGCAAGGAAACATGTCCAAGAGGCAAGATCTCTCAGAGGTTGTTGACGTCGAGGTGACCATCCGGGGCAATCTGCCCGGCGCCGCCGACTACGCCCGCGCCAAGGTCGGGGAACTCGGCCGGTTCGCGCACCGCCCGGTGCTGCACGCACACGTCAAGCTCACCGAGCTTCGCGACCCGGCCGTCGAGCAGCCCGTGATCGCGCAGGCCAATCTCGATGTCGAGGGCCGGCTGGTCCGCGCCCAGGTGCACGGCGCCACCGCCTACGAGGCCATCGACCGGCTCGTCGAGCGGCTGCGACACCGGCTGGAACGTGTCGCCGAACACTGGGAGGCGCGCCGGGGCCGGCTGCCCGAGGGCGCACCGCATGAGTGGCGACACGAATCCGAGCCCACGCACCGGCCCGCCCACTTTCCCCGCCCGCCCGAGGAACGCCGCGTCATCCGGCGCAAGTCGTTCGCGATGGCGCCCTGCACGGTCGACGACGCGGCCCGCGAAATGCAGCTGCTCGACTACGACTTCCACCTGTTCACGGAGAAAGGGTCGGGTGCCGCCGGCGTGCTCTACCGCGGCGGAGCCACGGGCTATCGCCTGGCGTTGGTGAGCCCCGAGGTCGCCGATCAGCTGGATCCCTACGAGCTTCCGGTGACGATCAGCCCGCAGCCGGCGCCCTGCATCACCGAGCGGGACGCGATCGAGCGGCTGGGCCTGCTCGGTCTGCCGTTTCTGTTCTTCATCGACGCCGCCGAGGGGCGTGCCCAGGTGCTCTACCTGCGCTACGACGGGCACTACGGATTGATCACCCCCGCTGGTTAGCGGCGGGCGGGCTAGTAGGTTCCGATCTCCTGCTCGGCGGGCAGTGCACCGGTGGCCTGGAACACGACGCGCCGGCCGATCTCAACCGCGTGGTCGGCGAAGCGTTCGTAGAACCGGCTCAGCAGGGCGACGTCGACGGCCGCGCGCACACCGTGGGTCCAGCCGCCGTGGTCCATCAGAACCATGAACAGCTGCCGGTGCAGATCGTCCATCTCGTCGTCGTCCTCTTGCAGGCGTGCCGCCTTCTCGGCGTCGCCGGAGGCAAGCGCCTGCTGCGCGCTGGCGCCCAACTCGCAAGCCACCCTGCCCATGTCGGTAAACAGGCCGGTGACCTCGTCGGGCAGTACATGCTCGGGGTGACGACGGCGGACGATCTTGGCCACGTGGGCGGCCAGGGCGCCCATGCGGTCCACGTCGGCGGCGATCTGCACCGTCGCGACGATCGACCGGAGTTCTCCGGCCACCGGCTGTTGCAGCGAGAGCAGCGACACCGCCTGGGTCTCGATGTCGGTGATCGACGCGCTGATCCGGCCCTGGTCTGTCATGACCTGCTCGGCCGCGGCGACGTCGGCCTGCAGGAGGGATTCGGTGGCGCCCTTCATGGCGGCCCCGGCCACGCCACACAGCGTGGCGATCTGCTCGTTCAGTTCGGACAGCTTCTCGTGGTAGACAGCTCGCATCGTTCCGGCTCCTCAACTGAGCGGTGCGGGTCGTGGATTGTGGCGATCTGACGGATTGCGGTCTAAGAGTAAGCCGGAAAGCCTCACACGGCCAGGGTCCAACGACCCGGCTCACGGGGACGAAGGACGTAGGACGCCGCCGCGGGTGCCCGCCCGGCGCCGCGGGGTCGCGGTCCCGGCTTTCGTCTCCGTATCATCATCATCCCGGCAGCATCCCCGTATCAGCGGATATTGTTGTGGCAGTGCGCGTCTCGGTGCCGGATCGCGGAGCGCGTTGCGGTAGAAGCCGGGGCTTCCGCTACGCGTAGTAGTCGTTGCCGCGGGAGAACTCGACGAATGTGCACGCCTCGTCGCCCACCGTCCACGCGTCGTGTCCGGGGGGCAGCAGCATCACATCGCCGGCCGAGAAGCTCTCCTCGCTTCCGTCCGCCATGCTGACCGCCAGGGTGCCGGCCAGCACCAGCGCCACATGGGGCAGTTCGCACAGGTCGGTCCCGGCGTAGTCCTTCAGATCGTTGCACCACCGGGCGCCGACGCCGAAGGTGACCTGCGTGACCGACACGCCGTCGAGATCCGCCGTGCGCTTGCTGATCAGACCGTGCACGTCGCTCTCGATCTCGGACAGGGTGGCCTTCTGCATGGCGGGGTTGTAGCTGACCATCGCTTTCCTTCCGTCGCCCCCGGACCTCCAATGTGTCACGGCTGGCGCGTCGGTGCCGGGCCAGCGCGGGCTGTCTCAGCGCGGGCCGGCTCGCAGGGCTCATCGTCTCGGCCCGGCCTGGCCCGGGGGCATGGCTGTCGGGATCGCGGCGGAGCAGCCGTCGTTCATCGTGAAGGCACGATGAGGGTCGAATCGGCGCGGTGGCCGGCCCTGGTGCCTAGGCTGCCAATCATGTCGATCGATCGTGCCGCGCTCGTCGCGGGCAGCATCCGTCTGGCCTCCGGTGTCTCCTTCCTCGTCGATCCGCTGCGCGCCAACAGGCTGTGGGGCGAGCCCGAGGATCCGGGGCCCTCGGCCCAGCTGCTGTTGCGTTCGATGGGCTACCGCGACGCGCTGATCGGCGGCCTGCTGGTATCGGCGGCCCTGCGGAACCGCAACACCCGCGGTTGGTTCCTGGCCTCGGCCGGTGCGGATGCGGCCGATCTTCTGGGCGGTGCCAGTGTGCACCGCGACCTCAAACGCGGCCAGCAGATCATCGGCCTCGGCGGCGCCGCGGTCGGCATCGCCGTCGGGCTGTGGGGCGCCGCCCGCCGCCGCGGGGGCGAGCAGAGCGCGACCGATTAGCGCCCCGCGCCCATCCGGCGCGGTGCAGGTCAAGCGCGGGACACCAATACGCGCAACGGTTTTCGGCTAGCCGGCAGTCACCTGTTTCTTGCCGTAGACCCGTTCGGTCAGTGCCGTGTCGGTGTGCACCTCGGCGCGTACCGCCTTGCCGTCGCGCACGGTGAACACGTCGGCGTCCCGGCAGTGTTGGTCGCCGACGGTCACGTCGGTGAGGGCGACGACCAGGTCACCGTCGGCGAGAAACCGGCGCGGCGTCGCGACGGTGTTCTTGGCCGCCATCTGCGCGAACAGCTGGCCCAGCTCACCTTTGCCGTGATGCGTGCCGCTGATCGCGCTGTCACCGGGCTGCACCCATTCGATGTTGTCGTCGAAGAGGCTCATGATGGTCTCCACGTCGCCGTCGGCGAACGCGGCGTAACCCCTCTTGATCAGTTCGATGTTGTCGTCCTGCTCGGACATCCCCGACTCCCTTGTTCGCATCCGGATAGGAGGCGGCGAGCGGGCTCGGCCAATCGGTGGAGTCACGGTTCGCGGCTACGGGATCTGTCAAAACCCCCTCGCCGTCAAACCGAATTATGCGCCTCCGGGCGCGCCGACAACAGGGGATGAGACACCCGAATTCGCGTCCGTCTTGGCTGGGCGGGGGACCTTCGCCCGGGGTGAGCCGCCAAACGTCCCTGTGGCGGCGGTGTGCCGCCCGGGCAGACTGGAGGTGGCCGCCGGCATGTGGCCGGTGGTGTCCGCCAAGTTCCGCTGAAGGAGGCGTGATGGCCCGGCTGACCCGTCGTGAAACGCTGGCCGCGTTCGGACTCTTGGGATTGGGAACCGCCGCCGGCCTGGGCTACCTGCTGCGTGGGGGCGGCGAGCCGCCGGCGGCGCGGATCCGTCTGACCGAAGGCGGCGGGTTCATGGGGACCGGCCCGGTGGACATGCGCCGTTACATGGAGATGTTCCGTCGCCACAACGAGATCCGCCGAGTGGTGGACGAGATTCCGGGCGGGGTTCGTACCACCACCGAGTCGAATGCTCCCGAGCTGGTGGCCCAGTTACAGGCGCATGTGTCGAGCATGTACGACCATCTGGACCAGGGTGTCGAGGTGGTCTGCATGAGTTCGAGTCTGCCCACGATGTTCCGCGGGGCCGGGGCCTACCGGCGCCGGATGACCTTGACACCGAACGGTGTCGTCACCGAGGAGACCTCCGAGGATCCCGCGCTGACGGCAGCGATCAGGGAGCACGCCCGCGAGGTCACGGGTTTCGTGGAGATCGGGATGCCGGCGATGATGGGCCAGATGATGGGCGGGGGTGGAATGGGGCCCGGCGGAATGATGGGTCCCGGCGG
>NZ_NVQF01000156.1 GCF_002592005.1 Mycolicibacterium palauense | reverse complement strand
TGTGCGGAGAGGTGTATAAGAGCCAGCCCATGACCCCGCCGGGTGCGCCCGACGGGGTCATGGGCGTGGCCCCGCACGCCACGATCATCTCGATCCGGCAGTCCTCGCGCGCCTACGAGCCCGAGGATCCGACGCCGGGCAATCGGGAGGCCCGGGAGAAGGCGGGCAACATCCAGACGCTGGCCCGCGCGATCGTGCACGCCGCGGACCTGGGGGCCCGGGTGATCAACATCAGCGTCACCTCCTGTGTGTCGGCGGCCGACCCGCTCGACCAGGGCGAGCTGGGTGCCGCCGTGTGGTACGCCGCCACCCAGAAGGACGCGGTGATCGTCGCGGCGGCCGGTAACGAGGGCGAGGACAACTGCGCGCAGAACCCCGCGTTCGACCCGCTGAACACCAACGACCCCCGCGACTGGCACCAGGTCCGCACCATCTCCTCGCCGTCCTGGTTCTCCGACTACGTGCTCTCGGTCGCCGCGGTGGACAACTCCGGGGCGCCGATCAGCAAGAGCCTCAACGGCCCGTGGGTGGCGGCGGCCGCGCCGGGCACCAAGATCATGGGTCTGTCGCCGCAGAACGGGGGGCCCGTCAACGCCTACCCGCCGGTGCGGCCCGGTGAACGCAACCTGCCGTTCTGGGGCACCAGCTTCTCCGCGGCCTATGTCAGCGGGGTGGCGGCGCTGGTCCGCGCCAAGTACCCGGATCTGAGCGCCCACCAGGTCATCACCCGGATCCTGCAGACCGCCCACAACCCCCCGCGCGGCGTCGACAACCAGGTCGGCTACGGCGTCGTCGACCCTGTCGCGGCCCTGACCTTCAACGTGCCGCCCGGCCCGAAGGTGGCCCCCGGGGCGCAGTCACGGATCGTCGTCCCCCCGCCGCCGCCCGCACCCCCGGACCATCGGGCCCGCAACATGGCGCTCGGATTCGCAGGGCTGGTGGTGGCCGCGGTGGTGATCGCCGCCCTGGTGGGCCGCGCGAGGCGGGCGCTGTGAACCGGGCGCGGGTGTTTCGCAACCGGGTCACGGTGATCGTGGCCGTCGCCGTCCTCGCGCTGGTCGGGTGGACCCTCGGCGGGATCATCGGCGCGGCCGCCGGGGCCGTGCTCGGGCTGCTGCTCGGTGTGGTGCGCTGGTGGCGACAACCGCTGTGGTCGTGGGTGGTGCTCTACCGGCGGCGCAGGCAGCCGATCGTGCTCACCGAGCCGGTCACCGTGGCCAATGACCGCACCGGCGGCGGCGTGCGCTATCAGGACGGCGTGGCCGTGGTCGCGGTCCAGCTGCTGGGCAAGGCGCACACCCCGACGCTGTTCACCGGGTCCACGTCCACCGAGACCGACAACGTCCTCGACATCGCCGAGCTGATCCCGCTGCTGCACCAGAGCCTCGACCTCACGATCGAATCGCTGTCGGTGGTCACCGCCGGGGCCCGGCGCCGCAACACCGGTGACTATCCGCGGGTCTACGACACCCTGATCGGCACCCCGCCGTATGCGGGCCAGCGCGAGACCTGGCTGATCGCGCGGCTGAGCGTGCTGGGCAACGCCGCGGCGCTGCAGTGGCGGTCCACGGCCGGCACCGCGGCGCTGGCCGCCGCGCAACGGATCAGTTCGGCGATGCGCTGCCGCGGCATCCGGGCGCGGGTGGCCACCGCCACCGACATCGTCGAGATG
This sequence comes from Mycolicibacterium palauense, assembly GCF_002592005.1. Classification (GTDB taxonomy): domain Bacteria; phylum Actinomycetota; class Actinomycetes; order Mycobacteriales; family Mycobacteriaceae; genus Mycobacterium; species Mycobacterium palauense. The sequence continues at coordinate 3,997 of NZ_NVQF01000156.1, read as the reverse complement.
GAGCGCCGGCTCGGGGTCTCGGCCCTGCAGCCCGCCAATCGCCGGTGGCGCGCGGTGCGCTCGGATGCCGGCTGGCTGGTGACCTACCGCTACCAGCCCGGTGACCTCAACGCGGAGACCCTCGCGCAGGCGTGGTCGTTGCAGGCCGACGGCATCATCCAGAACATCACCCTGTTCCCCGACGGCTCCAGTACGGCGACGGTGACCGTGCGCAGTGCGCAGCCGCCCACCACCCCGCCGAGCGTGATCCTCAAGACGCTTCCCGGTGAGCAGGCCGTGGCGATGGCGGCCAATCTGTGCGGGCCCACACCGGTGTTGCGTGGGCTGCGCCACGGGCCGCTGCCACCCACGCTGACGATCCCGATCGGCGCATCGGGAGTGCTGCTGGGCAAGGTGTCCGGGGGCAACCGGATCCTGCTGCCGCTGGCCGATCCCGGCGAGTTCAGTCGGGTGCACATCGCCGCCGAGGACGGTATCGCCAAGCGCATCATCGTGCGGGCGGTCGGCGCCGGGGACCGGGTCACCGTGCACACCCGCGACGTCCACCGGTGGCTGAGCCTGCGGATGCCCGACATCGCGATCACCGACCGCGCGCGGCCGGTGGCGGGCACCACGGTCAGCGTCGTCGACGGTTCGGTGTCGCCGACACCGCGGCCCAACACCGTGATCTCCGTGGGAGATCCGCGGGAACCGTACCGGGGCAGCGCCGACGTGGTGATCACCCAGGTCGGCCCGGCGACCATCGAAGTGAACGCGGCTGGCAGAGTGCATAGTGTGGAGGTCGAACTCTTCCGCGCCGAAAACCGCTACGTATCTACGGAACCGACCACGATGACCACTTTCCCCACCCCGCGCAACAGGACTCCCTCGCAGCAGTACGCCGGTGAGGCCCGATGAGCAGTCCCACGGTGACGGTCGCCGCCCGCCGCCAGTTCGACCAGGGCATGGCGCTGCTGGGCGGTGACCCCGCCGCGGCGCTGCCCCACTTCGTCGAGGCCACCGAGATCGACCCGAGCATGGCCGACGCCTGGCTGGGTCGCGTCGCGGCCGGCGACGACGCCCTGGCGACGCTGCAGCAGGTGTACACCTACGGCGCCCGCCTGCACCGCGAGACGAACCGGATCGGGGTGCCGCTGGCCGCACACATCAAGGCCGGGCCGTACCTGGCGATCGCGGTCACCGAGTCCTCCCATGCCGGTATCGCCCTGGCCAGCGCCCTGGTCGACGACGGCCAGTTCGACAAGGCCGAATCGGTGCTGGCCGACCCGGCGCTGCTGGACACCTGGGAGAACCACCAGTGGCAGCAGTACGTGCGCGCCTACCTGATGTTCGCCGCACAGCGCTGGCCCGACGTCATCGCCGAGGCGGCGGCGATCCTGCCCGCCCAGGCCATCATCATGGCGGCGGTCACCGCGGCCACCAACACGCTGGCCGCCCACGCGGCGGCGCATCTGGGTCAGGCCCGCGTCGCGCTGGACTGGGCCGAACGCGTGGAGCTGGGACCGGCGCGCGGCACCGCCGCGGAGGCGCGGCGCCGCGATCTGACCGACAGCATGGTGGCCGCCATCGACCCGGCCGAATTCCCGCTGATCGCTGCGGATCTGGCCTACGTGCGGGGGATGGCGCACCGCCAGCTCGGTGAGGAGGACAAGGCGCAGATCGCGCTGTCCAAGGCCACCGTGAACGGAGCGCTGCTCCCGGCGGCCCAGCAGGCGCTGGCCGACCCGAACCTGCAGCTGGTGGTCACCGACGAGGAGACCATCAACAGCCGTTCCAATCGCTGGGACGTCACCACCGAGCAGTCCGCCGAGGACCGCCAGCAGGAGGCCAACGAGGACCGGCGCAGCGAGCTGCTGGCCGAGGGCCGGGCGCTGCTGGAGAACCAGGTCGGGTTGGCCGACGTCAAGCGCGCGGTCGCCGAGCTGGAGGATCAGATCGAGGTGCGTGCGCTGCGGCTGGCCCACGGCCTGCCGGTGACCAACCAGACCAACCACATGTTGCTCGTCGGCCCGCCGGGTACCGGCAAGACGACCACCGCCGAGGCGCTGGGCAAGATCTACGCCGGGCTGGGCATCGTGCGCCACCCCGAGATCATCGAGGTCAAGCGCGCCGACTTCTGCGGCGAGCACATCGGCTCCTCCGGGCCGAAGACCAACGAGCTGATCGACCGCTCGCTGGGCCGCATCCTGTTCATGGACGAGTTCTACAGCCTGGTGGAGCGTCACCACGACGGCAGACCCGACATGATCGGGATGGAGGCCGTCAACCAGCTGCTGGTCGCGCTGGAGGTGCACCGTTTCGACTTCTGCTTCATCGGCGCCGGCTATGAGCGTGAGGTCGACGAATTCCTCACGGTGAACCCGGGTTTGGCGGGCCGGTTCAACCGCAAACTGCGGTTCGAGTCCTATTCGCCCGGCGAGCTCGTGGAGATCGCGGTGCGCTACGGCAATCCGCGCGCCACCGTGATCGAACCGGCGGCCCAGGAGGCGCTCAACGCCGCCTGCCAGACGCTGCGCACCTACCACGCTCCCGACGGCACCCACGGTATCGACGTGATGCAGAACGGCCGGTTCGCCCGTAACGTCGTCGAACGTGCCGAGCGGCTGAGGGATTCGCGGGTGGCGGCCCAGCACCGGGTGGACAAGAACTCGGTGACGGTGCAGGACCTGGAGACCGTGCGCACCCAGGACGTCCTCGCCGCGGTGCGCGACGCCTGCGCCGAAAAGCACGTCCCGATCGAATTGTGACCGGCGGACGCGCGGCGGTCACCCGGTGCGCGGGGCGTGGGCGAAGTGCTGGGCGACGGTGGCGGCAATCTCCAGGAACCGTCTCCGGGTGCCCGGAGCCATCTCCCGGGTGACGTCGATGACGCCGCCGGGACGCAGATGCGGATCGAAGGGCACCTCGACGACACGCTGGCCGCGGCTGGCGAACTGCTGGGCCAGCGCGGACCGGGTCTTCGTGTCGGCGTGACCGTCGGAGTCGTTGAGCACCACCACCGTGCGACGCAGCAGGTCGGTCTTGTCGTGGGTGGCCAGCCACTCCATCGTCTGCGCGGCCGCCTGGGCGCCGTCGGCCCACGGCGAGGACACCACGATCAGCGCATCGAGGTCACGCAGGGCCTCCTGGGTCACCGGTGAGTCCATGGTGGAGCCGCAGTCGACGATCGAGATGGTGAAATGCCGGTCGAGGCGCCGGACCGCCTCGCGGTAGATGGCCGGATCGAGCACCCGGCGCCGGGCGCCGGCGGGCTCGCCGGCCAGCACGTGCAGGCCTGCGGCGTTCACGCCGACCCGCGCCCGCAGATCGGCGAAACTGCTCAGGTTCCTGTCGGCGGTCAGTTCCCAGTACGACCCCGGGGCGCGCGGGTCCACGCGGCTGCCCAGCCGGCCGAACGCGGTGTCGGCGTCGACGGCCACCACCCGGTCGCCGGGTCGCAGCTCGGCGAAGATCGACCCGACGCTGGCCGCCACCGATGTCTTGCCGACGCCGCCCTTGCCGAGCACGCCGACCTTGTAGTAGCTGCGCAGGGGAGCCCGCACCGCGGCCTCCAGCGCCGCGTCCCGGCGCTCGGCCCGGGACGGCCCGAGGTTGACCGCCCCGAAGGTGATCGTGCGCACCCACCGTCGCCAGCCGTGGCGTGGCTCGGGGCGGCGCGGGGCCCGGGCCGGCGGCACCGGCCAGTGCGATGTCGGGGGCGGTGCGGCGAAACCGGGCTGAGGTGGGCGCGCCGGGCCCGGAGTCGGTCGGTGCTGCGGTGGCGGGCCCGCCGGCGGCATGGACCGCCCGCCGTCCGGTCCCGGGCCGGGCCACGGGGGCTGGCGCTCGCGCAGGAAGTCCTCGCGCTCGGGCACGGCGTTCTCCTCTGGGGTTGCGACGACCGGACCGGCCACCGACAGCGATGGTACGACCCCCGGATGCGGCCGACCGGGCGAGCGCGGGCGCCCGGCCGCCCCCGCGCTCGGGGGGACGACGGGGAGGACGGGGAGACGGGCGG
>NZ_NVQF01000155.1 GCF_002592005.1 Mycolicibacterium palauense | reverse complement strand
CCGACCGAACGGGGGCACGATCTGTGTCTAGGACTCCAAGGTCCAGGGGGCAGGAGTGCTCACCCGTCGGCGGCTACCAGGCATCGAGTCTGCCGCAAAAGCCGACCCGATAACTCTGATTAGGGGGATCTGTCGAATTACAACAAACACCCTGATGAGCCCGATGACCACGCCATTGGCCGTTCACGCGGCGGGTTGACCACCAAGATCCACGCGTTGGCCGATCAGCACTGCAGCCCGGCCAGCATGGCACTCTCACCAGGGCAGGCCGGGGATAACCCGATGCTGTGGCCGCTGCTGACCGCCCACCGGGGTCCGAAGTTTCGGTTGCTCGCCGACAAGGCGTACTCACACGATTCGACCCGCGCCCGGTTGCGCCAACTCAAGATCGCCCACACCATCCCCGAGCGCAGCGACCAAATCGCACGCCGCAAGAGCAAGGGAAGCAAGGGCGGTCGACCACCAGCGTTTTCGGGGCGAATCTACAAGCACCGCAACACCGTCGAGCGATCCTTCAACCGCTTCAAGCACTGGCGAGGAATCGCCACCCGATACGACAAGTACGCCCTGAGCTACCTCGGAGGGGTAACCCTAGCCGCGATCATCATCAACCACCGCGTCCGCAATTGACAGACACCACCTAGGCTGGTTTGGTGACTCTCGTGCTGGGCCCCGTCCTGCGTCACGTCGGCGAGACGACGGCGACGGTGTGGGTGCAGACCGACGCGCCGGCCGAGGTGGCGGTGCTGGGCTGCACGGCGCGCACCTTCCAGGTCCAGGACTACCACTACGCGCTGGTGCCGGTGCAGGGCCTGGCCCCGGATTCGACCACCGAATACCAGGTGCACGTCGACGGCCACCGGGTCTGGCCGCAGCCCGATTCCGGGTTTCCGCCCAGCGTCATCCGCACCCGCGGCCCGGCCTCCGCGGAGCACCTGCGGGTGGTCTTCGGCTCGTGCCGGTATCCGAAGACGGGCATCGACGAGCTGGACTGCAGGCTCGGCCACGACGCCCTGGACAGCTACGCCGCCCGGATGAGCGGCCTGCCGACCCACAAGTACCCCGACGCGCTGCTGCTGCTCGGCGACTAGGTCTATGCCGACGAGCTGACCCCCGACGCCCGGCGGCACCTGGCCGGCCGGCGCCGGCTGCCGCGCCACCCACCCGACGAGGTGGTGACCTACTCCGAGTACGAGGACCTCTACCGGCACACCTGGACCGATCCGGAGATCCGCTGGATCCTCTCCACGGTGCCGACGGCGATGATCGTCGACGATCACGACATCCGCGACGACTGGAACACCTCGGCGGCGTGGCGCGCCGCGATGAGCGCCACGCCGTGGTGGCGCGAGCGGATCCGCGCCGGGCTGGCGTCCTACTGGGTGTATCAGCACCTGGGGAATCTGAGCCCCGATGAACTGTTCGCCGACAAGGACTTCGAATCGGTGCTGGCCGCCGACGGGGACACCTGGCCGCTGCTGGTCGACTTCGCCGACCGCGCCGACGGCGGCGGCGACGAGCGGGTACGGTTCAGCTTCCGGTGGGATTTCGGGCACAGCCGCCTGGTGATGGTCGATTCGCGCAACGCGCGCGTCCTCGGCGGCGGTGAGCAGAAGATGCTGGGCGACAGTCAGTTCTCCTGGCTGCGGAGCCAGGTCGAGGATCGCCCCGACACGCTGGATCATCTCTTGATCGGTTCGTCGCTGCCGTGGCTGCTGCCGCCGGTGGTCGGCGACCTGGAGACGGTCAACGAGATCGCCGCCGCCCGTCCGGGTCTGCGTGGCCGGCTCGGGGAGAAGATCCGCCAGGCCGCCGACCTGGAGCACTGGCCGGCGTTCATGACGTCGTTTCTGCGGCTGAGCGCATTGATCGCCGACACGGCCACCCGATCGCCGAGTGCCCCGGCGACGGTGACCGTGCTCTCCGGCGATGTCCACCACAGCTACGCCGCCCGCGCCGACTTCGGCCGGGCCACCTGCTCACGCATCCACCAGCTGGTGTGCTCCCCCGTGCACAACTACGTCCCGGCCTACGTCAAACCCGTTTTCACGCTGGGCTGGTCGCAGCGCCTGGCCCGGGTGACGCGGCGCTGGGCGCGCCGGGCCGGTTCGCCCGCGCTGCCGATGTCCTGGACGAACACGGTCGGGCCGCTGTTCGGCAACACCATCGCCACCTTCGAGGCCGCGGGGCGCTCGGCCGAGGTGGTGTTCGAACAGCCCGGCGCCACCGGCGATCTGCGGACGGCCGCGCGGGCCTCGCTCACCGGCTGAGGCCCCGGCGCGCCGGGGCCGGCAGCGCCCCGAGCAGCGCGGCGACGGCGGGCCCGAACCGCGCCCGGGTGGGGGTGGCGAACCCGGCCACGATCGCCGGGCGCTGGGGCCGGGTGCGCGAGTACCGCGACAGGCTGTGGGTCGCGACGCCGTCGGCCAGCGCCGCCGCGGCCCACGCCGCGGGGTCGACGTCGTCGCCGAGGGGAACCAGTGCGTGCAGGCCGGCGGGAATACCGGGTGCGGGGTGCCCGGCCTCACGCAGCGCGGCCTTCAGATATGCGCGGCGGCAGGCGTATTCGCGTCGTTGCCGCCGGATGTGGCGCTCGTAGTCACCGGTCCGGATGAGCTCGGCCAGCGCGAGCTGGTTGAGCAGCGGGGCCCCGCCGCTCAGCGCGTCGGCGGCGTCGATCACCGGGTCGACCAGCTCGGGCGGCAACACCAGCCAGCCCAGCCGCAGGCCGGGGTCCAGGGTCTTGCTCGTGCTTCCGGCGTAGACGGTGTGCTGCGGCGCCGAGCGCTGCAGGGCCGCGATCGGGTGCCGGTCGAACCGGAACTCGCCGTCGTAGTCGTCCTCGATGAGGTAGCCGCCGTGAGTGCCGGCCCAGTCGCAGATCCGTTGGCGCCGTGGCGGGCTCAACGCACCGCCGAGCGGGAACTGGTGCGACGGGGTGAGCAGCACCGCATCGGCACCGCCGCCCAGCCCGGTGAGGTCGGCGCCGTCGGCGTCGACGGGCAGGTCGAGGACGCCGAATCCGGCGGTGCGCCAGGGCCGGTCGATGCCCGGCAGGGAGGGATCCTCGATCGCGACGGTGCCGGCGCCCTCGGCGGCCAGGGCGGCGGCCAGCAGGGTGCAGGCTCCGCGGAAGCCGGTGCACACCACGATCCGTTCCGGTGTGGTCTGCACGCCGCGGGAGCGGGCCAGGTAGGCGGCCAGCTCGGTGCGCAGGGCCCGCGATCCGCGGCCACCGGACACCGCGAGATCGCCGTGCCCCGCGGTGAACTCGTCGTGGCCGGCCGCGCGCCTGGTTGCGGCCAGCCACCGCGCCGTGGGGAACGAGCCGCGCTCGGGGCGGCCGGGGCGCAGGTCGAACCGCGGCTCCGGCGGCGGGGCCGCGGTGTCCGGCCCGGTGACCGGGGCCCCGGCGCGGGCGACGTAGATCCCGGCGCGCGCCCGGGTGGTCAGCACCCCCTCGGCGATCAGGTCGTCGATGGCCGCCACCACGGTGGTGCGGGAGATGCCGAGTTCGGCGGCCAGTTCCCGGGTCGACGGCAGCCGGGTGCCGGGCGCCAGCACACCGTCGGCGACCGCGCCGAGCAGCGCGTTCTGCACCGCGCGGCCCTTCGGCAGCGCGGGGTCCAGGTGAAACAGCCGGTCCACTGGACCAGAATACTGGGCGTTCTCTGGACCTGTTGAGTGGTCCAGTGCACGTCGTACGGTACGGGCCGACCACTGGAAAGGGGGTTTCGAATGCGGGTTTTCCTCGCCGGGGGCTCCGGCGTGCTCGGCCGCGCACTCATCCCGTTGCTGACCGCGGCCGGCCACCAGGTGACCGCCATGACCCGCTCGGCGTCCAAGACGGCGCTGCTGGAGGGGCTCGGCGCGACGGCCGCACTCGCCGACGCCTACGACCGCGACGCGCTGTTGCGGTGCGTGGAGCGGGCCCGCCCGCAGGCGGTGGTGCACCTGCTGACCGACCTGAGCGCCGGGGACCCGGCCAGCAACGCCCGGCTGCGCACGACCGGCACCGGCAACCTCGTCGACGCCGCCACCCACGGCGGGGTGGACCACATTGTGGCGGAGAGCATTTCGTGGGTGTACCGGCCGGGGACCACGCCCGCCGACGAGGACGAGCCGCTCGACCTCGCCGCGCCCGCGCCGCGCGCCACCACCATCGCCGGGGTGCACGCGCTGGAGACCGCAGTCCTGGCCGTGCCGCGCGGCGTGGTGCTGCGCTTCGGGCAGCTCTACGGGCCGGGGACCTGGTATGCGCGCGACGGCCGCTTCGGCCGCGACGCCAGGGCCGGGCAGTTGCGCGCCACCGAGACCGTGGCGTCGTTCATCCACGTCGACGACGCCGCCCGCGCCGCCGCGGCGGCCCTGCACTGGCCGCCCGGGATCTGCAACATCGTCGACGACGAACCCGCCGCCGGGCACCGCTGGGCACCGTGTTTCGCCGCCGCGGTCGGCGGCCCCGAGCCGGTGGCCACCGAATCCGGGGACATCGGGCGCCCGGTGTCCAACGCCCGCGCACACGGGTGCGGCTTCGCGCCGCGGTTCGCCAGCTGGCGTGACGGGTTCGCCACGCTGTGAGCAGACCGTTTCGCCCCGGCACCTGGCGGCAGGCGGTGCTCACCTTCTCGGCGGTGCTGCCGGTCAGCCTGGCCCTGCACGTGCTGCTGGGCCCGCTGGCGCACCCGTGGCCGTCGCTGCTGGAGGTGTTCGTCAACGCCGCGGTCCTGGTGGCCGTCCTGAACTGGGTGCTGCTGCCCGCGCTGCACTGGCTCACCCGGGGCTGGGCGGCACCCGAGAGCCCCGAGGCGGAGCCCGACGGCTAGAAACCGAGGGCGCCGCAGTCGTTTTACTCAGCGTTGACACCGCTTTTCACGGCCGACACGCACCGCTGGCGATACTCGTTTCGGTACATCAGCGCCCCGAAACGAGATCCCATGACCGAGCTGCACCATGTCCCGGCCGCCACGCCGCCCGCCGAGTTGTCCGACTGCCTGCGCCGCGACGGCTACGTGATCGTCGACAACCTGGTGCCCACGGAGCTGATGGACAGCATCGACGACGAACTGGGGCCCTACCTGGACGCCACGCCCATGGGCTACAACGCGATGATCGGACGCAAGACGCGGCGCACCGGGGCGCTGGTGGCCCGCTCCCCCGCCTGCCGAACGCTGATCCAGAACCCCACCATGCTGGGGGTGTGCCGGGATTTCCTGGGACACGCCAGCGCATTTCAGCTGATGCTGACCCAGGTGATCTCGATCGAGCCCGGCGAATCCGACCAGGCGCTGCACCGCGATCAGAACGCCTTCGACTTCTACCCGTTCCCCGACGACTACCACGTGCAGTGCAACACGCTGTGGGCACTGTCGGACTACACCGCCGAGATGGGCGCCACCCGGGTGGTGCCCGGCAGCCAGGTCGGCGACAAGAAGCCCACCGACTACGCCGACGACGAATGCCTGCAGGCCGAGATGTCGCGTGGCTCGGTGCTGATCTACACCGGCAAGATCGTGCACAGCGGGGCGGCCAACCGCTCCGAGAAGGTGCGCCGGGCCATCAACGTCAACTACTGCGTCGGCTGGGTCCGCCAGGAGGAGAACCAGTTCCTGTCCACCCCGCCGGAGGTGGCCAGAACCCTCGACGACGACCTGCTCAAGCTGATCGGCTATCAGGAAGGCGCCTGGGCCATGGGCTATTTCCGCGACTTCGAGGATCCGCTGCGGGCCGTGCGCGGCGACGCGGTGGCCTACGGCTTCGACGCCAGCCGCCTCAACGGCAACGCCGGCGCGTCCTTCGCCGATCAGCTGACCCACAGCGAGTAAGGCACCCACGCCCGCGCCGGGTCGGGCCTCGCCGGGGCCGGGCCCGCGATCACCGTCGACCCGGGCCCCCGGTTCCCTGATCCTGCCCCTCATACACATCCCCCAGCCCCCGCGGCCGAGGCCGACCC
>NZ_NVQF01000154.1 GCF_002592005.1 Mycolicibacterium palauense | reverse complement strand
CCCGCGCCTGGATACGCGTCATCTACCGCTGCTGGCACGATCAACGGCCCTACGACCCCAATCTCCACGGTGGAACGCAAAGACTGCTGCCAAAAACAGCCTGAGGTTGACTCAGGAAGTGTCATGCCGGAACTCTAGCGATTGACCGCTTGTCTACGATGGCCCGCATGCCCGTACCCGCACCCACTCCCGACGCGCGTGCGGTGGTCACCGGCGCGTCGCAGGGAATCGGCGAAGCGCTGGCCACCGAGCTCGCCGCCCGGGGACACAGCCTGATCGTCACCGCCCGCCGCGAGGAACTGCTGACCCGGCTGGCCGACCGGCTCACCGAGCGCTACGGGGTGACGGTCGAGGTGCGCGCGGTCGACCTCACCGACGCCGCCGACCGGGCGGCCCTGGCCGAGGAGCTGGCCGGCCGCAACATCTCCATCCTGTGCAACAACGCCGGGACCGCGACGTTCGGCCCGGTGGCCAAACTGGACCCCGAGGGTGAGAAGAAGCAGGTCGCGCTCAACGTCATCGCCGTGCACGACCTGACTCTGGCGGTGCTGCCCGGCATGATCGACCGCGGCGCCGGCGGAATCCTGATCTCGGGGTCGGCCGCGGGCAATTCGCCGATCCCCAACAACGCCACCTACGCGGCGACCAAGGCGTTCGCCAACACTTTCAGCGAGTCGTTGCGCGGCGAGGTGAAGAAGGCCGGCGTGCACGTCACCGTGCTGGCGCCCGGCCCGGTGCGCACCGAGATCCCCGATCCCGCCGAGGCGTCCCTGGTGGACAAGCTGGTCCCGGAGTTCCTCTGGATCTCCGCCGAGCACACCGCCAAGGTGTCGCTGGATGCGTTGGAGGACAACAAGATGCGCATCGTCCCCGGGATCACCTCCAAGGCGATGTCGGTGGCCAGCGGCTACGCCCCGCGCGCCATCGTGGCCCCGATCGTCGGCGCGTTCTACAAGAAGCTGGGCGGCGACTGACCCGCGGCACCGGCCGTGTGCGGCCTCATCGGCGACGCCGGCGGCCGGTGCCGAAGATGCTGCGGGTGATCTCGCGGCCGATGACCGTGCCCGCCGAGCGCATCGCGCTCCGGAACGCCGGGCTGTCCATCATCTGCTCCAGCAGTCCGGGCTCGGACGGGCCCACCGGTGCGGGCATCGGCGGGATCTCGATGCCGGTCGGTACGGGCGGCAGGTCATCGGGCAACGGCGCGGGGGGCGCGGGCGGCGCCGGGGCGGGTTCCAGCGAGGCCGCCAACATCTCGTAGGCCGATTCGCGGTCGACGGTCGGGCCGTAGCGGGTCTGCAGTGCACTGGCCCGCGCGGCGGTCGCGATGGCCTCGGCGCCGATGGTGTCCATCAGCGAGTGCGGGGCGCGCATCCTGGTCCAGGCCACCGGCGTCGGCGCGCCGCGCTCGGAGAGCACCGTGACGATCGCCTCCCCGATGCCCAGCGAGGTCAGCGCCGACTCCAGGTCGTAGACGTCGGTCGTGGGGTAGGTGCGCACCGTCTTGGCCAGCGCCTTCTGGTCGTCGGGGGTGAAGGCCCGCAGCGCATGCTGGATCCGGGCACCCAGCTGCGAGAGCACGTCGTTGGGGACGTCGGCGGGCAACTGGGTGCAGAAGAACACCCCGACCCCCTTGGACCGGATCAGCTTGACCGTCTGCTCGACCTGGGCCAGGAACGCCTTGGACGCGTCTTCGAACAGCAGGTGCGCCTCGTCGAAGAAGAACACCAGCTTCGGCTTGTCCAGATCGCCGACCTCGGGCAGGTAGGTGAACAGGTCGGCCAGCACCCACATCAGGAAGGTGGAGAACATCACCGGGCGCGCGGCGTGGTCGCCGAGCTCCAGCAGGGTGATCACGCCCCGGCCCTGGGCGTCGAGGCGTATCAGGTCCTCCGGGCGCAGTTCCGGCTCGCCGAAGAAGGTGTCGGCGCCCTCGGCCTCCAGGTTCACCAGTGCGCGCAGGATCACCCCGGCGGTGGATTTCGACACCGCCCCGAGCGCCTTCAGTTCGGCCTTGCCCTCGTCGCCGGTGAGGAATCCGATGACCGAGCGCAGATCCTTGAGGTCCAGCAGCGGTAGGCCCTTCTGATCGGCCCAGTGGAAGATCAACCCGAGGGTGGATTCCTGGGTCTTGTTCAGCCCCAGCACCTTCGACAGCAGGATCGGACCGAAGCTGGTGATCGTCGCGCGCACCGGAACCCCGATCCCGTCGGTGCCCAGCGACAGGAACTCCACCGGGAAGCCGGTCGGCGCCCAGTCGTCGGCGGTGTCGGCGGCCCGCTGGGTGATCTTCTCGCCGGACTCGCCGGGTTTGGCCAGCCCCGACAGGTCGCCCTTGACGTCGGCCATCACCACCGGCACCCCGGCGGCCGAGAGCTGCTCGGCGAGCAGCTGACACGACTTGGTCTTGCCGGTTCCGGTGGCCCCGGCGATCAGTCCGTGCCGGTTCATCATGGCCAGCGGGATCCGCACCGGGGCGCCCGGGTCGGCCACACCGTCCACGACGACGGTGCCCAGCTCCAGCGCGGCGGCGTCGAAGGCGTACCCCGCGGCGATCCGCCGGGCGGGCGAGAGGGCCGCGCCGGGATCGGGAGCTTCGGTACTCAACGGCGGTCCTCTCGGCGATCGACCGGAATTGCCGGCGATCCACGACCCTACTTGCCCTGGCCGGTCACGAACAGGCCAGCGTGAACACGGTCGGACCGGGCCGCTAACGTGGTCCTACTGTGAGCGCTGCCCGGGATGCAATGGTATGGATCGACTGCGAGATGACCGGTCTGAACGTCGAGACCGATCGCCTCATCGAGATCGCGGTGCTGGTCACCGACAGCGAGCTCAACGTGCTCGGCGACGGGGTCGACGTGGTGATCCACACCGACGACGCCGCCCTGGACTCGATGATCGACGTCGTCACCAAGATGCACACCCGCTCGGGGCTGATCGACGAGGTCAGGGCCTCGACGGTGGACGTGGCCACCGCCCAGGAGGCGGTGCTCGACTACGTGCGCACCCACGTCAAACAGCCCAAGACCGCCCCGCTGGCCGGCAACTCGGTGGCCACCGACCGCATGTTCCTGGCCCGCGACATGCCCGCGCTCGACGACTACCTGCACTACCGGATCATCGACGTGAGTTCGATCAAGGAGCTGTGCCGGCGCTGGTATCCGCGCATCTACTTCGGTCAGCCGGAGAAGGGCCTCGCCCACCGGGCGCTGGCCGACATCCACGAGTCGATCCGCGAACTCAAGTACTACCGCCAGACCGTCTTCGTGCCCCAGCCCGGCCCCTCTACCAGCGACATCGCCGCGGTGGCTGCCGAGTTGGGCCCGCCGAAGGAAAGCGATTCGGCCGAACGGCACCCGAGCGGCTAAGATCGACAACGCTGCGCGTCCGGGCGACCGGCCGAACAGCAATGGTGGCTGTAGTTCAGTTGGTAGAGCACCAGGTTGTGATCCTGGCTGTCGCGGGTTCGAGTCCCGTCAGCCACCCCGAGGTATAAACACCGCCTCACCTGTACATACGCGGGTGAGGCGGTGTTTGTTTCTAGAACCATGCAATAGCCGCCACAGGGGTCCAGTCGAGTCGTGTCCGTGGGAGTCGTCAAAATGACCGGCGTGACCACCACGATCGCCGACATGTTGCACCGCCGGAACGACCTCAGCACGTTTCTTGTGCACTTCACCAGGGACGCACCCGATGGCGGCGGCACCGCGTTTGACGCGCTTAAGGCCATCGTGACTCAACTTAAGATCGAGGCACGGACGGCATACGGCCTAGCGAGCAACCATCCCACCGCCGCTGGGTCTCAGAGAGTTGTCTGTTTCACCGAGACACCGCTAGAGCACTCGTGGACGATGACGCGCGAACTGGCCGAGCGCCGCACTTCCAAGTTTGCTCCGTACGGTCTAGCGTTCACCAAGACATACGCGCGTAGGCGCGCTTGCAATCCCGTCTGGTACATCAACCAGACGCGCGGGTTCGATTGGCCCACACAGGCACTCAACACCGCTATTGCTGGCGAGATCCGACCGTACGAGCACCGCGACTCGCTATTCCGCATCACCCCCTTCATCGAGCAGATGGGCGACTGGTCACAAGGCGGAACCACACGTATGAAGGAGTTTTGGTGGGAGCGCGAGTGGCGACGCGTCGGCGACTTCTCGTTCGAGCCGATCCACACGGTTGCACTGCTTGCCCCCGCGAGCGATCACACCGAGTTAAGACAGACTCTTGACGCGACCGGCTTTTGGTCATCGCGTGCCGTGCCGATTCTCGACCCCGACTGGGGCCTCGAACGGATGATCGCAGTGATGTCGGGCGTAGCCCCCGAAGACCTCGGCCCGTTCCCCGGTTGAAACGTCACCGGGCGATGCCCAATTCGGTCCTAAACTTGCCTGAGCACCGCAAATTCCACAGAAATCAGCAGGTTGTCGTATATTGGTGGTGTTGCGCACGCGCAACAACAACAACTAAATCAGGTGGACGGTAGGGGACTCGAACCCCTCGGGTGATGGTTTCCAGAGGCCAACCCGGCACCGTGCACCGCCCCATGGGAGGCCCGCGACCTTGCCGAAAGACAAGGCCACGGGCGGTGATCAGCCCCCTATGGGGGCTCGATCACCAACACGATCAAGAGGGATCGGCGGTATAACCGCAGCCCCACCTTGATCGTGAAGGAGCGTCGAGCCACTATCTCGACCACCTCCTATCTCTCCAGAGGAGTCCTCCTTATTCGGCTCCTCGTTTACATCAGCCCCGGTTGCCGCCGGGGCTGATGTGCTTTTGAGAGAAAAGTGCCCGCGCTTGGCCCCGCGATCCAACTTCTCCAGTCGGACGCCATAGTTGAGCGCGTTCCGAACCTGATCCCTCGTCGCGTCCGAACCCTGCTCACGCAGGATCTCGAAAACCGCATCAACGTCAAGTGTCTCGCCTTCACGTTCGCGGAATACATCGATCACGCTGTCGGTGATCGACGCAGCGCCACTTTCATCGGAGGCTGTCAACCGCGATGAATCAGCATCCCCGCGTGTCTCGGGGACCATGTAGAGCTCAATAAACGGTTGGATGCTCGCACGCATCGCCCGCAACTGCGTCAGGCGATCCTCCGCAGCGGCGATATCAGCGTCCAAACGCGCAAGCGCTTCATTGATCGAACCGGCAGATCTCTCCGTCATAGGGCGAGCCTATCACCTCCCCGCATTTCTTAGGGACATTGATGTCATTATCAACAAATTGCGTAACCGCACTTGAGCGCGCTGGCGCCCAGGTCACATTCAGTTGCCCTTGCCGTTGACCGCTACGGCGAACCGGTCGTTCAACACCAACGACGACGACCCGAGGAGACCATTGTGACTATCACCACCGAGACCACCACGCCCACCGTCACGGACGCCGACCTGGACGCCGCCATCCTGGCCGCCCTGGAACCGACCGGCTCCGAACTGGTGGCATGGCGCTCGATCCGCGACAAGCTGCCGGGTGACTGGTGGCAGCAAGGGGCGGCGTTGACCCGGCTGTTCGAGTGCCGCGCGGTGTACTGCGTCAAGATCGGCGGCCTGAACTACCTGTCCCTGGGGCACGGCGTCAACGCGCCCGGCCCGGTGCTCGGCCAGCCGCGAGAGCTGCGGGTGCTCTGACTCTCTGAACCATGCCGCTACGGTGCATCGGTGAGCAACGACGAGCGCAATTCCGAGAGATACCTCCGTGCGTTGATCGAACTACTGCACGGCGTCACCCTCGAACAGTTCGACCGAGACGGACGCCAGCGCGCGGTCGACTACGTGTTCACCTCACCCGCAGGTGTCGCGGGAGCCGTCGAGATGACCACCTACCGCGATGGCCGCGCAGCTGTGTCGGCGTCGCCTGAAAACTAACCCCGTGTCGGCGGGTGAATTTTGACCCCCTTCGTCTGAGTCTCGGCTTACGAGCCGAGAGGAGAAGGGAGTGTTGTCAGTGGAGGATTGGGCTGAGATCCG
>NZ_NVQF01000153.1 GCF_002592005.1 Mycolicibacterium palauense | reverse complement strand
GCCGCCTCGGGGGTGTCCTGCGGGGACGGTTGGTGTTCGTCTCCCGTGGCCATGTCAGCCTCCTGCGACAACTTTCTGGGCGATCGTGGAAAGGCTGTCGTGGAGGGGCTGGATCACGGCCGTCAGCTTGGGCGCGTCAGTTGCCTGCAGCTCCGGGGTCCACAGCACGAATCCGCCCAGCGCAGTCGGGTCGCGGTAGTCGTCGAGGGTGGTCTGCACCGTCCTGAACTGCTCGTCGATCTGGGCGACGAGGGTGGGATCGATCTTCTCCAGGCCCGGTCGCAATGCCGCGTACGCCTGCTGTGACCCTTCGACGTTGCCGGCGAAATCCACGAGGTCGATGTGGCTGAACTGCTCTTCTTCGCCGGTGATCTTGGTGTTCTGCACCTCCTCGAGCAGATCGGCCGAGCCGTTGGCGAGGTCTTCCGGCTTGTACTGCAGGGTCCCGACAACCTCGACAAGCTTGCCGACGTTGCCGACCAACTCCGTGCTCTGAGCTTTGGTCTCGGGAGTGATGCCACCGCCCCATAGATCACGTTCCACGGCGTGGAAGCCCTTCCATCCGACCTTCTCGTCCACCGGGGTCGACTCGCGCATGTCGATCAGGTAGTCGAGGTTGCCGGCGTTGTCGTCGACGGCGAAGCCGGGCAGCACAAACCCTTCAACGCTCGATTCGGACCGCTCGTAGTAGGGGCGGGCCTTCGCGTAGGCCTGCTTGGCTTCCTCGACATTGCCGGCCTGGACGGCTGCGTCCAGCTGTTTCACGGCGGCGTCGAGCTGGCTGATCTGGTCGACCACGTACGTCGAGTAGTCCTTGGTGCCCTGGTCCAGGATGGTCTGTGTCGAGCCGGTCGGTTTGGGTGCGGCCTGGCCGGTCACCGTGAAGTCGACGAACTCGGTTTCCGCTCCGGGGCAGTACAATTGGTAGTCGCCGCCATCCAGGGTGACGGTGAACGAAACCGGATCCAGGCCGGGGGCGAGGTTTTCCTTCTCGCCGAGAATCCGCTGGTCCTTGACCAGTTCGACCTCGGTGATCCCGGGTGCGGTCTTGTTGGCGACGGTGAACGTGACGGGCCCGGCCGGCACGCTGGCGCTGTCGAGGTTGCAGGTGTCCTTGCCGCCCTCGTTGTCCAGGGTGATGTTGACCGCGGAGATACCGTTGCTGCCCGACGGCTCCGTGGTGTCGCTGCTGGTCCTGTCGCCGCTTGAACTACATGCAGCGGCAACGACCGCGACGCCGGCGATCAGGGCGGGGCCGGCCAGCCAGCCGCTAAGGCGTGGCGAGCCGGTCTTGTTTGGATTCTGCACCATGGTGTGGTTGCGTCCTTTCTTTTCCATCGGGAGTGAACCCTTTCCGCAGAGCGGAGTAGACGATGCAGGCGGCGCCCAGTGCCAGCAGCACGGGCAGCCACGCTTTCCACAGGAGGTGTTCGGCCTTGTCCTGCGCAGCGCCGGCGATCTGATCGATCACGGCCTGGTCCTCGCTGCTGGCCGTCGACCAGTCGTCGGAGAGACTGCCGACGCTGACGGTCTTGGCTCCGGAGATGCCCGTGCCCTGCAGCGTGGCGATACGGGTGCTGACCGCCTCGGCGTGCACCAATGCATCGCCGTGGGACAACACGTTGTAGACGATGCTCGCGCTCCACTGCGCATCGAACGGACCCGGGGTGCGTGCTGCGCCCAGCCCAACGGGTAGACGCCCGCCGGCGAGCTGGGCGAGCTCATCGAGGGAGACGGTTCCCGATGCCATACCGGGGTCGGCGGGAACTCTCGCCTGCCATACCTCCACCGGCACACCATCGATGACTTGTGTGCCGGCGGCCTCGAGTGTGACCCCCGGTGCGCCGGGGACGGAGAGCAGCCGGGTGTCGTGGTCGCGATGCAGAGTGATGATCAGACTGTGTACTTCGTCGGGTCCTTCGTCGGCCGTGGCAACGCGTGTCGGTCCGGGCAGCGCACCGCCACTGGGAACGAAGACCGCCAGGGCGACGGCACTCACGCCGATCACCGCGGCGGTTCCCAAGAGCAGGCGCCGTCGAGCACGAGGCCCCGCCACCAGCTGCGCCGGCCAGAGGAAAACGATCAGCACGGGAACGGTGTAGAGCACCCAACCGAGCACCTCGATCAGGCGCGGGTCCGTGGGTATGCCGAACACCCCGGTGACGACGGCACCCAGCACGGAGCGCGTCGACATCCAGGCCGAGAAGTCGAAGACCCGCTCCTGGCCGATGTTGATCCAGCCCGCTTCATGGGCTGTGCGCAGAGTGCTGACCACGAGGCCGGCGGCGATCAGCACCAGGAAGACGCCGGTGATCCGGAAGAACCGCGACAGGTTGAGCTTGAGCCCGCCGTAGTAGATGCCCACGCCGATGGCGATTGCCGTGGCGATACCCGCGGTGGCGCCGGATACGGCCCACCAACGACTCCCACCGGAAGCCTGCGCGGCGGCCAGCAGGAAAACCGAAGTCTCAAAACCTTCCTTGAGCACCGCGAGAAATGCCATGGTCGCCAACGCGAGTGAGCCACCGGCGGTGATCGCTTGCTGCGCTTCCCGTTCCAGTTCGCCCTTCATCTGAGCGGCGTTGCGATTCATCCAGATGATCATCGTGGTGACGAACACCACGGCGATCGCGCCGACGACCGTCTCGAGCATTTCCTGCTGCCTCTGAGGCAGGCTCTCCGACAGCAGACTCAAGGCGACGCCGACGGCGATGCTGATCGCGACAGCAAGCCCGACTCCTGCGAGCATGGGGCGTACCGAACGGCCGTTTCGTTTGAGGAACGCTCCGACGATGCTGACGATGAGGGTCGCTTCCAGACCTTCCCTCAGCCCGATGAGGAAGGTGCCAACGAAGATGCCCTGCATCTCGTTCCCCAATCATCGGCTGCGTCGGCGGGTCGGCCTCGGCATGGGGCTCACGAACCGGCCGCGAGCATTAGCTTTGGCTTGCCATACTTAGGTTTTGCTAACTTTAGCATTCCTGTCCGCGACACGACCTACCACCATTGGGCTTCCGGTATCGGGCCAGATGGCCCGGGACGCGTGGGACGATGGTCTCGACCGGTGTGGGTTGTAGGGAGTCCTGTTGTCGCCGAAGAGCTGGCTCAGGGCCGCCGCGGTTGTAGGTGCGACGGCTCTGCTCATGGCCTCGAGTTGTTCGTGGCAACTGGGCACCCCCATTCCCGAGGGGGTGCCCCCGCCGGCCGGTGACCCGGTGCCGGCGATCGACACCTACGCCAAGGGCCGGCCCGCCGACCAGCTGCACGAGTGGGCCGCCGAGCGCGCCCCCAAGCTGGGTATCCCGGTCACCGCGCTGGAGGCCTACGCCTATGCGGCGCGGGTGGCCCAGGTGGAGAACCCGGACTGCAAGCTGACCTGGCCGACGCTGGCCGGCATCGGGATGGTCGAAAGCCACCACGGCACCTACCGGGGTTCGGTCAGCGCCCCCAACGGCGACGTCACCCCGCCCATCCGGGGGGTCCGGCTCGACGGCACCTCGGGCAACCTGCACATCCCCGACACCGACGCCGGCGACCTGGACGGCGACAAGGACATGGACCGCGCCATGGGGCCGATGCAGTTCATCCCCGAGACCTGGCGGCTCTACGGGGTCGACGCCAACAACGACGGGGTGATCAGCCCCGACAACATCGACGACGCGGCGCTGAGCGCCGCGGGATACCTGTGCTGGCGCGGCAAGGACCTGTCCACGCCGCGCGGCTGGATGGCCGCCCTGCGCGCCTACAACTACTCCGACCAGTACGCGCGCACGGTGCGGGACTGGGCCACCGCCTACGCCGAGGGGCATCCGCTCTAGGCTCGGGTAACCGGCGGTCGACCGGCCGTCGAGGGGCGGGGGCACGAGGTGGGCGACAGCCTCGGCGGGCCCGGCGCCCAGCATTTAGGCTGATGACCGCAACGCCACGTCCTCCCGACGCTAAGGAGACTTCCGTGCCCATCATCGAACAGGTCGGCGCCCGCGAGATCCTCGATTCCCGGGGCAACCCGACCGTCGAGGTCGAGGTCGCGCTGCTGGACGGGACCTTCGCGCGGGCCGCAGTGCCCTCGGGTGCCTCCACCGGCGAACACGAGGCGGTCGAGCTGCGCGACGGCGGCTCCCGCTACGGCGGCAAGGGTGTGGAGAAGGCCGTCGAGGCGGTGCTCGACGAGATTGCCCCGGCGGTGATCGGGCTCTCGGCCGACGACCAGCGCCTCGTCGACCAGGCCCTGGTCGACCTCGACGGCACCCCGGACAAGTCGCGGCTGGGCGCCAACGCGATCCTGGGGGTGTCGCTGGCGGTGGCCAAGGCGGCCGCCGACAGCGCGGCCCTGCCGCTGTTCCGCTACCTGGGCGGGCCCAACGCGCACATCCTGCCGGTGCCGATGATGAACATCCTCAACGGCGGCGCCCACGCCGACACCGGGGTGGACGTCCAGGAGTTCATGATCGCCCCGATCGGCGCGCCCAGCTTCAAGGAGGCGCTGCGCTGGGGTGCCGAGGTCTACCACACGCTGAAGTCGGTGCTGAAGAAGCAGGGGCTGTCCACCGGTCTGGGCGACGAGGGCGGTTTCGCCCCCGACGTGCCGGGCACCCGGGCGGCGCTGGACCTGATCGGATCGGCCATCGAGTCGGCCGGTTTCACCCTGGGCAGCGACGTCGCGCTGGCCCTCGACGTGGCCGCCACCGAGTTCTACACCGCGGGCACCGGCTACGCCTTCGAGAAGCAGACCCGCAGCGCCGAGGAGATGGCCGCCTTCTACGCCGAGCTGCTGGGCACCTACCCGCTGGTGTCGATCGAGGATCCGCTCTCCGAGGACGACTGGGACGGCTGGGTGGCGCTGACCACCGCGATCGGCGACAAGATCCAGATCGTCGGCGACGACCTGTTCGTCACCAACCCCGAACGCCTCGAGGACGGCATCGAGAAGGGCGCGGCCAACGCCCTGCTGGTGAAGGTCAACCAGATCGGCACGCTCACCGAGACGCTCGACGCGGTGTCGCTGGCCCACAACGCCGGCTACAAGACCATGATGAG
The DNA here is from genome assembly GCF_002592005.1 of Mycolicibacterium palauense. Lineage (GTDB taxonomy): Bacteria > Actinomycetota > Actinomycetes > Mycobacteriales > Mycobacteriaceae > Mycobacterium > Mycobacterium palauense. The sequence continues at coordinate 969 of NZ_NVQF01000153.1, read as the reverse complement.
CCACCGTTCCGGGGAGACCGAGGACACCACGATCGCCGACCTGGCCGTCGCGGTGGGCAGCGGCCAGATCAAGACCGGCGCCCCGGCCCGCAGCGAGCGCGTCGCCAAGTACAACCAGCTGCTGCGGATCGAGGATGCGCTCGGCGACGCCGCCCGCTACGCCGGTGACCTGGCGTTCCCGCGCTACGTGCCGGACGGCAAGTAGGCGCGCACCCCGGCGGCGGGGAAACCGGCCGCCGGGCCGGCAGCCGGTAGTCTGCAACGACGATGTCCGATGCGAAACGGCCCGACCCCAAGCGGCGCTCCCCGACGTCGCGTCCGGGCCGCACCGGGGAGTCCAAGACCCGGCGGCGGCGCTCGGCTGCCCCGTCGTCGGGCACCGGCGCGGCCTCCGCTCAGGACAGGACCGACGAGACATCCGCCGCCGACCACCCCGGTGGCGCGGAGCCGGCCGACGAGTCGGCAGCTCCCGGCGGGGGCCGGGAGCTACCCGCGGTCATCGAACCCATCCGCCGGTCGATCCTGATCAACGCCGAGACCCGCTCGGAGCAGCGGATGGGCTTCACCGCCCGCCGCGCGGCGATCCTGGCGGCGGTGATCTGCGTGCTGACCCTGACGATCGCCGGACCGGTGCGCACCTATTTCGCGCAGCGCACCGAGATGAAGCAGCTCAAGGCGACCCAGGAGGCGTTGCGGGCCCAGATCGCCGATCTGGAGGAGCAGAAGGCCAAGCTCGCCGACCCGGTCTTCATCGCCGCCCAGGCGCGCGAACGGCTGGGTTTCGTGATGCCCGGCGACATCCCCTACCAGGTGCAGCTGCCGCCGTCGGGGGCCACACCGGACGACCCGGCGGCCGCCCCCGAGCTGTCGGCACCCACCGGGCCCTGGTACTGTCTCTCATACACCTCTGACTCTCCCGACGCTCCCCCCGGTGCAGATCTCCGCCACCCCCCCACCTTCGACAACAAA
>NZ_NVQF01000152.1 GCF_002592005.1 Mycolicibacterium palauense | reverse complement strand
TAGTTTGATTGTTCGCGTCTGTCTGCTGCGCTTGCTATTTCTTTTCATGGTTCGGCGACCGCCGCGACCTCCACACGGAGTATCGTCGGCAGCGTCGGATGTGTATAAGGGACAGGGCCCCTGCCGCAGCCCCTGCCGCGGCCCCGGCCGCCACGGTGCCGATACCGGCCGGCTGATCGCCGCGGTCGCCTCGTTAAGGTGACAGCATGCAGATCGCCGGTGTGCTCGCCCTGGTGGTGGCCGCGCTCTCCGCGCTCACCGGGTTGTGGACGCTGTCCCGGCCGCGGCACGGGGATGTCCCCGCTGATGTCCCCGCCGATGTGACTGGGGGCCTCCGCGATCGGGTGCTGCGGGCGGTGGCACCCACCCAGTTGGCCGCCGCGCTGATACTCACGGTCGGTGGGGTGGTCGCCCTGGCCGGCCCGCCGCGGGTGGCCCTGGTCGTGTTCGTCGTCGCCGTGCTGGGCGCGGTGGGCACCGTCGCGGCCGGCTGCTGGCAGGCTGCGCGCTACGCCCTGCGGCAGCAGGCCCTGAGCGCGGCGGCCTCCGACTGCGACGGCAGCGGCTGCGCGTCGTGCACGCTGTCGGCGGCCTGCGCCGAACGGGAAGCCTGAGCGGGCCGCAGCGGGGCCCGGCCGATCAGTTGCGGCTGATGTCGATCGGGTGCGTGGCCAACAGGGAGGTCGGCAGGGGCTGCCGGCGCAACACCCGCGCCCACAGATCCACCCGCGGTTCCACCAGCACGTCCGAGGGCAGCGCCGACAGGACGATCCAGTCGTCGCGCTCGATCTCGCCCTCGAGCTGACCGATCGTCCAACCCGAATACCCGGCGAAGATCCGAACCGCCTCGACCAGGGGCGCGATCGCGTCGGGGTCCGCGTCGAGGTCCACCATCACCACCCGGCCGGCGACATGGCGCAGACCGGGAACCCCCTGCGGGTCCATCCCGGCCCGCAACGTGCCCAGGCACAGCGCCGCATCCCGCTTCACCGGCCCACCGATGAACATGGTCTTGGGTTTGGCGGCCAGCTTCGCCCACTGCGGCAGCACGTTGAACACCGCCGTCTCACTGGCACGGTTGAGCACCACACCCAGCGTGCCGCCGTCGTTGTGCTCGACCACATAGATGACGCTGCGCCGAAACGTCGGCTCCAGCAGATCGGTGTTGGCCAGCAACAGGGTCCCGGCACGAACCCGATGCGCCGCGGGCGCGACGAAGTCTTCGGGATCCTCGTGCTGTGCCACCCGTCCATCATGGCACCCGGGGCCGCAGCGACGTGGCCAACCCGGCCAGTGGGCCGGAGAATGTTGGCCGGGATATTTGTACTGTGGAATTCGGGTCGGGTCCGGGCGGGTCGCTCTCTAGTCGCTCCGCGTCGCCCGCCGCCCTCACGGCAATGAGGAAGTGCTTGTAGTGGTTGACGCGCGCCGTTCAGGTGCCCTGTGGCGGTTGATCGGTGACCTGCCTCAGTTCCGCCGACTCCTGGAACTCCGGCTGGTCAGCCAGTTCGGCGACGGTCTGTTCCAGGCCGGGCTCGCCGGCGCGCTGTTGTTCAACCCCGACCGGGCGGCCACCCCTTGGGCGGTGGCCGGCGCGTTCGCGGTGCTGTTCCTGCCGTACTCGTTGCTCGGCCCGTTCGCCGGGGCGCTGCTGGACCGCTGGGACCGCCGGGTGGTCCTCGTCGCGGCCAACCTGGGACGGCTGCTGCTGGTGCTCGGCGTCTCGGCGCTGCTGGCCTCCGGAAACGGCGACGTCGTCGTGCTCCTCGGTGCGCTGCTGGTCAACGGTTTCACCCGGTTCGTCGCGTCCGGGGTGTCGGCGGCGCTGCCGCACGTGGTCCCGCGACCGCAGGTGGTGACGATGAACTCGGTGGCCACCGCCACCGGCGCGGCGGCCACGTTCCTCGGCGCGAACTTCATGCTGCTGCCGCGCTGGCTGTTCGGCGCCGACGACACCGGGGCCGCCGTCATCATCCTGCTCGCCGCGGTACCCGTCGCCCTCGCCCTGGTGCTGGCGCTGCGGTTCCCGCCCCGGGTCCTCGGCCCGGACGACACGGCCCGCGCCATCCACGGTTCGGTGCTCTACGCGGTGTCCACCGGCTGGCTGCACGGCGCCCGCACCGCGATCGCGGTACCCAGCGTGGCCGCCACGCTGTCGGGGCTGGCCGCGCACCGGATGGTGTTCGGGATCAACACCCTGCTGGTGCTGGTGATCGTCCGGCATACCGATGTCCCCACCGTGGCGGTCGCGGGGCTGGGGACGGCGGTGATCTTCGTCGCCGCGACCGGGACGGGCTCGTTCCTGGCGACGCTGGCCACCCCGGCGGTGATGAAGCGCTTCGGCCGTTTCCGCACCACCAACGGGGCCCTGCTGGCCGCCGCGGTGATCCAGCTGGGCGGTGCGGGATTGCATCTGCCGGTCATGCTCGTCTGCGGTTTCCTGCTGGGGGCCATGGGCCAGATCGTCAAGCTGTGCGCCGACTCGGCCATGCAGATCGACGTCGAGGACCCGCTGCGCGGGCACGTCTTCGCCGTTCAGGACTCGGTGTTCTGGGTGTCGTTCATCGCGGCGATCGCCGTCTCGGCGGCGGTGATCCCCGCCGACGGCCACTCCCCCGGCCTGGTCCTGAGTGGTTCGGTGGTCTACTTGGCCGGGCTGGCGGCCCACAGCGTCTTCGCCCGCGGCGGGACCGCGGCGGCGCCGAAGAGCTGACCGCCCCGGCGACACCGGCCTACGGTGGGCCGGGGCCTGGGATGAAGGAGAAGCAGATGGCCGATGCCGCACCGATGATCGCCGACCTGGAGGCCGAGAGCGCCGACCTCGACGCGCTGGTGGCCGACCTGCCCGCCGCCCGCTGGTCGGAGCCCACCCCGGCCGCGGGCTGGACGATCGCCCACCAGATCGCGCACCTGCTGTGGACCGACCGGGTGGCGCTGACCTCCATCGTCGACGAGCCCGCCTTCGCCGAGGTGCTCGGCGCCGCGGCGGCCAACCCGACCGGGTTCGTCGACGAGGCGGCCGAGGAACTGGCGGCCACCCCGCCCGCGGAGCTGCTGGCACAGTGGCGGCGCACCCGCGAACGGCTGCATGCCGCGCTGCGCACGGTGCCCGAGGGCCGCAAGCTGGCGTGGTTCGGCCCGCCGATGAGTGCGGCGTCGATGGCCACCGCCCGGTTGATGGAGACCTGGGCACACGGGCTCGACGTCGCCGACGCCCTGCACGTGCACCGCGCGCCGTCACCGCGGCTACGGTCGATCGCGCACCTGGGCGTGCGCACCCGCGACTACGCGTTCAGCGTCCACGGCATGCAGCCGCCGGCCGCGGTGTTTCACGTGGAACTACGGGCCCCCGGCGGGGAGGTGTGGAGCTGGGGACCCGCCGACGCCGCCCAGCGGGTCACCGGCTCGGCCGAGGACTTCTGCGCGCTGGTCACCCAGCGCCGGCCCCGCGCCGAGCTCGACGTCGTCGCCGAGGGCGCCGATGCCGTGCGCTGGCTGGCGATCGCCCAGGCCTTCGCGGGGCCACCGGGCGCGGGACGCTGAGCGCCTCACTCGGGCATTGAAACGGTACTGAGCGCGCTATTCGCCGCGGAATTTCGCTCCAGGTACCGAATCGATGCCCACGGGTAGCGGGGTTGGGCGGGGTCAGACGGGCGCGGGGTCAGACGGGCGCGGCGTCCTCGGCCGCACCGTCGCCGTCGGCGTCGACCAGCCGGACGTCCCAGCGCCCGTCGGCGTCGGTGTCGACGTAGGCCGAGCCGTATCCGCCGGACCCGTCGCCGAGGTACACCCGGTCGGCCAGCCCGTCGCCGTCGGCGTCGAACACCGCGTCGTCGGCCGGGCCGGCACCGTCGAAATCCACCAGCGGTCCCCCCGAGTGTTCGGCACCGTCGAGGCCGAGCCAGCGCAGCGGCGCCGCGCCGGGCCCGCCGGCCGGCACCGCCCAGCTCCCGGTGCCGTCGTCGGTGAACCAGTGCCGTCCGGCACCCAGGTCCAGCACCGCGTGATCGGCCAGCCCGTCACCGTCGAGGTCGGCCAGCGCGTCGTCACGCAGACCGTCGCCGTCGAAGTCCAGGCCGACCGCGTCGGGCACACCGTCACCGGTGACGTCGACGTCCGGTGCCGCCGACCACAGCGAGGCCGTCCCGTCGTCTGCTCCCAGGCAGTAGTCCATACCGGGTCAGACGGAGCCCGGGCCCTCCCGGTTCCCTTCGGTGTCCCGGTTCCCCTCGGTGTCCCGGTTCCACCAGGCCAACAACTCCCCGACCGCCTCGTCGTGATCGAGCGGACCGCGTTCCAGGCGCAGCTCCTTGAGGAAATTCCACGCCTTGCCGACCAGCGGGCCCGCCGGAATCCCGAGCAATTCCATGATCTCGTTGCCGTCCAGGTCCGGGCGCACCCGCGCCAGGTCCTCCTTCTCGGCCAGTTCGGCGATGCGCTGCTCGAGCTGGTCGTAGTTGGCCTGCAGGCGGGCGGCCCGGCGCTTGTTGCGGGTCGTGCAGTCGGCGCGCACCAGTTTGTGCAGCCGCGGCAGCAGCGGCCCGGCGTCGGTGACGTACCGGCGGACCGCGGAATCGGTCCACTTGCCGTCGCCGTACCCGTGAAAGCGCAGATGCAGGTACACCAGCTGTGAGACGTCGTCGACCATCTGCTTGGAGTACTTCAGCGCCCGCATCCGCTTGCGGGTCATCTTCGCGCCCACCACCTCGTGGTGGTGGAAGCTGACCCCGCCGTCGGTCTCGTGGCGCCGCGTGGCTGGTTTGCCGATGTCGTGCAGCAGCGCGGCCCAGCGCAGCACCAGGTCGGGCGCCTCGCCGGTCTCGGCATCCTCCAGCTCGATCGCCTGCCGCAACACGGTCAGCGAATGCTGGTAGACGTCCTTGTGCTGGTGATGCTCGTCGATCGCCATCCGCATGCCGCCGACCTCGGGCAGCACCTGCTCGCCCATCCCGGTCTGCACCATCAGGTCGATCCCGGCCACCGGATCCGCGCCCAGCAGCAGCTTGTCCAACTCGGCGGCCACCCGTTCGGCGGTGATCCGCGCCAGCTCCGGTGCCATCTCCTCGATGGCCGCGCGCACCCGGGGCGCCACCGCGAACCGCAGCTGGGACACGAACCGGGCGGCGCGCAGCATCCGCAGCGGGTCGTCGCCGAAGGACTCCTGCGGCGTCGACGGGGTGTCGAGCACCCCGGCGCGCAACGCGGCCAGCCCGCCCAGCGGATCCAGGAACTCCCCCGGGCCCGCCCCGGTGATCCTCACCGCCATCGCGTTGACGGTGAAGTCCCGGCGCACCAGGTCGTCCTCGAGCCGGTGACCGAACCGCACCTGCGGGTTGCGCGACACCCGGTCGTAGGTGTCGGCGCGGAAGGTGGTGATCTCGATCCGCTGCTCGCCGCGCGCGGCGCCGAGGGTGCCGAACTCGATGCCGGTGTCCCACAGGGCGTCCGCCCACGGGCGCAGCAACCGCTGCACCGTCTCGGGGTGCGCATCGGTGGTGAAATCCAGGTCCGCACCCAGCCGGCCCAGCACCGCGTCGCGGACGCTGCCGCCCACCAGGTACAGCTGGTGACCCGCCCCGTCGAAGAGTTCCCCGAGTTCGGCGAGTTCGCCGGCGTGGCGGTTCAGCGCCACCGCAGCGCGCGCCAGCAGCGCCGTGTCATCGGCGGCGGCGTCGGCACCGACGGCGGTGCGGGCACTCGGAACGGATTCGGGCACGTTCGGTGAGCCTAATGTGCACGCGCGCGGCCGGCCTAATGCGTATCGCCATACGCGGGCCCCACACCCGGTCACGGGCCGGCGAGCGGCCCGAGGGCCAAACCCCGGTCACCCACCGGCGAGTGCACAAGGTCGTCGTTCACCTGCCAGCTACTATCGCTTGGGTGTCGGACGGCGAAAAGGCGAAGCCACGACGGCGCCGGGGCCGGCGCCGTCGTGGCTTCGCCTTTTCGCCGTCCGACACCCAAGTGGTGTAAGCTTTCTGCTATACCCCTTCCCCAACCCACGCGACCGAGGCCGATCTCTTTTGCCGTCTTTTTACTGATATCCAAAACCACGAGACGCTACGCATCCTCGT
>NZ_NVQF01000151.1 GCF_002592005.1 Mycolicibacterium palauense | reverse complement strand
GCCGGCGGGAGGATAACTGGCTTAGAACAGATAGATCGGGATATGGTAGTAGAGCACTACAGCTAGTATTTGTTGTTCCAGCAGGGGACGGCATACAAGGTCAGCCTCGGTCTCGTGAGCTAGGAGATGAGTATAAGAGAGGGGTGTAGGCGTCCCGCGGCAGGGTCATCGGCGCCATCGGGGGCGGCCCGCCGCCCGGTTTCGGCGGGCCGCCCCCGATGGCGCCGATGACCCTGCCGCGGGACGCCTACACCCCGTGGATCACCCGTGTCGTCGCCTCGCTCATCGACGGGGTTGCGGTGCTGATCCTGGCCGCGATCGGCTTCGGGATCGCGATCGCCACCGGCGACAACGTGTGCACCGACCAGTCCGGCCGGTACGGAAGCGGGGTGGCGTGCTCCTCGGAGTTCTCGGCGACCGGGGTGATCGCGCTCGTGCTGCTCGATCTCGCGGCGCTGGCGTTCGTGGTGTGGAACTACGGCTACCGGCAGGGCACCACCGGCTCGAGCATCGGCAAGTCGGTCATGAAGTTCAAGGTGGTCAGCGAGAAGACCTGGCAGCCCATCGGTTTCGGATTGTCGATCGTCCGCCAGGTGGCCCACATCGTGGATACGCTGTTCTGCTACATCGGCTACCTGTTCCCGCTGTGGGACGCCAAGCGCCAGACCCTGGCCGACAAGATCATGTCGACGGTCTGCATACCGACCACCCCGCCGGGGCCGCCGTCGATGTGATCGGGCGTCATCGCCCGGCCGAGGGGAATCGGCCCGGCGGCGGCACACTACGCTCACCCACTATGAGTGAGCAGCGCAGCAAGGCAGACTCGCACCGCTGGCAGGGGCCGGCGACCCGGGCCATCCACGCCGGGTACCGCCCGGATCCGGCCACCGGCGCGGTGAACGCACCGATCTACGCCAGTTCGACGTTCGCCCAGGACGGCGTCGGCGGCCTGCGCGGCGGTTTCGAATACGCCCGCACCGGAAACCCCACGCGCGCATCCCTGGAGGCGGTGCTGGCGGCTGTCGAGCAGGGCGGCTACGCGCGGGCGTTCAGCTCCGGCATGGCCGCCACCGACTGTGCGCTGCGGGCCGTGCTGCGCCCCGGAGATCACATCGTCATCCCCGACGACGCCTACGGCGGAACGTTCCGGCTGATCGACAAGGTCTTCACCCAGTGGGGCATCCGGCACACGCCGGTGCCGCTGTCCGACGTCGACGCCGTGCGCGCGGCGTGCACCGACGCCACGAAGCTGATCTGGCTGGAGACCCCGACCAACCCGCTGCTGACGATCGCCGACATCGCCGCGATCGCCGAGGTGGGCCGGGAACGCGGCATCAAGGTGCTGGTGGACAACACCTTCGCCTCACCGGCACTGCAGCAACCGTTGGCGCTGGGCGCCGACATCGTGCTGCATTCGACGACGAAGTACATCGGCGGGCACTCCGATGTGGTCGGCGGGGCGCTGGTGACCAACGACGAGGAGCTCGACACCGCGTTCGCGTTCCTGCAGAACGGTGCGGGTGCGGTACCGGGACCGTTCGACGCGTACCTGACGATGCGGGGTCTCAAGACCCTGGTGCTGCGGATGGGCCGGCACAGCGAGAACGCCGCACGCGTGGCGGAGTTCCTCAACGGGCACCCGGCGGTGGCGAGCGTGCTGTATCCGGGCCTGCCCGAGCACCCCGGTCATGCCGTCGCCGCTCGCCAGATGAGCGGGTTCGGCGGGATGGTGTCGGTGCGGATGCGCGGCGGCCGGGAAGCGGCCAACAACCTGTGCGCCCGCACCGAGGTCTTCATCCTGGCCGAATCGCTGGGGGGCGTGGAGTCGCTGATCGAGCATCCCGGGGCGATGACCCACGCCTCGACGGCGGGTTCGCAGCTGGAGGTGCCCGACGACCTGGTGCGTCTGTCGGTGGGGATCGAGGACGTCACCGACCTCATCGGTGACCTGGAACAGGCGCTGGAGTCCCGCTGAGGGATCGGCTCGGGGGGACCGGCTCAGCGCGACCGGAGTCGTGACGGTGCCGGGGCGGGTCGGGCCAGTGTGGGACGCAGCGTCGCCGCGGTCACCGCGAGGTTGACCTCGGCGATCGCAGAGGTTTCGTCGACCCAGTTCCCGGCGGCGACGTCGGCGGCCTGCGCCCGGACCCACTCCCAGTCCCGTCGGTTCAGCGAGAACACCACGTCCAGGGCGTGCGCCGAATACAGAACGGTGATGACGGCGGCCGTCACCGGGCGGGGACGGTGGCCGTCGAGGAGCGTGCCCCGCAGCGCCGCGCGCAGCTCCGACACCCGGGCCCGATCGGCGATCGGCCACGCGCGGCGGCGTCTACCGCGACCACCCACCGGCGTGGGTCGCAGCCGACCCGTCCGGGTCAGCTGATCGAGCAGGTCGTCCTGGGCGGTGCGACCGATCCTGGCGACGGCCGTCCCGGCCTCGAGGGGCCGGCGGCGAAGGATCCGCAGCGCCGCGGCGCCCACCGGGTCGACGGGGGCGCCGTTGGCCAGCACCAGCAGCCGGTGGGCGGCGATACCGTCGGCCGGCAGCGACGGACGCAGATGACCGGCAAAGGCCAGGTCGAGCAACACCCCCGCGGCCAGCACCCGGCGGCGCCGGTCGGGCTCGAGCGCGGGCTGGGCGGCCGCGTTGTCGAGCAGCAGCAGCATCAGCCCCTCGGCGATGGGCGCCATGACGGTCGTTGTTCCGGCGCGGCGTCACCGTCGGGATTACCGGCGGGACCGCCGACGCGGTCAGGAGTGATAGGGCTCCGCGCTGACCAGCGTCACCTTGATGGAGTTGCCGTTGGGCACGGTGTAGGTGCGGGTCTCGCCGACCTTGGCGTCGATGAGCGCCCCGCCCAGCGGGGAGTTCGGCGAGTAGACCTCGAGCTTGCCGTCGTTGATGGCCTGCTCACGGGTGCCGATGAGGAACTTCTCCGTGTCCGACTCGTCGCCGTCGTAGTAGACCTCGACGACCGAACCGGGCAGGGCGATCCCGGACTGCTTGGGAGCCTCGCCGACCTTGGCGTTGTTGAGCAGCTCCTGGAGCTGACGGATCCGTGCCTCCTGCTGACCCTGCTCCTCGCGCGCCGCGTGATAACCGCCGTTCTCGCGCAGGTCACCCTCCTCGCGCCGGTCGTTGATCTCTGCGGCGATCGTGGGCCGGTTGGCGATCAGCTGGTCGAGCTCGGCCTTGAGCCGGTCGTAGGACTCCTGAGTCAGCCAGGTCACCTGGGTGTCAGTCATCTCGTCGCGCTCCTCGTTTGTTGGTCCGCGCTTGCTTCGCGTTGGGCAGTCTGTGCGTACCGTCGCCGCTGGGAGCGTGCGGAGTCACCGCGTGTATTGCCATCTCAGAGCCGCGGTCGACGCGCTAAAGAAGCAATACACGGTCCCAGCAGGAACCGTGTATCCGTCAATACTACCACCGGGCGGTAAGCCGATTTTCACGATTTCGTTCGATGCCGTTACCGCCGGGTTCCAGGCGGGCGGCCTCGGGGGCGGGGCTCGTCAGGGGGCCACCAGGTAGGCCGGCACGTCGGTGCCGCAGCCGTAGACGTCGCCGGTGACGGCCGGGCGGGACGTCTTGACCCGGCCCGTGACCTGCACGGTCACCTGATCCGACGGCGCCACCAGCAGCTCACGCCGCCCCGTCTCGCTGCCGTCCCTGGAGCGGGCCCGCACGATGCACACCACCGGCCGGGAGGGATCCTTTCTGGTCACGCTGATGGTGACGTCCACGGTGTGGTCGTCGATCAACTCGTAGCCGGTCAGTTCTCCCTTGACCTCCGAGGAGCCCAGGCGCTGGTAGCCGACGGCGGCGATCACCACCCCGAGGCCCAGCGCGATGACCGTCACGGCCAGCACGACACCCCGTCGCGAGGTCCGGGACAGGCGTTGGCGCCCGTACCGGGATTCAGGACGGGGGGTCGGAGCGTTGGTGGTGTCGTGAGCCATGAGCGTGTGTGGGGTATGTCTCCGGACAGGGATCGGGTTTCTGATCCGCGTCCGGAGAATGGAACTATGAGAAGTGGAACGGCTGGCCTACCAACCTACAGGTCGGCCCCGGGCCGGCCCGTGGACAGGGCCGAACGGCTTCTACGAGTGCGGAGTAAAGGCAGACTGTGACCGAACTGCGGTTGATGGCGGTGCACGCCCATCCGGACGACGAGTCCAGCAAGGGCGCCGCCACGATGGCTCGGTACGCCGACGAGGGGCACCGGGTCATGGTGGTGACCCTGACCGGCGGCGAGCGCGGAGACATCCTCAATCCGGCGATGGACCTGCCCGAGGTGCATGGCCGGATGTCCGAGATCCGGCGCGACGAGATGGCCCGCGCGGCGGGCATCCTCGGTGTCGAGCACACCTGGCTGGGATTCGTCGACTCCGGTCTGCCCGAGGGCGACCCGCTGCCGCCGCTGCCCGACGGGTGTTTCGCGCTGGTCCCGCTGGAGGAGTCCACCGAACGGCTGGTCCGGGTGATCCGTGAGTTCCGTCCGCACGTGATGACCACCTACGACGAGAACGGCGGCTATCCGCATCCCGACCACATCCGCTGCCACCAGGTGTCGGTCGCGGCCTACGAGGCCGCCGCCGACCACCACCGCTTCGCCGACGCCGGCGAACCGTGGAGTGTGTCCAAGCTGTACTACAACCACGGGTTCCTTCGGCAGCGCATGCAGCTGCTGCAGGATGAGTTCGCCAAACACGGCCGGACCGGGCCGTTCGAGAAGTGGCTGGAGCACTGGGATCCCGACCGCGACACGCTGGCGGGCCGGGTGACCACCCGGGTGCACTGCTCGGACTATTTCGAGCAACGCGACGACGCGCTGCGCGCCCACGCCACCCAGATCGACCCCACCGGGCACTTCTTTCACGCACCCATCGAGTGGCAGCAGCGGTTGTGGCCCACCGAGGAATACGAGCTCGCCCGTTCCCGGGTCAGGGTGTCGCTGCCCGAGACCGATCTGTTCGCGGGGATCGAACGGTGACCGGCATGTGGTTGTCCGCCGTGCTGGTGCTCGCCGACGAGACCGCGCCCTCCAACACCGGACCCGAGTTCGGCAAGGCCAGCCCGGTGGGCCTGCTGCTGATCCTGCTGCTGTTGATCGGCACGTTCTTCCTGGTGCGCTCGATGAACCGCCACCTCAAGAAGCTGCCGCAATCCTTCGACCGCGACAACCCCGAGGCCGACCGGGGCAGCGACGGGGGCAGCGTGGAGGGCACCGACAAGGGCACCATGGAGGGCACGGGGGACGGACCGGCCCGGGACAACGGGGCCGCCGACGGCCGCTTCGATCCGCGGGAGCCCAGTGGCTAACCGGCTGGCCGGTGCCACCAGCCCATACCTGCGCCAGCACGCCGACAACCCGGTGCACTGGCGGGAGTGGACCGGTGAGGCGCTGGCCGAGGCGGCCGATCGGGACGTGCCGATCCTGCTGTCGGTCGGCTACGCGGCCTGCCACTGGTGCCACGTGATGGCCCACGAGTCGTTCGAGGACGACGAGGTGGCCGCCGCCATGAACAAGGATTTCGTTTGCATCAAGGTCGACCGGGAGGAGCGCCCGGACCTCGACGCGATCTACATGAACGCCACCGTCGCACTGACCGGACAGGGCGGCTGGCCGATGACGTGCTTCCTGACACCCGACGGGCGGCCGTTCTTCTGCGGTACCTACTACCCCAAACCTCAGTTCCTGCAGCTTCTCTCGGCGGTGTCCGAGACCTGGCGGCAGCGCAGGGAGGAGGTCGAACGGGCCTCGGACCAGATCGGCGACGAGCTGCGCAGGCTGGCCTCCGGCCTGCCCGCCGGCGGACCCGAGGTGACCCCGGCGCTGTGCGATCACGCCGTGACCGCGCTGCTGCGCGACGAGGACGTCGAAGCCGGGGGTTTCGGTGGCGCCCCCAAGTTCCCGCCGTCGGCCCTGCTGGAGGCGCTGCTGCGCACCCACGAGCGAACCAGCTCGGCCGAGTCGCTGGCCGCGGTCGAGCGCACCTGCACCGCGATGGCCCGCGGCGGCATCTACGACCAGCTGGCCGGCGGATTCGCCCGCTACAGCGTCGACAATGACTGGGTTGTACCGCATTTCGAGAAGATGCTCTACGACAACGCCCTGCTGCTGCGGGCCTATGCCCACTGGGCCCGGCGCGCCGGCTCGGCGCTGGCCCGGCGGATCGCCGGCCAGACCGCGGACTTTCTGCTGCGCGACCTCACCGACCGGGGCATGTTCGTCGCGTCGCTGGACGCCGACGCCGACGGCCGGGAGGGCTCGACCTACGTCTGGACGCCCGGGCAGCTGCGCGACGTTCTGGGCGTGTCCGACGGTGACTGGGCCGCAGCGATCTTCGGGGTGACAGAGGCCGGGACCTTCGAGCACGGGACCTCGGTGCTGCAGCTGCGCTCCGACCCCGAGGACGGCCGGCAGCTGGAGCGCGTCGTCGGTGCGCTGCTGGGGGCCCGTGCCTGCCGGGTCCAACCGGGTCGTGACGACAAGGTCGTCAGCGCCTGGAACGGGCTGGCCATCACGGCCCTCGCCGAGGCGTCGGTGGCCCTGGACCGCCCGGATCTGTTGGCGGCGGCCGGGGAGTGTGCCGCGACGCTGCTGGCTCGGTCTCGTAGACACACCCGACTCTGCCCACGATGCTCCCGTCGTGCCTCCGGCTGTTCGTCCCGTCCTCATAATCATAACAGAAGA
>NZ_NVQF01000150.1 GCF_002592005.1 Mycolicibacterium palauense | reverse complement strand
TGGATCTTAGTTATGTTATAGATGTGGCGACACACGCTGCGTCAGCAGGGGGTGTCGTCGGCAGCGTCCGATGTGTATAAGGGACGCCGGTTATCCGCCGCCGGGCTCGGGCTACCCGCCGCCGGGCTATCCCTGGCAGCCCCCGATGGCGCTGCAACCGGGGGTCATCCCGCTGCGTCCACTGAGTCTCAGCGACATCTTCAACGGGGCGGTCCGCTACATCCGGGCCAACCCCAAGGCCAGCCTGGGTCTGACCGCGATCGTCGTGGTCATCGCGCAGGTGATCGCCCTGATCCTGGAGATCGGTCCGCTGGCCGTCGGCGGCGAACTGGGCACCCTGGCCGGGGGCGGCGAACCGGACTCGGCCACCGCGCTCATCGGCTCAGCGGTGGGCTCCGTGATCGGGGCCCTCTCGCAGGCGCTGGCCCTGCTCGTGCTCAGCGGCATGCTGACCGTCGTGGTGGGACGCGCGGTGTTCGGCTCTCCGATCAGCATCGGCGAGGCGTGGGCCAGGATCCGCGACCGGATCCTGCCGCTGCTGGGCCTCACCCTGCTCGAGGGTCTCGGTCTGGTGCTGGCGATCGGGGTCGTCGCGTTGTTCATCGCCGGCCTCGCCGCCGCGACCAACGCCACCGTGACGGTCCTCATCGGGGTTCCCCTGGGGCTGGCGGTCCTCGTCGGCCTCGTCTGGGTCTACACGGTGATCTCCTTCGCCCCGGTGGCGATCGTGCTCGAGCGACGACCGGTGATCGAATCGATCCAGCGGTCCTGGGCGCTGGTGCGGTCCGACTTCTGGCGGGTGTTCGGCATCCGGTTGCTGGCCGGGATCGTCACCACGGCCGTCGCCGGGGCCATCGCGATTCCGTTCTCGATCGGCCAACTGGTGGCCGCGGGCAATCAGACCGCCGCCGCCATCGTGCTGGGCAGTGCGGTGGGCACCGTCGGCGCCATCATCGGCCAGATCGTCACGACCCCGTTCTCGGCCGGGGTGATCGTGCTGCTCTACACCGACCGCAGGATCCGCGCCGAGGCGTTCGACCTGGTGCTGCGCACGGGCGCCACGGCCGGACCGGCGCCGGCCGCCAGCACCGACCACCTGTGGCTCACCCGCCAGTAAGGCCGGCCGCCTGTGCCCACCGTAGACATCGACCGCGACGCGGCGCGCGAGGCCGCCGAGCGTGAGCTCGGCAAACCGATCTACCCGAAGCAGTCGCTGACCCAACAGCTCGGGGACTGGATCGACGAGCTGCTTTACCGGCTCATCCTGAAGGGATCCACGGTGCCCGGCGGCTGGTTCACGATCGCCGTGCTCGCCCTTCTCGTGGTGATCGCCGCCGTCGTCGCCTACCGGGTGGCCCGCAAGACCATGCGCACCAACCGCCGCCCCGAACCCGGCCTGTTCGGGCGGACCGAACTCGGCGCCGCCGAGCACCGCGCGGCAGCCGAACGGTGCGCGGCCGCCGGTGACTGGGCCGGCGCCATCCGCCACCGGTTACGGGCCGTGGCCCGGTATCTGGAGGAGACCTCGATCCTGACCGCCGTACCCGGTCGCACGGCCACCGAGCTGGCCCGCGACGCGGGGGCCGCAATCCCGGGGCTCTCCGGTGAGCTCCGTGCGGCCGCCACCGCCTTCAACGACGTCACCTACGGCGAGGAACCCGGGACCGCGGAGGCCTACCGGCAGGTGGCCACCCTCGACGACGACCTGCGCACGCGGCACACACCGGCGTCACCCGACGCCGAAACCGCGGCCCCGTCCCACGGCTGGGCGGAGGTGCGGTGAGGTCGGCACCGGCGACGGAGGCGAGGAAGGCGACGGGTGCCCGGCGCCGCACCTGGCTGTGGATCGCGGCGGGGGCGGCGCTCATCGCGTCCGTGGCGCTGCTGACCGCGTGGCTGACCGCGCCGAAGCCGGGTGGCCGGATGGACCCCGGCGCCACGTCGCCGCACGGCGCCCATGCACTGACCGCCCTGCTGCGCGGCCGCGGCGTCGACGTCGTCGTCGCGGACACCGTCGACGAGGCCGAACGGGAGGCCACCGCCGGGTCGTTGCTGCTGGTCGCCCAGAGCTACTACACCGCCGACGAGGATCTGCTGAGCCGGCTGGCCGACACTCCCGCCGACCTGCTGCTGGTGGAACCCACCACCCGCACCCGCGCCGCACTCACGCCGCGGCTGCGGCTGGACCCGACCGGCACCCTGGGCGGTGAACCCGGCTGTGATCTGCGCGCGGCCACCCGCGCCGGCACCGTGTACTTCGGCCCCACCGACACCTACCGCGGCGCCGACGGGCTCGACCTCACCCGCTGCTACGACGGGGCCCTGGTGCGTTTCCACGACGGTGACCGGACCGTCACGGTGGTCGGGACCGCGGAGTTCATGACCAATTCCGGGCTGCTCAGCGACGGCAATGCGGCGCTGGCGATGAACCTGGCCGGCGAGCGGCCCCGGCTGGTGTGGTACGCACCGCAGCGCCAGCAGGGTGAGAAGAACAGCGCCGCAACCCCGTTCGACCTGCTACCCAAACAGGTGGACTGGGTCGTCTGGCAGCTGTGCCTGGTCGTCGCGCTGCTGGCCCTGTGGAAGGTGCGCCGGCTGGGCCCCCTGGTGGCCGAGAGCCTGCCCGTGGTGGTGCGCGCCTCCGAAACCGTCGAGGGGCGTGGGCGGCTCTACCGCTCGCGCCGTGCCCGCGACCGCGCCGCCCACGCGCTGCGCACCGCGGCCCTGCAACGCCTGCTCCCCCGCCTGGGGCTGGGCGCCGACCCGGACCCCCGCGCCGTCGTGGCGACCGCGGCCGCGCGCAGCGGAATCGGCCCCGATGTGGTGCACGGCGCCCTGTTCGGCCCCGCTCCCCAGACCGACACCGATCTCGTGCACCTCGCGAACACGCTCGATGACATCGAAAGGCAGGTCGCCCACTCGTGACACAACCCCCAGCGCACACCGCCGCCCCGGCCCCGGACACCGCCGGCGAGTCGGCGCGCCGGGCCCTGCTGAACCTGCGCGACGAGATCGGCAAGGCCGTGGTGGGCCAGGAAGCGGTGGTCAGCGGTCTGGTCATCGCCCTGCTGTGCCGGGGTCACGTGCTGCTCGAAGGCGTTCCGGGAGTGGCCAAGACGCTGCTGGTGCGGTCGCTGGCGGCCGCGCTGCGGCTGGAGTTCAAACGGGTGCAGTTCACCCCGGACCTGATGCCCGGTGACGTCACCGGATCGCTGGTCTACGACGCGCGCACGGCGGCCTTCGAGTTCCGTGCCGGTCCGGTGTTCACCAACCTGATGCTCGCCGACGAGATCAACCGGACACCGCCGAAAACCCAGGCGGCACTGCTGGAGGCGATGGAGGAGCGTCAGGTCAGCGTCGAGGGCGAGCCTCGCATGCTGCCGGATCCGTTCATCGTGGCCGCCACTCAGAACCCGATCGAGTACGAGGGCACTTATCAGCTGCCCGAGGCCCAGCTCGACCGGTTCCTGTTGAAGCTCAACGTCCCGCTGCCGCCCCGCGATCAGGAGGTCGCGATCCTGGGCCGGCACGCCCACGGTTTCGACCCCCGCGACCTGTCGATGATCAACCCGGTCGCCGGCCCCGACGAGCTGTCCGCCGGCCGGGCCGCGGTGCGCCGCGTGCTGGTGGGCGACGAGGTGCTCGGCTATGTCGTCGACGTCGTCGCGGCCACCCGGCAGTCGCCGGCCCTGCAGCTCGGTGTCTCGCCGCGCGGGTCGACGGCGCTGCTGAACACCGCGCGCTCCTGGGCGTGGTTGTCCGGGCGGCACTACGTCACCCCCGACGACGTCAAGGCGATGGCGCGTCCCACCCTGCGGCACCGGATCGCCCTGCGTCCCGAGGCCGAGCTGGAGGGCGCCACGCCCGACGGGGTGCTCGACGGGATCCTGGCGTCGGTTCCGGTGCCGCGCTAGTGGTCCTCACCGCACGCGCCGGCCTGCTGGGGCTGCTGTTCGCGCTGCCCATCGCGGTGTCGCCGCAGCCCGCGACGGCGTTCGTGATGATGGCCGCCGTGCTCGCGGTGCTCGTCGGCCTCGACGTCGCGCTGGCGGCCAGCCCGGCCCGCCTGGACTTCGGCAGGTCCGGGGAGCGCTCGGCGCGGCTGGGCCAGCCGGTGGGTGCGGTGCTCACCGTGCACAACGGCGGCGGCCGGCGCTTCCGCGGTCTGCTGCGCGACGCCTGGCCGCCCAGCGCCAACGCGGAGCCCCGCGCGCACCGCGTCGACCTGCCTGCCGGGCATACGTTGTCGGTGACCACCCGACTTCGTCCGGTGCGTCGCGGGGATCAGGAGTCGGCCGGGGTGACCGCCCGCACGATCGGCCCGCTGGGCCTGGCCGGCCGGCAGCGCACCCACCGGGTGCCCGCCGCGGTGCGCATCCTTCCGCCGTTCCTGTCGCGTCGCCATCTGCCGTCCCGGCTGGCCCGGCTGCGCGAACTCGACGGGCTGGTGCCGGTCCTGATTCGCGGGCAGGGCACCGAATTCGACTCGCTGCGCGAATACGTCGTCGGCGACGACGTCCGCTCGATCGACTGGCGGGCCACCGCCCGGCGCTCCGACGTGGTGGTCCGCACCTGGCGCCCAGAACGGGACCGGCGGGTGATGATCGTCGTCGACACCGGGCGCACCTCGGCCGGCCGGGTGGGCGTGGACCCCACCGCCTCCGACCCGAGCGGCTGGCCGCGCCTGGACTGGTCCCTGGACGCGGCGCTGCTGCTGGCGGCGCTGGCCTCCCGCGCCGGCGACCACGTCGACTTCCTGGCCCACGACCGGGTCACCCGCGCCGCGGTGATCGGCGCGTCGCGCACCGAACTGCTCGCCAGGCTGGTCGAGGCGATGGCGCCGCTGGCGCCCGCGCTGATCGAATCCGACGCCGCGGCAACGGTGTCGGCGATCCAGCGCCGGGTCCGCAGGCGCGCCCTGGTGGTCCTGCTGACCGATCTGAACGCCTCCTCGCTCGACGAGGGGCTCCTCCCGGTGCTGCCGCGGCTGTCGGCACGCCACCAGGTGATCGTCGCCGCCGTCTCCGATCCCCGCGTGGACCGGCTGGCCGCCGGGCGCGCCGACGCCGCCGAGGTCTACGACGCCGCGGCGGCCGAGCAGTCCCGCAACGACCGTGGCGTGATCGCCTCCCGGTTGCGGCATGCGGGGGTCGAGGTGGTCGACTCCGCCCCGGAGGACCTGGCGCCCACCCTGGCCGACCGCTATCTGGCGATGAAGGCCACCGGCAGGCTGTAACTCAGCCGGTGGGCACCACGTCCGGGGCGTCGGCGAGATCGCCGGACTCACCGGCGCGTTCGGCCCGGCGGCCGAAGTAGACGACGTAGGTCAGGAACGCCGCCTCGGCGGCCACCCCGATGGCGATGCGGACGGCGGTGGGGAACGGCGACGGCGTCACCAGCGCCTCGATCAGACCGGCCACCAACAGGACCGCCACCAGTCCGACGGCCACGGAGGCGACGGCACGGCCCTGCTCTGCCAGCACCTGGCCGCGCGGACGGTCGCCCGGCGAGACCACCGACCAGCCCAGCCGCATCCCGACGGCGGCCGCCAGGAAGACCGCCGTCAGCTCGATCAGGCCGTGCGGCATGATCAGCCCGAGGAAGATGTCCCCCTTGCCGGCGCCGAACATCAGGCCGCCGGCCACCCCGACGTTGGCGGCGTTCTGGAACAGCACGTAGGGGATCGGAATGCCCAGCAGCACCGCGAAGGCGATGCACTGGGCGGCGACCCAGGCGTTGTTCACCCACACCCGCAGCGCGAACGAACCGGCCGGGTTCTCGCTGTAGTAGGCGGCGAAATCGTTGTTGACGAGCTTGTCGATCTCGGCCGGCGTCCCGATCGTCGCCTGCACCTCCGGGTTGTGCGCCACCCAGGCCCCGATCGCGACGGCGACCACGATGACCCCGATCGCCGAGCCCAGCCACCACCGCCAGGACCGGTAGGCCACCACCGGGAACGACACCGTCCAGAACCGGGTGAATTCACTCCAGATCGGTGCGTGCGCCCCCGTCACCACCGCGCGTGCCCGCGCCACGAGCGTGGAGAGCCGGCCGATGAGCACCGAATCCGTCGACGACGACCGCACCATCGACAGGTGGGTCGACACCCGCTGGTAGAGCTCCACCAGCTCGTCGATCTCCGCCCCGGAAAGCCGGCGGCGGCGCTTGATCAGCTGCTCCAGACGGTCCCAGGTGGGACGGTGGGCCACCACGAAGGCATCGACGTCCACCCGGTGCAGTCTAGTAGCGTCGAACCCATGTCCCTGCCTGCCGGAATGCCGCCGGGCTCCCCGTCCGCGACGGTGGTCACCGGGGACGCCGTCGTCCTCGACGTGCAGGTCGCCCAGTTGCCGGTGCGGGCCATCGGCGCGCTCATCGACGTGACCGTGGTGTTCCTCGGCTACCTGCTGGGCGTGCTGCTGTGGGCCACGGCGGCCGGCAGCCTCGACGAGGCGTTCTCGGCGGCGATCCTGATCATCTTCACCGTGCTGGTGCTCGTCGGCTATCCGCTGGTCTTCGAGACCGCGACGCGGGGCCGCTCGCTCGGGAAGCTGGCGATGGGCCTGCGGGTGGTCTCCGAGGACGGCGGGCCCGAACGGTTCCGGCAGGCGTTGTTCCGCGCGCTGGCCGGTTTCGTCGAGATCTGGATGTTCGCCGGCGCGCCCGCCGTGATCTGCAGCCTGCTCTCCGCCAAGGGCAAACGGATCGGGGACGTCTTCGCGGGCACCATCGTGATCAGCGAGCGCGGGCCCAAGCTGAGCCCGCCCCCGCTGATGCCGCCGCAGCTGGCCTGGTGGGCGTCCTCGCTGCAGCTGTCCGCACTCGGCACCGA
>NZ_NVQF01000015.1 GCF_002592005.1 Mycolicibacterium palauense | reverse complement strand
CACTCACCACTCACTTGGGGTACAGGACTGGGCTGCATGTGTATTATATTCTTCATCATATGTAGACCCACGAGTGCTACACAAGGAGGATCGTCGGCAGCGTCAGATGTGTGTAAGGGACCGCCCCCGATCCTGACCCCGATCCTGCAAGGAGAACCGATGCCCCGCACAGCCATTATCGGCGCAGGCCCCTGCGGCCTGGCGCAACTCCACGCGTTCGAACAGGCCCGCCTGGCCGGTGCCGATGTCGGCGAGGTGGTGTGCTTCGAGAAACAGAGCGACTGGGGTGGCCTGTGGAACTACACCTGGCGTACCGGCCTCGACGAGCACGGCGACCCGGTGCACGGCAGCATGTACCGCTATCTGTGGTCCAACGGCCCCAAGGAGTGCCTGGAGTTCGCCGACTACAGCTTCGACGAGCATTTCGGCACCGCCATCCCGTCGTTCCCGCCGCGCGAGGTGCTCTACGACTACATCGTCGGGCGGGCCAAGAAGAGCGGGGTACGCCAGTACATCCAGTTCGACAGTCCGGTGCGGCGGTTGTCCTACGACCCGGCCTCGGCGATGTTCGAACTGGCCGTCGAAAATCATGTGGAGGACGCTGGCGACGGTGCGACGCGCACCGAGCGGTTCGACAATGTGATCGTGGCCTCGGGTCATTTCTCGACACCGAACATGCCGGAGTACCCGGGGTTCGAGACGTTCCCCGGGCGCATCCTGCATGCCCACGACTTCCGCGACGCCGGCGAGTTCGCCGGCAAGGACATGCTGATCCTGGGCAGCAGCTACTCCGCGGAGGACATCGCCCTGCAGTCGCTGAAGTACGGGGCCCGCTCGATCACCATCGCCTACCGCAGCGCGCCGATGGGCTTCGACTGGCCGGCGGGCATCACCGAGGTGCCGGCCCTGCGGCACCTGGAGGGCCGCACCGCCCACTTCGCCGACGGCAGCACGCGCGAGGTCGACGCCGTCGTGGCGTGCACGGGCTACCGGCACCACTTTCCGTTCATCGACCCCGAACTGCGCCTGGTGACCACCAACAACCTCTACCCGCCCAGCCTCTACAAGGGCGTGGTGTGGACGGCCAATCCGAAGCTGCTCTACCTGGGGATGCAGGACCAGTACTACACCTTCAACATGTTCGACGCGCAGGCCTTCGTGGCCCGCGACGTGGTGCTGGGCCGGCTGCAGATGCCCGACGCCGCGGCGATGGAGGCCGACATCGCGCAGTGGCAGGAACGGCTGAGCGCGACCGAGGACTGTATGGGCGAGATCGACTTTCAGACCGACTACGTGCGCGACCTGATGTCACTCACCGACTACGCCGACTTCGATCTGAGCATGGTGCGCGAGCACTTCCTCACCTGGGAGCACGACAAGGAGGACAGCATCACCGGCTACCGCGACAAGTCCTTCGCCTCGCCGTGCACCGGGACGGTGGGGCCGCTGCCGCCCACACCGTGGTGGGATGAGCTCGACGACAGCCTCACGCGCTTCCTCACCCGTTAGGTGTACTCCACCAGGACGGCGCCGTCGGGCCGATCACCGAGAGTCTGGAACGTCAGCTGGACCTCGTCGCGGGTCAGGCGGACAAGATCGGCGAGCTGCGCGGGCGCATCGCACTGCGGGTAGTGGTCCGCGCCGGGTAGAACCCAGAACCGGTTGCGTCCGGGCTTGTCCCGGAGGTAACCGTGCCAGACGTGGCTGGCGACCCGCAGCGGGGCGATGGTGTCGTGCAACCCCCACACCAGGGTGGTATCCACACCGCTGCGCGCCAGCGACTCCAGCCACCCGGTCTCCCCGGCGGCCCGTTCGTGCAGGTACCGGATCGTGTCGGGCAGCACCGCGACACCGTCGTGGTGAGCGAACAGCTGTGCCAGCGCGATGATTTCGGGGTCGTCCGCCGCCCGGCGGGGCATGAACGCGCTCTGACCCAGACCCGCGGCGAGCATCTCGGGGGTCACCGCCGCCGCGGTGGCGCGTGCGGTGGTGTCGTCGAGCAGGGCGCGCTGGAACGCGGTCAGATTCGACAGCGGCAGGTAGACGTTGCCGTTGGTGATGATCAGCTGCGCGGGCAGCGACCCCGGATACTCGGCGGTCAACAACTCCAGTGCGATCATGCCCACGCTGTCCCCGCGGTCGTGGGTGAGCATCGTGTAGTCGCGCAGGGCCCACCGCTCGGTGATGGCGTGCACCAGCAGTCGGGCATCGTCGTACAGCGAGTACTCGTAGGGTGCCGGCGGCTTGTCCGAGAGGCCGTAACCGGGGAAGTCCAACAGGTGGATGTCGAACTCGCCGCCCAGCTGCCGGGTCAGCTGCCCGAAGTCGAAGCTCGAGGTGGGGAACCCGTGCACACATACCAGAGCCGGCGCACCGGGAGTGCCCGCACGCCGGGCGAACACCGTCACCTCGGCGCCCCGGTTGGACGGCGTCGTCGAGCGCCACCGCAGTTCGCTTCCGCCGGATCGCCATTCGGTGAAGAGGTCCATCCGCACACCCTGACACGACATGTGAACACGCACAGCCGAACCAAGGATGTGACAACGATGTGACGTGGCCGGCGTCGCCGCGTCGTACCGTCGGCGGATGCGGTGGATCGTCGATGCGATGAATGTGATCGGAACACGCCCGGACGGCTGGTGGCGCAACCGCAGGGCGGCGCTGACACGCCTGGTCGGCCGCCTCGAACAGTGGTCGGCCGCCGAGCGGCAGCCGGTCACGGTGGTCTTCGAGCACCCGATGTCACCGCCGATCTCATCCTCGGTGATCACGATCCGCCACGCGCCGGCGGCGGCGGCCGACTCCGCCGACGACGAGATCGTCCGGCTGGTCGAATCCGACGAGCGCCCGGACGAGCTGACCGTGGTGACCTCGGATGCCACGCTCGCGCGGCGGGTCCGGCAGGCCGGCGCCACCGTCTACGCCGCGGCACGCTTCCGTGATCTCCTCGACGATCTCCCCGACTAGCAGCACGACTAGCAGCCCGGCGCGGCCCTACCGGCCCCGCCACCGCGGCGGGCGCCGCTCCCGCCAGGCCGAGAGCCCCTCGGCGACGTCCTCGGTCGCGCCGGCCACCTTGCGCATGGTCTCGCCGAAGCGCACCGATTCGATCCAGCCCATGTCGGCGGTGCGCCAAGCCACCTCCTTGGTCGCCCGCTGGGCCAGCGGGGCCGCCTCGGTCAGGGTTCTGGCCCAGGCACGGGCCTGCTCCTGCAACTCGTGCGGTTCCACCAGCCTCCAGATCAGGCCCATCTCCTTGGCCCGCTCGGCGTCGACCGGCTTGCCGGTCAGCAGCAGTTCCATCGCGTTGGACCAGCCCACCCGGTGGGGCAGGCGGATCGCGCCCACGATGGTGGGCACCCCGAGAGACACCTCCGGGAACCGGAAGCTGGCCTCGGTACTGGCGATGACGAAGTCGCAGAACAGCACCCCGGTCAGCCCGTAGCCGATGCACGGGCCGTGCACGGCGGCGATCGTGGGCTTGAAGAGCTCCATACCCGATTCGAAGGAGTTGATCGTGGGCTTCTCCCAGAAGGTACCGCCGAACGTGCCCACCGAGCCCTCGCCGTCCTTGAGATCACCCCCGGCGCAGAAGACGTCCCCGGCCGCGGTCAGGATGCCCACCCAGGCGTCCTCGTCGTCGCGGAACCGGTCCCAGGCCGCATTGAGATCGGTGCGCAGCGCACCGTTGATGGCGTTGCGTGCCTCGGGCCGGTTCAGCGTGATGGTGGCGACGTGGTCGTCCAGCTCATAGGTGACGAGACTCATGGCTGCACCCTAACGGCGGGTCCGCGGGTCGGGGTCAGACGAGGCAAGCGGCGAACAGGCGATCGAGCAGCGTGGGGTCGATGCCGCGTCCGATCGCCACCACCTGGCCCCCGGCGCCCGGCGCCACGGCCCCGGGAGCGAGCGCGACGATCTCGCACCGCCTGCCCACCACCTGCAACGCGTGGGGCGTGTCGGACCCGGGTACGCGGATGACGCCCTTGCAGCGCCACACCGTGGCGGGCAGTTCGCGTCTGACCATCCGTCGTCGCGTCACAGCCGAGCGGGCGCCGTCAGGACGCCCGCACCGCCCGACGTAACCAGTGCATCCCGCGGGGGACAAGCGGTCAGGTCCCGGCGTCGGCCTCCGGCTCCCGGGCAGCGGAGCGGCGAAAACCCCGCCACGGCAGCCGCCAGGGGTGTTCCCGGTGGGGCCACATCTTCTCGATCTCGGCGTTCAGCTCCGCGCCGAGCAGAACCGCGAACGCGGTCAGATACAGCCACAGCACCACCGCGATCGGCACCGCCAGCTGAGAATAGACACCGCCGC
Source organism: Mycolicibacterium palauense (assembly GCF_002592005.1). Lineage (GTDB taxonomy): Bacteria > Actinomycetota > Actinomycetes > Mycobacteriales > Mycobacteriaceae > Mycobacterium > Mycobacterium palauense. The sequence goes on along the minus strand of NZ_NVQF01000015.1, from coordinate 85,644 downwards.
CGCTGAGGGTCATGTCCAGATAGGCGCGCAGCCCCGCCGACGCGCCGAGCCACAGCACCATCGCCAGCACCGCGCCGGGGAAGTCCCGCCGCCACGGTGTCCGCCACGGGACGCCGATGTGGTACGTGGTGGCCAGGCCGATGACGATGAGCAGGATCAGCCCGGGCCAGAACAGCACGCCGGCCACCCGCAGGGTGGCGTCGGCCACGGCGTCGGGGACCAGCCATTCGACCAGGCGTTCGCCGGCGACCAGCGGCGGCAGGATCGCCACGGCGCCCACCAGACCGCCCACGGTCAGCGCCAGTGCCACCAGCCGGCGTCGCCACGCCGGGCGGGGCGGAACGTCGTAGGCGATGGTGATCGTCTCCAGGTAGCGGTTCACCGCCCGCGAACCCGTCCACAGGCTCAGCGCGGCGGCCAGCGACACCACGCTGCCGCGCTGCTGTTCCATGGCCGTCATCGCCACCCGCTCATAGGTGTTGAAGGTGCGGTCGGACAGAAACGACTGCGGCACATCGAGAACCAGGCGATTCATCTCCTGCAGACCGTCGGGGCCCAGGGCCGCGGCGATGAACCCGAACGATCCGAGAATGACCAACAACAGCGCCGGCAGCGAAATCAGGGTGAACAGCGCCACTTCGGCGGCGAGTCCGGGCACCCGGTCGTCGATCGTCTCGCGGGCGGTGCGTTCGGTCAGCCGCCACATCTGCTGCACCGGCCGCGGCGAACGCGCCAGGAACAGCAGGCCGCGGCGGCGCAGCGTCCGGCGGGTGGAGGTGACGAGCTCACCGGCGCGTGACCACGGCGCGGGTCGATCGCGGTCCGGGTCCATCAGCTATGAGCCTACGAGGATGAGCCTACGAGCAGGTCCACCGGGAACCCACCGGGTGCCCGCAGCGGTCTCAGGACTCGCCGTCGGACGAGCGCAGCTGTGACCACGTGTAGGGCTGGTCGGGGGTGTTCGGGCTGCCCAGGATGAAGGTTCGGTCGCTGCGCCGTGCCCGCGCAATGGTCATCAGCCAGGAACCGACCGTGCTGAACCGGTTTCGCAGGCCGGTCAGGAACGCGATGTGGATGAACCCCCACCCGATCCAGCCGAGCGGACCGGACAGCTTGACCGGCCCCGCCTGCAGCAGCGCGCTGCCGCGGCAGATGTAGGCGGCCGACCCGAGATCCCGGTAGCGGTAGGGCCGGCGTTCCTCGCCGGCGAGGTCGCGGCGAATGCACTCGGCCACGTGCAGTCCGCCCTGCATGGCGTTTTCGGCCACCCCGGGCAGGTCGTCGCGGCCGGCGAGATCCCCGACGACGAACACCTCGGGGTGCCCGGCCACCGACAGGTCGGCCTCCACGGCGATGCGGCCCGCCCGGTCGGCACCGGCGCCCAGCGCCTCGGCGGCCCGGCGGGCGAACGGCACCGCCTCGACCCCCGCGGTCCACAGCACCGTGCGGGCCGCATAGCACTCGCTGGCGCCCCCGGACTTCGGGGTGACGGTGATCCCCTCACGCCGGACATCGGTGACGTGCACCCCGAAGTGCAGCTCCACTCCCAGGCGCTGCAGGGTGCGTGCCGCCTTGCCCGACAGCCTCGGGGCGAACGTCTTGAGCACCCGGTCGCCGCCGTCGAACAGCATGACCCGGGCCTCCCGCGGCTCGATGCTGTGGAACTCGTTGGCCAGCGCGCGGGTGGCCATCTCCCGGATCTGGCCGGCCAGCTCCACCCCCGTCGGGCCGGCGCCGGCTACCGCGAAGGTCAGCCACGCATCCCGGTCCGGCCCGGGCGGCAGCGTCTCGGCGATCTCGAATGCCGCGTAGAGGCGGCGCCGGATGGTCAGCGCGTCGTCGAGGGTCTTCATCCCGGGTGCCCACTGGGCGAACTCGGTGTTGCCGAAGTAGGACTGGCGCATCCCCGCCGCGAGGATCAGCACGTCGTAGTCGAGGGTGAAGGTGGACTCGTCGGGGCGGCGCGCGGTCAGGCAGCGCGCCTGCGGGTCGAGACCGACCGCCTCGCCCAGCAGCGTGGTGACGTTGCCGTGGTGGGCCAGTTCCTCGCGAAGTGACCGGCTGATCTGGCCGATGCTCAGGGTGCCGGTCGCGCACTGGTACAGCAGCGGCTGGAAGACGTGGGCCGCGGCGCGGTCGAGCAGCGTGACATCGACCTCGGCGTCGCCGAGCCGGCGCGCGCAGAACAGTCCGCCGAACCCGCCCCCGACGATCAGTACCTTCGGCCGTCCGGTGTTCATCGGAGTTGAGGGTAGCCGCCGAAAGGCCCGGGTACACCGCCTCGGCCGATGGCCGGGGTTTGCGCCGCGGGAGGAGCGGCTACCTTAGCCACCATGACCGACCGCGACCTGCTCGTGGATCGATACGAGATCCGCGGTCTGCTGGGCCAGGGCGGGATGGCCGAGGTCCGCGACGGATGGGACACCCGGCTGGATCGACCGGTCGCGATCAAGCTGCTGCACCCGATGCTCACGACGCGGCCCGACCTTCGGCAACGTTTCGCGCACGAGGCGCGCGCGGCGGCGACGCTCTCGCATCCCAACGTCGTGGCCGTCTACGACTCCGGCGAGCACGACGGCGTTCCGTTCCTGGTGATGGAGCGGCTGCCCGGTCGGACGCTGGCCGACGTCGTCGCGGCCGGCCCGATGCCGTCGTGGCAGGTGCGCGCGGTACTCAACGACGTGCTGGCCGCATTGGCCGCCGCTCACCGCGCCGGTCTGCTGCACCGTGACATCAAACCGGCAAACATCCTGGTCTCGGCGACCGGTGACACGATGAAAGTCGGCGACTTCGGCATCGCCAAGAGCGGCGACACCGCGTTGACGGTGACCGGTCAGGTCGTGGGCACCATGTGCTACATGAGCCCCGAACGCCTCTCCGGCGCCCCCGCTTCGGCGGCGGACGACCTCTACGCGGTCGGGGTGGTGGGATACGAGGCGGTGCTCGCCCGGCGCGCCTTCCCGCAGGAATCTCCCGTCGCGCTGACCCGGGCGATCGCCGATGATCCGCCGCCGCCGCTGCGTGCACTGCGCCCCGACCTCGACCCGCTGGTCGCCACCGTCATCGACCGGGCGATGACGCGCGATCCGGGTCAGCGCTTCACCGACGCCGCACAGATGCGCGCCGCGCTCAACGGCGACCGCAGCGCACTGGCGGCGGCCCCGGTCGCGGGGGCGGCACCGCGGCCGAACACCCGGATCCTGGCCGAGCCGCTACCACCGGCGACCACCCACCCGGCGGCCGCGCCGGGGAAACGACGGTTCTCCGGACGCACCCGCGTGGCGCTGACCGCCGCCGCGGTGCTCGCCGCGCTGACGGTCTCCGTGCTGGCCATGGCGATGGAGTCCTCCTCGGGCACCCCCGCACCGACGCCCGCCGGGGTCACCACGACCGTGTCGACTGCCGCGACGACGCCCCCGTCCCCCGCGGCGCCGGCTCCGCCCAGCGCGGTCACCGTGGCGCCCCCGGAGTGGGACGAGGTCCAGGGCGGGGGCAACGGCGCGGACAACGGCGCGGGCAACGGCGCGGGCAACGGCAATGGCAGGGGCAACGGCCACAGCAACGGGAACGGGAAGGGCAACTCGAAAAAGGGCTGAGGGCGGCGCGGTCCTGACGGTGTCGCGGGCCTGACGGTGTCGCGGGCCTGACGGTGTCGCGGGCCTGACGGTGTCGCGGGCCTGACGGTGTCGCGGGCCTGACGGTGTCGCGGGCCTGACGGTGTCGCGGTCCTGACGGTGTCGCGGTCCTGACGGTTCTGTGACCGTCCCGCCGGATCCCTGTAACGGCCGGCCCCGGGCCGGACACCATGGCGGTATGCAACCACGCCAGAAGCGGCCCGTCGCCGACGGATCCGGATCGCGATGAGCACCCCGCCCGGGGCCGGCTTCTCGCCCCTGCGCAGCACCGCCCTCACCGCCCGGTTGGGTGTGTGGCTGGGGGTGGCGGTGGCGGTGTGCCTGGTGACCGGCCTGATCAGCCACTTCATCCAGCATCCGCAGCCGTGGTTCTTCTGGCCCACCCGCCCGGTGTGGTTGTACCGATTCACCCAGGGCCTGCACGTCATCAGCGGGATCGCGGCGATCCCGCTGCTGGTGGTCAAGCTGTGGTCGGTATGGCCGAAGCTCTTCGAACGCCCGGTGTTCGGCGGGGTGGTGCGCCAGCTGGAGCGGCTCTCGATCCTGGTGCTGGTCGCCGCGATGATCTTCCAGCTGTCCACGGGCCTGCTCAACATCGCCCAGTGGTATGCCTTCCCGTTCTTCTTCACCACCGCCCACTACGCGATGGCCTACGTCGCGGCCGGGGCCGTCCTGGTCCACATCGGCGTCAAGCTGCCGGTGGTCCGGCGGGCATTGGGCGAACCGCTCGACGATGTCACCACCGGCGGGACGGTGGGACCCTCACGGCGCACGGTGCTCTACGGCACCGGCCTGGCGGCCGGGTTGGCGACGCTGGTCACCGCGGGTCAGACCATCCCGTGGCTGCGCACGGTGTCGGTGCTGGCCCCGCGGTCGGGTGACGGGCCGCAGGGCGTGCCGATCAACCGGTCGGCGGCCGCGGCACGGGTGCTGCGCAGTGCGCGTGACCCCGGCTACCGGCTGACGGTCGCCAACGGAGAGGTGAGCCGGGAATTCTCCGTCGAGCAGCTTCGGGCCATGCCGCAGAGCACGCACCGACTGCCGATCGCGTGTGTGGAGGGCTGGAGCGCCGAGGCCGACTGGAGCGGCGTCGTCCTGGCCGATCTGGTGGCCGCCGTCGGCGGTTCCCCCGACTCCGACGTGCGGATGATCTCGCTGGAGCCGCCCGGCCCGTACTCGCGCACGACCCTGCCGGCCCGGCACGCGCGCGACGCGCAGACGTTGATCGCCCTGCAGCTCAACGGCGAACCCCTGCACATCGACCACGGCTATCCGTGCCGGCTGATCGCACCCACCCGGCCGGGGGTGCTGCAGACCAAGTGGCTCTCGCGCATCGAGGTGCTGTCGTGACCGCGCTCCGGGTGGCCCTGATCGTGGCCGGTGTGGCCCTCGGCGCCTACGGCGCCTCTCTGGTCCTCGACTTCCGGCCGCGCACCATCGTCCTGATCGCCGTGTGGGCCGGGGTCGGGGTGGTGGTGCACGACTTCGTCTTCGCCCCGCTCAGTGCGGCACTGGGGTGGACGGCCCGGCGGGTCGTCCGCGGCAGGTGGTGGACCCCGGTGACGGTGGCCGCGCTGTGCTCGGCGGTGCTGGTGCTGCTGGCCATCCCCGTCTACGGCCGGCCGGGCGCCAAGCCCGACAACGCCACGGTCGTCGACCGCGACTATCCGCTGGGCTTGTGGGTTTCGCTGGCCGTGGTGTGGGCCTGCGTGCCCGCCTACTACCTCATCACCTCCTGGATCACCTCCTGGGCCGATCAGCGCCGCGGCCGGGTGCAGTGAGCAACGCGGGCCGTCACCTGCGGGGGGCGCCGCCGGTGGCGAGTGACCCAGCCACCACGCCCGGCGGCACCCCCGGTGAGCTGCTACGATCGGCTGCCGATGAGCCGCCCGGGAACCGACGAGCACGACGTTGTCGAGGCATTGCGCGCCGGCGACGAGGCGGTGTTCGCCGAGCTGGTCGACCGGCACACGCCGGCGATGTTGCGGGTCGCCCGCGGATACGTTCGCTCGCACGAGACCGCCGAGGAAGTGGTCCAGGACGCCTGGATCGGTCTGCTGAAGGGGATCGCCACGTTTGAGGGCCGATCCTCGCTGCGGACCTGGCTGTTCACCATCCTGATCAACACGGCCAAGGCCAGGGGAGTGCGGGAACGTCGCGACCTGGACACCGCGGTCAGGGCCTTCACCGGCGGAACCGTCGACCCGGCCAGGTTTCGTCCCGCCGGCGACGAATGGCCCGGCCACTGGCGCGACGAGGAGGAGCCCGCGCCCTTCCCCGACACCCCGGAGGGTTCGCTCCTCGGCCGGGAGCTGCTCGAGGTCGCCCGCCGCGCCCTCGACGGCCTGCCGGACCGGCAGCGGGTCGTCGTCAGCCTGCGTGACATGCTCGGCTTCGACGCCCCCGAGGTGTGCTCGCTGCTCAGTGTCTCGGCCGCCAATCAGCGGGTGCTGCTGCACCGCGGCCGCGCCGTGATCCGGCAGGCGCTGGAGGACTACACGAAGGACCCGACATGAGCGGCGCACCGATGGACTGCGATGAACTGGTCGAGCTGATCACCGACTACCTCGATGGCGTGCTGGACCCGGCCACCCGCGAGCGTTTCGACCTGCACCTGCTGGAGTGCGACGGGTGCGAGAACTACCTGCAGCAGTTCCGCGTGACGGTAACCACCGTCGGCCGGATCCGCGACACCGATCTCGACCCGGAATACCGGGCCCGGCTGCTCTCGGCGTTCCGCCACTGGCGCTGACACCGGCGGCCGAATGACGGCATCGCCACTGTTCAGGGCCGGGTTTGTCCGGGTAATCCCGGGCCGTCACTATTGTGCTCGACGATGGCACAAAACCGATCCGACAAGGCAGACCGCAGTGCCGGCCGCAGTGCCGACCGCAATGCCGACCGCTTGCGCCGCGGTCTGCAGGTCGCGCTGCGGGGGCGCCGCGACCCGGCTCCGGTGGCCGGTCAGCGCAGGCGGAGCGCGACCAGCCTGGGCGACCTGCACACCCGCAAGGTGCTCGACCTGACCATCCGCCTCGCCGAGGTGATGTTGTCCTCCGGTTCGGGTACCGCCGACGTGCAGGCCACGGCCCAGGACGTCGCGCAGGCCTACCAGCTCAACGACTGTCTCGTCGAGATCTTCGTGACCACCGTGATCGTGTCCGCGCTGCCCACCACCGACAGCCCACCGGTGACGATCGTGCGCACCGTCCAGGCCCGATCGACCGACTACACCCGGCTGGCCGAGCTGGACCGGTTGGTGCAGCGGATCACCTCCGGCGGCGTGACCGTCGACCAGGCCCACGTGACGATGGACGAGCTGACCGAACGCCCCCACCCGTATCCGCGGTGGATGGCCACCGCGGGCTGGGCTGGATTCTCGTTGGGCATCGCGCTGCTGCTCGGCGGCACCTGGCTGACGTGTGTGCTCGCCGCGGTGTCGGCCACGCTGATCGACCGGACCGGCCGGCTGCTGAACCGGTTCGGTACGCCGTTTTTCTTCCAGCATGTCGTGGGAGCCATGATCGCCACCCTGGTCGCGGTGGCCGCCTACTATTTCGCCGGACAGGGCCCCACGGCGCTGGTGGCCACCGGCATCATGATGCTGCTGTCCGGGATGACCCTGGTGGGCTCGATGCAGGACGCGGTGACCGGATACATGCTGACCGCCGTCGCACGCCTGGGCGATGCGCTGTTCCTGACCGCCGGGATCGTCGTCGGCATCCTCGCCGGACTGCAGGTGGCCACCCTCATCGGCGTGGTGATCGAGTTGCACGTCGACGCCACCGAGACGTTCGTCATCCCCACCCAACCGTGGCAGATCGGTCTGGCGGTTCTCGGCGCGGCGCTGGCCGGCGCAGCCCTGACCGTGGCCAGCTACGCGCCCCTGCGTTCGGTGGCCACCGCCGGGGTCGCCGCCGGGCTGGCCGAACTGGTGCTGATCGGCCTGGGCACCGCGGGCTTCGGACAGGTGACCGCCTCGGGGATCGCGGCCATTCTGGTCGGCCTGCTGGCGACGTTCATCTCCATCCGTCGGCAGGCCCCGGCCCTGGTGACCGCGACGGCCGGCATCATGCCGATGCTGCCCGGGCTCGCGGTGTTCAGGGCGGTGTTCTATCTCGCGGTCGACGAGGAGTTCGGCGACGGGCTCACTCAGATGGTCGCGGCCGCCGCCGTGGCGCTGGCCCTGGGCAGCGGGGTGGTGCTCGGTGAGTTCCTCGGTTCGCCGCTGCGGTACCGCGCCGGCCGGGTCGGCGAGTTCCTGCGGGTCGAGGGCCCGCCGGGGCTGCGCCGCGCGGTCGGCAACGTCGTGCACCTGCGGCCCGCCGAGGACGGCCCACCCACCGGATCCGGCAGTCAGTACACCCGCAGCGTCGCCCTGGAACCGGAGCAGGGCTCGCCCGACGACGACACCGAACTCACCGACCAGCCCGGCAACGAGGGGGAGGGGGACGCGCCGCGGTGAGGCGACGCCGAGGGCGTTAGATCACCGGCAGGAAGCCAGCAACCGCGGCGGCTCGAGCAATCGGCCCCACGCGTTTCGGGCGACGTTCGTAACGGCCTCCGGGACGTCCGGGGTGCCGGGAGAGCCGCCCCGCTGGGCCAGGAAGACCAGGGCGCTCGCCAGGCGCAGCGGTGCGATGTTGTGGTCGCGCGCCGTGCGCACGATGTCGGTGAACGCCTCGTCGAGGCTGCACCCTCGCAGCGCGACGAGTATCCCCTCGGCCGCGCAGAGCGTCCGGCGGGCATCGGGGCGTAGCTGCCCGGCAACGGTCGACGGTAACGCGGTCCTCATCGATGGCCCCCTCGCCGGTAAGTGGACACGATGGTGCCCCACTTCGGCGCCCCGGACGAGGGCCATAAGTCCTTCTCCCGGCTTTCCAAAGGCTCATGGGTCACCCGATTCCTCGACGGCGGCGAGGTCGGGCAGGGGCCGTTGACACAGCGCGTGCGCCTCCTCGGCGCTCATGCCGAAGAGCCGAAGAACGTCCCGGGTCACGCGGTCGGCGTCGGCGGCGTCGTCGCGGCCGGGCTCACTGCGCAGCAGCTGACCCAGGCCCAGGAGGGCGCCGCCGGCGACCGCCAGGGTCAGCTCGGGATCGTCGACGTCGAACCGGCCGGCGGCCACGGCCCTCGCCACGTCCCGGCGGGCACGGGGTGCCAGGCCCCGCTCGGAGAACAGCACCGCCGGGCCGCGCGCCAGCAGGATCTGGCTTTCCTGCGGACGGCGCCGGAACAACCTCCCGGTGAGCCGGAAGCTGGTCGCGAAGACATCGGCCGGATCGTCGATGGGGGCGGTGACCCGGTCCAGCAGAGCACCATGGGTGTCGAGCACGTCGGTGACCGCGGCCTCGAACAGCTCGTCCTTGGTGGCGAAGTGGTTGTAGAAGGACCCCATCCCGACGTCGGCGGCCTGGGTGATGTCCAGGATCGGAACGTTGAGCTGTCCGGCCGCGATGAAGCCCTGCGCCGCCTTGATCAGTGCGGCCCGGGTGCGCTGCTTGCGCCGCGCCAGCCGGCCGATCGGCTCGCCGGACTGCTCCGTCATCGTCGGCCTCACCTTGCCTCGTCGGATGCCGGAACTTTAGCAGCTGTCAGTTCTGAGGGAATCGTCAGAACCATGTTGACTGACGAAATAGTCGTATGTGAGTATTTCGTCAGTACATCGGGTGAGGGGCGAGATGACCGACACGATCGGGACACACAGCGGTCTGCACAGCCAGCAGGGTCCGCGACGCGGGGAGCACCCCGGCAGGTCGCGCAACCCGGTCATCAAGGTGCGCGACATCGCCTGGCTGGAGTTCGAGAAGCCCGACCTGCTGCGCGCGGAGGCCTTCGCCCGGGCCTTCGGCTTCCCCGTCGCGCAGCGCGCACCGAGCGAGGTGCACCTGCGCGGCACCGACGCCGGCTGCCCGTGCGTGCTCCTGCGCCGCGGCCCCCACAGCCGGTTCGCCGGGGTGACCTTCCGGGCCGACGACGAGCTCGACGTGCTGCGGCTGGCCGACCGGCACGGCGCGCCGGCGCGGGCGCTCCCGGAGACGATCGGGGGGCTGGCCGTCGAGCTCGTCGACCCCGGCGGCGTGCCGGTGCGGGTGGCCGCCGGAATGCACGAGCTTCCCGCGCTGGCCGCTCAGGATCGGCACACCTACAACGCCGGGCACACCGTGGACCGGGTCAACGCCGGCCAGCGCCCGGCCCGCGTACCCGCCCGCGTGCAGCGGCTCGGCCACGTGGTGCTGCAGTCCACCCGTTACATGGAGGCGCTGACCTGGTACCTGGACAACCTCGGCATGATCGTCAGCGACTTCCTGTTCTTTCCGGGGCAGCGCGACCGCGGCCCGACGATGAGCTTCATCCGCTGCGACCGCGGAGCCGAGCCGACCGACCACCACACGCTGGCGATGGCACTGGGACCGGCCAACCGCTACGTGCACTCGGCGTATCAGGTTGCCGACCTGGACGCGCTGGCCGCCGGCGGCGAGTATCTCGCCGAGCGCGGATACTTCCGTTCCTGGGGGATCGGCCGCCACATCCAGGGCAGCCAGCTCTTCGACTACTGGCGCGACCCCGACGGGTTCCTCGTCGAACACTTCACCGACGGCGATCTCTTCGACGACACCCTGGAGCCCGGATGGGCACCGTTCACCGCGTCCGGCCTGGCCCAGTGGGGACCGCCGGCCACCAGGGACTTCCTGGGGCTCAACCCCGGATCCGCGCGCCGCGAGGCGCTTTCGATGCTCACCGCGCTGCGCGACCGCAACGAATTCGACGTCAACCGCCTGCTGGGCCTGATGAAAGTGGTCAACTCATGACGATCTCCGTGCTGCGCACCGCCGACGGCTGGTGGGTCAGGACACCCGCGGGCGCCAGCAGGGTCGCCACCACCGCGTCGAGCACCGCCGAGCTGTTGGCCGACCGGCCGGCGGTCGAAGCCGCCCGGGGCGGCGGCGAGGCCGTCGCGCTCGACACGCTGGACCTGCTGTCCCCGGTGACCCGGCCCTGCCGGGTGGTGGCGCAGATGACCAACTACGAGTCCCACGTCAGGGACTCCGGCATGGATCCCACCTCGATCCCGCTGACCTTCTTCCGCAAGGCCTCGGCGTCGATCAGCGGGCCGTTCGACGACATCGTCAGACCCGACCATGTCCGGCTGCTGGACTACGAGGTGGAGATCGGCCTGGTCATCGGCCGGGACCTGCCCGTGGGAACCGCGGTGACCGACGCGAACCTGGCCGACTACGTCGCTGCGCTGGTGATCGCCGACGACGTGTCGGCGCGCGACGTCCAGCTGCCACAGACGCAGTTCTACGAGGCCAAGTCCTACCCCACCTTCACGCCCGTGGGCCCCGAGCTGGTGCTGGTCGACGCCGAGGAACTGAAACGCTTCGGCGATCTGCGGCTGCGGACGCGGGTCAACGGCGCGGTGCGCCAGGACATGCGCGTCGAGGGCGACATGATCTACCGCCCCCTGCAGGCCCTGCAGGCCCTGAGCCGGTTCCAGGACCTCGCCGCCGGCGACCTGGTGCTCACCGGCACCCCGGTCGGTACGGCCCTGAGCGCCCCGCCGAAACTGGCCCGGATCATCGGCGACCTGCTGCCCCCGGCCACGAAGTGGAGGGCCTTCGTCAAGGGGCAGGCCCGCAAGCCCGACTACCTGCACGACGGCGATGTCGTGGAGCTGACCATCGGCACCGACGACGGCGCCATCGACCTGGGCAGCCAGCGCACCCGGGTGCGCTGCCCCTGAGCGCCTCGGGAAGAACACGGGCAAACATGATGCCGGTCAACACCGTTCGCCAGGTTCCCGTCGCCATCCTCGGTGCCGGTCCCACCGGTGTCGCCGCCGCGACGCTGCTTGCGCGGTACGGGATCGAGACGGTGCTGCTGGACCGCTGGGCCCAGGTCTATCCGCAGCCGCGCGCGGTTCATCTCGACGACGAGGTCTACCGGATTCTCGGCGCGCTGGGCGTCGCCGAATCGTTCGCCCGGATCTCCCGACCCGCACAGGGACTTCAGCTGCGCGACAACCGGTTGCGGGTACTCGCGGAGTTCGCCCGCGACACCGCCGTCGGGCGGCACGGCTACCCCCAGGCCAACATGTTCGACCAGCCCGAACTCGAGCGCCTGCTGCGGGACAATCTGCGTGCCCACCCCGAAGCCGAGCTGCGCGGCAACGTGGAGGCACTGGAGATCGCGCCGGGCGGGCCCGGGCGGGTGCGCGTCACCTACGCCGATCGCGACGACGGCACCCGCCACGCCGTCGACGCCCGCTACCTGTTGGGGTGCGACGGGGCCAACAGCATGGTGCGCCGCTTCATCGGAGCCCGGATGCGCGACCTCCGCTTCGAGCAACGCTGGCTGGTCGTCGACATCGAGACCGCGGCCGAGCTGAACCAGTGGGAGGGCGTACACCAGGTGTGTGATCCGGTGCGGGCCGCCACTTTCATGCGCATCGGTGCGACCCGCTACCGCTGGGAGTTCCGGTTACGTCAGGGGGAGAGTGCCCGGCAATACGCGTCGATCACCGCGTTGCACCCGCTGATCGCGCCCTGGACCGGCGCCGTCGGCCCCGACCGGCTGCGTGTCATCCGCGTGGCCGACTACACGTTTCGGGCCAGGATCGCCGACCGCTGGCGTCGCGACAACGTCTTTCTGCTCGGGGATGCCGCCCATCTGACACCGCCGTTCATCGGCCAGGGGATGGGGGCGGGACTGCGCGACGCCGCCAACCTCGCGTGGAAACTGGCCGGGGTGCTCGCCGGCGGGCTTCCCGCGGCCGCACTGGACACCTACGAGGTGGAGCGGAAACCGCACGCCGGGTTCATGATCGGCTTCGCCCTCGGGATCGGCTGGTCGATGACCGCCGGCGGCGAGATGGGCAACCTGCTGCGCCGGCTGATCGTCCCCCGACTGAGCCGGGTGCCCGGAATCCGCACCCTGGCCACCGATTCCACCTCTCCGCCGCTGCGCGGCAGCGCCCTGGTGCACAAGTCGGGGCGACGGGCCCGCCGCGGCGCCGGGCTGGCCGGCTCCCTGTGCCCGAACACGGCGCTGGCCGACGGGTCTCGGCTCGACGATGCGCTCGGGCCGGGTTTCGCTCTGGTCACCACGGTGCATCCCGAGCCCGCCGGGCGGGCCGCGATCCGCCGTCGCGGTGCCCGTGTCCACCTCGTTGAGACCGGCGATGAGCTGGCGGGGTGGCTGCGCGGCGGCGGGGCCACCGCGGCTGTGATCCGCCCGGACCGCACCGTGCTGTGCGCCGGGAACGACCTGGCCCGGATGTGCGCGAATATTCCGTGGATGCCGGTGGCGCCGGTCCCCGGGCAACGCTGAGCGGAGCCCGGTGGCGCCGGTCCCGCCGCCTCGCCGAATCCGGGCCCGACCGCTTCGCGAAGTTGCCCGCGCCGTACGACGTTCTCGGTCTAGACTCCCACGAACTCTTCCCCGACACCCGGCACCGGCCCGCCGACACCCGGTCTGAAGCGTCGTCGCGGACATCGGCAACCTGAGAGAGAAGCTCCTTTTGTTCACCTTCCGATTGCAGCCGGCCGTTCGCGCGCTGCTGCTCGTGGCCGCGACTTCCGGCCTGATCGCGGCGTGCACGAACACCCAGAGCGACAGCGACGACCAGCCGCCCACGGTCGCGCTCATCCTCAAGACGCGGACCAACCCCTTCTTCGTCACCATCGAGCGGGCCGCCCAACGGCAGGCCCGAGAACGGGGACTGCACCTGTCGGTCGCCGCGGGGAACCAGGACGGCGACGTCGACACCCAGATCGCGGCGATCGACGCCGCCATCGAGCGGGGTGACAAGGCCATCCTGATCACCCCGAACGGCCCCGGGGTCAACGACGCGCTCCGGCAGGCGCGCGACGCCGGGCTGTTCGTCGTCGCGCTGGACACCAAACCCGACGACCCCGACGCCGCCAACATCACCTACGCGACCGACAACTTCGAGGCCGGCCGGCTGATCGGGGAGTGGTCGGCCAGGAAGATGAACGGTCGGCCCGCGGTCATCGCGATGCTCGACCTGTTCACCGGCCGGGGCGTCGAGTCCGATTCCGGGCGTGATCAGGGCTTCCTCACCGGAATGGGAATCCCGGTGGCCGACCCCCGCAAGAACGGCGATGAGGCGCCCACCGGCCGCTACAGCGCCGGGCCGTACCGCATCGCCTGTCACGAGACCACCCTGGGCGCCCACGACCAGGGCAAGTCCGCGATGGAGCGCTGCCTGGCCATCACCCCCGACATCAACCTCGTCTACACCATCAACGAACCGGCGGCCAGCGGTGCCGCCGAGGCGCTGCGGGCCGCCGGCAGCGACGCCACGATGGTGTCGGTCGACGGCGGCTGCGAGCCCGGCATGCGGTTGGTGCGGGAGGGCGTCATCGGCGCGACGGCCCAGCAGTACCCGGAGCGGATGGCCACCGAGGGCGTGGACGCGATCGCCGACTACCTGGAGTCCGGCACCAGGCCCACCCCCACACACGGGATCGACCTGGTCACCACCGGCGTCGCCCTGGTGACCGACGAGCCGCAGCCCGGGGTGCCCAGCATCGACGTCGCCGAGGGCCTGCGGAAGTGCTGGGGTAAGGCGGACTGACCGGGTGCGGGTTTAACGTCCCGCCGTTGCGGCTAAATATCTGTGTGTGCCACCGAAATACGGGTGACGAGCACCCGGGATTGGAGTTGACACCGATGAGGCTGAAGACAGCACAGACAGCAGAGACCGCGCAGGCAGCGAAGCCGTTCAAGCCGCTGAGGAGCGTCGTCGCCGGCGCCGCCGTCCTCGGCGGGCTCACGGCGGGTGCCATGGGCATGGGCGTAGGAGTGGGGGTGGCCACCGCCGACGCCACCGGCACGTGGGCGCCCGCGCCCGCCGAGCCGGCCCCGCCGCCCATGCCACCCGCCGGTCCCGACGCCGGCCAGCCGCCCGCATGGGCGCCGCCGATGCCGCCGCCACCGCTGTGGGCCGACGGGAATCCGCAGGTCTGGGACGAGGGGTGGCAGCACTGGGGCGTGTGGATGAACGGCGTGTTCATCCCGACCTACTGACCCGAACACCCGGCACCGGAGCCCTGCACACGGCTTCCGGGCTCGACTTGCGGGCTCGACTTGCGGGCCGGTCATCGCGGGATCTGCCCGCGGCGACCGGCCCGTGTCGTCGGCCGGCCGGCGGGGCGCGCTTCACAACCGACCTGCCCGCCATTTCTCCAGGGCGCGGCGTTCCCTCTTGGTTGGCCGCCCGGCGCCGCGATCGCGGACGCCGATCGGAGCGCTCGCCGTCGTCGGCGGCGGCGCGGGCGTCCGGTCGATGTAGCAGGTGACGGCGTCGGCGGCCCCGACCCTCTTCTGGATCACCCGCACCACCTCGACCGTGCGCGTACGGTCCCCGACCCGGGCACGCACCACGTCCCCGGGCGCCACCGTCGTGGCCGGTTTGGCCGGCCGATCGTTGACCCGCACATGTCCGCCGCGACAGGCCGCGGCCGCGTCCGGGCGTGTCTTGGTCAGCCGGACCGCCCACAACCAGCGATCCACCCGGGTCGACTCCATGGGTCCATGATGAACGACGCGGCCGAACCGATGGCCCGGCCAACCATCCGATCCGGGGCACCCCCACGGCGGTGCCCCGGGTTTCACTGCACGCCGGCGGCCGCCGATGGTCCAATGTAGGCCCCGCATCCGCGACACTCGTCCCACCGAGAGAAGGCCCCATCGTGCGAGTCCGACCCGTCACCGTCCGCCCCAGTCTCCGGTACCGCCGGGCCGCATTCCTGGCCTCGATGGCGGTGGCGGGTGTGACTGCGCTGTCCGGGGTGTCCGCGTGCTCGGTGGAGCAGGAGCGCGCGGAGAGCGCCGACCAGACGACGTCGACCACCCCGTCGGCGACCTCGTCGGGCGCTCCGAGCGAGGAGCCCGCACCGACCCCGCTGCCGACCGACGACTCCGTGGTCCCGGTGGGAGA
The DNA here is from genome assembly GCF_002592005.1 of Mycolicibacterium palauense. GTDB lineage: Bacteria > Actinomycetota > Actinomycetes > Mycobacteriales > Mycobacteriaceae > Mycobacterium > Mycobacterium palauense. The sequence goes on along the minus strand of NZ_NVQF01000015.1, from coordinate 70,041 downwards.
AACCTGGTTGAACACCGCGGAGGTCGGCGACCTGGGCTCGATCGTCGTCGACGACACCGGCCGCGTCCTCTACATGTTCGACAAGGACACCCCGCAGTCGTCGGCCTGCTACGACGCGTGCGCCGACACCTGGATGCCTGCGCTCACCGACGGTGACCCGACCGGCGGCATCGGCATCGACGCCCCCAGCGTGGGTACCGTCGAGCGCCGCGACGGACAGCTGCAGGTCACCTACTACGGTCACCCGCTGTACTTCTACGACGGCGACTCGATGTCCGGTCAGGCCAACGGCCAGGGGCTGGAGACGTTCGGCGGCCATTGGACCGCGGTCAACCCCGACGGCGCGCCGGTGGGCTGATCGGTCCGGAGCCGTCGCGGCCGGGCAGGGTGCGCCGGGCTTCGCTGAGCGCCGAACCCGTCCATTCCGGGTGCTGGCGCGTGGCCGCGCGCAGCACCCGCCAGGAGCGCCAGGCGGCGGCCGGTGACGGAATCGTGGGCATCCGTGCGAGCTCCCACTGGATCCCGCTGATCGGATCGTCGAAGAACACCGCGTAGTAGCCGGGGGAGTACTCGGGGTATTCCTGCGGCGCGTACACGACGGGAATGCCACGCGGGGTGAGGAATTCGCCGTAGAACCGGTCGATCTCGCGGCGGCTCCTGGCCCACAGCGCAATGTGGTTGATGCCCGCCGACTGGTCGGCATGGTGCAGTTTGGTGCCGGTGGCCGCGGGTTGGATGCCGATGTAGCTGTGCGGTGCGGGAAAGCGGGCCATGTAGTACGTCGAGCGGTACTCGATGTCGGCGGTCCAGAAGCTCATGTAGCCGAGCCAGCCGAACATGGCGTCGTAGAAGGCGATCGATTCCTCGTAGTCCAGGACGTTGACCTCGACGTGATGCACACCCCGCCAGCGCATGCCGCCCATGCTACTGCCGTGCTCGGGCCGGCCCCGGGAGCGTGGGCGGCGACCCCACGGCAATTGCCGCCGGGTGCGGCAAACCGCTGTATGTCGTCACCGGGATTGCGACCATCGGTAGGAGAAACGCGAATCCCGACGATCCCGAGGGAGTGATCTTGGCTCAGAACGCGACCACCTCATCATCCGATTCGATGTCCGACGCAGAGCGCGGCTGGATGATCGACACCCTGCTGGCGCTGCTGCAGACCCCGAGCCCGACCGGTCGCACCGACGCGGTCATGCAGCTGATCGGCGAGATCTTCGATGACTTCGGCGTGCCGTTCTCACTGACCCGCCGGGGCGCACTGATCGCCGAGCTGCCGGGAGAATCGGAGACCACCGACCGGGCCGTGGTGGTACACGCCGACACCATCGGCTGCATGGTGCGGGGCCTCAAGGACAACGGCCGGCTGGAGTTGATCACGGTCGGGACCTTCTCGGCCCGCTTCGGGGCCGGCGCCCGGGTGCGCGTCTTCTGTGACGACTCCGATCAGTTCATCACCGGCACGATCCTTCCCCTCAAGGCCAGCGGGCACGCGTTCGGCGATGAGGTCGATACCCAGCCCACCGACTGGGACCACGTCGAGCTGCGCCTCGACCGCAAGGTGACCTCGAAAGACGATCTGCACCGCCTGGGCATCAAGGTCGGCGACTTCGTCGCGCTGATGACCCACCCGGAACTGACCGAGGACGGCTTCATCGTCTCGCGCCACCTCGATGACCAGGCGGGTGTCGCGGTCGCGCTCACACTGGTCAAGCACCTCGCCGAGAACAAGGTCGTGCTGCCGCACCGCACCGCGATCATGGTGACCATCGCCGAGGAGGTCGGATACGGCGCCAGCGCGGGTCTGCCCGCGGGGATCGCGGAGATGGTCACGGTCGACAACGCCGTGTGCGCGCCCGGGCTGCAGTCCCGCGAGGACGCCGTGACGGTGCTGATGGCCGATCTGCACGGGCCCTACGACTATCACCTGACCCGCAGGCTGTGCCGGCTCGCCGAGGAACGCGGCATCGATTTCGCCCGCGACGTGTTCCGGTTCTACCGCTCCGATGCGGCCGCGGCCATCGAGGCCGGTGCGGGCACCCGCGCCGCGCTGGTCGGCCCCGGGGTCGACGCCAGCCACGGCTGGGAACGCACCAATATCGGTTCCCTGGAAGCGACGTACCAGCTGCTGCATGCATGGCTGCGGACACCGCTGACCTTCGCCAAGTGGGATGCCAACCCCACCGGGCCGCTGCGGGACTTCCCGTCCTCGAAGCAGCCCGCCCCGCGCGAGCGGTGGGTGCCGCTGTCCCGCGGAGACAACTCCGAGCCCGGCCGCGCGAACCCCGGGTCCAGCTGGCCCGAGAGCGGTGAGACGGCCGACTGAGCGGGGCCCAACGGGGAGACGCCACCCCGAGAAGGCGATACCCTTGGCCCGAAAGCCGGTCTGTTCCTGTCTTGAACTGCTGGCGGGCGACACCAGAGAGGACGACCGGAGTCCATGAGCGAACGCATGCGCGCCACCCCGTCGGTCAACGCCGCCCGATTCCTGGTCGCCGGCGTGGCGATCACCGGCGGCGCACTGCTCGGCACCGCGGTGGCGGCGGCCGATCCCGGCGAGCCCTATCCGACGCCGACCCCGGGGGTACCGGTGCCCGGCCAGCCGGTGGTGTCCGCCGAGGGCCCGACGGGACCGCTGCCCCCGCCGCCCATCGGCGAGCCACCGGTACCCGAAGCCGATCCCGGCACCGCCCAGGGCCGCTCACCGGGCCTCAGCTATCTCAAGGATCTCTGGCACGCCGCGCGCAACGGCAATCCCTACGAGGCGTTCATCTCGGGCCCGGAGGCCACCGCGCCGGGTCCGCCCGCGGGCGCCGGACCGGCCCCGCAGCTGCCGCCGGGATTCACCTCACTGACCGCCCCGGAGTCCTCGACGCCGGGCAAGGGCTATGACACCGGCCCCAACTCGGGGGGCCCGGCCCTGCCGCCCGGCTACATCCCGCTCAGCGAGGCGCCGCCCCCGGGCTGGTACGACGGTGCGCCCGCGGCGGACGCCCCGATCTTCCCGCCGGCGGGCCCGGTCGCGCCCCCGGCCCCGGCACCGGCGCCCTAGCGCCAGCGCCCGCCTCACAGCGCAGGCGCCGGCGCCACCCCGTCCGGGTCAGCCGGCCGCCTGGACGGTGATCTCGGAGATCTCGGTGCGGCTCTGCCCGTCGATGTCACCCAGCTTCGGGATCCACACCAGGGCGTAGGTGGTCTTGGTGTGATCGTCGACGACGATCCGGTTTTCGCCCGGGTGTACCGGCACCTCGGGTGTCAACGCCGTGGTGTCGGACAGGGCGGCCGGATCGGCGCTGTCGGCGGCGCGGATCTGCACCTCGGAGCCGGTGCTGGCCAGGTTGACGGTCACCGCGCCGATCGCGGTCGGCCCGGGCAGCTGCAGGATCAGCCCCACCCCCTGTTTGAACACCGGGAACGGCTCCGGGTCGACGTAGGTGTCACTGCGCCACGCGGTGTCGGGGTCACCGTCGATGGCCAGCATGGCCTCGTCGGGGTGGTCGGGGGCACCGCCGGGGGAGAAGACGGTCGCCCGCAGCGGTGTGACCATCGGACCGGGCCCGGCCGGATGTGACCACAGCCCGAACCCGTCGCTGAACACCGCCGCCAGCACGACCGCCACGACCACCGCCACGGCCGCGGCGATCGCGATCAGGCGCGCGGGGCGACGCCGGGATGGCGCGGACACGGTCGGCGGCATCGTGCTCGCCTGCGGCGCACCGCGTTTCCCGAGACTCTTGTGGGGGCTCTTGCGGGTGCCCCGGTGGCGGGATCCCGCCGAATGGTTGCGGACGGCCTCGCCCAGCAGCGTGTCACCGTCGAACATGCCCTCGACCTCGACAAGGTCACCGTCGGCGAGCCGGCCGGTGATCGAGGTCCCGCGCAGCTCGACGGCCACCGTGGAGTCGTGCCGGCCGGTGGGTCCCGGTTGCTCGAGGCGGAAGGTCCACACCTCCTGGTCGTCCCCCGCGCCGGAGGGTTTCTTGCGCACGTCGCGCGCCGCGCCGTACGCCGACATCCGCGTCAGGCGCCGGGTGTGCCGGGGCGCCTCGGGGCCGAGCTCTGAGGCCCTGCCTGGGGCCACGTCTGAGGCCACATCCGAGTCCACATCTGATGCCATGTCGAACGCGGCGGTGTGGCCCAACGCGTCGGCCCGCCCGGCCCCGGCGGACGGTTGGGCCGCGTGCCCCGCACCGACTGGGGTGTCCGGGGTGGCGTCCGCGGGTGTCTCGCAGCGCTGTCCCGCGAAGGCCCGGGCGAACGCACTGCAAGTCGGGTAGCGGTCGGCCGGGTCCTTGGCGAGCGCCCTGGCCATGACGGCATCGAGGTGGGCCAGATCCGGCCGGCGATCCGACAGCCGCGGCGGCGGGGTCTTGAGATGGTTACCGACGACCACCACGCGGTTGGTGTGCTCGAACAGCGGCACGCCGGTGAGCAGGTGATAGGCCGTGGCAGCCAGGGCGTACTGGTCGACGCGCCCGTCCATCTGGTTGCTGATCAGCTGTTCGGGCGCGGCGTAGTTGACGGTGCCGATCGCGACGTTGACATCGGTGAGACCGTCGACGTCATCGGTGGCACGGGCGATGCCGAAGTCGGTGAGCACGACACGGCGCCGGGCACCGCCGGAGAGGCTGGCCACCAGGATGTTGGCCGGTTTGACGTCACGGTGCAGCAGCTTGCGTTCGTGGGCGAAGTCCAAGGCGTCCGCCACGGCGGTGACGATCTCGCACACATCCTCGTACGGCATTCCGGTGGGGTACTGCTCGGTCAGCAGCTGGCGCGCGTCGGTGCCTTCCACATGGTCCATCGAGATCCACAGGCGGCCGTCGAACTCGCCCCGGTCGTGCACACCGACGATGTGCGGGTGCCACAGTGTCGCCGCCAGGTCGGCCTCGCGGGTGAAGCGGGCACGGAAGTCCCCGTCGCCGGTGGCTTCCAGCGACAGGATCTTCAGCGCGTCCAACCGGGGTAGACGGGGATGGCGGGCCAGATAGACCTCGCCCATACCGCCACTGCCGAGCAGCCGCTGAATGGTGTAACCAGCGAAAATATCGCCGTCGTCATACGGCATGACCCAAAGCCTACAAAAACCTGATCACCCCACTTCCGAGCCGCGGGCGCGGCCCCCGGCGCGGGGCGCCGATCCGCTGGTCGCGCGGGTCGCAAAGATCACCCGGGCCCGGCCGGGGCCGGCCGGGCCCGGGTGCCCGGGGTCACCGTGAGGCGTTGAGGATCTTGATCGCGAAGATGAGCGAGTCACCCGGCTGGATCCCGGCGCCGGGCTGACCGTCGGGGTAGCCGTCGGCGGAGGTCATCGCCACCGCCACCGTCGACCCGACCTTCTGCCCCGCGATGGCCTTCTGGAACCCGGGGATGACCCCTTCCAGGGGGAAGGACACCGGTGCGCCGCCCTCGTAGCTGCTGTCGAAGACCGATCCGTCCCGGCCGTTGACGCCCATGTAGCAGACCGAGACCGTCGCGGTGTCGCCGACCACGGGCCCGGTGCCGGGCTGCAGCGTGTGCACCTGGGTCTCGTTCACGCTGAACGGGGTGTCGACCTTGACGGAGGGCGCCGTGGTGTCGGTGGATCCGGTGACCGCGACACTGCCCGTGGCACCCTGCAACGTCCACTCCGGCGCGACATCGCCGGCCGGCGCGGCCGGCGGGCATCCGCTGTCGGTGGGTGCGGTCTCGGTGACCGGCGCGGCGACCGCGGACGAGGGCGTGCCGCTGGAGGTGGCGGAGGACTCGGAGGAGGTGTCCGTGTCGGAGCCGCACGCCCCCAGCGTCAGGGCCAACGACGCGGCGCAGGCGGCGAGCACGGCGGATGAGGACACGCGAGAGAGGTTCACGAGCGTCACGCTACAGCCGCGATGGTCGGCTTCGGCCGAGCGGCCCCACACGGGGTTCCCGGAGCCTCACGGGGGCGTCGACGGGTCCTGGAGAACGGCGCGCGACAGACGCGTCACCGTCTCCGCGACCTCCCCGCGCGAGGGGGGTTCGGCCAGGCTCAGGGCCACCGCGAGGACCGATCGAAGCGCCCCGATGATCGCCGCGCCGGCCAGGTCCGCGTTGACGTGGGCCGGGAGTTCGCCGGCCTGCTGTCCGCGCCGGATATTGCGCGCGGCCATCGCGGCGTGCGCGCGCTGACGCTCGGCGTCGATGCGGGTCGCGGCGGCCTCGTGCACCAGACCGGCCGCCACCCGGGGCCCCAGCGGGTGGTCGTAGAGAAACGCGACCTCCAGGGTGATCCGCAACTGCTCCCGTTCGAACCAGCTCGCCGTCGGCGCCAGCGGCGCCAGGAACACTGCCTCGTCATAGCTGTCGTAGAAATCGTTGACGACCGCTTCGACGAGGCCGGCCTTGTTGACGAAGTAGCGGTGGATGACGCTTTGGGCCACTCCCGCGGCGGCTGCCACCTCGGCGATCTCCACCGTTCCCCGGTCGCGCAGGGCGTCGCGGGCCGCGGCGAGCAGACGCGACTTGGTGGCCCGCCCCTTCGCCGTGAGGGGTTGATCGGCCCGGTGTGGGTTCATCGCGACGCTAGGGGATGATCACGTGGTTGGGGTTGGGCTGGCGCCCCTTGTCGGCCTGGCTGTAGTCGCCGAAGGGCGCGTCGCGCTCGGCCACGGCGGCGCGGACCCCCCGCTGCTCGGCGATGTCGATGAACCGTCGCGCCTCGGCGGTGTTGCGCATCAGACCGTCGAGAATCGGGCCCAGTCGCTGCGTCGAGGCCAACCCCATGTTGTCGTAGGCCTGGTTGACGATCAGCTTCATCGCCGCCAGCTGCGACACCGGGATGCCGGCCAGCTGCTCGGCGAGGTTGGACACCGTCGCCTCCAATTCCGCGAACGGCACCGACTGGTTGATCAACCCGATGTCGGCGGCCTCGACGCCGGTCAGCGGCTTCCCGGTCAGTGCGTACTCCTTGGCCCGGGTGAGCCCGAGCCGGTAGAGCCACATGCCCGACAGATAGGCGCCCCACATCCTGCTGTAGGGGGTGCCGATCACCGCGTCGTCGCTGGCGACGATCAGGTCGGCGCACAGTGCGAAATCGCTTCCGCCGCCGACGCACCAGCCATGGACCTGGGCGATCACGGGCTTGTTGGTCCGCCAGATGGCGGCCAGCTTCTGCGTCGGCGCGGTCTGCGGTGCGGTCGCGAAGTCGAAGTCCTTACCGGCGTCCCATGTCCCGTCGGTGGTCAGCAACGAATCCCAGTGGTGAAACCCGCCGCCGAAGTCGTATCCCGCGCAGAACGCCCGCCCCGCGCCCCGGACCACGATCACCGAGACGTCGCGGTCCCCGGTGGCCAGCGCGACGGCCCGTTCCACCTCGTCGGGCATGGGCGGCACGATCGTGTTGAGGTGCTCGGGGCGGTTGAGGGTGATGGTGGCGATCCGGTCACGCGTGGAGTAGAGGATCGTCTCGAACTGGTCCGGTGCTGCGGTCATACCCGCAGACAACCAGCGAGCACCCCAACCAGTCAAGAAGTGACTTCACTTCTTGACTGACCCCGGGCCGCGGGGCTGCTTGACGCCCCATCCGCTCTGCAATACGGTGACACCCATCACAACGAATTGAAACGTTTCATTTTCGTCGTGGCGGCACCGGAATGCCGGGCGGCGCGGCCGCCCGGACCAGCCGCCCCGCGGCCGGCGAGAGAGAACCCTGCACGTGGTGGCCAAGCGCCGACACTGGCTGCACGGGGCAGATCGAGGTCGAGAGAGGTTGAGGGAGATACACCGTGACGGACACCGCATTGACGCCCGAGACCCGGGCGCCGGCACCGGGAACGACAGCACCGCTCCTGGCGCGAATCACACCGCGGAAAACCCGGATCGGACTCGTGTCCGGCGGCCTGGGGGCCTACTGGCCACAGTTTCCCGAGCTCCTACCCACGCTCCGCGAGTCGGTGCGTCGGGTGACACAGCGGTTCGAGGGCTTCGAGTGCGAGGTGATCGACGCGGGCTTCGTCTCGGATCCACGGGAGTCCGCGGCGGCCGCGGACACGTTGCGGCGCGCCGACTGTGACCTGGTGGTCGTCTTCCTGACCACCTACCTCACCGCATCCATGGTGCTGCCCATCGCGCAGCGCACCCAGGCGCCGGTGCTGCTCATCGATCTTCAGCCCACCACCGCGATGGATCACGCCAACACCGATACGGGCGCCTGGTTGGCATACTGCGGCCAATGTCCGCTACCGGAGGTGGCCAACGTGTTTCGACGTAGCGGCATCGATTTCCGTTCCGTCTCGGGATACCTCGACGACGACAACGCCTGGCGCCGGATACGGCGGTGGCTCTCGGCGGCCACCGCACGAGCCGCGGTGCGGACGGCGCGGGTCGGGCTGATGGGCCACCTCTATCCGGGCATGCTCGACATCTCGACGGACATGACACTGCTGTCGAGCCGGCTCGGCTGCCATGTCGAGGTCCTCGAGTTCGACGATCTGCGGGTCCGGGTCGCCGCCGTCGGCGACCAGCAGACCGCGGAGCGCGTCGAACTGGCGCAGTCGGTGTTCGAGCTGGACCACTCGGTGGTGGACGACGACTTGCGCTGGGCGGCACGGGTGTCGGTCGGTCTGGACACCCTGGTAGCCGATTTCGAGTTGGACGCCCTGGCCTACTACCACCGTGGCCAGGAGGGCGAGATACACGAACGCCTCGGCGCCGGCATGATTCTCGGCGCATCCCTGCTGACGGCGCGCGGCATCCCGGCCGCGGGGGAGTACGACATCCGCACCGCGATCGCCATGCTGGTCGCCGACCGGATCGGCGCCGGCGGCTCGTTCACCGAGCTGCAGGCACTGAACTTCGACGACAACGTCGTCGAGATGGGCCATGACGGGCCCGCGCATCTCGCCATTTCGTCGGGCCGTCCGCTGCTGCGTGGACTGGGCGTCTACCACGGCAAGCGCGGGTACGGGGTCGGCGTCGAGTTCGACGTCACGCACGGGCCGGTGACCACCTTCGCGGTGGGACAGGGCATCGACGGTTCGCTGTCGTTCATCACCTCCGAGGGGACCGTCGTGCAGGGCCCACTGCTGGCCATCGGCAACACCACCTCGCGGGTGGATTTCGGTCGCGACCCCGGCGAATGGACCGACGAATGGAGCGCGACGGGCACCGGCCACCACTGGGCCCTGTGCACCGGACATCGGGCGGCCGAGCTCGGGGCCGCCGCAGAACTCCTCGGCCTCAGGCACGTCAGCGTCTGATCGCGGGCGGTCATCGATGCGGATCGTCCTCGGCAACGCGCCGGACCGTGGTGAGTGCTTCGGTGAGTGCGTCGGTGAGTGCGTCGGCGAGTGCGCTGAGCTCGGTTGAGCCGACTGCCACCCGCCATATATCTGACTAAGGTCAGATATATGGTCGGCCGCCCGGACATCGACGCGCTGCGCGCGTTCAACCGCACCGTCACCGAACGCATCGGTGCACTCGAGGATCAGTACCTCGCCCGTGACCGATCCCTCGGACTGGACCGGCTGCTCTGGGAGATCGGCCCCGACGGCGCCGAGGTGCGCGAACTGCGCGCGCGCACCGGGCTGGACTCCGGTTACCTCAGCCGGCTGCTGCGATCCCTCGAACGCGACGGTCTTGTGGCCACCGCGGCCTCCGGCACGGACAGCCGGGTGCGCCGTGCGCATCTGACGCCGGCGGGCCGCCGCGAGTTGACCGTCCTCAACGATCTCTCCGACGACCTGGTGACGACGATCCTGTCTCCGCTCAGCGATCGCCAGCGCGAGGAGCTGATCGGTGCCGCGACCACCGTGCGCCGCCTGTTCACCGCCTCGGCGGTCACGATCGGACCCGCCGACCCCGCCTCGCCCGAGGCCCGATCGGCGGTGGCGGCCTACTTCGCCACGCTCGACGACTCGCTGCCGCAGGGCTTCGACCAGAGCACGACGCTGGCCGCCACCGACGAGGAGATGAGTCCGCCGCGGGGACGGTTCCTGCTCGCGACGCTCAAGGGACATCCGGTGGGCTGCATCGGCGTCAAACTTCGTGACCACGACACCGCGGAGATCAAACGACTGTGGGTCTCCGGGGAGGCCCGCGGACTGGGTATCGGCCGCAGGCTGCTGCTCGCCGCGGAGGCCGAGGCGCTACACCTCGGCGCCCGGGCCGTGCGACTGGACACCAACCGGTCGTTGCACGAGGCGATAGGCCTCTACCGCGCGACTGGCTACGAGGAGGTCGCTCCGTTCAACGACGAGCCCTACGCGCACCATTGGTTTCGCAAGCGCCTGGTCGAGGAGCCCGCGCCCGTGGCCGCGCGCGTGGGCTTCGCCGGACTGGGAATCATGGGTAGTGCCATGGCCGCGCGTCTGCTCCGGCACGGCACGCCGCTGACCGTGTGGAACCGCAGCCCCGGCGCGGCCGCGCGGCTGGCGGCCCAGGGGGCCCGGGCGGTGCCGTCGATCGGCGACCTCTTCGCGGAATGCCAGACGGTCATCCTGATGCTCCGCGATGAGACCGCCGTCGACGAGGTGTTGCGGGGGACCGCGGCCGGTCTGGCGTCGCTGGCGGCCGGCCGCACGATCGTCAACATGGGCACTCTGTCGCCGCGCTTTTCGCGGGCACTCGCCGAGGAGGTCGAGGCGGCCGGGGGCGACTACGTCGAGGCGCCGGTGTCCGGGTCGCAACGCCCGGCCCAGCAGGGACGCCTTGTCGCCATGACCGCCGGGCGCCCGGATGTCCTGCGCCGGGTGGAGCCGATCCTGGACCCGCTGTGTGCGCAGGTGACACGGTGCGGACCGGTGCCCTCGGCGCTGACCCTGAAGCTGTCCTCCAGCGTCTTCCTGATCACCCTGGTCACGGCGCTGGCCGAGACGTTCCATTTCGGCACCGAACTCGGCGTGGACACCGCGATGCTGCGATCGGTCCTCGATTCCGGTCAGATGTCCTCGCCGATCTCGCGCACCAAGTCGGCGAAGCTCCTCGACGCCGATTTCACTGCGCAAGCCGCGATCTCCGATGTGCTGATGAACGCCGAGCTCGTCGTCTCGGCGGCAGACGACGCACAACTGGCGGTCCCACTGATCAGAGTCAGCCGTGACCTCTACCGTCGGGCGATGGCGGCCGGCGACGGAGCCCTCGACATGGTCGGCGTCATCCGGACCGTCGCCGCCGCGGATTCCCGGTGGTCACGCGAAAGAAGCTGACCTCGGGGATTTCTCGCCACCGGCCGACGGGACGAGGCCGGTCGCGGCGACACCCGCACTGGGGGGCGCTCGGTTGAGGTTGGGGCACGACTCACGGCACTTCCTGCGCGATCGGCCGCGGTCGCGCGATACTCCAAGGCATCGAAATTCGTGCATCGAAGTTCGTGCATCCAGTTTCGTGCATCCAGTTTCGTGCATCCCCGGATGTCAGTCGGTCCCAGGCAGGTGAACCCGCATGTACCGCCCCAGCTCGCTCGCGGGTGCCGACTACCGGGTGTTCGGCAACGAGAGGGTGCGCCTGCTGCGCATCTACCTGGGTGCCACCACGTTCCTCTATCTCTACGGGGTCGTGTTCACCCTGTTTCCGATCCATCCCGACCTCACCTACGGCAATCCCACCGGCGGGATCCTCGCCGTCGTTCTGGGCGCGGCGGCTTTGTCCTACCTGGCGGTGGAACGGCACCGCCTGCTCCCGCCGACCCTGGCCGCCGTCGCCGCCACTCCCGTGGTGATGGCGTTTCACGTCTCGATGATCGCCGAGTACGTCTGCTTGATCGCCCCGATGTTCCTGGCGATGTACCTGCGTGCCTTCTCTCCGCCGCGCCAGGCCTGGGTGTTGATCGGCACCACCACCGGTGCGTGCGTGATCGCCGTCGCCATCGCTCCGGCGCCGAAGACCGGCTTCATTTCGTATCTCATCATCGCCGTGGCGATCATCGGAGCGGCCGAGTCCTTCGGGGTGCTCATGCGGGCGATGTTCACCGCGGCCTGCACCGACCCCATGACGGGCCTGCTCAATCGCGCGGGCTGGGAACTGGGCACGGCCGAACTGCTGAGCCGCTTCCGCGCGGGGTCGGCCACGGTCACCGTCATCGCGCTCGACATCAACAATCTGAAGACGCTCAACGACACCTTCGGACACCGGGCCGGCGACGACCGGATCACGAGCTACGCCCGGCACTGGAGACAGGCGACCCCGCGCCACGCAGTCCTGGCCCGGCTGGGCGGCGACGAGTTCGCGGCCTGCATCGCCGGGGATGGGCCCGCGGTCGTCGACGAGTTTCAGCGATACATCCGGCTGCACACTCCCGAGGTGAGCATGGGTGCGGCCAGCCAACCCGCGATCAACGCCAGCGTCGCCGAACTCTACGCACGGGCCGACGCCGCCCTGTACCGGAGCAGGGGACGACCCCTTCGCCACGACGACGGCGGCTGACCAGCGGGGGTCACGCCCCGGGCCCACCGCCGGTCGACGCCAATTCGCGTGCCACCGCATCGAACGCGTGCAACGTGTCCGGCAGTATGTGCGGGCCCTCCAGGTGCGGCTGGGTGGACAGCTTGGCGGCCACCACCTCGGCGGCGCGGTTGATGTAGATCATCTGCCCGGACATCCCCTGACACAGCACGACGTTGTTGCCCGGATAGGGAAACCACACCTGGTTGCGGTACATCCCGCCGGGCATACCGGTGTCCTCGGGGCAGGCCGCGAAGGCCTCACGCGAGTCGGGCCCGCCCTCGAGGGTGTCGGCGATCCACGTGGCCGGCACCACCTGCTGCCCGGTCAATGAGACGCCGTCGCACAGGAACAGCGACCCGAACCGGACCATGTCGGTCAGGCAGGCGCTGATACCGCCGTTGAACATTCCGGTGCCGACGGCGTCGACACCGATGGTGGCGTCGCACCGGGCGCCGATGCGGCTCCACACCAGCTCCGACATCAGTGCGGGCATCCTCGCGCCGCCGGCGGCCTCGCAGATCCAGCCGAGGACGTCGGTATCGCACGAGCGGTACTCGAAGGGGCCCCCGTGGGCCGTCTTGCGCCGCAGGGTCAGCAGGAAATCCTGAAGCGTGCGGGGAACCTCCGGGCCGCTCCTGGGCGCCCACCCCATCGCCTGGTCGAGGAGGTGTATCTCCGCGGCCGGGTCGCCGTAGTCATCGGAGAAGGCGATTCCCGAACGCATGTCCAGCAGGTGACGCACCGTCGCCCCCGCGTAGCCGCTGTCGGCCAATGCGGGAACGAACGCGGTGACCGGTGCGTCGAGTTCGATCGCGCCGGCGCCGTGCAGCGCGCCGGTGACGGCTGCGACCAGTGACTTACTCACCGAGAAGAGCAGATGCCGCGTGTGGGCGCCCATGCCGTCGCGGTAGTGTTCGGCCACCATCGACCCGCGGTGGGCCACGGCCCACCCGTCGGTGCCGGTGGCGGTCATCACCGCGCCGACGGAGGTGGGCACTCCGCCGACGGTGGTCAGGGCGATCCCGGCGATCGGGACAGCGGCGGCGGGCAGGGCCGCGACCGGCCCGCTCCCGCGGGAGATCACCGCGGTCGGCACGAAGTCCTCGACGTGCTGGAACGACCAGTGCGCATACGGCGCCGACTGCCAGTTGCCCAGCGAGATGCCGGGCGGAACGCGGTCGCGTTCGCCGCCGCTCACGCTCGTGCGACGAGCCGCGAGACGATCGGGGTGGCCGGCGCCAAGGGGGTGGAGGCGAACTTCGCCTTGATGCCGTTGACCCAGCGCCGACAGTGCTCGGTGAGCTGGTAGTCGGCGGTCTGCAGATGACCGCGGGTGACGAGTACGCCGAGTTGCGCTCCCTCACAGCGGATGTCGCCCGGCGCGGCGACCCGCATGAAGAAGGCCTCCGATTCGTCGATCACCGAATCCCAGTCGTTGGCGGGGCGCGCAAAGCTGATGTGCCCGGCCTCGTCGAGGCGCCACACGCCCGTCTCGGGCGCCGAGGTGAAGAGCTCGATGTCCGGTGAGGTCTCGCTGATGACCACCTGACCCCAGACCTCATCCTCGCCGTAGCCCCGCTCCCAGCGGGAATTGACCTCGGCGATGTCGAGCTCGTACTCCACGTCCATGTACTCCAGCAGGTGGAACAGGAACAGCGGCATGTCGGCGTAGGCCTCGGTGGTCAGGTTCGTCATGGGGCTGGCGCCGCTCAACCGTGGGTTCACCTCGCCGAGGTAGAGCTCGTCGGAGTCCAGGTCGTGGAGGAGGTCCACCTCGAAGTAGCCGCGGTACCCCTCGCGGCCCATGATGTCGCCCAGCTTTCGCACCATCTCCCGCGCAGTGTGCGTCTGCGCGGGCGGCAGCACCTCGCGCCAGATGTCGTTACCGCACCAGCTGCCCCTGCCCGGTGTCAGCTCGGGGTACCCGACCAGACTCGTCATGGCGGGGCCGATGACCGTGCCGTGGCGGGTCACCACACCCTCCAGGCACACCTCGACATTGCGGATGCGCTTCATGACCTTGACCTCGGGCTGCCTGACGAGGTCGGCGCCGCACAGGTCCCAGTCACGCTCGCCGCGCACGAAGAACGTCCCGCTTCCGGCATCGCCGTAGGCGTCCTGGATCACCAGGTCGTCTCCCAGCCCGGCGCCCTGCGCCAGCGCCATCAGCTCCTCGTAGGATCCGGCGCGCCCCATCACGTGCGGCACGCTCGGCACGCCCGCCTCGTCGGCCAGGCGCGTCATGACGGTCTTGGAGTCCAGGCGGCGGAGCAGTTCGGGCGGGGGATGCATGACCTGAAGGCCCGCCTGGTCGGCCAGGGCGTGGGTCTGCTCGTCGCACATCACGAAGCAGGCCTTACCGCCCGGCCCCCGGTCCGCGATGAACTCGAGTGTCTCGGGATCGCACAGCAGGTGGTTGCACACGTCCTTCATGGACGTGAAATCCCTCTGGTCGCGCCGCCGGGGTACGAACACCCGTGGATGGACGCCCTCGAAGGAGTCAAAGTAGTTCAGGTAGAAGAAATTCCGCACCCACTGATCGGTGCCCAGCAGGTTGAACGGGGTCGGCGAGATGAAGTACAGCGGCACGGCGTTGGTGTGAAAGAACGCGCGCGCATCCGAGAGTCCGTTGAGCGGGCGGCGCGGATCGGGGCCCTGCCCCGGCATGCGGGGGGTCACGCCGGCCACCGCGACATCGACCTCGTGGTCCAACCCGGGAACGACCTCGCGACGGCGGTGACATGACATGCCTGCATTCCATGATTGTCTACGCTGCGCGCGGCCGTGTCCAAGGATTGCGCTCCGGCGGGCCACGGAGAACCACGGCGACGCCGGTGGGATCACCCCAGCGGAGCACCCGGAGCGGTGACGGGCCACCGAGGCGATCGTCACCGCTTCTTCCGCGAAACCCCTTGCAGCACTGCATGAGAGCAGTGGTAGCCGCGTTCGTGGCCGAACCGATCAGGGCCCTGGACTCAGCGTCAGCTGCGCGATGCTCTCGGCCGCGTCGGCGAGGACGGCCCGGTCGACCCCCGCGGCGGCCAGTGCCTCCATTCCGCGCAGGCCGACGAGGATGTGACGGGCCGTCGAGCGGCAATCGCGCGAGGCCGACACGGCGCCCGCGCGCTGGGCGGCGGACAGGGTCGACGCCAGAACGTCTTCGATCTGCCGGAAGGCCCGTTGGGCGATGCCCGCCACTTCCGGGTCACGCGCGGCGAGTTCGGCCGTCGCCTTCGACAGGAAGCACGACACCGGCGGCTCCGCGGCCGTGCCGGTCGTGTCGGCCATGTGCCGTATGAGGTGCCGCAGGCGTTCCGCTGCAGTCTCGTCGGGCCCGCCGAGTTCGGCGCCCAGCGCCTCGACCGCCTCGGTGCAGTAGTTGTCGAACGCGCGGATGTAGAGCGCGTGTTTGTCACCGAAGGCGTTGTAGATGCTGGCCTTGGCCAGTCCGGTCACCTTGACCAGGTCGTCGAGGCTGGTGCCCGAGTAGCCGCACCTGCGGAACTGGTCGCGGGCAGCCCTGACCACCGTGTCCTCGTCGAAGGTTCTCGGTCGCGCCATGCCGTCAGGATACCCGTTTTAGACCGAATGGTGTATAACTAGTTTTTGACCGTTCAGACTACAATTGGCACAAGGAGAAGATCATGGGACAACTTGAGGGCAAAACCGCACTGATCACCGGCGCGAGCACGGGAATCGGACTGGCCTCGGCACGGCGCTTCATCGCCGAGGGGGCCCGGGTGTACCTCACCGGACGCCGTCAGGCCGAACTGGATGCCGCGGCTCGCGAGCTGGGCCCGGCAGCGGTCCCGGTGCGCAGCGACGTCTCCGACCCGCAGGATCTGGATCGGCTGTTCGAGGCCGTGGCGGCCGGGGGCGCCGGCCTGGACGTGGTGTTCGCGAACGCCGGGGGCGGCGATCTGGCCACCCTCGACGAGCTCACGCCGGAGGGATTCGACCGTACGTTCGGGATCAACGTGCGGGGAACGGTGTTCACCGTGCAGAAGGCGCTGCCGCTGCTCAATCCCGGCGCGGCCGTCGTGGTGACCGGGTCGACGTCGGCACATCGCGGAAATCCCGGATTCGGCGTGTACTCCGCGTCGAAGGCCGCACTGCGCCAGTTCGCCCGGGTGTGGGCGGCCGAGCTGGCACCGCGGGGGATCAGGGTCAACACCATCGTTCCCGGTCCGGTCGACACCCCGGGGCTACGCGGCATCGCGACCGACGAGGCGTCGGTGCCGGCACTCCTCGAGCAGATGGCCGGCAGCACCACGCTGGCACGCGTGGCGAACCCGGACGAGATCGCCGCCGCGGTGCTGTTTCTGGCCACCGGCCAGTCCAGTTTCGTGACCGGCAGCGAGCTCTTCGCCGACGGCGGGGAGGTCCAGACATACCCGTGAGACCGACGCCGGCAACCCACGGACAGGGAAGCGGGACCATGCCGCCGTGGATCCTCAGAAGCGCTCGCGCAGCGGACGGTCCTCGGCCGTGCCGCGGTAGATCCCGCGGTCGATCAACCGGGGAACGACCTCGTCGATGAACTCCCGAATGGACGTGGCCCCCGCGGAGAACATCAGGTTGAAGCCGCCGACATTGCCGTCGGCGAACCAGGCGGCGAAGTCGTCGGCGATGTCGTCGTAGGAACCCACGAACTTGCGGTGGGTCGCACCACCGCGGCCGACGGCCTGGGCGACGACGTCGCGCATCGTCACACCCGGGTGCTGACGAATCCAGGTGTAGAGGCTGACGTAGTTGGAGAACGCGCTCGAGATCGTCGCCTCGACGTCCTCGGGACGGGGGAGTAGATCGCTCGGGAACGGATCGTTGATGTCGTCATAGGCAACGTCGATACCGAACTGGCCCAGGGCAAACGGCGCGATCTGCTCCCACTGCACGTAATTGTCCAGGTCGCGCATGGTGTCCTCGGCCTCCTTGGCGGTGCGGCCGAGGTAGGGGATGAGGCCGGGTATCGCCGGGACCGAGCCGGGCGCGCGGCCGGCCTCCACGAGCGCCTTGTCCAGCATGTCCCGGTACTCGGCCGCCCCTTCGCGGGTGGAGCTGTTGGTGAACACCATCTCGGCATATTTCGCGGCGAGCCTGATTCCCGGGCCCGACCCGCCGGCCTGCGCGATGAGTGGCCGACCCTGCCGGCTGGGAGCCACGTTGAGCGGCCCGGTGACCTGAAAGAGTGCGCCGCGGTGGTCGATCGGGTCGGCGTAGAACCGCGTCAGGCCATCGGGGTCTTGACGCAGTTCCCGGTTCTCCCAGAGCGCGCGCACGACATGGAGGAATTCGTCGGCCCGCTGATAGCGCGCCTCACGGTCCAGATGCTGGGTGAGGCTGTAGTTCAGCGCGAACTTGTCGCCGACGGAGGTGACCGCGTTGAACCCGGCACGTCCATCACAGACCTGGTCGAGCGAGGCGAGCAGCCGGGCCAGATTGTAGGGGTCGTAGAACGTCGTCGACGCCGTGGCGATGAGTCCGACATGGCGGGTGTGCTGTGCCATCGCCGCCAGCGCCGTGATGGGCTCGGCGGGCCCGCCGTCGAATCCCGGGGAACTCTGCATGCCCGGGATGTCGCCGATGAACAGCGCGGTGAACAAACCCTCGTCGCCGAACCTCGCGTACTCCAGGAGGCGCTCGAACGCGCCACGATCCGGGATGGCGTGCGCCTGCTCGTAGCCGCGCGCGCCCTGGTGCAGGTTGATGTCGTTGGCTACCAGGTTCAGATGCAGATACCGTCTCTCGGGCATCTGTCCTCCTTGTCCTCAGGTGTGGGGTCCTCAGGTGGGGTCCTCAGGTGGGCCCTCGGGGGTGCACAGCTAGCGCATCGTGGCGTACAGGGCGTCGGTCATCGCGTCGATCGCGGCATCGCGTTCCAGCGGCCAGCCGTCGATCAGCCACAGGTGCATGAAGGAGTCGACCATGGTGTACATCATGGCGATGGCCAGGCGGAGTTCGGCATCGCCGGCGCCCTCCATGACGCCTCGTTGCCTCCACTCTTCGAGGTCGGCTTCCATCGTCTCCCGGTGCGCGGCGGCGAATTCCGGATCGACCGCGCGCGCCTGGTGCAGAACCTTGTAGAGCTCGGGAGCCGATGTGTAGAAGTCGACCACCTTCTCGAAAAAGGCTCGGACCGAGGGTCTTCCGTGCCTGCCGCCCCGTGGGGCGTCCTGCTCGGACCATGTCATCATCCGGGTGTTGCGGAGCTCGCGCAGGACCGCGGCCTTGCTTTCGAAATGCAGGTAGAACGTCGCCCTGCCGATTCCGGCGCGCCGCGCGATGTCGTCGATGGTCACCGCAACGTAGCCGCGCTCGGCGAACACCTCCAGCGAGGCCGCCAGGATGTGTTCGCGGGTGAGGATCCGGTGACGGTCCCGCATGGTGAGTTTGGGGGCGGTGTCGACCATGTCAGGTGATCGTCACCCCCTCCAGCCGGCCGTCGGCGCGCCACTGACTCAGCATGTCGAAGAACTCGACGGGTTTGCCACCGAAGTTGGTCGACAGCATGCCGTGCGGGTTGTCGCGGTCGCCCTCGGAGCTCAGGTAGCTCGGTGTGCAGTCGTCGAAGAACGCCTTCGCGTCCACCGAGGCTTCGTTCATCTTGCACAGCCACTCTTCCTCGGCCTCCTGGGTCGCCTCGATCGTCGTGGCGTGCCGCTGGGCCCATTGGCCGATCAGGTAGGCCAGATGGTCTGCGCGCTCCTCGGCGGTGTGGGTGTAGTTCGGTGAGACACCGGACTGGGTGTAGCCGAGGAAGAAGCAGTTGGGGAAGCCGTGGGTCTGCAGCCCGTGCAGGGTGCGCATCCCCTTGGCCCATTTGTCGCTGAGGCGCACGCCCTCCCTGCCGACGATCTCGAATCCGAGGCGTCGGGTGTAGGAGGTGCCGACCTCGAAACCCGTCGCGAAGACCAGCGCGTCCAGCTCATAGTGCACGCCGTTGACGACCGCGCCGTTGTCGGTGAAGCGTTCCACCCCGCGACCGTCGGTGTCGACGAGCTCGACGTTGTCACGGTTGAACGTCTCCAGGTACTCGTCGTGAAAGCCGGTCCGCTTGCAGTTCAGCTTGTACCAGGGCTTCAGCGATTCCGCGGTCCTGGGATCGGTGACGGTGTCGTCGATGCGCGCGCGCAGCCGTTCCATCACCTCGTAGTCGGTCTCGTAGAGGAACTCCTCGATCTCCTCGGGCGTCATCTCCCGACCGCGACGAGCCGTTTCGCGGGCCACCGCGGGATCGTTCAACGCCAGGGCGTTGTGGGTCCAACCGTCGTCGACCAGGTCGAGTTCGGTCTCGACGCCCGCGGTGACCCGGGTGAAGTTCTCCATGCGCTCGCGCTGCCATCCCGGCTTCAGGCCGGCCGCCCACGCGGGGTCGGTGGGCCGATTGCCGCGTTCACCGACGGTGCTCGGGGTGCGCTGGAAGACGTAGAGTTTCTGCGCCCAGCGGCCCAGGTGCGGGACGCACTGCAGGCTCGTGGCGCCGGTGCCGATGATGCCGACCCGCTTGTCCGCGAGCCGGGTCAGTCCGCCGGTCTCGTCCCCACCGGTGTAGTCGTAGTCCCACCTGCTGGTGTGGAAGGTGTGCCCGCGGAAGTCGTTGATGCCCGGGATCCCGGGGAGCTTGGGCCGGGTCAGTGAGCCGGGGGAGACCGCGACGAGGTTCGCGGTGATCGAGTCACCGCGGTCGGTGGTCACCGTCCACTGCTTGGCGTCCTCGTCCCAGGTCATGCCCGTGACGGTGGTCTGCAGCAACGCGTTGCGGTAGAGCCCGAAATGGCGTGCGGCGGCCTGCAGGTGCTCGCGGATCTCCTTGCCGTGGGCGTAGCGCTCGGTGGGCATGTAGTTCAGTTCTTCGAGCAGCGGCATGTAGATGTAGGACTCGATATCGCACTGCACGCCCGGATAGCGGTTCCAGTACCAGGTGCCGCCGAAATCGCCGGCGGTGTCGACGATTCTGATGTCGTCGACACCGATCTGCTGAAGGCGCACCGCGGCGATCAGGCTGCCCAGCCCGGCGCCGATGATCAGCACCTGGACGTGATCGTCGACGGGGTCGCGCTCGACCCGCTCGACGTAGGGGTCGTCGGCGTAGTGCGAGAAGTCGGCGGTCACCTCGACGAACTGCTCGACCGCCTCGGGGCGGATGCGCTTGTCGCGTTCCAGCCGGTACTTGGCTCGTACCCACTCGGCGTCGTACGTCGGCGGCTTCGGGCCCAGGGTTCCTGCCGTGTCAGACACCTCGGTCGCGCTCCTCCGTCATGCCATTTCGCTAGACAGTGTGTCTGTCGAGAAGATACTGCGTCATCTTGCCAGACACACGGTATGTTGTGCCAGTCACATTTCCACCGGATGCAGCGGCCGAAGGAGAAGCATGTCGGAGCCACCCCCAGCGGAAGAGATCGTCCGCTACGACAAGGATCCGAAGACGAAGATCGCGACCATCACGCTGGCGCGGCCCGACCGGCTCAATGCTCCGACCGTCGCCGCGCGGCTGCGGTACGCCGAGCTTCTCCATCGCGCGAACATCGACGACGACGTGAAGGTCCTGATCGTGCGGGGGATCGGCGACGACTTCGGCAGCGGGGTCGATCTGCCGGACTTCATGGCCGGCCTCCAGGGGTCACCCGAAGACCGGTTGCGCGAGTTCAAGCTCGAGGACGCCGCCGACGAGATCACCTACCCGCCGAAGGGGACGTTCCGTCACGGCGGATCCCTGGGCCCCTGGTTCGCCAACGCACAGTCGGGTTGTCGCAGCCTGCGGGAGTTCCAGAAGATCAGCATCCTCGAGGTCAAGGGCTACTGCTACGGGTGGCACTTCTACCAGGCCGCCGACGCCGACCTGGTCATCGCCTCCGACGACGCGCTGTTCGGACACGCGGCGTTTCGCTACGCCGGATGGGGACCGCGGATGTGGTCCTGGGCGCTGACGATGGGAACCCGCCGGTTCAAGGAGATGCTGTTCACCGGCCGGCCGTTCACCGCGCAGGAGATGTACGAGTGCGACTTCGTCAACAAGGTGGTCCCACGCGACCAGCTCGAAGCCGAGGTGGCCACCTACGCCGCGGTGTGCGCGCGCACCCGACCGACCGATTCGGTGCACATCCAGAAGACGTTCTTCCACGTCCTCGAACAGTTTCAGGGTGAATACATGGGGTCGCTGATCACCGGCCTGATCGAGTCGCTCGGAGCCCAGGTGCGGCCCGATCCGGAGGATTTCGAACTCGACGCGTCCGTGCTCGACAAGGGTCTCACCGATTCGGTCAAGAGCAATGACGAGCAGTTCCCACCCGCCTTCCGGCTCAGCAAGAAGGGCCGGGCGCAGCCGTGAGGCACCGGCCCGCACCGCGTCCGGCATAGCCGTCGGCCGCCCGAGCCCAGCACCTCGGGCGGCGCCGGCCACTGCCCAACTCTCCGACGGGCGAACCGTGCGCCCGTGCCGTCTCCACGAATTGCTTTGGAAAAAACGGTAGTTCGTCCTGTCGTCGACCCTCAAACCAATATCCGCCCCGCCGTATTCCCGGCTCGGGTGGGTCGTCGATCACTCGCCGTGGGGCGTCGTGATAACCGCCATAACCGGATTGTTTTTGTCCGCTTAAGTCGTTTAGGTTGTCTAGCCAGACTGAGTCGTTCGGCGGCCGGTGTGAAAATCTCGTGGAGAGGCCTGGTTTGACTTCCGCATCCGCGTGCCCGCTTCTGGGCTCCGAACCGACTGCCCGCCAACACTGTTCGATTCCACGATGACCGTCTTCATCTCGGTGCTCAAACGCGCATGGGTGCCCGTCCTGGTGGTGGCGGCCGTCACGGTGGGCGCGTTCACCGTGGCACACCTGCGCTCGGTGTTCGGTTCCAACGGGGCCATCGTGACACCGATCGGCACCGACACCGCGGAGAACTTCAACCCCAAGGTCGTCACCTACGAGGTTTTCGGGACGGGTAGCACCGCGATCATCAACTACACCGACCTCGACGGTCTGCCGCAACGAACCGGCGAGGTGAATCTGCCGTGGTCGCTGACCCTGGAGACCACCATTCCGTCGGTCATGCCGAATCTCGTCGCCCAGGGGGACGGGCAGTCGATCGGCTGCCGGGTCACCGTCGACGACGAAGTGAAGGACGAAAGGACGGCCCACGGCGTGGACCCTGCGACCTACTGTCTGGTGAAGGCGGCATGAGCACTTCCGTCGAGGACGCCCCGACCGCCCCGGTGCCGCCCACCCATCACGCCGTCCGCCCCCTGCTGCCGCGTTTCATCCGCACCTTCGCGGTCCCGATCGTGTTGGCCTGGATAGCGATCATCGCGATCCTCAACGTCTCGGTTCCCCAGCTCGAAGTGGTCAGCAAGACCCGCGCTGTGTCGATGAGCCCCAACGATGCTCCGTCGATGATCGCGACCAAGCGCGTCGGCGAGGTGTTCCAGGAGTACGACACCAGCAGCTCGGTGATGATCGTGCTTGAGGGTCAGCAGGAGCTGGGTGCCGACGCGCACGCGTTCTACGACGACATGGTCCGTGAGCTGGAAGCGGACACCGCCCATGTGCAGCATGTGCAGGACTTCTGGGGCGACACGCTGACTGCGGCCGGCGCCCAGAGCATGGACGGCAAGGCGGCCTACGTCCAGGTCTACATCGCCGGCGACCAGGGCGAGGCCCTGGCCAACGAGTCGGTGCAGGCCGTTCGAGACATCATCGCCGGCATCGAGCCGCCCGCGGGTGTGAAGGCCTACGTCACCGGCCCGGCGGCCACCACGACCGACCAGAACGAGGTCGGCGATGCCAGCATGAAGACCATCGAGGCGTTGACCTTCGGGGTCATCACGGTGATGCTTCTGCTGGTCTACCGGTCCATCGTCACCACGGTGATCACGCTGTTCATGGTGATCATCGGGCTGCTCTCGGCTCGCGGGATCGTCGCTTTCCTCGGCTATCACGAGGTGATCGGACTCACCACCTTCGCGACCAACATGGTGGTGACGTTGGCGATCGCCGCGGCAACCGACTACGCGATCTTCCTGATAGGCCGCTACCAGGAAGCTCGACGGTCGGGTAAGAGCCGGGAACTGGCGTACTACGACATGTTTCACGGCACGGCGCACGTCGTGCTGGCCTCGGGGATGACCATCGCCGGCGCAACGCTCTGCCTGTATTTCACCCGGCTGCCGTACTTCCAGACCATGGGTGTGCCATTGGCGATCGGCATGACCATCGTCGTGCTCGCCGCGCTCACGCTTGGCCCTGCGGTCATCTCGATCGTCACCCGCTTCGGCCGCGTGCTCGAACCCAAGCGGATGGGACGCTCGCGCGGGTGGCGGCGCATCGGCGCGGCGACCGTGCGGTGGCCCGGGGCGGTGCTGGTCATGGCGGTCGTGCTGGCCCTGGTCGGGTTGCTGACGCTGCCCGGCTATCACACCACCTACAACGACCGCATCTATCTTCCTGCCGACGTTCCCGCCAACGTCGGCTATGAGGCCGCCGACCGGCACTTCTCGGACGCCAAGATGAACCCCGAGCTGATCATGGTCGAAGCCGATCATGATCTGCGCAACCCGGCGGACTTCCTGGTCATCGACAAGATCGCCAAGGCACTGGTTCGCGTCCACGGCATCGCACAGGTGCAGACCATCACCCGCCCGGACGGCAAGCCGGTCAAGCACGCCTCGCTCGCCTACACGATCGGCCAGAGCGGCACCGGGTCGCTGATGAACAACGACTACCAGCAGAAGGTGCTGGAGAACACGCTCAAGCAGGCCGACGAGATGCAGGTGACCATCGACTCCATGGAGAAGATGCACGGCATCACGCTCCAGTTGGCCGACGTCACCCGGCGCATGGCCGACAAGATGGACACGACCTCGGTGCACATCTCCGAGGTTCGTGACAGTCTGGCCGACTTCGACGATTTCTTCCGGCCGCTTCGGAACTACTTCTACTGGGAGCCGCACTGTTTCGACATTCCGGTGTGCTGGTCGCTGCGCTCGATCTTCGAGAGCCTCGACGGCATCAGCACGATGTCCGACGACTTCCAGGACATCGTGCCCGACCTCAAGGAGATGGCCGAGCTGACGCCGCAGATGGCGGCGCTGATGCCGGCGATGATCCAGACGATGAAGAACCAGAAGCAGATGATGCTCAACCAGTATCAGGCGCAGAAGGCGCAGCAGGATCAGAGCATGGCGATGCAGGAGGACGCCACGGCGATGGGCGAGGCGTTCGACGCGGCCCGCAACGACGATTCGTTCTACCTGCCGCCGGAGGCCTTCGAGACCGCCGACTTCCAGCGGGGGATCAAACTGTTCCTCTCGCCCGACGGCCATGCCGTGCGGATCACCGTGTTCCATCAGGGCGATCCGTTGACCGAGGAGGGCACATCGCACATCGAGCCACTGCGCATCGCCGCAGCCGACGCGATCAAGGGAACGCCGCTGGAGGGCTCCACGATCTATGTCGGCGGTAGCGCGGCGCTGTACAAGGACATGCAACAGGGTGCGGACTACGACCTGCTCATCGCGGCGGTCGCCGCGCTGATCCTGATCTTCCTCGTCATGGTGGTGCTCACCAGGGCCGTGGCCGCCGCGGCGGTGATCGTCGGAACCGTGGTGCTGAGTCTGGGGGCGTCCTTCGGCCTGTCGGTCCTGATCTGGCAGCACCTGATCGGGATCCCACTGCACTGGATGGTGTTGCCGATGGCGGTCATCGTTCTGCTGGCCGTCGGCGCCGACTACAACCTGCTGCTGGTGTCTCGGATGAAAGAGGAGATGCACGCGGGCCTGAAGACCGGCATCATCCGGTCGATGGCCGGAACCGGCTCGGTCGTCACGGCGGCGGGCCTGGTGTTCGCCTTCACCATGATCGGGATGGCCGTCAGCGACATGGTCACGATCGGCCAGGTCGGCACCACGATCGGGCTCGGCCTGCTGTTCGACACGTTGGTCGTCCGGTCGCTGATGACACCGTCGCTGGCGGCGCTGCTGGGCAGGTGGTTCTGGTGGCCGCAGCACGTGCGCCCGCGCCCGGTTCCCCGGCCGTGGCCGAGCCCGAACCACACGGGCTGAACGCTAGACCGTGATGCCGCCGTCGACGTTGACGCTCGCTCCGGTGACGAAGCCGGACTCGGGGCCCGCCAGAAAACTCACCATGGCGGCGATGTCACTGGTGTGGCCGTAGCGACCCAGTGCGACAAGCTGTTTGAGACTGTCGGCGAACTCCCCGTCGTCGGGGTTCATCTCGGTGTCGATCGGACCGGGCTGGACGTTGTTGACGGTGATGCCGCGCGGGCCCAGTTCCCGGGCCAGTGCGCGGGTGAAGGAGGACACCGCTCCCTTGGTCATCGCATAGACCGTCGCGCCGGGACCGGGCACCCGGTCGGCATTGATGCTGCCGATGTTGATGATCCGCGCGCCTTCACCCAGATGCGCGATCGCGGTGCGAGTGGCCCAGTACACGCCGCCGATGTTGATCGCCACCAGCCGGTCGAACTGCTCGGCGGCGAAGTCGTCGATCGGTTCGAGGTGAGCGGCTCCGGCATTGTTCACCAGCACGTCCAGCCCGCCCAGTTCGGCGACGGCCTCGCCGACCGCACTCGCGGTTCGTACCGGGTCGGCCGCGTCGGCCTGGATCGCCACCGCCTTGGCGCCGCGGGCCGTCACCTCGGCCACGAGCTCGTCGGCCCGGGCGGCCGAGTTGGCGTAGGTGAAGGCCACGGCGGCGCCGTCGGCGGCGAGCCGCCGCACGATTCCCGCGCCGATTCCGCGCGACCCTCCGGTGACCAGGGCTCTTTTTCCGTCGAGTACCGCCATGCCAGCTCCATTTCTGTAACGATCACTGCAAATATATGTGGGGCCCGTTCCGGCCGTCAAGGGATTTCTGTAGCATTCGATGCATAACCCCCGGAGGAAGGGCCCCGATGGCAGCGCGTGGCCGGCCACGGCAGTTCGACAGGACCAGCGCACTCGAGCGGGCCATGGCGGTCTTCTGGGAGCGGGGCTACGAGGGCGCCTCGATGACCGACCTGACGGCGGCGATGGGGATCGGGCCGACGAGCCTCTACGCCGCGTTCGGCTCCAAGGACGAACTCTTCCGGGAGGCCGTCGACCACTACGCCACGTGCGCGGGCACCGAGATCTGGGACGCCGTCGCTGCCGCCGACACCGCCCACGGCGCGGTCGAGGCCTTCCTGATGACGACGGCACACGCCTTCGCCCGCGCGGACCGCCCGACGGGGTGCCTGGTGGTGCTGTCGGCGTTGCACGCCAACGCCGCGACGGCGCCACTGCGCGCCGAGCTCACCGGCAAACGGGAGCAGAGCACCACCACCCTCGTCGAGGTGCTGGCACGTGGGGTGGACACGGGCGAGATACCCGCCGGCGCAGACCTCGACGCCATTGCCCGGTTCTACGTGACGGTGCAGCAGGGGATGTCGATCCAGGCGCGTGACGGGGCCGACCGTGCGACGCTCGAAGGCATTGCGCACTCGGCCATGGGGGCGTGGGCCTCGCTGACCGCCGTCGGGCCGACGCCCGACCACCGCCCAGCAGCGTTTTAGGAAGGATCCGGCCGGGCAGAGAATAATGGCAACCGTCCACCCCCGGGGGCTACGCAAAGGAGCGTGTTGGTCATGCAGGTCAGTATGTTCGGGCAACTCAGTGGACTGGGCGGTGATTCACCGATCGACGCGACGATCGCGAACCTGGCGACGCTGCGCGACGAAGGTTTCGAACGCGTGTGGATGAGCCAATTGCCTTATGAGCCAGACCTTCTCATGATTCTGGCAATCGCGCTGCGCGAGGTCGACACCATCGCTGCGGCCAGCGGTGTGGTGCCCATCCAGAATCAGCATCCGATGCAGATGGCCCAGCGCGCCCTCACGCTGAGCCTCGCCTCCGGTGGCCGGTTCACCCTCGGGCTCGGGATGACCCATCAGACGGTCACCGAGGGCATGTGGGGCATCCCGTGGGACAGGCCGGTGCGCAGGCTCAACGAATACCTCGACGGGCTGCTGCCGCTGTTGGCCGGTGAGCCCGCCGATGCGACGGGGGAGACCGTCAGCACCCGCGGTGCGCTGATGATCTCCGGGGCCCCGCGGCCCGACGTCTACGTCGCGGCGCTGGGTCCGCAGATGCTGAAGCTGGCGGGGCGCCGTACGTCGGGCACCTGTACCTGGATGACGGGACCCACGACGCTGGCCGAGCATGTGGGGCCGACGCTGCGGCAGGCGGCCGCCGACGCCGGACGCGAGGGCGCGGTGCGCGTCGTCGCGGCGCTGCCGGTCAGCGTCACCGACGACATCGAGGCCGCACGCAGGCTCGCCGCCGAACAGTTCGCCATCTACGGCCAGCTGCCCTCGTACCGCGCGATGCTCGACCGGGAGGGCTATGCCGGGCCGCAGGACGCGGCCATCATCGGCGACGAGGACACCGTCCGGGGCCGGCTCGACGAACTGCGGGCGGCAGGCGTCGACGAGTACGTCGCCGCGACGTTCGATCCGTCGCCGGAGGGGCGGGCCCGTACCCGGGCGCTGTTGCGGACGTACGCACGCTGACCCAGGGGAGCGGAGATCGGGGCTCGCGCCTACCGGAGCGGGATATCGACGCCGCGTTCGGCGGCCGGCCGGGGCCCGAAGTAGCGCCGCTGCCCCTCGGCGATGGTGACGTCGTTGATGCTGGCCTCGCGGCGGCGCATCAGGCCGCTCTCGTCGAATTCCCACAGCTCGTTGCCGTAGCTGCGGTACCACTGACCGGTGGCATC
This sequence comes from Mycolicibacterium palauense, assembly GCF_002592005.1. Lineage (GTDB taxonomy): Bacteria > Actinomycetota > Actinomycetes > Mycobacteriales > Mycobacteriaceae > Mycobacterium > Mycobacterium palauense. Next base: position 41,902 of record NZ_NVQF01000015.1, on the reverse strand, counting down.
GTGCCATTCGTACTGGAAGCGCACGGCGATGCGATTGCCACGGAATCCCCACAGGCTCTTGCGCAGTGCGTAGTCGAGTTCGCGTTCCCATTTCGCGGTGAGGAATTCGACGATCGCTGCGCGCCCGGTGAGGAACTGGTCACGGTTACGCCAGGCGGAGTCGGGTGTGTAGGCCCGGCTGACGTGGTGGGGATCGCGGGTGTTCCAGGCGTCCTCGGCCGCCTGCACCTTCTGCAACGCGCTGTCCAGGTCGAAGGGCGGGACCGGCGGTCGGCGCTCAGACATGGTGTCTCCATCCGTTGTTGGTGATATTCGGTCGGTCATGAGTCGTTGGTCGGTCGGGCCGTTCGGGCACGGCGGTGGCCACGACCAGGTGGGGCGTGAACCGCACCCACCGTCCGGCGGGGGTGTCGTCGGCGATGTCGGCGTTCCAGCACACGGTGGCCTCCCCGGAAAGCTGCAGCGCGGCACCGGCCTCGAAGTCGAGGAACAGCAGGGCCGCGGTGGGGTCGACGGCGAGGTTGCCGAGGCTGTTGAACATGTTGTTGCCCGGATAGTCCGGCCACCACAGGTGTGCGGGACCGGTGCGGACGAACCCGGCGGGGCCGCCGCGGTGCGAGGCGTCGTTGCCCGATTCGGGGTGGGTGGTCCCCAGGATGAAGGTGTCGGCACTCTCCACGAATCGGGTGTCGCCGGGCCGCAACGCCTCGCCGCGATGGGTCCGCGCACGGGCGGTCCCGGATGTTGCGGTGGCGCGAACCTGGCGACGCCGGATGTACTGCGGGCAGTTGCCGTAGGCCTGCTCGACCTCCACGGTCAGCCCCTCGGGTGTCGCCCCGGTCAGCACACCGTTGATGCGCACCCGGCGTCGGGTAACGAAGTCGACGACGACGATGCCGGCCGGCTGCCCGGCAGGCAGCGCATGCAGCGGGTCCCCTTCGGGAAGGGCCGCACCCAGACCCAACGTGGTCGGCCCCACCGCGTGCAGGAATCCCGGAGGCCCCAGCAGTGGTGATGTCCACAACCGTCCCGCCCGGTCTCGGGCGGTGATCGCCGCGAACATCGCGCCGGCCACGAAAGCGGCTATCCCGGAACGCAATTGACCGGCGGCCACCATCGGGGCCAGCCTCGCGGCCTGAGCCTGAACCCCGGCACGTTGTTGGACGGTCAGCTCGCCGCCGTGGAATCCCCCGGCGGCGCGCCGGCCATCGTCGTTCATCGTCGGCACCGTCCGTGGCTCACAGGGACACGACGGGCCAGTCGTTGTCGACCCGGGCCATCACGTTGAAGTAGTTGGTCATCACGTTCAGCGCGAGGTTGGCCACGACCTCGCCGATCTCCTCCTCGGTGACCCCGGCCGCGCGGGCGGTCTTCAGTTCGACCTCGGTCACGTCGCCGGCGTTCTCGGCGATGGTGTTGGACAGCGTGAGCAGCGCCGCGACGTGTTCGTCCTCGGATCCGCCCCGGCGGGCGCCCGCGAGTTCGGCGTCGGTCACCTTGGCGATGTTGGCCCCGATGTAGGTGTGCGCCGACAGGCAGTACTCGCAACCGTTGAGCTGGGCGGTGGCGATCGCCAGGCGCTCCCGCACCGCGGGTCGCAGAACGCCGCCGGCCACCGCACCGGACAGGGCCAGGTAGCTCTGCAACAGAGCTGGGCTGTTGGCCATCACCTTGGTCATGTTGGGCGTCAGCCCCAACGATGCCTGCACCTGGGCGAGCAGCTCGGCGGCCTTGCCGGTCGCGGACTCGGGTTCGACGGGGGCGAAGTCGGTCATCGGAGGATCCTCTCGGTTCTAATGGTTGCAACACGACGTTGCCGTTAGAAGATGTACCACCTCTGCCTAACGGATGCAAGAGGATCTATCCGTGATAGTGTTGTGGTGTGACCACGGGAACACCCGCGTGGCTCCTGCCCGACGAGCCCGCCCCGGTACGGCTGATGAACACCATCTGGGCCGACACCGGCGGCGTGCACGACGAACTGACCAGCCCGGCCGCCCTGCGCGACTGGCTTTCCGACGTCACCGACTACGACCCCACCGAACTGGGCGAATCGACCGATGACGAATTCACCGACGCCCTGCTGCTGCGGGACAGCCTCCGCCGGCTGGCGGCCCACATCACCGACGACGCCCGCACCGCCGCGCACTCCGCCGTCGGCGAGGTCGACGAGGCCGTCGCCGCCGTGAACCGTCTGGTCGCCAGCCGCCCACACGCCGAACTCGCCCTCCGCGACGGACATCTGCACACCGTGACCAGCCGGCACGCCTCACCGACCCGCAGCGCACTGGCCGACCTCGGCAACGAGGCCATCGACCTGTTCACCGGTGCGCAGGCGGTCGACCTGCGCACCTGCAACGCACCCGGCTGTGTGCTCTACTTCGTCAAGTCACACCCGCGACGTCAGTGGTGTTCGGAAGCCTGCGGCAACCGCGTACGGGCGGCCCGCCACTACCACCGAACCCACCCCTCCAAGCAGTCCTGACGAGAGTCGATCGACCTCTACGAACTCATCGACCATCCGATGGCTTCTCGTCGGTGGAGGCCGGCTTCACCGTTGCGTTCACCGTTGCGTTCGCCGTTGCTGCGGAGGTACTGACCCGGCGTCTGGCCGACGATGAAGCTGAACGCCTCGATGAAACTTGTCGGGTTCGACCATCCACACCGCAGAGCGGTGTCGGTGACCGACCGGCCGTTGGCGAGGTGAACCAGTGCGTGATGGATGCGCAGCATGGTTCGCCAGCGGTGAAAGCTCATGTCGAACTCGGTCTGGAACAACCGGCTCAGGGTTCGGCCGCTCGCGCCCGCCGCCCGCCCGAGCTCGGCCAGCGTCGTGGTCTGGCCGGGATCGGCGTGCAGCGCGGCGGTGACGGCCCGCAACCGGTCGTCACGCGCTTCGGGCAGGTGCAGGTCCTGTTCGGGCGCCTCGACCAGTTCATCGATGACCACGGCCCGCAGGTGGTCGTGGGCCCCGCTGCGCTTCTCGCGCTCCGTCAGCGCCAAGAGAGCTTCCCGCAGCAGGGGGCTCACCGCGAAGACCGTGGGGTGTGCGGCAAGTGCGTCGCACATGTGTGCCGGAATGACGACCATGCGGACATCGGTCCTGCCGTAGAAGCGGTGGGAGTGGTCGAATCCCGGCGGCGTCCATGTCACGCGGTTGGCCGGGGCGACCCACGTGCCGCGCACGGTCGTCGTGGCCAGGGCGCCGCTGGCCGGATACACCAACTGCCCCTCGGAGTGGGAGTGGTCGCCGATGTGGAATCCATGCTCGAGCCAGCCCGCGCCATGAAACGCCGGCAGGTACGACGGTTCCAGCGGCCCGGCGGGTTGGCGGTTTTTCGGCATCAGCAGTCAATTTACCGGTAGCGCACCCGCCTCGGATTGGCCGAGGCTGAGCAGCATGAAACTCAACGCCGTCGAGCGCGCCGCGATGAACAATCCGATGCGTGCCGCACTTCAGCATCATGTCGAATCGAGCTGGTTCCGCAGGCTCGCGGGCGGGGCACTGACCGGCCAGCACGTGCTCGAGGTCGGCTGCGGCCGCGGTGTCGGGTCCGAGGTGCTTCTGGACCGTCTGGGCGCCGAGCAGGTGAGCGCGTTCGACCTCGACGAGTCCATGGTCGAACTCGCTCGACGACGATTGCACGGCCGGCCGGTGACGCTCTCGGTGGGCGACGTGTGTGCGATCGACCAGCCTTCGGGGAAGATGGACGCCGTCGTGGACTTCGGGATCATTCACCACGTCCCGGACTGGCAGAGCGGGATCGCCGAGATCGCCCGGGTGCTGCGCCCCGGGGGACTACTGCTGTTCGAGGAGCTTCCGCGCCACACACTGAACACCTGGCCGATGCGGCTGCTTACCGACCACCCCCGGGAAAACCGCTTCGAGGCAGACGAATTCGCTGCCGAACTGGCGCGGCACGGCCTGCACGGCACCGGCGAGATCGAGCACCGCTTCGGCGGGTCGCTGTTCGTCGGCGCGGCCAGGAAGTCCTAGAACGGCCCACCGCTGATTCAGGTCCGCAGAATATCGGCCATGGACGCGGTTCTGACGAATGCACGTGCCGCGGCTGCGAGTTCGTCGTCCACGGTGACCAGCGCGTCGGCTTGCAGCTGGGTCAGCGCAATCAACTCGACTTGATGGATGTCCGGCCAGTTCAGTTCGGTGGCCAGCCGCCACGCGTGGTCCTGCAGTGAGCGGTCGCCGAGAAACCGGATCCGGAGCCCCCGGATGTCGTCGAGAACCTTCCGACCCGCCCGCTCGTCGATCTCGCCGCGGCGCACCGATTCGTACACCAGCGCCAGGGCCTGTGAGCGCAGCAGCGTGGGAGCCACCAGGCTGTGCTGCGGCGGGATCGTCGCTCCACCGGAGGCGAGCTGGATGGCCACCGGTGCGTCGATGACGAACGTGGTCATCGCGTCGCCTCCGGACGGACCACCGGCATCCTGCCGGCCGACGTGCAGACGCATCCGCACGATGTCGCCGTCATCGATGCCCTCGGGTCGGCGCAGCGCCACCTTCAGCGGCACCAGATACACGTCGCCCCTGGGGATCAGTGACGTCGTCACCTCGGTGGCGCCCACTCCCACCCGTGCGGGGATGACCCCCCAGCCGTAGGTCAGCTCACCGAGGTGAGCATGCAGGAAGTCGTCGACATGGGCGGGCGTGGCGGCGAAGAAGTACGGTGCGGGGCCACGCCACTGGAACACCTCGGCCTCGAACTCCCAGTCCACGCCTCTACGCTAAGGCCACGGGATCGTGGGCGCCGGTGGAACCGCGGTCAGCGCGCCTGCCCGTGCAGGTTCTTCGCCGTCGGCGAGGTGGGGACCGTGGCCGGATCGGGGTAGGTACCCAGCACCCGGTCGGCCGTGCCCGCGCTGGTGACCGTGAACCAGTAGTGCTCGTTCTTGAAGTGGTGCTGACGGTGATTGCGCCAGACCGCCCGGTAGACAACGGTCTTGGGCTTGTAGTCGGTGTGGACGAGGTAGTGGCACCATTCGTAGCACAGGCCCAGCACCGTCAGGAAGGTCAGGAACGTCAGGCCGAGCGCCGTGCGCGGGAACGCCAGCAACGCGATCCCCAGCGCCACGGGCAGCACCCACAGCAGGGCCTGCCACGGGATGAAGATCAGGGCGACGTCCCGCGGCTCGACGTGGTGTTCCCGATGTTTGCGCGCCAGCAGCGGGTCGATGCGCAGCGGGCCGACCCGCCTGGGCCGCCAATGCAGGATGCACACGTGCACAAGCCATTCGAAGAACGGAAACAGCGCGAGCATGATCGCCGGCACGAGGGCGTCGGTGATCTGCCAGTCGCCGTAGGCGATCCGCGCGGTCGACGCCATGACGAACGTCGTGGCGATCATCCAGGGGGAGGGGTGTCGCCAGAACTCGCGTGCCGCGTCGATCAACGTGAACTGTCTGCGGGTGGGTCGGGACGGGGTGGTGGTCACCGGGGTTCCTCCAGGGCGTGCAGTGCATCCAGCAATGCGGTCGTCGCGGGTTCCAGAAGGCGGTGGGCGTTGTCGTGAGCCGCGGCCGAGTCGCCGGCCACCACCGCCTCGGCGATCGCACGGTAGGCATCCACACGTCCCACCTCGGCGGCCATCATCGTGGCCAGGGCGGGCAGCGCGGGCTCGTAGGTGGCGCGCAGCGTGTTGAACATGAGCCGGAACGCGATGGAGTCGGCGCCGTCGACGATGTGATCCCAGAAGTCCAGCGCATGTCGTTGCGCGGCAACAGGGTCGATGTCCTGCGCCTCGATGTCCTGCGCCTCGATGTCCTCGGCGAGGGCCGCGACGGCGGCGTCCAATTCGTTCGACAGTTCGGGGCCCCGGCGCAGCGCGGCGAGCTCGGCCACCTTGGGTCCGTTGTGCAGCCGGGTTTCGAGGATGCTGCGGACGACGCCGAGGTCGAGTTCGCCGTCCCGGATCAGCAGCCGGGGGAGCAGGTCGAGCCCGGCGGTGCGCCGGAAGTCGCGCACCGTGGTGGCATCGCCCTGACGAACCTCGATCAGACCGGCGGCGGCCAGCCGCTTGAGGGCCTCGCGGATCGCGGGCCGCGATACCCCCAGCACCTCGGCGAGCCGGCGCTCGCTCGGCAGCGCCTCGCCCGGGGCCATCTCACCGCTGAGGACATCGGTGATGATCTGCTCGAAGACGTCCTCGGGTACCGAGCGACGGTTCACCGGTCGTAGTGCCACACCTCCAGCATGCCAACCCACTGGTCATAGGTCAAGTGGTAAGACCACTGAATGGAGTTCGTCGCGCCGGCGGCGAACCAGGGCCCAGTAGCCGCGCCTCAGCCGCGCAGCGCGGCTTGGATCGCCTCCTCCACCTGGGCGTCGAAGCGCGCCTGCCGGTTGGTGATCGTGTAGCCGAGGGTCAGTTCGAGATGGACGTCGCCGAGCACGAGACTGATGAACGTCGCCGCGCGAACGGCCGCCGTGGCCTCGTCGTATACCGTCGCCAGAATACGGGCGGCGAGCACCCGTACCAGCTTGGCGCCGCTGTCGTAGAACAGCCGCCCCAGATCGGGGCGGCGTCCGGCTTCGGCGACCACCGCCCGGTAGAGCCGGATACTGCGGGCGGACCCCAGATTTCGTACCAGCTGCCCACCGAGTTCGCGCAGCCGCTCCTCCGGGGAGCGGGCATCGTCGCCGACGGTGGTGTCGACGTCGATGTCCGCGCCCTGCACGCACATCGACCTGATGAGGCTTTCGAACAGCACCTCCTTCGAGGCAAAGTGCCGGTAGACGGTCTGCTTACCCACCCCGGCCACGGCGGCAACGTCATCCATGGTCGTCGACCCGTAGCCGCGGTCGAGGAACACCTCCTCGGCGCCGGACAGGATCGCCGCCCGTTTGCGACGCTGCAGCGGGCTCAACTCGGGTTGCGCTGGCGAACTCATACCCGAAGACATAGCACCGGGAGCACACCTTCGACAAGACTGCCCAGTCTCGTTACAGTAACGGCATGACGAGACTGAATGGTCTTGTTTTCGTCGACAACGCGGAGGTCATCGATCATGCAGCTACTGCTCACCGGCGCGACGGGATTCATCGGCGGTGGAGTCGCCCGTGCCGCGGTCACCGCCGGCCACCAGGTGACCGCACTGGTGCGGTCGGCATCGACGGACGCCGCGGCGCGACTGGCCGACCTCGGCGTACACCTACGCGAAGGCGACCTCGCCGACACACCCCTGCTGGCCGAACTTGCCGGCTCGGCCGCGGGGGTCGTACATACCGCCTCCAGCAACGACGAGCACGCCGAATCGCTCGACGAGAACCTGGTCACCGCCACGCTGTCGGCGATGGCACCCGGTTCGGGATTCGTCTACACCTCCGGGGCATGGGTCTACGGCGACACCGGCGAACTCCCCGTCACCGAGGATGCGGAACTGCATCCGACACGACTGGTGGCCTGGCGCCCCGCCATGGAACGCCGGGCGCTGGCCCTGGCCGCACAGCGTTCGGTCGCCGCGGTGGTGCTGCGTCCGGCAATGGTGCACGGGCACGGCGGGGGAGTGTTCGCCATGCTGGCCCAGATGGGACGCCATTCCGGGGCCGTCAGGATCGTCGGCGAGGGCCGGAACCGTTGGCCCACCGTGCACGTCGATGACCTCGCCGTGGCATACCTCAGGGCTCTCGACGCCGCCGTCGCACGCAAGCCCGACGTCGATGGCCAGATCCTCAACGTCGTCGCCGAACAGGCCGTGAGCGTGGCCGAGATGGCCGAGGCCATCCGGCGCGCGATCGGCGCCGAGGCGGTGACACCGTGGCCGATCCGGGACGCACGCCAGGACCTGGGTCCGTTCGCCGACGCCCTGGCGCTGGACCAGTGCGTCGACGGTGACCGCGCGAAACACGCGCTGGGGTGGGCTCCGCGGCAACCCGACGTCATCACCGATCTTGCCGCCGCAATCGCGGCAGCCGCCTACTGAGTCGAGGCGAATAACCGGACGACGAGGTCCGCGGCCGACGGCCCCCCGAACTATCCCAGGATGGCCCGCGCTGCGCGCTCCGCGATGAGCATGACCGGCGCGTTGGTGTTGCCGGACGTGATGGTCGGCATCGCCGAAGCGTCGGCAACTCGAAGGCCGGCGACACCGTATACGCGGCAGTCGGTGTCGAGCACCGTGGCCGGCGACCGCGGGAGACCGCGCGCATCGAAGGCCCCCATCGTGCAGGTACCCACGGGGTGGAAGATGGTTGTTCCCAGTTCACCGGCCGCCCTCTGCAGCTGTTCATCGCTGTCCAGTTGTGGGCCGGGAAGCAGCTCCTGGGGTTTGTGGCGGGCCAGAGCCGGCGCGGCCATGATCTGACGGGTCATCCGCAGGCCGCGCACGGCGGCGCGAAGATCGGCCTCGGTCGACAGATAGTTGCAGGAAATCTTGGGGCTGGCCAGGGGGTCTGCACTGGCTATGCGCACATGGCCACGCGAGCTGGGGCGCAGGTTGCACACCGAGGGAGTGATCGCCCCGAAACGATGCAGCGGTTCGCCGAACTTCGGCAAGGACAGGGGCTGCACATGCCACTCCAGATCGGCGGTGGTCAACGCCGGGTTGCTCTTGGCGAACGCGCCCAGCGTGGACGGCGGCATGGTCAGGGGTCCGGATCGCAACAGCAGGTACTGGACTCCCATGCCCGCACGGGTGATCCAGTTCCGGTACAGTGTGTTGACGGTCGGGGCACCCGTGATCCGGTAGATCGTTCGCAGCTGCAGGTGATCCTGAAGGTTTTCGCCGACCCCCGGCAGATCGACGGCCACCGGCACGCCGTGGTGGGTCAGCAATTCGCCCGGGCCCAGGCCCGAAACCTGCATCAGATGCGGCGATCCGATCGCCCCGGCGCTCAGGATCACCTCGCGCCGGGCCCGGACGTCGACGATCCGGCCGCCCTTGAGCACACGCAGGCCGGTGACGCGGTGTTGTGCGCTGGTCCAGGCACCGCGGCGCTGGTCATCGTGGACCTGGTCGTCCATCAGAATCTGCAGGGCCTGGGTCCGGGTGTAGACGGTGAGATTGGGCCGCTGTGCCACGGGGTGCAGGAAAGCGTCGGCCATCGACCAGCGGCGCCCGCGCCGTTGGTTGACGTGAAAGTACGCGCTGCCGGCGTTGTCGCCCCGGTTGAACTCGTCGATCGGGGCAATGCCCACCTGGGCAGCGGCTTCCTGCCACGCGTCCAGGATCTTCCAGCGCACGCGCGGCCGCTCGACGCGGATCTCACCGCCGGCGCCGTGCCACTCGTCGGGCCCGCCGAAGTAGTCCTCCAGCTCCTTGTAGACCGTCAGGGTCTCGCCTGGACGATCCGGGCCACCCCAGAGCCATCGCTCGTCGCCGGTGGCCTGCGCCCACGACTCGTAATCGCTGGCCTGACCGCGCATGTGGATCATGGCGTTGATCGATGAGCTGCCCCCGATCACGCGGCCCCGCGCGTAGTGGATGCTGCGGCCGGCCAGACCCGGGTCGGCCTCGGTGGTGAAACACCAGTCGGTGCGCGGATTGGCGATGGTGTAGAGATAGCCCACCGGCACCTTGATCCAGAACCAATCATCTGCGCCGCCGGCCTCGATCAGGAGCACACGACAATCGGGGTCGGCGCTGAGGCGATTGGCGAGCAGGCAGCCTGCACTGCCCGCCCCGACGATGATGAAATCGAACTCGGCGGCCGGGCTCATTCCCGTGTCGGTCCGCCACGTCATCGGGTGCGTGCCCCCGTGTCTCGCGACGACGGCCCGCTACGCGCCGCGAGTCGGGTATGGCTGTCCGGTCTCCGTCCTGTTGTCATCCAGCGGCTGTAGAACGCCATCTTCAGTGCCTGGATCATCGGGCGGTTCGTCGCCACGATGTTGGCATCTCCGTTGCCGCGGGGCAGGGGGCACTCAGACGCTGACGCCGCGATCCATGCATTCAAACAGGCTAGGTGAGAACCCGGGCAGTCCGATAGGCCGCCACCCCGGCCGCCGGAATCGCCAGCTTGATCGAGACGCGGCAAGGCCAGCTCGTCTCACCTCGTGTGCGTCTGTGCCTCGCGGGGTTGATTGCCGCGCAACGGCGTGCGCTGGACTTCTGGGCCGTCAGCGTGGGCCGGGACGCTCGAACGATCAGTCGAAGAGTACGACGCCACGAATGTTCTTGCCGGCGTGCATGTCCTCATAGCCTTGAGCGACATCGTCCAGCTTGTAGGTGGCCGTTATCAACTCGTCCAGCTTGAGCATGCCTTCCCGGTAGAGACCCAGCTGCGTCGGGATATCGATCGTCGGCGAGCACGACCCATACATCGAGCCTTGTATCCGCTTCTGGAACAGTGTCAGTTCGCCCAGGGGCACCGGAATGCCCACTTCGGTGAGATCGCCAATACCCGTGACAACCACGGTGCCGCCCTTGCGAATCGCGGCAAAGGCGGCCCCGACATGCTCGCCCTTGGTGACACCGACGGTGACGATCGCCGAGTCTGCGCCTTGGCCATTCGTCACGCTCTTGGCGAATTCAGTGGCCTCGGCGACATCGGCGAACGCGTGTGTGGCGCCCAACCGCAGGGCAGATTCGCGCTTGAACTCGACAGGGTCGACCGCGACCACATGGAGTGCGCCGGAATGTTTCGCCCCCTGCACGGCATTGATCCCGATGCCGCCGATGCCCATCACGATCACGGTATGGCCGACTTCGATCTCCGCCGAGTTGGTCGCCGAACCCCAACCGGTCGCCACGCCACAGCCAACCAGGCACGCGACGTCGAAGGGAATATCGTCGGCGATCTTGACGCAGCTTCGTTCGTCGACGGTCGTGTATTGGGAGAACGTCGAAATGGCGGCCATCTGCGCCACCGGATGACCGTCCAAGCTCATGCGCAGGCTGCCGTCCTGGTCGAACCGCGAGCCGATCAGCGCGTAGGCGCCCAAATCGCACAGGTTCTGCAGCCCTCTTGCACACCACCGACACCGACCGCATGCCGGCAGGAAGGAGAAGACGACACGATCGCCCTCCTTGACCCCCCGCACACCCGCGCCGACCTGCCGCACTATTCCCGCACCTTCGTGACCTCCGGCGATCGGGTAGTGGGGAACCGGCATATCCCCGGTCGCGATGTGATCGTCGGAGTGGCAGAGCCCGGCGGCTTTGAGCTCGACGAGCACCTCGCCATCCCGTGGCTCATCCAACTCCAGCTCGACAATCTCGAATTTCCCCGGAACCTGCCGTACAACAGCCGCGCGGGTCTTCATTGCGATACGCCTCTCTCATGCCGGATCTGTCATCCGGGATCGCCTCGCGACGCCCGGAAGCACATTTCTAATAGATATTCAAGACGATCCGAGGGGGCTGGGATTGCCGCTCCGGACCATCGCCCGTCGGGCGCAATCTGCCGCTGCCCGCCCGGCCACCTTCGCCCGATGGTTCAGTGTTTGACCGGGCATCCCGTCGATGCGTCCATGTGCTTGACCGCTGCGGCGAAGTTGCTTACGAGCAGCGCGGGCTGACCAAGCCGAAGATCGGGCATGCGGTGCAGGATCTGGTCGAGCATGTGCTTGATCTGCATCTTCGCCAGAAACGCACCGAGGCAGAAGTGCGGGCCGCCCCCACCAAAGGCGACGTGAGCGTTGGGCTTTCGCGTGATGTCGAACCGCCAGGGGTCGGCGAACACCGTTTCGTCACGGTTGCCCGATGAGTAGATCATCACCACCCAGTCGCCCTTGCGGACCTGTCGGCCGCCCAGCATCGTGTCTTGCGTAGCAGTACGCCGGAAAGTCATCACCGGCGTAACCCATCGCAACACCTCGTCAACGGCGGCATCGATCCGACCGTCGAAATCCTCCAGCAGATAGGTGATCTGGTCGGGGTTGTCGACGAACGCCTTCGTCCCCAACGACAGTGTGGTCCGCGTCGTATCGTTTCCGGCGAAGGACATCAGCACGAACATCGAGGCCAGCTCGTCGTCGGTCAGTTTGTGGCCGTCGACTTCGGCGGCCACGAGGTTGGTCCAGATGTCGTTGCGCGGGCAGGCTCGAGTCATTTCGGCGAATTCCAGACCGATGCCAAGGTTCCCGATGATCGCGTCGTTGATCACCTCCGCCGCGGTGCGCCCGTGAGCGATGTCCGGATCGTTCCAGCCGGCCAGTTCGTCGGCGAAGTGCGCGGCCTGATCGCGGGACTCCTGCGGAAGCCCGGCCATATCGTAGAACGTGTTCATCGGCATCTGTTTGGCCACCGACTCGACCCAGTCACCCTCGCCCCGGGCGATGAACCCCTCCACGATGTCGATCGCACGGAGACGTATCTGCTCCTCGATCTTCTTGACCCGCTTCGGAGTGAACGACGAACTCATCAACCGGCGATAGGTGAGGTGACGATCGCCGTCCATGGCCAGGAACGACGAAGCGGCCTCGAGAAACTCCTCTGGGACCTCTTCGAGCATCGTGCCCTGACCCGAACAGAACAGCTCCGGGTGAACGCTGACCTCGCGAATCAAGTCATGTGTGGTGACTGCCCAGAAGCCCGGGATCCCGGGCGGAGCCATGTCGGTCTCGATCGGCCGCTGCCAGCTCACCGGCGCGTGCCGCCGCAGCTCGGCAAACGACACCTCTCGCTGTTCGGGAGCCTGCGCCCAAAAGGCTTTCGTCGATATGTCAACGAGGTCGAACTCGCGACCGCCGGCGGTCGTCTCCGAGCTGGGCTGACTGCTCGTCATCGCGGACTCCTTCGAAAGACCCAGGGGGTAGCTTTTTCTACGCTATATTAAATACTATTAACCACGACGAACCCGCCGATGTCAATGCCCCGAAACGGCCACGAAGAAGCGCAGACGGCTCAACGACTCGGCACACCGGTTGTGCCGTCGATAGGCACTGTTACGGAGCGGGCGCAACCCACGGGCGACTCATGCCAACCAGCCGCGACCACTGCGGGCGGTCGCACTGAAGCCGGACAGGCTCCGGCGCGGCCTGCATTCGCAGGATCGAGGCCGCACCGGTGACGGACCAACCTCAATGACACTCGACGACGGAGAGGCACTGTGGAAGAACTGAAATCAACCTTGCTGTTCGACATGACGCTGGACATCCCGCCTGGGTACCAGTTGCCCGATGGACCGCTAGGCACACGGGTGATCGCGCCCATCGCCGGCGGCACCTTCGATGGGCCCCGGATCGCGGGCAAGGTGCTTCCCGGCGGCGGCGATTGGCTGATCATCCGCTCCGACGGAGTGATGGCAGTCGATGTGCGGGTGATGCTTGAGCCGAACGAAGGCGGCGTGATCTATGCCAGCTACGGGGGGCGGATCGCGATCCCCGCCGAGGTGATGCCGCAGGCATTGAATCCCGAAACCGTCGAGAACGTCGCCCCATCCGAATACTACTTCCGCAGCACGCCGCTGTTCGAGACCGCGAACAGTTCGCCGCACGCCTGGCTGAACGGCATCGTCGCGGTTGGCGTCGGAAGGCTCCTCAGCGGCGGTGTCAGCTACCGCGTGTACGCGATCGAATGATGACGAGATCGCGACGCTCGCTGGAACGAACACCGCTGACACAAGCGATTCGCTGACCTTGCCGAAGGTCCACGCGTCGGGTAATCGCGGTGATTGCGCCCTCGCCACGGGTGTGCGAATCCGTTGCAGGGGCGATGGTCCCGGTGCGGCCGACCGTGGGAGCGGGGCAGAGGGGCGTGTACATGTTGACGCGGCGATCCAGACATTGAACCGCTGGGCCGCCACACCGATCGCAGGAACCGCCAGCGTCGGTTCATCTCAGGTGACCACCGTCGCCGGACGGGGTCTGCAGAATCGCGATGGCGATCTCGGTTGCCTCCTCGACGGCCCGTCTCAGCTCGCCGCCGTCCTCGACCGTCTGCGCGGCGAGCTCGCGTAGGCCGCCGAGCAGGATCACCATCTTGACGCGGTTGACGGGTGGCACGCCGCCTCGCCGGAATCCGGGGTTGGTGGTCATGTCTCGGACGACGTCGGTAAGCGCGGTGTAGTTGGTGCGCTGTGTCGGCCGGGCTGACAATCCCAGCGCCGGAAGGTCGCGAATCCAGCTCAACGAGACCAACGGCCGGCTGCTCAGATGCGCTGCGTAGGCCTCGATCATCTGCCGGACCTGATCGTGCCAATGCGCCTCCTGGTCGACCTCGCTGCGGATCCGATCGATCAGTACCGCGGTTCGCGATTGCAGAAGCGCCAGGTAGCACTGCTGCTTGTTGTCGAAGTGCTGATAGAAGGTGCGTTTGGACGCCGAGGCGACACGCACGATGTCGACAACCGTCGTCGCGGAATAGCCGCGGTCCTCGATCAGGGTGGCCAGTGCCTCGATCAACCGCTGCTGCTCGTTGCTGACCGAGCCCGACTCGCGCATAGGGGTACGGTACCGTACCCTTCCCTGACGTGCGGGTACGCTCTCGTACCCGGAGGTCCACCGATCAGGAGTACGCCGATGCGCCGCACTGTCAGCTCAGCCCTGGGGACCGTCACGCGGTCGGCGATCGCCGCTCTGCCCATTCCGGCTGCGCTTGCGATGGCCCTCGTCATGGCCATGGCCGCCAGCCCACTGAGCGCCCCTGCCGCGGCGGTCATCCCCACCCGCTGTCCATGGGATGGTTCGGTCGTGATCTCGGGGCTGGGTTCGCTGGAGAACCTCGAGTTCGACGGCACCGGCGGAATGCTGCTGTCGCGCACCGACCAGCGAAGCGGACAGATCTACCGGCTCACCCCGGACGGGACGGGCTCGACCGTCGTCCCCGCTGTCCCCGCGCCGGGCAGCATCACCGTCGACGGCTCGACGGCCTACTTCACCACCGGAAACAGCTTCCTGTCCGGGATCATCGGGCGCCGCGACGGCACCATCACCGAGGTCGATCTGAGCACCGGCGATCCCACCGTGGTGGCCGAGAACCTGACCATGCCCAACGGCATGGCCCGGCTACCCGACGGATCGTTCGTCGTCTCCCGCAACCTCGGCCTGATCACCGGACTCACGCGCGTCAGCGCCGACGGCACGGACACCGACCGGTTCGCCCCGTGGCTGACGACGACCAACGGGGTGACCTACGACAGGGCCCGCAACGCGATCATCACCTCGCTGGACCTGCACCCGGTGGCCACGCTGGCCGTCATCGATGTCTCCAACCCCAAACGCATCAGCAAGTTCAACCTCGGGTTGTTCGGGCTGTTCGGCTTCCCCGACGATCTCACCGTGGGCGCCGATGGCGCGGTCTATCTGGCCATGGACGGCGGCAGCATCGTTCGCATCGACCTCGACGCCAACACGGCGTGCACCGTCGCCTCGCGACTGTTCGGCAGCACATCGGTGCGCTTCGGTTCGGGCCCGGGATGGGACACCGGCTCGCTCTACAGCGTCGACCTCGGGGGCGCCGTGCACAGACTCACCCCGCCGGACTGAGCCGGCGGCGGCGGAAGCATTCGGCGCGACACGACGCGTACGCACCTCGGCCGCGACCTATCCGCCACAATCTTGGCTGTGACGTCACGGAACGCCAGCGAGGACATCGACCCGGAGTCGGTGCTTCGACCGACCAGGGTGCAGGTTGGCGACAAGGTCCGGCTGGTATCGCCAGGCAGTCCGCCCAATCACGACGACGTTCTTCATGACCAACGAGAATTCGAAAGCTGGGGTCTCGAAGTCGAACTGGGCGACAACGTCTTCAACAAGTACGGCTACCTCGCCGGAACGGATGGCGAGCGCCTCAGCGACCTGAATCACGCGCTGCGCGACCCGTCGGTCCGGGCGATCGTGGCAACACGCGGAGGCAAGGGCTCCTATCGCATCGCCGACCAGCTGGACTTCGCCGCGGCCCGCAACGATCCGAAGTTCCTCGTTGGCTTCAGCGACATCACCATCCTGCACATGAGCATGTGGAAGCACAGCAGAATCGTCGGGCTTCACGGAGCCCTCTACGTTGACGAAACGACCGGCGAGATCCCGCATCTGCGCAGCCAGTCCCTGCGTGCGGCCCTGATGTCTGGTGGACCGACCATCGTCGCGTCGCGCGCGGAGGAATCGACCTCCCAGCTCACCACGAACGGGACGGCATGCGGCCCCCTTCTCGGCGGCAACCTTGACATGATCGCCGCCGGGGCGGGCTGGGCACTTCCCGACCTGCACGGGGCAATCCTGTTCATCGAAGCCGTCGATCTCCACCTCGGACAGGTTGACCGACAACTCACCATGCTGCGCAATGCCGGTCATCTCGACGGCATCGCGGGCATAGCAGTTGGCCAGTTCACCAAGTTCAGCCCCAGCAAGGGCATAACGATTATCGGACTACTTCGGGATCACCTGTCACGGCTGGGTGTTCCGATTCTGGGAGGACTTCCCTTGGGCCATGGTGATCGCCCAGCGACTGTGCCGCTAGGAGCAGTGGCTGTTCTCGATGCGGAGGCCGGCACACTGGTAGTCGAGTGACGGCGTAGCCCGCTCCGGGCTTGCGCGCCGTTGGCCGTAGAGATCCTGCGCCTCGGCCTGGACGTCCGCGCAGCGGGGGGTGGTGACTTCACCGCCATGGATCGGCATGAGAACGGACCCTTGGTACGTTTTATAGTCTGTGTTAAATTCCTGTCACGCGGACCCGGTGAGCCGAGCCGCACCGAGGCGCTGGTTTGGAGGGAGTTGTTGAACCCGTCCGACGCCGCGTTCGACCGGATCGACTGGACGGCGGCACTGGAGGCCGAACGCCGGCAGATGCTGATGTTCTGCGAGTCGCTCGACGCGGCCGACTGGGCCCAGCCGAGCCTTGCGGCGGGATGGTCGATCAAGGACGTCGTGGCCCACATCGGCTCGGGGTGTCACGCCATGTTCACCCCCGCCGTCGTCCGGATGCTGACGAGCCCGAACATCGAAGGCACCAATGACGTGTTCGTCGAGGAGCGACGTCATTGGCCGCCGGCGCGGGTTCTCGCGGAGTACCGGTCGTGGAGCCGGCGCATCCTGCCCGCGGCGAAGATTGTCTCTCGGTCGCCGATCCGGCACCTACCGCTGAGACTGGCCGAACTGGGGACGTTCGACGCCCGGTTGCTCCTGTGTGGGGCGCTGACGTTCGACCATCACACCCATCTGCGGCACGACATGGCGCCGGCGCTCGACCGGCCGGTTCCCGTCACCGACGGGAACCGGATGGCAGTGGTCCTGGCGTGGATGTTCGCCGTGCTCGGCCATCAGCTGCGCACGGCCAGCCCGCCGTGGTTGGACACCGCGGTGGGAGTCGTTCTGTCCGGTCCGGGTGGGGGAGCGTGGATGGTGGACCGCACCGGGGCCCGTCGCGGCCAAGCCGGTGGTGACGGTACATGGGTGGAGGCGCTGGCGGTGGAATTCCCCGAATGGGGTACCCGCCGCGCTCACTGGCGCGACCGCGCGGTGCGAATCCACGGTGACGAGGCTTACGGAGCGGCCTTCCTGGACTCACTGAACATCGTGTGATGAGGGTCGCGACATGACAGCCGACCGGAGGAGGATCCACCCGACATGAGAATCGACCAGTCCGCCGACTACATCGTCGTCGGCGCCGGCTCCGCGGGGGCCCTCGTCGCGACCCGCCTCGCGGCGGCGGGTGTCGACGTGATTCTCATCGAGGCGGGCGGGACCGATCGCCGCCCCGATGTAGCCGTACCGGCGGGGGTGGCGTCGCTGTTCACCACCGCCAACTGGAAGTACCCCTGCGCACCCGACCCGTCGAGGGGAGGTGCCCGAGAGACGTTCGCGAGCGGCAGGATCGTCGGGGGTAGCGGTTCGATCAATGCGATGGTCTACGTGCGGGGGCGGCGGTCGGACTACGACGGGTGGGCCGCGGACGGATGTCCGGGCTGGGGCTTCGACGACGTCCTCCCACACTTCAAGGCGATGGAGAGCTGGGTCGGCGGCGCCGACGAGTACCGCGGCGGCGCCGGGCCCATCACCGTGTCTTGGTGCGGGCACCACCACCGCATCGACGATGCATTCATCGAAGCCGCGGTTGAGGCGGGCCATCGAAGGAATCCGGACCCGAACGGGCGTAGCCAACTCGGTGTCGCACGGACACAGGTGAACCAGCGTCGCGGATTGCGGGCCTCGTCCGCACGCGCGTACCTGCGCGGCGCACCGTCCGGGCTACGTCCACGGTTGCTGAAGCGAACGACGGCGTCCCGGATCGTCTTCGACCGAGGGCGCGCCGTCGGCGTTGAGTGCAACGGACGTGTCATACGGGCGCGGCGGGAGGTCATTCTGAGTGCCGGCGCGATCGGGTCGCCGACACTGCTGCTGCGCTCCGGCATTGGACCGGCCGGTGAGGTCCTCGACCTTCCCGGGGTCGGCGAGAACCTCCAGGACCATCTCGTGACCGAGCAGAGCTGGACATCGCGGGTCCCGACCATCAACACACTGGGGCCGATCGGCGCCGCGAAGGCGGTCGGCTCGATGATCGGCAGCGGCACCGGCCCTCTGACGACCACTCCGTTCGAAGCACAGCTTTTCACCGAGGACTACCAAATCGCCGTGACGCCGGTGCATTACAGCCTGGACAGAGTGACGGGACGGGCGCGGATCCGGCGCGCCGACGCCTTCACCGTCTACACGGTGCTCATGCATCCGGCGACCAGGGGCCGTGTCCGGCTTGATCGACATCGTCCCGTTGTGGAACTGCACCGCCTCGGGGATGCTGAGGACGTGCGGAAACTGATCGAGGGGTCGGCGCTGGCGCGCGATCTCGTGCAATCTCAGCCCGCCATGCGCGCGGTCGCCGGCGCGAACCTGAGCGGCGAGGTGACCGGTAGGTCGTGGCTCGAGCAGAACGAGGGGAGCATCTACCACGCCGTGGGAACGTGCCGGATGGGCGGCGACGGACTGGCCGTTGTCGACCCCGAGCTTCGGGTGCACGGAGTCACGGGTCTGCGCGTCGTCGACGCATCGGTCATCCCCGCCCTGCCGTCGGGCAACACGAACGCACCCACCATGGTGATCGCACACCGGGCGGCCGATCTCATACTGCGCGCTACGGTCTAGCGGACGGAGGAGGCGGCCCGGGCGCGAAATCGCACGGGCCCCGGCCCACCGCGTCGCATCAGAATCACGACTGATGTGGGATTTTGGCCGCGTGAGTGGCACCGGCGTCGACGAGCAGAGTTGTGCCGGTGACATATCTGGCCTCGTCTGAGGCCAGATAGAGTACGCCGTTGCTGACGTCGACCGGGTCGACAAAGGGAATTGGCATTGCGTTTACGCTTTTGAATGCGGGCATCGCCTGCTCGCGAGTGGCGCCCTCTACGCCGGTGAACAACTCGTAGATCGCCTGGTTGCCGATCATGGGCGTATCGACAGTGGTCGGGTTTATCGAATTCACGCGGATCGCATGTGGTGCCAACTCGATGGAAAGGGTACGCATCAATCCGACGACGCCGTGCTTGGCAGCACTGTAGTGACCCATGTTTGGCAGTCCGGTCAGTCCGGCGGCTGACGAAACCAGGATGACCGAGCCACCGCGACCGCCGTTGAGCATGGCAGGAACGGTCGCAACCAGTGTCTTCCACACACCTGTGAGGTTGATGTCGATGAGTTCCTGCCACTGCTGCTCGCCGAGCTCCAACACAGACCCCGTACTACCAACGCCTGCGTTAGCCACAACGATGTCGATACTTCCGAGCTCGGAAAGGCCCTTCTGTGCAACGTCTCTCATCGCCGGCAGGTCGCGTACATCAACCTTCTCGGCAATGATTCGCCTACCCAGGCTCTCGACTTCCTTAGCGGTCTGAGCTAGGTCGTCCTCCGTGGCAAGGGGATAAGGCACGGTGCCGAAATCGCGGCAGGCGTCAATGGCGACAATGTCCGCACCCTCGGCCGCGAGAAGAGTCGCGTGCGAGCGGCCTTGACCGCGTGCTGCGCCGGTAATGAAAGCCACCTTGCCCTCGAGCCGGCCCATGAGCTTCTTCCTCCCGTGGTTGGTTCAAACGAGGGTTTCCCACCGCCGAAGATTTCGTGCTGCCCTTCCGATTTCACCGCCGACCATGCATCGCCCCCTCGGAGCATGGACACGGCATGACACACACCAGGACATCACAAACCATCGAATATTTCAAACGTTTGGCAGCATCACCTTGGCATCGCGCCACCCGGCCGCACGACGAACACCAGGACCGCGATCGAGATCATCGACGGCGGCCTGACGGCGCGGTTGTCTCCCGCAAGCTGCGAGTGCTGCGGTCGTTGGGACGGTTCACGCGATACTGCTCACGATCGCGATAACCAGCCCGCCCAGGGTCAGCACCCCGACCATCACCGCGGCGGCGATCGCCCTGCCCCGTCGGCGCCGACGTACGTCGTAGATCGCCACTGCGATACCGGCGAAGATCAACGCTGCATAAGCCGCCAGCCCAACCGTCAGCGCCGCCGTTGACGCGGCGCTCGCCAGGGTCACGTTGTGCACGCCGTGAGCCTACGGCGCCAACCGACCTGCGGAACTGATTCGTCGCCGCAAGAATCTTCCGCCGGTGAACCCGGATGCCCTCCGACGCGACATCGACAACCTCATCGACCCGTCTAACCCGCCATACTCTTGCCCATGCTGTGGCCGTCGAACCGCGTCTGGGGCTGACCGGGGGAGTGCGATGCGGTGCAGGGCGGCGTTGAGTTGACAATTCCCCGTGTGCGGCAATCGATGCCGCTGTTTGTGAGGCTTCGGACAAGCCACTTCCCGGACCTACCAGCAGCTACCCCACAACCGACCTCGATGCTGGGCATTTGACGTAGAGGGGCGCTGTCTAGCCCTGTCGAACCGCGCCGACGGCGACCGTGGTGAGCAGGGTGGAGAGCTGGTCGTGGAATCGCAGTGCATCGTGGGCCCATCGTGGCTCGTCTTCATAGAGGCGGCGGAGCGTCGCCGAGGGGCGGGAGAGTTGGAAGAGGTAGGCGGCGGAGCTCATGGCGGCGGTCAGTAAAACCCGGGCGCCCTCGACGCCAAGGCCCGCGCCCGCACCGGCCAGCGCCTGGGTCATCGCATCGTAGGCCGCCGTGGCCGCGACCTTGTAGCGGCGGGCCCGTTCCAGGCGTACAGCACCCTCCAGGCTGAGGACCACGTGAGTGAGCAGGTCGCAGAACAGCGGCAGCTGTTCGAGAGAGTCGCTGACGATGTTCGCGATGCTCGCTGGGGGAAGGCCACGGGCGTCACCGAGCGCACCCACCAGGCGTTCGCGCCACTGTCCCCACCCCTCTTCGGCAAGTTCGAGCAGTAACTCCTCGCGCGATTCGAAGTAGCGCCGCAACGCCGAGGGGTGCAGTCCGACCTGGGCGGTCACCGCGGCGAGAGTCACCTCCCGCACACCGTGTGCGCTCGCCAGTTCACGAGCGGCGTCGAGCAAAGCGACCTTGCGCAGCTGTTTGTCGTGCACGGAGCGGGCACGTTGCCTGGGCGGGCTCACCTCCGCAAGATAACGCATCGCCGTTGACTTAAGTATCGGAACGCCGTATCGTGGCGTTAGCGCATGCTACGTGCGTTATCTTGGGAGAGTGAGGATCTCCAGCTATGAGTTCTGTGTTCTTCGTGACGGGCTCCTCTCGGGGTCTCGGCCGGCAGATCGTCGAGCAGGCGCTGGACGCGGATCACCGCGTCGTGGCGACCGCCCGTGATCCGCGCACACTCGACGATCTCGTCACTCGTTACCGCGACCGCATCCATGTCGAGCAACTCGACGTCACGGATGCCGACGCGGCACAGGCCGCCGTCACGAACGGCCGCGAGGCGTTCGGACGGCTCGACGTGGTAGTCAACAACGCAGGTCAAGGTGACCGGGTATCGCTGGAGGACACCACGCTCGAGGTTTTCCGCCGACAGGTCGAGACGAATTTTCTCGGGACGGTCTACGTGACCAAAGCGGCCGTGCCCGTGCTGCGTGAACAAGGTGGTGGCCGCATCATTCAGGTCTCGTCCCTCGGCGGTCGGATCGGCAGCCCGGGCATGACCGCCTACCAGTCGGCGAAGTGGGCCGTCGGCGGTTTCAGCGAGGCACTCGCCGCCGAGGTCGCACCACTAGGAATCAAGATCACGGTCATCGAGCCCGGTGGGATGCGCACGGACTGGGCCGGGTCGTCGATGACCACGCCCTCGGTCAGCGAGCCCTACCAGGCCACGGTGGGCGAGTCCGTCCGGACGATGGCGGACTTCGAGCATGCCGCCAACAGCGACCCCCGAAAGGTCGCCCGCCTTGTGCTCACCGTAGCCGAACTGGACGACCCGCCGCTGCGCCTGCTGGCCGGAAGCGACGCCTATGAATACGGCCGCGAGGCCTGGCGTCACCGCCTCAAGGTCGATGAGAACTGGGAGCAGCTGAGCCGATCCACCGACCACGACCAGGCCGGAGACGCCTGGCAGCGACAACGCGGCAGCAGCCTGCCCGCCCATCCCGCATGATCCGAACCGGCCACCCAACCGGCCGGCACATCATGCTGCTGTAGCCCTCTGTTGGCACAGCCAACAACAACTCGTCGATTCGGTCGCATGTGTTGCCTCAGCAACCCGGCGGATCTCCACCGCGCTTGATCCGGAGTCCTGGTGCCAATTAATCCAAGGTGGTTCGGATAGGGGTTCGGACCTACTCCAGCGTTCGGCGGACAGTCCGTTTGCTTGACGTCACCACGAACGCGCGACACCTTTCAGGTGCTAGCATTGAAAGCAATGACAGCAAGCTGGGAGTGGCAATGGCGACCCTTACGATTCGTAATTTCGACGATGACCTCAAGGCAGCACTGCGTGTGCGCGCCGCGGAGCATGGCCGGTCCATGGAGTCCGAGGTCCGGGAGATCCTTCGCGCAGTATTGGAGCGCCCAGCACATGGCCCAGGTATGGGCACACGGATTCGGCAGCGGTTCTCCGGAGTAGGGGACACCCAGCTCGACTTGCCGAGCCGCACCGAACGCCCACGCGCCGCAGAGCTTGAAGAGTGATTGTGCTGGACACCAATGTGGTGTCGGAATTGATGCGTCCCGCACCGGAACCCGAGGTCCTTCGCTGGGTCGACGGGTTTTATGTAGTGGACGTATTCGTCACTGCCGTGACGGCTGCGGAGTTGATGTGCGGCGTCGCGCGGTTGCCGGATGGGCGCCGCAAGCGCGAGCTTCACGTGAAGCTCGAAGCCCTGCTGGAGGAAGATTTTCGAGACCAGATCCTGCCGTTCGATGCGCGGGCCGCCACACACTACGCAGACATCGTTGCCGCGCGAGAAGGCGCCGGCCAGCCGATCAGCATGGCCGACGCACAGATAGCGGCAATCTGTCGCAACTCAAGCGCCGGACTGGCAACACGCAACGTCGCCGACTTCATCAATACCGGTGTCGACTCGATCAATCCGTGGGATCCCGAGCCCTAACGGCGGTAGCAACGGCGAAATTCGCCACATCCATTGCGGCTCTGTGCAATACGGCGTACTTTCCTGGTAAGCCGCCATATTCGATCTCGTCGTATTCCCGTCTGGGTGCACGCAGTGCACCAACACATCGGATCAACCATGTGATGCCCGTGCTGTTGCCAGCTTCAGGCGGCACACGCGAAGCGGCGAGCACGAGTAGGAGCCGGGCCGCTTGTTTGCTGGTGCGGCCGATTCTGAATGTCCGGCGCCAACGTCGCATGTTACATGTAACATTGGGGCATGGCAGTGAGGGAAAGAGTCGGCGAGTACCGACGACGGATGCGGGAGCGGGGCCTGCGGCCGCTACAGGTCTGGGTCCCCGACATGCGCACCGAGGCTTTTGCCGCTGAGGCGCATCGCCAGGCCTCACTGATCGCACGGGCGGACGAAAGCAGCGATGACCAGGACTTCGTTGAGGCTGTCTCGGCGCCATGGGACGAGGAGTGAACCGAGGGGAGATCTGGACCATAGCGGGGGGTGTCTACGCGACAAAGCCGTGTCCCGCCGTGATCGTTCAGGATGATCTTTTTGACGCCACCAACTCGGTGACAGTCGCGCCGATGACGAGCACACTCGTGGACGCTCCGCTGATGCGCATTCGGATAGCCGGTGGAGATGGTCGACTATCTGGTCTCGACCACGATAGTGACGTGATGATCGACAAACTCACCACCGTCAGAAGGTCGAACGTCGACGCCCGAGTCGGCCGGCTCACAGCCGAGCAAGCCGTCGAGGTGGAGCGCGCGATGATGGCATTCCTCGGGCTAGCCCGATAGGCGAGACACGTCGGGCAGCAGGGCAATACGGCGTACTTTACTGGTAACCCTGCATATTCGATTCCTGCATATTCCCACCTCCGCCGACCAACTAGGTGTATCACCTAGCTCTGAGGTGGTACACTTGCGCCCGTGCCAACGACACGGCCCCGATATCAGGTAACAGAGACACCGGCAGTTGCCCGCGCCTTGGACAGGGCAGCGAAACGATGGCCCGGCGAGCCTCGATCAAGACTGCTCGTACGGCTTGTCGAGGCGGGAGGCCACATGCTCGAGAATGACGAGCACGCCGACAAACGCAGCCATCGATCTGCCGTTCTGGCCAGCGCGGGCCGTTACGCCGAAGCATTCGGCCCTGACTATCTCGCCGAGCTGAGAGCAGACTGGCCGGCGTGATTGCATTGGACGCAAGTGTGCTCATCGCTCATCTGAATCCAGCCGATCCGCACCATCGAGCGGCCACCGAAGTCCTCCTGGCCGGCACGCCCGGGGAGATGCTGGTGCACATGATCACCATGGCGGAAGTGTTGGTGGGCGGTGTCCGGATAGGCCGAGGCGCTTCGATGCGCGACGACATCCACGCCGCCGGAATCACGGTCGCGCCTCACGACAACGGGGAGCCACTACGGCTCGCCGAACTGCGCGCGAGCAGTGGGCTCAAGTTGCCCGACTGTTGCGTTCTTGACGTCGCAATACGGCACCAAACAGGCCTCGCAACCTTCGACCACGCACTGGCCACAGAAGCTGCCAAACGTGGCATACCCGCTACCACTGTCTGAATGCGAAACCCTTTGGGCGACAACCCAATATCCAGTGGTTTACTTGACATAATGTGGCTTATCGGTACTTAACTAGTGCGAGTTGCATCAGGCTGCAAGGACTGGCACCTCCTGTCCGATCCGGAACTAGTTGAGAGTAATCCGGCAACACCTGAGAGCTGTCCGACTTCTCGACTGCATTCCAGAACTACCTGAGAGCGCCACCCCGCCCAGGCCTCCGCCCATGGACCTGCGATTCTTCGGCCGGCGAACCCATGGCGCCCGCGACTGAATCCGCGACTACCCGACAGCGCCGGACAGGGAACTTCTTGGTCCAGAACTACCTGACAGCGGCGGACACCCGCAGCCACGGAACCCTGCGCGCCTCTTGCCCAATTCGTCACAGTGACGTTTCCTCCGCGACGCAGCCACTTCCCGTTCGCCCAGCCCACAGCCCCGCAGGTACCAGAAAGATGGATAATGTTGATTATCCATCTTTTTATCTGCGAGGCTGAACGTGTGCCGCACGAGACCGATCCCGGCTACTCCGTCACCGAAGGCGTTGTTGAAGCTGCTGCCGTCGTGCCGGCCGTCGGTGAGATCCCCGAGTGGTTCCAGCAATTCTTGGATCACCGGCAGGCAAGTAAACCCTCCCCGACCGGTAGTGATACCTAAAAGCCTAAGGACGTGGGTAGACAGTGGACGGAGGGCGCGCCGGGGTGACGCGGGACCCCATGCTTCTCTTGCCGGCCGGCCAGGTGCTTTGAGTTCTGCGATGACGAACGCGCGATCGGCGGCCGGTGTCTCACCGCTCCCGCGACCAAGCGCTTCTGAGATCAGGTCGTCTCGACGGTTACCTAGCATCGAACCCGCCGCTGACCGCTCCGCAACGGGCCTCTCTATAGATGCCAGACGCCGGCGGCCGGCAAACTACTGTGAGTCCGTGACTCAGGGTTGGCCGGCCGGTGCTCATCACATCGCACACAACAAGCTGCCGGACGTGCTGTGGGACGGCTCTTCTCACCATGCGCGCCTTGTGCATGAGCTGTATCCCGGCGGGGCGGCTTGGGACGCGCAGCGGGTGGCGATCTCGATCGGAACCGCTGTAGAGCTTCTCCTCAAGCATGCACTGGCACGTCAGAGTTTCCATCTGTTGCCCGACAAGTACGCGGTCGAAACGGCGCTCACGCTAGATGACAAGGGAACCATGCAGGATCACTTGCCACAGCTGACGACGGTTACGGGACTGGTTGCCTTCGACCGGGCGAACGCTCAGTGCGCGCTACAGCTGAACAAGAAGGACTTCGAACCGATCTTCCAAGTTCGTAATGCCGCTATTCATCTCGGAGTCGCGTCGACGAGGGCCAACGAGGCGGCGTTCAAGAAGATGGTGTTGCTCACCGACCGGGTGTTCGCGCACCTGGGCACCGAACCCTCGGAACGGGTTCGGTACTGGGGTGGCGAGGAGGCGGAGAAGTTCGTAATGCCGCTATTCATCTCGGAGTCGCGTCGACGAGGGCCAACGAGGCGGCGTTCAAGAAGATGGTGTTGCTCACCGACCGGGTGTTCGCGCACCTGGGCACCGAACCCTCGGAACGGGTTCGGTACTGGGGTGGCGAGGAGGCGGAGAAGTTCGTCCGCGCGATCGTTGACGAAGCGGTCACGGAGGCAAAGGCCCGGTACGAGCAGTTGTTGCGCAGAGCGAGGGAGGACTACCAGAGGCTGGCGCGGAGCCTGGCTGATGCAGGCAGAGCTGACGTCATCAAGCAGTTCGCGGAGGTAACGCCGACGATTGATTCGGCCACCGAGGAGGCGTCGCCGCATCAGTGCCCTGCCTGCCAGAATATGGGGTGGGTGGTCTACGAGGTGCGTCGTAGCCATCCGATGGTCGAGTACTCGGATGCCGGGGAGTACGGCTACGAACCCGCGGGCGCTGCGTATGTCGAACGGGATGGCTCTGCCGACCGGTTTGAGTGCGGAGTGTGCCGACTGAAGCTGGACCGCCGCGACTATCTGGTCGAGGCTTCTGTACCGCTGGAGGTAGAGCTGGAACCGGATGATGCAACGGAAGAGGAGATAAGCGACTACGAAGAGGCTCAGGTCGATTCGTATATCCAGTCGATGATCGACGAGAGGCGTGGTAAGTAGGCTCCTGCCGGCCGGCTGCTCAGTTTCGATTGAGGCCGAACTCGCGAGTCATCAGCGCCCGCTTGTAGTGGGACTCGGCGTCGTCGACCTCCGAGGGAGACGTGCTGGGACTGAACACCGCAGGATGCTGAACCTGAAATGCCGGGCGTGGTCGGTCTTACCGCCTCCAGCTCCGATGCTGATCTTGGCGAGTTCCTTCAGCGCATGGTTGCCACCGTGGCCATCCTGCGCGTACGACTTCCAGCGTTGCAGAATCCGTTCGGCGCCATCGGCCTTCCCGACGTACTGTCTTCCGTTGGAGGAATCGGTGATCAGGTAGACGCCCTGCACCTGTGAGAGCGCGACCTGCCAGTCGGCGTAGCGGCGATCCGACACCATCTCGCCGAGTTCATGAAAGGTCAGCAACACTTTGTCGAATCCAGGGAACGGCACCTGATCGCGGTCGGCTATCTCGAGGACGGGCATGTCCGCCACGCGGGCAGCGCGGCGGTGCCAGACTCGTGGAGTATCCCACTCGACGACGAGGCGGTTGGCGAGCGGCTTCAGGAAGTCGCTGCGGCGCAGATCGAAGAATCGGATCTCCGCGGTGCGCTCGGCGGTGATCTCGCCGTGATTCTCGAACACTCCCCACAGCCACGACCGTCGCTGGCCGTCAGCGACGAGGACC
The DNA here is from genome assembly GCF_002592005.1 of Mycolicibacterium palauense. Lineage (GTDB taxonomy): Bacteria > Actinomycetota > Actinomycetes > Mycobacteriales > Mycobacteriaceae > Mycobacterium > Mycobacterium palauense. The sequence goes on along the minus strand of NZ_NVQF01000015.1, from coordinate 14,188 downwards.
ACCCAGAATCGCTCCGCTTCGGCAGGGAACTGCCGGGGTGAGGCGCCTTGGAACCGTGTGTACTGCCGGACCTTGTCCTCGGTCAGATCCTCCGGCCCCCGCAGACTCAACTCTTCACCGGTGTTGAAGCTGTGCCGGATCACTCGCATGTCGTCCAGTCCGATAGGCGGGTCGTGCTCGGCGCCCATCGCTGCAAGCACGTGGCCGAGTGTCAGGAAAGCCCTGGTGACGAGCATCGTCCTCGTCGTACGCGTGATTTACACGTTGAATGCTACCTGGCACGAGATTACGGCCACGGTTGAGTCCAAGGGTTAAGAGCCAGCGCCGAGACTCTATCCTCTAGGGATCTCACGTTAGACGGTGACCGAGGACGCGAGGCCCCCGTCTGCTCACCGCTGAAATAGCGCGGTGGCGCTCCATGAACCCCACAGCACCAACGGCCCCTCCGACACTCTCAAGCCTTCCTGGTTTCGCTCGCGGCATGCGGGCCACCCGAGGTGGCCGGCGTGCCCGAGCTGCCGCCAGCTGCTGGAGCCGGGGACTGCCACGTTGGAGGCCGGCGCGCCGTTGTTTTGCGGCGGCGCGATCCTCCGACAGTACCGGGCGTCGCCGGTGGGCGTGTCACACTGGATGGATGGAGGGGGGTCGACTGCTCGGCAGGGTCGGCGTTGGCGCCGTCAAGAAGCTGATCGAACCTTCTATCCGCGACCGGTTGCTCGCGGCGATCAAGGACCATCCCGAGGCTGTGCCGATTACCGGTGGCCAGCGACGCAAGTTGCTCAGGCTGCTCGCTTCCAGGGAGGCTCTGGATGCCCTTTATGACCAGGATGACGCCGGCACAGCGCGACTGTCCACCCTTATCGCGACGCGGGTGATGCCCGCAGCGCCCGCCGACGACGCCTACAAGCTCGCGTCCCTTCTGGTCGCTGAGTTCATCGGTGCTCTCGGCGAGCGCGAGTCCGCTAACGCGCTGAGCTACAAGCTCAGGCTGATCGGTGATGCCGTCGAACAGAGCCGAGACGAAGTCCGCGCGCTGGGCGATGTCATCGGCACCGCCAATGAGGCGGGGCAGGCAGTCGGCGACGTGGACGTCGACGCGACCGTCGCAGAATTGGTGGAGGCGTCGAAGTCGGCGAGCGAGGTCATCGCCCCAGAAGTTCTGCCCAACGTCGATCGCGTTGCGCGACTGGCGCGTGCCGGCGGCGGATCACTCAACGACGTTGCGACACCTGTGGCGGTGATCGGAGAGGGTGGGCTCGGGAAGAGTGTGCTGCTGCGTCAGCTCTACGACAGCTTTGTGGGCATCGGCGGCGGCCCAGCGGTTCCCTTCCTGGTGTTGTGCTCACGCATTCCGACCTCTGCTGCCTTGACGAGCCCTGCTGACATCGACAGGGCGTTGGGCGCGGCAGCGATCGGCGCTCGCGCCGACGGCGTCGATGCGAAGCCCTCTTGGCCCCTCACGAGGTTGATCGACGAGATCGTGCGAGACGACACGCCGGTCGCGATTCTCCTCGACACGGTGGATCTCATCCTCAACGACACGAACGCCGACAGTGTCGCGAGCGTGCTGAGGTCTCTCGCCGGCCGTTGCAGCTTGTGGTTCTCCTGCCGGGAGCAGGAGTATCTGAATTTTCTTGATTCTGAGCGCGATCTGATCAGAACCCGCTATCAGTTGCCCGGTCTGACCGCACCGGATATCCAAGACTGGGCGCGTAGGTACACCGATGCTGTAGGCATCGACGTTGATCGCCGCGATGCTTTCCTCGCCAGCCTGGGGCGCCCGGAGGCGTCAGCGGTGTGCGCCACACCGCTGCGTCTCGCGATGACATGCGACATCTACGCATCTGTCGGCGCCATTCCCGAAGACCTGACGGTGACCGAACTGTACGACGAATACTGGAACCGACGCATCGGACGTGACCGCCACGGCAGGGTTACTGCCGCAGCGCGCTCACAGGAGACGACGGTCGAAGCCATCGCCAAGGAGATGTGGCAGTCCAGCACAGACCATCTCGTCTTCTCTGCTGCGGGAACCCTGGCAACCGACGACATGGCGTTGGAACGGCTCCGAAGTGACGGTGTACTCAAACAGGTCGGAGGTCGGTATCAATTCTTCCACCAGACCTACGGCGAGTACGCCATCGCACGCTTACTGGGTCGTGCAGGCAGCGACGGCGACCTTCGGCGGCTTTTTGATCTCCTCGACGGAGGAGTTGCGACCGGATTATGGCCGGTTGCACGATATCTGGTAACGCTGACGATGTCGGATGAACGGTATGGCTCGGTCGTCGACGCGATTCCGGTGACGCGGACTGAGGGTGTGCGTTTGCACTTCCTCGGCGCTTTCCAGCGGCATGACGCCGAACGTGTTGTGCGACTTGGGCAGGAGGTCGATAAGACACTGTTGAGCGCCGGCATAGCCGTAGTGGCCGACGCACCTCGGGAGTGCCTGAAGTCCGCGTCGGACATCGCTATCGGTTGCTTGGGCGCGGCCACGACATCCGATATTGGACCTATTGCCGCGACATGCGTGCGGCTCTACCACGAGATGCCGGACACCGACCGCCCGGCCTTCGTTCGGAGTTTCCTGAGTGCGGTCCTCAGTCGCCACCCGTACGTCACTAAGGAGACTCTTCCGTCGGTGGTGACTCGCTTCATCGCCAATACCGTGGCGACGAAGTTCGACGAAGCGGTCATCACCGTCTTCATCGACTTCTACAGCGGTGACTGCGCCGATTCGACTCCCCTCGAGCTTCCTGCTGCTGCCCGCGGAGCACTGCTGAAGGTGGTGGAGGATGGCCCCGCAGGTACTGAACTCCGAACCCGCTTGCTGCTGAAAGCAGCCGACTGTGAGTGTCCGTCGGGTGCCGTGGACGCTGTGGCGGGGCTGTTGATACGCAATTGGGAGGACGCCGACTTCCGCAAAGCGATGGGATGGATAGACATCGTGGAGATGCTCGAGGCCACACTCCCGGTGCGTTGGGACGCCTGTCAGGTACGGCTCGCCGACGCGCTCTGCGAAGATGAGTCGACCGCCAGGGGTGTGCTTCTCACGGCATTCAGCGATGCGCCGCTCAAGCGGGATCGTTGGGCGAATGTCGCGATGTTCATCGCTGATCGTCACCGAGGGCTCGTTCTCGACACGGTGCTCGCCCTGCCGGATGATCTAGCCAAGCCCGCGGTCGGCACGGCCTGCAGCGTGGTCAATCATGTCGCCGATGCACTGACGGCGTCCCAGCGCGAAGCGCTCGCCAGACGCCTGCCGGCATGGATCGGCGCCGACCCGCGCCGGGTGTGGCCCTCGCTGATCAAGGTGTCGACTGATGATCCCGAACGGCTTCGGGATTGCGCGCGTCAGGTAGCGCGCGTGTCGGGGCTTTCGCCGGCGCAACAGGCAGCGACGATTCGTAGTTCGTACGATACGTTCCTCAACGCTTGTAGCCCAACGCAACTCGCTGATATCGAGGTGGAGTTGCGAGCGCTGCTGACGGACGCAAAGGACGATCGGGAAAGGCTCGCCGAGCTCGACGGGCTGGTAATCGAGCAGAACAGGGCGGCGCGTGAACGCGTCACTCGTCATCTGGACGGCGACGCCACCAATGCCGCGTTCGCTGCCACCCGCGGCGTGACGGCCGCACTGCGCGCTTGGCGCGGGGGTGATGTCGGTGCCGATGTCTCGGCGTGGCTGTACAGCCTGCTCGACTGCCGCCACTCGAACTGCGTACGCCTGCTCGCCACGGCCCTCGATGAGATGGCGTCGCAGATTGTGCCGCCGTCAGGTTCAGTTGCCGAGCAGATTGCAGCCCGACTCTTGAAATCGCTGGCGGCCAATGATGATCCGCAGACGCCGGCGTCGCTGATCGTGCTGCTGATCATGCTCGGCAAGCGCGACCGGCTTGGTGATGAGCTTCGTTTCACTGTTGTCGAAGCGCTTAGAGGCGCGGTGATTGAGCGACTACCGGCAGAAACACCCGAGGCGCAACGACGGCATCTCCCGGCGCTTTTCGGTCTGTACAAGCAAGCGTTGGCGGCGTTGAGGATTCCGTACTGCACACTGGACGAGGTTCAGCGCGTGGTGCGTGCGGTTCTGACCGAGTTCGACGCTGCCGATATCGCGAACCGGTCGCGACGCCCGATGGCTCATCTGCTGATCACCGCGGCGAACCGGGATGCGTCCGTTCTGCCTCTGGTGGTGGAGCTGTGGCCGACGGTGTCGGATACCAATAAGGGCGCCATCGCCGAATGCGTCATGTACTTCGACGCGAATACTGACGGAGCGAGGAGCAAGCAACTGGCCGGCAGGGACGATTGCCCCATCGATATCAAGAACAACATCTATACCCAGTTCCCTCTCTAGTTCGGCGCGCAGCGGTGCTCCATGGCACGGAGTGCGCCGCCGCGGCGCTATCGTGCCCCTGGCCCCGGTCCGAGTCCGGAGCCCGGGTCACCCGGCCCGAGCGGGACGACCAGGCCACCGATTGACACAACAGTCAGTCCTGTCGGACCCCGCCGGTAGAATCGGCGTTCGAACATCTTGGCGGATGGAGCGACCGCAGCCCAGCTCAAACCTCACCCGCGTCACCCACCGCCGCGGCGTCGACGCGCGCAGCGACCGGGTGTTCGCGACGTGGCGCATCCAAGGGTGCTCGCGCCGGCAACGCCTTTGAACCATCGAATCTTCGAACGTGCAGGAGCAATCATGGAGGCACTCGACACCGAGTTCGCCCAAGCGGTACGCAACGTGAGCATCCACGGCGACAAGCGCGACCGCGCCATCGACGCACACACCGAGGTGCGCAGCTTACTCGAGGCCGATCCCGAGCTGTAAAGCTGGGGCATCGACACCCGGCTCATCGGCTCCTACGCGCGATTGACCGCCCGGTATCCCGGCAAGGACGTCGATGTCTTCGTGCGCTGCACCAAACTCTCGGTGCGCCACAGCCCCGAGAAGATCTACAACACTGTCGAGCGCGTGCTCGTCGAGAAGTACGGCGTGAAAGGTGAAGTTCCCGGCGGCCGCATCACCCCGCAGGCCCGGTCGCTCAAGATCGAGTTCCCCGAGCCCGAAGGCCATTTCAGCGATGACGCGTTCGCCATCGACGCAGTGCCGGCGGTGCCCTGGGGTGAGCACTGGGCCATCCCCAACCGCGACCGCGACGAATGGAACAACGACGAGGGCCGCTGGATCAAGACCAACCCGGTGCAGTTCGCCAAGGACACCGATGCCCTGGCCACGGCCGCGTGGAGTCCGACGGTCGGCGGCGAGAACGCCTACCGGCACATCGTGCGGCTGCTCCGTCAGGTCCGTCACGTCCATCTCGGCGGCCAGCGCCCGGGCGGGCTGTTCGTCGAGATAGCCGCGTACTACGTGTGGAACGAACAGCTGGTCACAGGAAGCACCTACGCCGAGCTGCTGGCCGCCACGATGGAACACGTCGGCGCCAGGTTGATCGACTGTGCCGACGGCGGTCTGCCGGACCCGGTACTGGGTACGCCGCTCAAACCCGCCCTGGATCCGTGGCAGTGGAGATCGGCCGGGCAGACCTTCGAGCGTCTGGCCGGTGAGGCCCGCACGGCGCTCAACTCGGAACGGTGCCGCGCAGCGAAGCGGTGGCGCGACATCCTGGGCAGCAACGACCGCGGGCAAGTCCTTCCGCTGCCCGACGGCTGTGATGCGGCCGGATTCCCGATCGGGGCCGTCACCGCGGTGGGTGCGCTGGGCAGCGATCAGCCGCGTGGCTTCGCCACGCCGCGTCTGAATACTCGCCGCTGAGCAGGCTGTTGGATACCCACGACGACGCCGCATTCGATCGGTTCTGCTCCGACCTGGTCAATGCCGGATTTTCTCCCAACGGCGACCACGACGCGCCGTGCTGGACGGGGCCCATTCGGCCGAGTCTGCGCGCCCATACCGACGCAACCCGCATGCGGATCCAGTTCTACCCCGGGTGGCCACTGCGTTATGCCCACGTCGTTGTCCCCGGCCTGCGCACCGGCCATGCCTCGCAGGGCACCATCTGCCTGTGGTCCGAAGACGACCCGGCCTAAATCAACGGCCGAGAACTACAAGGACTCTGGGACCGCCTCGACCAATGGGCCGCCGCAGCCCAGGACGGATTCAACCCCGAGGACCGCGCGCTCGACGGGTACTGCCTCTACGACGCGCTAAGCTACTACCGCGCCGAACTGCCGCTGCACGACCTGATCGCCGGCGGCACACCCGGGTACACCGCCGAGGTATTCGGCATTGTCCAGGGCAACTCGCTGCTCATCGGCACCGGCAACCCACCAGACCCTCGGAACATCGGCAAACCGGTCCTCACGGGAGTGTTCTACCTGCTCGGCCAGCTGGCCGACCCTCCGCGCACCCTCGACGACGTGCGGGCGGCACTCAAGCGCCGCCAACGCAGAAACCTCGCACGTGGACTCGCCGCACGTTCGGACACCGTGTTCCCCCAGCCCAGCAGCGGACACGATTTCATCGCCTTGGCCTGGCCCCGCCACGATGCTGACCACGACGCCGTCGTAGTCGGCATCACCGGCGCCGGTGACACCCTGCGCACGGCGGCGCTGGCTGCGACCCCCAACGACGCGCAGGCGCTGCGTCAACGCGCAGGGCCCGATGCCGACCTGCTCGCCGACAAGACGGTACTGATCGCTGGCGCCGGATCCGTCGGCGGACACGTCGCCGTCGCCGTCGCCTCCAGCGGCGTACGCACCCTTCACGTGTACGACCGCGACTTCCTCACCAGCACCAACGTTGTTCGCCACGTCAGCACCCGCCACTTCGTGGGATGCTCCAAAACCGTCGCCGTAGCGGCCGCCGTCGAGCAGCACGCCCCCTGGACCGGGGTGACCGGCCACGACGACCTGCCCTACGACCCAGCCCGGCTGCGCGCCCAGGTCGCCGATGTCGATCTAGTCATCGATTGCACCGGGGTGTTGCCGCTGACAGCCGCGCTTGCTGAGACATGTCGGCGCCGGGGCGTACCGCTCATCGTGGGAGCCCTGTTCCACCACGGCGCGCTGGTGCGGGTGCAGCGGCAAACCGCCGGCGACACCCCGATCGCGGCACGGCTGACCGACCCACGCTTTGTCGCACTACCACCTGATACCGACGCCAACGGTCGGGCTCACGCCGGTTTCCTCGAACTCGGATGCACCGCACCGGTGAACAACGCCCCGCCCAGCGCGGTGCTCACCGCAGCAGCCGATACCGCCGCCGCCGCCATCGACGAGCTGACCGCTCGGCGGCAGCGACCCGAAGAACGCATCACCGTGCTCAGCCCGATGAACCCACCTTTTCATCGCATCGGCATCGTGGATCCCGCCGACACAACAACCTCGGAGTGACACGTGAACACCAGTACACAACTGTGGCTCACCGAGGCCGCCCACACCACCATGACAACCGCTGCCGCGCAGGCACACCCCGACGAAACGGGCGGCATCCTGGTCGGCGTCTACCTGGACGGGCATCCATGGGTGATCACCGCCATCGAAATCCCCACCGCCGATCGGGGCCGATCTCACTACCGCATCCCCGGCGGCACCGACCACCCCGCCGTGCTCGCCGCACGCACGGCCGATCACCGACTCGGATACCTCGGCGACTGGCACAGTCACCCCCACGACGTCGGCCACAGCCCCACCGATCTCGCATCGCTTGCCCTCATCTCGATCACAACGCCACGACAACCCAATCCAACCCAGATCGTGGTCCGCAGAACCGAACACGGATACACCCTCGATGCCCGACGCATCGTCACCCTGATCCCCCGCGCCTGCACCTTCACACTGACGGGCGGACTTCCCGGGCACACACCACGCACCGACCACCGCGATCACGCAACGAACGGCCCTCACGCACCCACCACCGACCTGCCAGGAGCCTCCGCATGACCGGCAACGACATGCCCAGCGCCACCGGCGTCCGCATCACCGGCGACGAATACCAGTGGCTGCACGTCTGGCGGGCGTGCATGGAAGCGCTGCACCACAACCTGACGGGAAACACCGACAACCCCACGATCGCCGTCGGTGTCGAAGAACCCGGCGTGGGCAACGGCGACGACGTCGTACGCCACCGGCAGCACCCCCCGCACGTGTACACACAGACCAAACACGCCGTCGACAACCGCATGCCGGTCGGACTGACCTACCTAGACGAAGAGGGCATTCTCAAGAAACTCGCGACGACACACAAAATCCTCACCGCCAATGGCGATCCCGTCGAAATGCGGCTCGCCACTAACCGTCCGCCCGATCCCACCGACGTCCTGCTCAAGGATCGAGATGGACGCGATAGCAGACTGGTCCCCCGCGCCGCCCAAGGTGGACTGAACTCAGGGCGCGGGAAAGCACGGGCAGCATGGGCAACGGCCGCGGGCACCGACGAGCCCGCGCTGATGGCCCTGCTCGACGACCTCCACTTCGACATCGCCTATGACTATCCACGTCTACGCGAGGAGGTCGCCCTTCTGATGACCGCCAACGGTTTGCGATCGGACGACAATGCCATCGACCAGGGCACGAAGTGGGTATCCCAGCAAGTCATCGCCGGGCATCGCCGACTGACCCTGGCAGACATCAACGAAGCCGTCACCACGCGGGATCTTCAGGCCGGCTCACCATGGACCACCGTGTCGATCGCGACCATCAAGCACGACGAGCTCGCCGACCAAGCTGCCGTCAGCATCGACTGGGTAGAGCGCATCTCCGGAGAAAAGCCGCGGGAACGGGCCGCCCCCGCACCGCCGTATACGTGGGCGGATCTTGCGGCTGAAATTGCCGATTTGCCAGTGCAACTCGGTAGTTCCCGTCGCATCTTGGCGACGGGGCACATGCGTCAAGCAACGGGCTTCTTGCTCGGCACTGAACTGCTGCGGGTCATGCGTTATGAGGTCGGCATTCGGCAAAACGACCAACTGTGGACGAGTGAAGTCGCCACCATGCCCTTCGGCCTCGCCGTGACCGAGAATCACATCGGGCAAGGCTCTGACAGCGCACTGATCGTCAACGTTGCCGCCAACGCGGCCAGTCAGGCGACCGACTGGATTGTTCAGAACGCGCTGCCAGTCGAGACGATTCTGACCGCCACCCCCGCGGCAGGATGGGGTCCGAGCGCGGTGACGACACCCGTGGCAGCCAACAGCCTCGCCGTCGCCATCCGCGATCTCGCACGCAACCACGGCGGCTCCGGAGCACTGCATCTTTTCCTCATCGGCCCGCTCGGCCTGGCTGTACTCCTCGGACACCACTGGAACCGCGTAACGACGACACTCGTCTACGAACATCTCGGCCCACAAGGCTACGAGCATGCCTTCACTGTGGACGTCTAGGTTCGCCCGTACGGCCCAACACCCGCATGCAAATTTTGGTAGCCATCCGGGCGAGGCAACAAACCTCGATCAGCCCTGCCGGGGATCGCCATCCCGGTTGTGCCGTCGACCGCCAAGTGCAATGTGAAAAAACCATGTTGGTGGGAGCAGCAGTACCAAGATCGTCGGCTATGCGCGACGTGTATAGCCAACCTCCGGTGACGTGAGCACTCCCGCAGGCACCGGGTAATCTTGCCTGCGACCGTCAAGGCGAAAGTGGTGCTTTTCGTAGAACTTGCGTGCGTCGTTGTTGCCTGCGAGCACCCAGAGAGTTGCGTCAGCTCCGGGCTGCGATTGCAGCGCAAGCGATAGCAAATGGCTACCAATCCCCTTGCGCTGCTCGCTGACGTAGATCGAGTCTATTTCCACTCTGTCAGGGTGCAGGGGGTCTGGTCCAAAAATAATCAAGCCAACTATTTCGCCCTCGTTGTCGGCAACGTGCAGCTTCCAGCCGGCGCGTGCGAGTAATCTGCGGTACTCGCCGGGAAACATCGCCTCGTCCGCAGAGTCGATTATGAAAGGCTTGAGAACACCCTGATGCGTCTTCTTCCACAGCTTGTAGTGCATCGCCGCAATCGTTTCGTATTCTGCAGCACGCGCTTCCCTGTACGTCAGGGCGACCATTCCTTGCCTCCTCGTTGAATAAGTGCCGGACAGTCGTGGCTGGACCCGGCCAATGACGCCTGCCGTGGACTCGAGTAACCGTACCTCTGCCGGCCGGCCGGATCGGCCAGCGCTCATTACTGCATAAGGCCAACCAGATGAACTCGCTTTTTTCGGCGCTGTCACGTTCGTCCGGATTGAACCCGACGATTGCATGTTTTCGCGTTCAGCCGAGCGTGTTGGCCTGGCACCGGTGGGGTCGTCGTAGAGCTTCAGGGGCGTCGGCGGCGGCCTGGCGGTCGTGTTGATAGTGGGACTCTGCGTCGAGTTTTATTACTCTCGGGCGGCGCACTATGCGGGTCCGAACCGGTGCAGACGATGCTTGAACACCCACTTTGCACTGGACATAGCCCACGCGTGTCGGTATCCGAGGGTACGTTCATGACACCCGAAAAGGCGCTCCAACACCACTGCGCAGCGGGCCGCAGCGATATCACGGCAATGAATTCAGGTGGCAATATGGCGGACGGCATGGGCGTGCTCACGAAGCCGCTGATGTTCCTGTCTTCGTATGCACCGTTGTTCGGCATGCTCGCGATTCGTTTCGAAGACAGCCAGCTGAGGATCCTCTTCGGCGTACTCGCCTTCGCGGGGTTGATGTTGCTTCCGCTGATCCTGGCTATCTATAAGACCAGCGCGCCTGCTGACTACACGATCTGCGCCATCGACCCGGCCGGCAATGGTGCCTCGGCGTATTTGGCGGGCTATCTGCTTCCGTTCCTCACTACCAGCAACCCGACCACTCCAGATCTGGCTGCCTACGGTTTGTTCCTCGTCGTCGCCTACCTAGTGCATATCCGAACGGATATGATCCAGGTAAATCCGACCCTATTCGTATTTGGGTGGCGCGTGTATGCATTCACGGATACCAATGGCCTACGAGGGCACCTGGTCTGCCGCACCCGAGTTCTTGTCGGAGACGATATCGTGGCGTATAGAATCAGCGACGATCTCCTGCTCATGGCAAAGCCGTAACCGGACGCGAAGATAACATCGCCCAAGTTGGGATGGCACCAACCTTGACCAACCACACGCCGCCGACCACCGCCGGAAACCTGCAACTCGTTGTCGCGTGGACAGCCGGCAAGAAGGCAATCGGGCGTGCGATCAAAGTGACTGACGCCGTCGGCAATACGCTTAGGAAGCACGCAGATGCGGCAGTAGCATCGCTGATCAACCCGGCGAGCTATGCTCCGGACGCCGATTTGGAAGACAATTCTCACTTCGAGGCCGATCGCGATACATTGTTCGATGAAGTGCTGCTCCAAGAATTGTCGAAAGGAGCTTCTCTGCCACTTGCCACCAAAGACGAGCTGAAAGACAAAAACCTTACGTGCCACGCGGTATTGTTTGGCCACGGCAAGAACCGCAGCATCTTCGTCAGGAAACGCTCCCCCATACAACTCGCTCGCAAGTCAGTGGTGGCCACATTATTCGATGGCAGCCTGGACTGGATTCAGACACCAATATTCGCGTTCGATGACCGCTATGACGCCATCATCACCGCCGATAGAATATATATTTTGAACAAAAATGCATTCGAGGGGATGTTCAAAGACTCCGCGGCGGTGCTCGCCAAGACCGGCGACTGGGTCAACGACGTCGCCCAGACAATTCCGATGGTCGACGGAAGCTCCGATACCCTCGTTTCAGCCCTCAATAGAAATCAATTCTATCGGCGAAAGTTCCTCGCTGTCAGGGAACGTCCACACATCAAGGCGATGACACCGCAGACTCTCAAAGATGAGATCGCCCGGCACGGCTACGACCTCGACGATCTCATGGTCGGTGACAAATTGAAGGTGACGGAGAGCAACGTCAAACTGGTGCTCCAACTGCTCAACGAAGATCTTTTCACCGGAGGCTTTTCCCGCGATCGATACGCCGCTGGCAGCAAGCGTACGCGGCCGTAGGACCATCATTTTCCGGCCATGAACCTAATGAGACTCACCCTGTGGCGTCGCACACGCAATTTCGTGGCGATTGGGAACCTCGGCGAACAAGTAACCGCCCGGCTCCTGCTGGCCAAAGGATACGGACTGCTCGCATGCCAGGATGACCTCGTCGGCATGGTGCCCGACGTCCTAGGCAAACCTACCCGCGACAACCCTGAAGATTTCATCGCTGAAGACCCGCTGGGGCGCCTGGTGACTATCAACAGCAAGGCTTCAATCAGCAGTCGCGCGTGCCGAATCACCCGTAACGCGAACCTCTCGAGACCCCGCCTCGCACGCAGCCAGAACACCGTCGAGTATTCAACGGAGCGCGCGCAGCTGATCTCCCCGTTTGATGGCGAATCGTTCTCCCAGGCGGTCAAAGTGGACCTCGTCCACATGCTGGCCCAGGTCTTCGACATCGACGGATCCGCGGTGCTCCCGCTTGATCGGCCCGTAGGCATCGCCGCCGAGGTCGAGGCGGTGATGCGCTTGTTCCCTGACCGCATGCCGCCGCCGAACGTCGGGGACTTCGTCTGAAGCTGCGCCGACGCGACATCTGAATCCGCAGCCGGGGTGCCGTGCAGATTACGGCGGCAGCAACGAGAATACGAACGGACTGCTGCGCGACTACTTCCCCAGGGCGTGCCCGCACCAATCATCGCCAGTGCACCCTCGTGCCATCCCTGAAAAGTCCGTCGGTGTTGCGACGTTGGCTTGAACCCACCCCGCCGACACGGGGTTAGCTTTCAGGCGACGCCGACAATTGGTGTCGCTTGCGACCGCAGATCAGCCAGGAGTTGATCGACGTCGTTCGCGTGCCAGCGCCACGGATAGTCGTTGGTGAACTCGACGAAACGCGCGATCACACGGCATCCGAAGGTCGGCAGTTGTTTGCGACCGCCGACCGCTCCCCTGCGCTATGGCCCTGCAATGCTCAGGCAGGCTGTCGTTGGGCGCCCTGGGACGCTCGTCCACCTCGTTTCGGCGGCGCGCCGGGCTGCCCCCGGAACTGAGCCTGCACGCTTTGCGCCAACCCCGCGTGCGCCCCGGGCGGCCCCGACTTTCATGCCCGCGCAGCAGGCAGCAAGTGCGATTCCGAGGGTGGCATGCAAGGGTCTTCCCTCTATACACAGGCCGGGGTCGACAGCTACGTTTCCTACATTCCCCTGATCCGGCAGGTTTGCCAGGTCTGCCCAGTTTCGCTTTATGGATGGCTTGGTGAGGCCGCGCGCTGCTGGTTCAGTGCTATAACGCGTTCTCGCCGGTCGCTGCGGGTCGCATCCGAATCAATTTGCTAGGGGAGTTTGTTGATGGGTAGGCACAGCGCGGTTCGATACACCCCCGGCCGCGACGAGACAGCCGCTGGCGGGCTGGGCGCCCATGTGGGCCGCATCGGCGCGCTGGCGGTCGCACTCGGTGTCGGCTGCGCCATCGCCGGCCCGGTCGCACCCGCCTGGGCCACCACAGGGCAGTCCGAGGGCGGCTCTTCCGAATCGAACACCGGCAACAGCGACGCCGACACCACCGCCGCCGACACCGCCGCCGACACCGACACAGGCCCCGGTTCGGGATCGGGTGGCGGTACGGACACGGATCCTGACGGCGACAGTGAGGCCGAGGGCGACGAGGACAGCGACGAGATCGACCTCGACGAGGATACCGACGCCGACACCGGCCTCGACGACACCGAGGACGACACCGACAGCGACAGCGACAGCGACACCGAGGAAGCCGCCGCCACCGACCTCGAGGCCGACCTCGATGACGACGAGGGCGCCGAGCATGGCTCAGCTGTCGGACAAGGCGACGAATCTTCGAGCTCGAACGGCGCCGCCGGCGACGGGTCGGATTCAGATCACGCCCCGGCCCCGGTGACACAGCCCGTCACCGAGCAGGCCCCAGCCGTGCAACGCACCGCCCTGGAGGGCAGCGATACCTTCGAGATCAGCGTCGAGGATACCCCTCAGCCGCAGCAGAGTGCTGCCCGGGCATCGGCCCTCCTGCCGACCATCCCCACCACGACGCCGGAGCCCGCCGCGGCGGCGGTCACGCTCGATCAGCAGCAACCGGCTCCGGCGTTGCAGGCCCAACCCGGTGCGTTCATCACGCTGGCCACCAACCTGATCTCGGCGGTGTTCGCCCCCTTCAGCGCCAACACCACCACCCCGGCCCCCGCCACACCCTCGCCCCTGGCGTTGGCGGTGCTGG
>NZ_NVQF01000149.1 GCF_002592005.1 Mycolicibacterium palauense | reverse complement strand
GGAGTAGATGATGGGGACCAGATCGATGGGCTGGCGGTTTCCGGTGACGGTGTAGGTCACCACCCGGTCGGGTGCGGGAGCCTCGGCCGGCGGGGGGGGCGGGGGAGGCTGCGGGGCCGGGAAGGCGTCGGCCGACGGGCTCGGTGTCACCGTGACGACGGTTTCCGGGGCCAGGGACTGCTCCGGAACCGGTGCCGGCGCGCCCGGAGGTGCGGTGGCGATGACGGTGCGCGGCGGTTTCGACGTCGCCGGCGCGGCGTCCTGGGGAACCGACGTGCTCGGCGCGGTGGGCGTCAGCGCCGTCGTCGAGGTGGAGTCGCCCTTGACCAGCACCATCGTGGCGACGACGGCCGCCAGCAGCACCACGGCGGCGATGCCGGCCACCCACCGCCAACGGATGTCGCGGTAGCCGCCGTGCCCGTCGAACTCCTCCCAGTCCTCGTAGTCGCTGAAGCCATCGTCGTCGCCGTCGTAATAGTCCCGGCCATCCCGGCCGTCCCGGTCGTCGTAGCCTGCGGGGTAGGGCTCCTCGGTCGCGGTGGCCCCGGCGTACGCGGAGTAGCCGCCGGATTCCGCGCCGTGGTCCCCGGAGCGGCGGAGCCCGCCGTAGCGGCCGGACTGGGAGGTCGCCGCCCCGTAACCCCGGTAACCCGAATTGGCCATGTACCGCTCGGACCAGCTGGTCGGCTCGGAGGAGGGCTCGGAGGAGGGCTGGGAGGAGGGCCGGTCACGCGGGGCGTCGCCCGACGGTGCACCGGTCCCGTCGGGCGTGCCGGCCCGTCGTCCACCCAGGGCCCCCGGGCCGCTCCAGTAGGGCTTGCTCATTGCACAACCACCCAGACCTGTCAATTCACACTAGCCACATCTGTCACTTCGACACCACGATCGTATAGGGGCGGTGTTGGTGCGGCCCGCTGGCGCTGTCGGTGTGTCGGCGGCAAGCGGGCAGCGAGCAGGATCCGGGATGGGGCCGGGACAGGCCGGGACGGGGCCGGGAATCGGCGGGAAGGGGCGGTCCGGTCGGGCCGTTCGCGCCCGTCTTCGCCGAACGCGAACGGCTGGCTCGAACGGCCGCTCCCGGCGTCGATTAACCTGCATGTGCGGGCGCACCCGAACCGGCGTGCGCCCACGGCATTCTTCGGGATGGCTTCGCATAGGGATATGGAGAAAGGGATCGGCGTGGAGGTCAAGATCGGTGTCGCGGACAGCCCGCGTGAACTCGTGTTCACCAGCTCGCAGGCGCCGGAGGAGCTGGAAAAGGCGGTGGCCACAGCGCTGGCCAAGGGCTCGGACGTGCTCGCCCTGATCGACGAGAAGGGCCGTCGATTCCTGGTGCCGTCGGCCAGGATCGCCTATGTCGAACTCGGTCCGGCCGACGGTCGGCGAGTCGGCTTCGGCATCGGTTCCGGGCCGATCGCCGCGCCTACGACCGAGTAAGCGGCACGTGGGACAGGCCGCCCCAGATGAACTGGACGGTGCCCTCCACGGCGTCGTCCTTGCTGACGGGGCGGTCATTGTCCAGCCAGTACCGCGCCGAGTCGACGCTGATGCTCACCAGACCGACCGCGATCATCCGGGCGCGGTGCGGCTCGAGCCCGGAGTCGTGGCTGATCAGATCGAACACCGCGTCGGTGCACGACTCGGTGGCCACCTTGACCTGGGCGGAGACCTGCGGCTCGGTCACGTAGTCGTTCTCGAAGATCAGCCGATACCCCTGGCCGTCGTGTTCGATGAAGTCGAAGAAGGCCTCCACGGCGGCGCGCACCCGCTGCCGGTTGTCGGTCGTGGTGCGTAGCGCCTGCCGCACACCGGAGACCAGGTTCTCCACATGCCGGGCCAGCACCGCCAGATACAGCTCCAGCTTGCTGGAGAAGTGCTGGTAGAGAACGGGTTTACTGACCCCGGCGCGCTCGGCGATCTCGTCCATGCCGGCGGCGTGGTAGCCGCGGTCGACGAAGACGTCGCTGGCCGCCATGAGCAGCTGGCCGCGCCGCTCGTCACGGGGTAACCGGTTTCCGCGCCTGGTCGCCTGCGGTGCGGCGCCCGCTGCGGCACCCCCGTTGGCGGATCGGGCGCCTCGCCGTGCGGTTGTGTTGGCGAGATCGCTCATCAATTCCTCGATCCGGATTCGTGCATGGCCCTCGGACCGCCGTCGGTTGCAGGGCCTGCTGCGACGACATTACTACTCGACCACACCGGCGGTAGGAATGCGGCCGTGGTCACGGGCGTGGCGCTGCGGGCGTGGTGCTGCGGGCGCGCCGCGAAGTGCCAGCACAGCGAACTGTGCCATTCTGGGTCGGTGACCTACGACCCGGGCCGTCACGGGGATAGCCGCGTGCCGGTCATGCGCAGCGAGTGGCGTGAGCCCCTGCGCGCCCAGCGCGATCCCCTGGCCGGGGAGTCCGGCCGGGTCCGGTCCAATCGCGACGACCGCCGGCAATGGCGCAAACAGTCCTGGCTGGGACGGTTCGTCTCCACCTACGGGTGGCGGGCCTACGCGCTGCCGATCCTGGCCGTGGTGACGGTGGTGGTGATCTACCAGACGGTGACCGGCACGCAGGCGTCGGCGCCGACCGCCGTCGACGAGGTCGCCGTCGAGGGGCCGCCGACGATCGGCGCCGCGGGCACCACGATCATCGGCGCACCGCCGCGCGGGCTGACCGAGTTCGATGCCAATCTGCCCACCGGCATCCTCCCCGACGGGGGACCGTTCACCGAGGCGGGCGAAAAGACCTGGCGCATCGTGCCGGGCACCACCCCGCAGGTGGGGCAGGGCACGGCGAAGGTGTTCCGCTACACCGTCGAGATCGAGGACGGGATCGACACCGCCTCGTTCGGAGGCGACGAGGCATTCGCCCGGATGGTCGACGAGACCCTGGCCAACCCCAAGAGCTGGATCCACAATCCGCAGTTCGCCTTCGAGCGGGTGGATGCCGGGTCGCCGGTGGATCCAGATTTCCGGGTCTCGCTGACCACACCGATGACCGTGCGCGAGGGCTGCGGCTACGAGATCAAACTCGAGGCCAGCTGCTACAACCCCTCCTACACGCAGGTGGCGGGGCAGGAGCCGGAGCCGCGGGTGTTCATCAACGAAGCCCGGTGGGTGCGCGGGGCGGTGCCCTTCCAGGGCGACGTCGGCTCCTACCGGCAGTATCTGATCAACCACGAGCTCGGCCACGCCATCGGCTACCAGCACCACGCGCCCTGCGAGGCAGAGGGCGCGCTGGCGCCGGTGATGATGCAGCAGACGTTCTCCACGGCCAACGACGACGCGTCCCGCTTCGACCCGGACTGGGTCAAGCCCGACAACAAGACGTGCCGGTTCAACCCCTGGCCGTACCCCATCGCCTGACGGCGCCGCCGGGCGCCGTCCCGGGGTGGGCGCGCTTCGCGGTCTCGGGAAGTTCCGGACCACCTCGCGCGTTGACGCTGGTGAGTTTTTGACACAATCGTCTCTAGATGTCCCCAAGAGGAGCCCGTTGCGTGTCCACACTGCCACCGCTGGTAGCGCCAGCAGCCGAACTGACCCGTGAAGAGGTCGCGCGCTACAGCCGCCATCTCATCATTCCCGACCTCGGGGTCGACGGCCAGAAACGGTTGAAGAACGCCCGCGTGCTGGTCATCGGCGCCGGCGGGCTCGGTTCGCCGACGCTGCTGTACCTGGCCGCGGCCGGGGTCGGCACCATCGGGATCGTCGAATTCGACGTCGTCGACGAGTCCAACCTGCAGCGCCAGATCATTCACGGCCAGTCCGATATCGGACGGTCCAAGGCCCAGAGCGCCCGGGATTCGATCCGCGAGGTCAACCCGCTTGTCGACGTGCGCCTGCACGAGTTCCGGCTGGAGCCCGACAACGCGGTGGAACTCTTCGAGCAGTACGACCTGATCCTGGACGGGACCGACAACTTCGCCACCCGGTACCTGGTCAACGACGCCGCCGTGTTGGCCGGTAAGCCCTACGTGTGGGGATCGATCTACCGGTTCGAAGGCCAGGTGTCGGTCTTCTGGGAGGATGCCCCCGGTTCGCCCACGGGCGACAAGCAGGGCCTCAACTACCGCGACCTCTACCCCGAGCCGCCGCCGCCGGGCATGGTGCCCTCCTGCGCCGAGGGCGGGGTGCTGGGCATCCTCTGTGCCTCCATCGCCTCGGTGATGGGCACCGAGGCGATCAAGCTGATCACCGGGATCGGCGATTCGCTGCTGGGCCGGCTGATGGTCTATGACGCCCTGGACATGAGCTATCGCACCATCAGGATCCGCAAGGATCCCTCGACCCCGAAGATCACCGAGCTGATCGACTACGAGGAGTTCTGCGGCGTGGTCTCCGAGGACGCCGCCAGCGCCGTGGTGGACTCCACGATCACCCCAGCCGAGTTGCACGACATGCTCGACGCCGGCAAGAGCATTGCGCTGATCGACGTGCGTGAGGCCGTCGAATGGGACATCAACCACATCGAGGGTGCCGAACTGGTGCCGAAGTCGGCGATCGAAACCGGTGACGGGCTGGCCAAGCTGCCGCAGGACCGTACCGCGGTGCTGTACTGCAAGACCGGTGTCCGCTCGGCGGAGGCGCTGGCCGCGGTCAAGAAGGCCGGGTTCTCCGACGCGGTCCACCTGCAGGGTGGGATTGTCGCGTGGGCCAAGCAGTTCGAGCCCGAGATGGTCATGTACTGACCCACGCGGGCTCATCGGCACCGCCGCACGGTGTCGCCCCGCGAGCTGCGCGACACAGCAGGCGGGCGGGGCTGAACCCGGGGTGCGTCGCTATAGGCTGGCGGGGTGACTGTCGATCGGCCGCCCGAGCATGTGCTGGCCGCGTTCGGGATGGGCGGCGTGGAGCCGACCCCGCTCGGCGCCGGCTGGGAGGGCGGCTGGCGCTGCGGTGAGGTGGTGCTGTCCCTGGTCGCCGACCACGCCCGGGCGGCGTGGTCGGCCAAGGTCCGCGAAACCCTGTTCGTCGACGGCGTGCGGTTGGCGCGCCCGGTCCGCTCCACCGACGGCCGGTACGTGGTCTCGGGTTGGCGCGCGGACACCTTCGTCGCCGGGGTGCCCGAACCCCGCCACGACGAGGTGGTGTCGGCGGCCGTGCGGCTGCACGAGGCCACCGCGAAACTGGAGCGGCCCCGATTCCTGACCCAGCCTCCGGTGGCGCCGTGGGCCGACGTCGATGTCTTCATCGCCGCCGACCGCGCCGCGTGGGAGGAGCGGCCGCTGCACTCGCTGCCCGCGGGAGCGCGAGTGTCGCCCGGGTCGGCCGACGGGCAGCGTTCGGTCGACCTGATCAACCAGTTGGCCTCGCTGCGCCGGCCGACCAAGAGTCCCAGCCAGCTCGTGCACGGAGACCTCTACGGCACAGTGCTTTTCGCGGGCACGGCGGCACCGGGCATCACCGACATCACGCCGTACTGGCGTCCGGCCTCCTGGGCCGCCGGGGTGGTCGTCGTGGATGCGCTGGCCTGGGGCGAGGCCGACGACGGCCTCATCGAGCGCTGGTCCGCGCTACCGGAGTGGCCGCAGATGCTGCTGCGGGCGTTGATGTTCCGGCTGGCCGTGCATGCGCTGCATCCCCGGGCCACCGCCTCGGCGTTTCCGGGCCTGGCCCGCACCGCCGCCCTGGTGCGCCTGGTCCTCTGACTCCGGCGGGTGCCGCGGTCAGAATCCGTGCCGAACCTCGTCGAGCGGTATCCGGCCGCCGACGGCGAGCACACCCTCGGCGCGCAGCAGCTCCAGCTGCCGGTCGGCCAGGTGCGGGGCGGGTCGGCCCGATGCCGTGATCACCCGGTGCCACGGCAGATCCGCCGAGTCGGTGCGCATGATCCAGCCGACGATCCGCGCACTGGACAGGCCCGCCGCCGCGGCGACGTCGCCGTAGGTGGACACCGAACCCGGCGGAATCGCGGCCACCAGCGCCCGCACCCGCTCCACCTGCTCCTCGGTGACCTTGCCCCTGCCCTTGCCCATGTCCAATCCGATGTCCGATCCGATGCCCGATCCGATGTCCAATCCCATGTCCGGGGCCGGGCGCCTAGCGGCGGTCGAGCCGGTCTCGGATGATGCGCGCGGTCTCGGCGGGGCGCGCCTGAGCCACCATGTGGTCGCAGTCGAGGTCGATGAGCTCGAAATCGGCGCGCCGCCCCAGCGCGTCGAGCAAACCCGGGGTCACGTAGGGCGGGGAGGTTCGGCGGGCTCGCACCACCGTCACGCCGATGTCCGGGGGCGGCAGTGCGGCCGGCCGGGCCAGCTCGCTCCAGTAGGACATCATCGCCGGGATGCTGATCCGCCAGCCGACCCGCCCGTGGGGAAGCTCGACGAGGTGCTCGTCGAGTTCGGCGTCGAGCTGCTCGTCGTCGACGTCGCCCCACGACCCGGACCGTTTCTCCTCGCGGGCCTCGGCGCGGTCGGTGTAGTCGGGGGAGGCGAACATCGAGTCGGCGATCTCGGCCATCCAGCCGCCGTCGAGCCCCACCGCCGGGTCCAGCAGGACCAGTGCGGCCACCCGTTCGGGATGCGCCGCCGCCAGCTGCAGCGCGACGGCGCCGCCGAACGAATGTCCCACCACCACAACACCGTCGGTGTGCCGGTCGGTGCCGTCACCGGAGCCGTCACCGGAGCCGTCACTGGAGCCGTCACTGGAATTGTCGCTGGAGCCGTCGGCCAGCACCGCGGCCAGGGCGGCGGCGTTGGCCTCGATCGTCCACGGCGCCGACCGTGGTGAACGCCCGTGCCCGATGAGATCGGGCGCCACCACGGCGACATCGGGCAGGTGCCGCTCGGCCAGGGTCTGCCAGCGCCGGCCGTGCCCGGTCAGACCGTGGATCGCCAACACCTGCGGGGGCCGGCGGGGTCCCTGCTGGGGTCCCTGCTGGGGTCCGTAGTGGTACCGGTGCAGTTCGTGCGCTGGCTCCTTCTCTCCTCTGACCCTTCCGACCACCACTCCTCTACTAACTCTGCTA
>NZ_NVQF01000148.1 GCF_002592005.1 Mycolicibacterium palauense | reverse complement strand
GAGGGATCGTCGGGCGCGTAGGATGGGCGTAAGGTCTCAGTCCCGCACGGGGCCGCACTCGCGCACAGGTATGAAGGAGGTCGTGTCTGACCGCCGGGTGCCCCTGCTCGCCGCCGCCGTGATCGTCGCGGCGCTGGTGGTGCGCGGGTTCCTGGCGTTCGGCGGCTATTTCTACTGGGACGACCTGATCCTGGTCGGCCGGGCCGGCACCCAGAACCTGTTCTCGCCGGGCTACCTGTTCGACGACCACGACGGCCACGTGATGCCCGGCGGATTCCTGGTGGGCGGGCTGATCACCCGGCTGGCGCCACTGGTGTGGTTCTGGCCGGCGGTGTCGCTGGTCGTCCTGCAGTTGCTGGCCTCGCTGGCGCTGCTGCGCACACTGTGGATCATTCTGGGCTGGCGGCCCGTGCTGCTGATTCCGCTGATCTTCGCCTCGTTCACCCCACTGGCCGTGCCCGGGTTCGCCTGGTGGGCGGCCGCGTTGAACTCACTGCCGATGCTGGCGGCGCTGGCGTGGGTGTGCGGTGACGCGATCCTGCTGGTACGCACCGGGAACCAGCGGTATGCGTTGACCGGGGCGCTGGTGTTCTTCGGCGGACTGGTGTTCTTCGAGAAGGCCGCGGTGATCCCGTTCGTGGCGTTCGCGGTGACGGCGTTGCTGGCCTACGTGCGCGGCGAGCCGCAGTGGCTGGCCGCGGTGTGGCAGCGGGGGCGACGACTGTGGGGCTCGGCGCTGGTGCTCGTCGCCGCGTGGGTGGGGGTCTATCTGCTCGTCGTCGACCAGCAGCGCTGGAGCTTCGATCTGTCGATGACCTGGGACCTGTTGTCGCGCTCGTTCACCCACGGCATCGTGCCCGGTCTGGCGGGCGGACCGTGGCAGTGGCAGCGGTGGGCTCCGGCGTCGCCGTGGGCGGTGCCCCCGGTGACGGTGATGGTGCTGGGATGGCTGGCGCTGGCCGCGGTCGTGGCGGTCTCCGTGGCCCGCAAGCGCCGACTGTGGCCGGTGTGGCTGACGGCGTTGGGTTACGCCGCCGCGTGCCAGGTGCCGATCTACCTCATGCGCTCGTCGCGCTTCACCGCGCTGGAGCTGGCGCAGACGCTGCGCTATCTGCCCGATCTGGTGGTCGTGCTGGCACTGCTGCTGGCGGTCGGACTGTGTGCGCCCAACCGGGAGTCGTCACGCTGGCTGGACACCTCGCGGGCGCGCACCGGCGTCGTCGCCGGGCTGCTCGTGGCGTTCGTCGCGAGCAGCCTGTACTCCACGGCCACCTTCCTGACCAGCTGGCGTGACAACCCCACCAAGGTCTATCTGCACAACGCCCGGGCCGGTCTGGCTGCGGCGCACGCCGAATCCGACGCGGCGCTGCTGGACCAGGAGGTCGACCCCCTGGTGCTGCAGCGGGTGGCCTGGCCGGAGAACCTGGCCAGTCACCTGTTCGCCCTGATCCGGGACCGCCCCGAATTCGACGCCACGACCACCGATCTGCGGGTGCTCGACGTGGCCGGCCGGCTGGTCGACGCGCAGGTGACCTGGGTGCGCACGATCACGCCCGGGCCGGTCCCCCACTGCGGGTACCTGGCGCAACCCGATGTACCGGTGACGATGCCGCTCGACGGGCCGCTGCTGCCCGCGGAGTGGACCGCCGAGATCAACTACCTGGCCAACAGCGACGGCTCGATGACGCTGAGCCTCGACGAGGGCACATCGACGCGGGTGCCGGTGCATCCCGGGCTCAACCGTGTCTACGTGCGGCTGTCCGGGGCGGGGGCGGCGATCACGGTCCGGGCCAGAACCGCGGCGTTGTCGGTGTGCCTGGCCTCGGGCCCGGTGGGCTACGTCGCGCCGCGATAGCCGGGGAACGGCCGGAAGCGTCGAGGCTCACACCGCCCGGATGCGGCCCGGAGCCCCGACATATGCCAAAGTAGTTTGTATGTCTAACTTGCGCGACGAGGGTCTGCAGGTGTTCCGGGAGATGCTGCCCGGCGTGCTGCCCGACGACCTCCCCAACGAGAAGGTGAGCTTCGGCGCCGGCTTCGCCAGTGAGCTCATGGAGATCGGCCTGGAGAACGTCTTCGGCACGCTGTGGACCCGCGAGGGGCTGTCGCGGCGCGACCGCAGCCTCGTGACGCTGGGCATCCTGATGGCGCTGCGGGCCGAGGACGAGCTGGAGTCGCACTTCCGGATCGCCAAACAGAACGGGCTGACCGAGCAGGAGCTGGCCGAGGTCGTCTACCACGCGTCCGGCTACGCCGGATTCCCGGCGGCCAACACCGCCAAGGCCGCCGCGGTGCGCGCGTTCGCCAAGGGTTGAAGCGGACAGCGGCCCGCCCCCGGACAGTGTGACCGCTAGCGCGGCCGGCCCTGCGAGTCCAGATTCCAGTCCAGATCCTGTGGGCTCGGCGGCCGCATGTCCGTGGTCCAGGAGGGGTTGACGAGCGGGTCGGCTCGGCCGTCGCGGATACGCCTGAAGTACCACAGCGAACCGGCAACGAAGAGCGTCATCAGAATCAGGCAACCGATCAGGGCGAGGACCTCGATCATGGATTCTCCCGGGCAGACGGCGAGCAGTTCAGCGACGACGCGATGGTGCTCCTGATCGTAGGTGCAGTGGGCGCGGGTGAGTTGGCCGTCGACGGCACCGATCTTGGTCGGCCCCCCGATTCAGCACCCACCGGAAACCGCCGACCGGGATACGGGTAGTTCTACTGATCCGGTTGCCGAGTCTGCGGGCGACGATGATGCCCATGAGCAAGCCGAAGAGCAAGGACCACGATCGCGCGACCCTGCTGTCGATCACCGCGGTCGCCGCGATGGCCGTCGCCTACCTGCTGGCGTTCTCGGTGCTCTCCGACACCGATATGGCCTCGAGGTTCGAGAACGGAGTCGCACCGCCGGGCACCGATCTGGTCGGCATCCGCACCGCGGCCGTCGCCGGCATCGTCGCCGCCCTCGGCGCATGGACAGCGGCGCTCGCCAGCAAGAGAACCGCCCCGGCCGTGCTGGTACTCGCTGCGACGGCGCCGTTCGCCCTTCTGCAGCCGATAACCCTGGGGCTGGCTTTCTGAGCGCCGGTGGTCACGCGGCGGACGGACAGCGACGAAGAAGGGCCCCCGGCCTCCGCGGTGAGCGGTGGCACACCCGTGCACGCGACTGTGCCGAACGAACAATACGACGGTATTGTCGCTGATCGAACCCGGTTCGTGCGCCCGCGGCGCGCTTTGCCACCGGGTCATTGAGGGGGGGTAATGCAAAGTGCGCTGAATCGGTCGTGCCTCCCGATAGGCACCATCACGATCGAGAACCTCGCCTGGGCGCTGTCACGGCTGGAGTACTCCGCCAGGCGCGTGCTGGGCCGCGCCTACGACGAGGCCTATCACCGCCGCAACGGCTACGTCGGCAGTCTGCATGTACTCCAGGCCCTGGTGCGCGACGACTCCGATCCCCTGGTGGGGGCCCTGCGCGGCCGTGGAGCCGGGCCGGAAACGATCACCGCGGGCGTCGATCATTTCCTGGGCTCTCGGCGAACGCCGCGCTACCTCCACCTGCCGTACGGCCCCAACGCCACCGCGATCGTCTTTCACGCCGCCTGCCGCGCCCAAGCCGCCACCGGCGCCGGCGCAACCCCCGGCCACCTGTGGTGGGCGCTCAGTCGGAGCACCCACTCGCGAGCCGGTGCCCTGCTGTTCAACCTCGACCAACTCGACTACCTGCAACGGCAGACCCAGTAATCACGCTCGCACGGGGCCACCGCCGGCCGCGTCCGGGCCTGCGCGCGGTTGCGGGACCGACGCGGGCGGGGCATCCCGACCGAACGGCACAAGCATGGAGCCGCCTGGGGGAATCGAACCCCCGACCTATTCATCTTTCCGTTCCACGCGTCCAATCTCGCCGTAGTTCGTAAATGTTCAGCGAGACAACATCTTTCTGAGAATTCGAGTTCAACTCCGTTCGCGCGGGTTCGGCTCAATCCGTTCGGGTTTGTATCGGGAAAGTATCGGCCCTCGCCCCCTGCAGGGGCGACAAGACCGCCAAGTTCCGCCAATGCCCCTCGAAGGTCGGGACTCGGCGTCGCGGCCCAACCGCGGCACGCCCGGGAGCCCGCGAGGCCGAACGGAGACCTGCCGTGACGAGGGGCGGCCCGGCGCGGCACGGACAACGAAACCATCAGCCGAAGGAGCCGATGCTAAATTCGAGGTAGAAAAATACCCGGAATTATGACTAGAATCGGCTGCATGATGATCGATCACCGTGACGTTGTGGGCGTCACAGAACTCTCAAACAGCAGCTCGCGCCTCGTCGCCGCTGCGGCCGATGGTCGTTACTTCATCATCTCCAAGAACAACCGACCCACTGCCGCACTGGTGGGGATTGAACGGCTACAGGAGCTTGAGGACCGCGAAGAGAACATCGCCCTGCTGGCACTCGCGCTTACACGGATGGCGACCGACAACGGTAACCGCACCGAACTCCGCGACTTCATCGATGAGCTCGGGCTCACCGATGAAGTCGCCGCGCTTGGCGACGACGAGGACGAGGACGCCTGACCGAAGATGGCCCGTGTTGAGCTGACCGATGACGCCAAGGATGACATCCGTGGCCTGGACGGGTCAGTGAAGGCGCGGGTCTTGAAGGATCTCCTCAAGTTGGAGATCTCTCCTGCTGACCGCGGGGCGCCCCTGGGATCACATGCCACCGGAAACCTCACCGGCTTGCGGAAGCTCTACATCGGCCCCAGGAAGGCATACCGAGCGGTGTTCGCCGCAGATGGTGATGTCATTGCCATCGTGGTGGTCGTCGCCGCCCGATCGGAGTCGGAGTGTTACGAGCTGGCACTTACCAGGATGCGACTGCTGGCCGACGCAGAGCAGCAGAGCGAGATGACCAGGATGCTGATGAGCATCATGGGGTCCCGCTGATGGGCACTGGACACGATGTAGGTGATCGCCTTCGACAGCCTGGAGACATTCCGGGCGAAATCCCAATGCTTGTCGGGGGTGTCGTGCATCCTTATGTGGCGGTTGTGTTGTGGACCTGGGTGGAGCCGGACGCAGAACATCGGCGAAAAGGGACCTCCTCGGGAGGTCCCTTTTCTTATGCCCACCTCAGACACGCACACACAACGTGTTGTGTTGCGGCCAGATGTCAGGCCCCAGTAGTAGTGTCCGATCTACTCCACCCAATATCGGACCACTACACGAGGAGAAGCGATGCGCGCCATGTCGCATGTCACCGCACTGCCGAGGAAGTTCTGTGACCGAGACTCGATCGGGTAAGCCCGTCGCCGGGTCGAGCTACTCGAGCTCCCCGCACTCCAGGCACACCGGGACGCCTGCGTATCCGGTGATACGCCCCTCCCTCGTCATGGCGACTGCGCCATGCTTCGCCGACTCCGGGTCGTTCGGCCGGCCCTGCAGACGGAACCACTCCGATCCGCACCGACGGCATCGTAGTGGTTCATCGGCGACAACCGGCGGCTGCCGGCGCCGATCGTCAAGAGAAGCGACTGGATTCATGAGAGGAGGTGGTGAGCATCAACAGCAACAGGAACCGTCCGCTCGGTCAGAACGGAACCTGGAAGACCGGTCAGCGGTGCCCTCTCACGGGCAACTGGCGTGACCAGTACGGCCAGGTCATCCAGATTGACCGGCACGACACATTCCCGCCCTGCGTAGGGCGCAAGGGGGAATGTGCGTACCGGACCCTCGTGACTGAGACGGCGAAGACCGCCTGAAGCTGCAGACCCAATCGTTGAGGGGAGGTGATACCGGTGAGGGTTCCCGGGGCGCGTCTGATCCACGCGTCTCGGGACTCCCACTTCATCCATGGTGCAGTACTTGATGCAAGGCACCATAGCGCACATGATGCCACCGATGGGCGGCGTTATCGAATCGGCGCGCACATGGGATTCCCTGCATCTTTCCTGGTTGCTGCAGTAGCAGCAGTGATAGCGAACACAACTAACAATGATGTAGGAGATTTCAACATGTCCAAGTCGCCGAACCGACGCGACGTAGTCCCCAACCCCAATGGCGGATGGGACGTCACCAAGCCGGGCGCAGAACGTGCAAGCGCCCACTACGACCGGCAGTCCGATGCGATCAACCGCAGCCGGACGATCCTGCACAACGTCGGCGGTGGGGAGCAGGTCATCCACAACCGGGAAGGCAAGATTCGGGATAAGAACACCATCGCGCCCGGGCAATGACCCTTGCCCGCCCCGCGACAAGCGGTGAGCGCCTGCACTGACGTTAGGCCCACCATTGCTTGACTGAGACGCGCTCGCTGACCCCGGGCGCGGGCCCACATCACCGGCCGCCGTCGTCGGCGCCCTGCTACAGGATTCGAGTCGGCAGTTCCGGGTCCAGCAGGTCCGCCGACGCCGGTGGTCGGGCGTTCCGGGACATGTCCCGCTAGTCAAGTTGCCACACGGTGTGATGACTGAGCATTCAGCTATAGGTGGGGTTTGCTAGAGCTAGAAACAGGGACATGTCCCGGGACATTGGACTGTCCCTGTATGGAAATGACTGCTAACGCTAGGGGTCAGAGCCAGAAAGCGTTTCTCACGAGGCCCCCTCCCCCCATACCTGCAGTTCAGGGGGGTTTTCCTGTTGTCGGCGGTCACGAGTTGCTGTGGCTCACGACGGCTTACCCTCGTCGTGGTGTTCATCCTGGGCGAGCCGCATGATGCGGTCGGCGATGGCGTCTCCTCAATCGTCGGTGTATCGGCATCCATGTGGGTTCGGCTCCTGTCCGTCGATCAGCGTCCGCGGGGAACGGGGCATCTACCATCGGAAGGGACTCGCACCGTATTCAGCGGCAAGGAACTGGGACGCCACCTCGTTGGCCACCGACGTCGGTTCTTGGCCGGGCTGCTGGTGCAGCTCCTTGATCTCCACCAACGGTCCCCCTCCCTGTCCTGGCTGCTGCGCGTTCTGCTGGGCGTCTGGCTTGGGTTGCT
>NZ_NVQF01000147.1:3740-7761 GCF_002592005.1 Mycolicibacterium palauense | reverse complement strand
ATGAGGTAGGTGGCGGATGAGGGATTGTGGTTGTTTCTTTCAGGCAGAAGGCTGCCTACGAAGTCAGCCTCGGTCTCGTGGGCTCGGAGATGTGTATGCGAGACAGCGGGATACCAGCGGGGCGCCAGGCCCGTGGTCAGTGCCCCGACTGCAGGTCGGGGGCTTCGACCGGGTCGGCTTCCCGGGCTCGATCGGCGGCCGGGCCACGGTGCCGCAGCCAGGCGACGATGCCGACGGCGGCCGCCGTGAGGGCCACCGAGGCGGTCACCGCGATCGCGGTCGTGGGCAGGCCCAGGGCACTGTTGAACAGGATCCACACCCCGAACAACAGGAACAGCACGCTGGCCAGAACGTGCAGGAACCGTTCGGGCAGGCGGCGGTGCAGCACCCGGCCGACGGCGATGGCCACGCCGTCGGCGAGCACCATGCCCACGGTCGCCCCGATCCACACTCCGGCCCAGTCGTTGTCGCTGGCCAACGCGACGGTAGCCAGCATGGTCTTGTCTCCCAGCTCGGCGAGCACGAACGACGAGATGACGGCGAA
Source organism: Mycolicibacterium palauense (assembly GCF_002592005.1). Classification (GTDB taxonomy): domain Bacteria; phylum Actinomycetota; class Actinomycetes; order Mycobacteriales; family Mycobacteriaceae; genus Mycobacterium; species Mycobacterium palauense. The sequence goes on along the minus strand of NZ_NVQF01000147.1, from coordinate 7,217 downwards.
CAGGACGAATCGAGGCTCGGCCACGGTCCGGATCTCGTCCTGGCCGCCGCTGCCCTCGCGCCAGGTCCAGATGGCGAACGCGAAGAAGGCCAGGGCCGCGGCGAAAGCGATCGGGCGCGCGGGCAGTGTCATGCCGAGGAAATGCCCGATGGTCACCGAGATGCCGTGCACCAGAAAGGCGGCGATAGCCACCCCGGTCAGCACCACCCACCAGCGGTGGCGCAGCGCATAGGTCATGGTGATCAGCTGGGACTTGTCACCCAGCTCGGCAAGGAAGACGACCCCGAAGCTCAGGAGAATTGCAGACCACACGGCGCACGACCTTTCGACGCGTCGCCGACGACGCAGCAAGCGCCGTCGGGCAATCGGTCGAAGGTCTCACCCACCGAGTCGAAGAGACTCGGTTCGCCGGCCGGGCTCTCGCCAGTATGTCGACGCGACGATTGGGGGCTACTCCCCTTCGTTGTACAACCACCACCGTAGACGGCCGGCGCCGAGTCGGCCACTCGGGGTGCTGATTTCGGGCAGCCGCATTCTCGATTTCGAGAATGCGTCAGCTTCGATCAGGCGGCCAGCAGCATCGCCAGGATCGCGGTGTCCGGGTGGCTGATCGGGTCGACGCCCACCCGGCTGACCATCGAGGTCACGGTGCCGTCCGACTCCGCCTCCACCCATGCGGCGCGGTGCTCCAGGCCCAGATGGGGTAGCCCGGGCAGCAATACGCAGCCCGAGGCGGCGCCCGAGCATTCCGGCAGCGAGTGAGTGGTTTCCGACGGGGGATGCAGCATCAGCAGTGCCGGTGGCTGCCGCTCCGCGAAATATCCTGGGCCGACCGCGGATTCCCCTACGACCGTGCCCTCGGCGAGGACCAGCCCCACCGTGTCCGGCTCCGGGGAGTCCGGCAGCTCCTCCCGTACGCCGAAGATCGTTGTGGTGGAAAGTAAGCCGGGAATCGACGCCACGCGGACCGCGGCCCTCAGCAGCTGCGCCCACTCCTTGGTGGTGTCCGGCCAGCGGCCCGACACCACGAAGCCCTTGAGCGCACCACGAGAATGAAAGGGGGCGAGGCCGATTGCCCGCCCGGACCCTGTCTCCATCTAGCCTCCGCAACAGCTCGAACCATGGCGTGCGACACGACTATGGGCCGGTTCGGAACAGAATGCGGTACAACATGCCTGGCAGACAAGAGGAGTCGAGTGCTAAACGGGAACGAGGCGGGGCGCCGTGCCACGCACGGTGCCCCGCCTCGTCTAGAAGTGTCCCGAGGTCCCCGAGGATCTCAGGCGGGCGGGTAGACGCCCATCCCCTTGGCCTTCTCGGTCTGCCAGAAGATGTCGGCGATCTCGTCGATCGTCTTGAGCAGCTTCTCGGCGACGGCGACGTCCAGCGACTTCTTGACGTCGCCGGCGCCGTGCACGCCGTCCCAGAACAGCTGGTGCAGGTTCGGGAACTGCTCGAAGTGATCCTTGGTGAAGAAGTCGGCCCACAACACCATCAGGTGATGCTTGACCTCTTCGGCGCGCTGCTCCTTGATGATGATGGCGCGCGTCTTGAAGTGGTCGTCATCGGAGTCGTGGTACTTCTGGAGTGTCTTCAGGCACGAGAGAGCCTCGATTTTGGCCTGCGCGGGGTCATAGACACCGCAGTAGAGGTCGCAGTGGGCGTGGGCGGGCGTGGCGTTGGTGAAAAGTCGATGCAGCATGGTCCTAACTTACCCTTCGACTGTGTCGCGAAACCATGGGCTCTGGCGTCGGCCGGTACGCCGGTTCGCCGTCGTCGAGGATTCGATGCGGCCCACGCTGTGCCCGGGTGACGGCCTGCTGGCGGTGCGCGGCGGACGGCCGCGGCGGGGTCAGCTGAGGGTGTTCCCGGACCCGACGCTGCCCACGCGGTTCCTGATCAAGCGGGTGGGCGCCGTGCGCGGCAGGGGACGCGATGCGGCCTTCGAGGCGCTGTCGGACAACCCGCGGGCGCCCGGGGTGGTGGACTCCCGCCGGTTCGGGTGGGTATCGGCGGCCGGTTCCTATCGCGTGGTGTGGACGGTCCGCGGCCCGCGGCGGTGACGCCGGTCTGATGGTGCCGGTCTGGTTGGTGCCGGTCTGATGGTGCCGGTCTGGTTGGGCGCAGTGGAGTCGGTCGCGTCGCGCTGGACGGGTCAGGTCAGGACGACCAGGACCAGGACGCCGAGCAGGACGAGGGCGATGATGCCGGCCCGCAGGGCGGCGATCAGGTAGGACCGGTTGCACGTCGGAGAGGCGACGTAGAGCTGGGGCGAGGACTGCATCGCGGAGTGGCCGAAGGGATGCACCGGATGCACGGGATGCGTTGCCATCAGATGGTCCAGACCTGCACGATCAAACGTCCTCCCCGCGTGAGATGTGTCACAAGCCAGAAGCTGTGACGGCGATCATAGCGCTAGTTGTGCCACGGGGGAAATCGGATCGATATACGCCCGTACGCGCGGGGTGCCGGAATGGACGCGGGCGCCGGCGGGTGCGCACGGCGAGGTGTGGCCGGCCGGCGGTGTGATCGGTCGCCGTGGCGTCCGGCCGCTGTGGGGGCCGTCGCGGCCATTGCGCCCCGATCGGCGTGTCGCGTGCCGCGGACTTTGCCCGGGCACCCCCGGGAGTGTTGATCGTTTTGTGACCGTCGGTGTCAGTTATCCACAAACACCCGGGTGGGATTCCGGGATTACGCCGTTAACTGCGGGGGAGCCGGCGCCTGGGCCTGTGAATAAAGCTGTGGAAACTGTGGATAGCTTCCGGGTAGCTGCCGGCCTGGCCCCCGCCCGGGCGCGCCGGACCTCGCCTCGGCGCGTCCGCGCATGACAGGATCACGGGATGGACGGCGAGGAAGTTTCCCGGATCACGGTGTCGGCTCTGCCCGCGGACTGGGGGACCTCGGAGGTGCTGCTCGACGTCCGCGAGCACGATGAGTGGCAACGCGGCCATGCCGCCGGCGCCCAGCACATCCCGATGGGTGAGATTCCGGCCCGCATGGACGAGATCGACCTCGACAAGCCGCTGTATGTCATCTGCCGCTCCGGCGCACGCTCGATGCGGGTGGCGCAGTATCTGCAGCGCAACGGCTACGAGCCCGCCAACGTCGACGGCGGGATGCTGGCGTGGGCGGCGGCCGGGCGCCCGGTGATCACCGAGGACGGCGCACCCGGAACGGTCTGAGACGCCGCGCTGGGCTGTGACGCCGGATCGCTAGGCTGGACCGGTGATCCAGGTGTGTTCGGCGTGCGCCACGCGGTGGAACGTGCGCGACAAACAGCGCACGTGGTGCCCCCGCTGCAACGGCACGCTGCTGCCGCCGTCGGCCTCGCCCCCACCGGCCACCCCCACGTGGAGCCGCCCTGCCGGTTCGGCGGCCGGCGCCGCCGAACCGGCAGGGCGGCTCCACGTGGGGGTGGCCGGTGGGGGGCCGTCCCTTATACACATCTCCGAGCCCCAGAGACCGGGGCCGACCCCC
>NZ_NVQF01000147.1:0-3730 GCF_002592005.1 Mycolicibacterium palauense | reverse complement strand
GGACAGCACGCCGTGCAGCGCGATGGTCAGCTGACCCTCCTGCTAGTATCGCGGCTTACGGGCCAGTTTGTTCTTTAACGGGTGCGCCGCCAACCGGGATCAACGCATGGCGTATCGTCGGCAGCGTCAGTTGTGTATAAGAGACGGACGTGGGGCCGCCCTGCCGGTTCGGCGGCCGGCGCCGCCGGGCCGGGCCGCCCGCCCGGGTTCCGGTGGATCGCGGTGCGTCCCGGCGCCGCACCGGGGCCGCCGCGGCGGCCCCGTCACCAGGGCCCGACGCCGCGCTACGCCTTCATACCCCGCTGGGGTCTGTTGGATCCCGCCACCCAGGTTCGGCCGCCGGAGGCCGTGCCGGCGCGGTCGGGACCCGGCCCGGCCACCGTGCGGCGCACCCTGACCGCCACGGCCGTGGTCCTGGGCGTGGCCGCTCTGGCCCATCTGCTGCGCTACGTCCTGCTGCTCGTCAACCGGTCCGTGCTGTTGAATCCGCTGCTGGCGTCCACCGCGGTGTGGTTCGGCGTGGCGGCGAGCATCGCGGCGGTGCTGGCCGTCATCGGTTGTGCGGTGGTGCTGACCCGATGGCTGATCGCCCGGCGGGCGGCGGTGTTCGCCCACTACCACCGCAGTGAGCCTCGCCCGGAGTGGTCGTTGTGGGCCGGATGCCTGGTCCCGCTGGTGAACCTGGCGTGGGCGCCGGTCTATGTCCTCGAGATGGCCACCGCCGAGGGGGCCGCGTCCCGGATGCGCAAGCCGGTCACCGTGTGGTGGGTGCTGTGGCTGCTCAGCACCGCCACGTCGGTGTTCGCCACGGCCACCAGCTTCACGGCCGAGGCCCAGGGCATCGCCGACAACACGGTGAGCACGGTGCTGGCCTACCTACTGGCGACGGCGACCGTGGTGGTGATGGGCCGGGTGTACGACGGGTTCGAGCGCAAACCGGTCGAACGCCCCGCTCACCGGTGGGTCATGGTCGGCGCCGAGGCGCCCGCCGAGCAGTCGGTCGAGCGGCCGAGTTCGGGCGAATCGGCCGTTGCGGTTGAGCGGGCGGGCCGGGAACCGGCAGCATAGGCCTATGAGCCCGGCCGACGAGGTGCATGGTGGGCACCCGTTCGTGGTGGCCCACCGGGGTGCGTCGGCGGACCGGCCCGAACACACCCGGGCGGCCTACGAGCTGGCGCTTCGGGAGGGTGCCGACGCGGTCGAATGCGATGTCCGGCTCACCCGCGACGGTCACCTGGTGTGCGTGCACGATCGCCGCATCGACCGCACCTCGACCGGAAACGGGCTGGTCAGCGAGCTGACACTGGCTCAGCTTCGCAAGCTGGACTTCGGCGCCTGGCACGGCAGCTGGCGGCCGGACGGCAGTCACGGCCACACCGGCCTGCTGACGCTGGAGGAACTCGTCCGCCTCGTGCTGGACTGGAACCGGACGACGAAGATCTTCATCGAGACCAAGCACCCGGTGCGCTACGGGGCGCTGGTCGAAAGCAAGGTGCTGGCCCTGCTGCACCGCTACGGGATCGCCTCCCCGGCCTCCGCGGATCTGTCCCGCGCCGTGGTCATGTCGTTCTCGGCGGCCGCGGTCTGGCGGGTGCGCCGCGCGGCGCCCCTGCTGCCGACGGTTCTGCTCGGGGAAACCTCCCGCTACCTCGGCGGGAGCGCGGCGACCACGGTCGGTGCCACCGCGGTCGGCCCGTCGATCGCGACGTTGCGGGACCACCCCGAGTTGGTCGACCGCGCCGCCGCGCAGGGCCGGGCGCTGTACTGCTGGACGGTGGACCACTACGAGGACGTCGGATTCTGCCGCGACCTCGGTGTGGCCTGGATCGCGACCAACCACCCCGGCCGCACCAAGGTCTGGTTGCAGGACGGCCTCACCGGGGCCGGCCGGGACGGCTGACCGGCCCCGACCGGCGGCGGTGGGTCCGCCGGGTCAGAGCGCGCCGCCGGCGGCCGCCGGCGCGGTGGAATCGGCGGGCGCGGCCGCGAGTTCACGGGCCACGAAGTCCTCGAGGTGGAACAGGTTGTCCTGGGCGCGCTCGGCGATGCGCACCAGCGTGGTCATCGTCGAGACCTCTTCGACCTGCTCCTTGAGGAACCACTGCATGAACTGTTCGCCCAGGTAGTCGTGTTCGTCGCGGGCGGCGGCGGCCAACGCCGTGACCTGCTCGGTGACGGTGCGTTCCTGATCCAGCGACAGCGTCAGCGCCTCACGCGCGGAGCCGAAGTCGTTGCGCACCGGATCGGTGCCGGGGATCTCGACGCGGATGTCGCGGTCGAGCAGGTAGCGCACCAGCATCATGGCGTGGTTGCGCTCCTCGACGGCCTGGCGGTAGAAGTGGCCGGCCAGTTGCGGAAGGTCTGCGTCGTCGAAGTACACCGCGACCGCAATGTATTGCTGCGATGCCGTGAATTCGTTGCGGATTTGGTCCTGCATCAGGCCGTGGAATTTACTTTCAGAATTATTGTGATTGGTCACGGCTCTAACGATAGCGCAGGTCAGAGCATATTTCATCGAAGGTGATGCTAACTCAGGCAAGCTTTCCCTAAAGAATGCCCGCCGCCGAGTGGCGCCGCTCACAATTCCGTGTCGAGTTTGCTGACGGGGCCGGCGGGGCGCGTCAGGGTTGGGCGTCGAGCACGGATTGGGGTACCGGCGCGTCGGACCTCAGTGCCGCGAACAGCCGACCGGCCAGCTCGTCGTCCCAGACGACGACGTCGCCGGCGTTGTTGGAGGTGAATGCGCCGATCGGCACGGTCACGGTGGTGGTGCTGCCGCGCAGCCCCCAGGCCAGCCTGGCCAGATCCCAGACGTGATCGTCGGTGTCGACGGTCAGCGCGTTCGCGGCGGCGCGGGGGACGGCGTACCAGCGCCACGGGTTCAGCCAGACCGAGGGGCTGGCGGCGCGGTGCAGCAGGTCGGTCATGAACTGGCGTTGCTTGGTCATTCGGTCCAGATCGGCCCGCGGCGTCGCCCGGGAGCGTACGTAGCCCAGCGCGTCGACACCGTCGAGTCGCTGACAGCCGGTGGGCAGGTCGATCCCGGCCAGCGGATCGGCGATCGGCTCCGGGGGACACACCGTGACCCCGCCCAGGGCGTCCACCAGGCCGGGGAATCCGCCGAAGCCGATTTCGGCGTAGTGGTCCACGCGCAGGCCCGTGGCCTGCTCGACGGTTTGGGCCAGTAGTTGCGGGCCCCCCTCGGCGAACGCGGCGTTGATCTTGTCGCTGCCGTAGCCGGGGATCTCGACGTAGGAGTCGCGCGGGATGGAGACCATGGTGGTGGGCCCGGACGACCACGGCGCCGGAAGGTGGACCAGCAGGATCGTGTCGGTGCGGCTGTTGCCCAGGTCGCCGCCCGTGGTCAGTTGCGCCTGCTGTTCCTCGGTGAGGCCCTGCCGGCCGTCGGAGCCCACGAGCAGCCAGGTGGTGCCCGCGCCGGCGCCGGGCCGGCCGGGATAGTCGGTCAGCACCGCGGCACGGTGCACGCTCCGGTCGAACCAGAAACCGATCCCGGCGAGCGCGCCCACCGCCAGTAACAGCACTGCCAGCAGGGTCCGCAGGATCGGCGGTCGCCTGCGCTTGGTGCGTATCCGTGGTGGTGACGGTGGTGCGGCGCGGGACGGTTCGGCCGGGCGCCCGCGGCGCTTGGGCGCGGAGGGCGCCGGAGGTGCCGGAGGTGCCGGGGGTGGCTGCTGTCTCGTAGACAACTCTGACCCTGCCGACGAGA
>NZ_NVQF01000146.1 GCF_002592005.1 Mycolicibacterium palauense | reverse complement strand
GCCGCGGGGCGCGGCATTGAACCGGGGGCGGCGCTGATGTCGGGGGCGAGGGGCCGGATCCTGCTGCTGGGCGGCACCGGTGAGGCGCGTGCGCTGGCCGCACGGCTGCACCCGGGCGTCGAGATCGTCAGCTCGCTGGCCGGCCGGGTGCCCGACCCGGCGCTGCCGGCCGGTCCGGTGCGGATCGGCGGCTTCGGCGGGCCCGAGGGGTTGGCGAGGTACCTGCGCGACGAGGCGATCACCGCCGTCGTCGACGCCACCCACCCCTACGCGGCGACCATCACCGCCACCGCGGCGCGGGTGTGCGCCGAATTGGGTCTGCCACATCTGGTGTTGGCCCGCCCGGGATGGGACAGCGCCGGGTACCTGTCGGTGCCCAGCGATCGTGCTGCCGCGGAACTGGTTGCAGAACACCGTTTTTCCCGGGTGTTCCTGACCACCGGACGCTCCGGCACCGTGGCGTTCCGGGACAGCACGGCGTGGTTTCTGATCCGGGCCGTCACCGAGCCGGACCCCGCGACGCTGCCCATCCACCACGAGGTCCTGCTGTCCCGGGGGCCCTACCGCTACGCCGACGAGCGGGTGCTGCTGCGTGATCACCGCATCGACGCGCTGGTCACCAAGAACAGCGGGGGAGCCATGACCCGGCCCAAGCTGGACGCGGCCACCGACCTCGGAGTGGCCGTGGTGATGATCGACCGGCCGTCGCTGCCGGCGGGAGTGGTCAGCGTCGCCGATGTCGACGGCGCGCTGCTGTGGCTGCGGTCCCTGACCGGCTGAGTGTCTTTCCCGACGGCGCGGAACGGCACGGTGGGTCGCCGGGTCGTGAACTGGGGCCGCGGTAGTGACTTTCCGGGGACCATCGCCTCTATCGCCCGACGGGCAGGACCGAGATGATGGTGTCAACCCCGTTTCGGGGGCCCACAACAGCGGAAGAACGACCACAACGGAACGGACTTGAGCCCGATGGACAACGGCAAGCCGCTACTGACCGACAGCGAGATCGACAGGCTGGCTGGTGAATTCCGCAGATCGAGTTATTACACGTTTGCGAACTGGCCGCTGGATCGACGCCTCGTCGGCTTCCTCCACGACCAGGGTCTGCGCCGGGCCGCGAACGACGGCGACGTCGCGCGCAGACTGGCCGAGCGCGTGATGGCATCCAGCCGCTGACGCGGCATCCCCAGACCGGTGAAGGGCCCAAGGGCCCTCGACCCAGATTGGCGGCACGATCATGAGCGATGAGACAACGCCGCGGACGGGCCTGCGGCATTGGCTGACATGGGTATTGGCGGCGGGCCTGGTTGCGCTGTTCGCCGTCGCATGCTGGCTGCTGTACCAGGCCGCCGCCCAACCCGACATGACCGAGACACTGTGGGCCCGCTACATCTACGTCTTCGGCGCCCTGGAAGCCATCGTGTTCACCGCGGTCGGATGGCTCTTCGGCAGGGAAGTCCACCGCAGCACCGCCGAGTTCGCCACGGAGGATGCGGCCAGGACCCGCCGGGAGAACGAGGAGATCCGCCAGCACGCCGCGGCGGTCGAGGACCAGGCGGAAAAGGGGCGGGCGCTGGCCGAGGCGGTCAAGGCATCCGTCGGTGCACTCGGCGGGATCGAGGGGATCGGCGGTGCCCACCCACAGGTCGAGTCGACACCGTCGCAGCTCATCTCGCTCAAGCAGATGGCCGACAACCTGTTCCCGTGACCGGCGGTGACCGTGCTGCTCGGTGCGCTCAGCCCGGGTAGTTGCGCGGGGTGAACACCCGGTCGGTCCCACCGTCGGTGTGCCACTGGGTCTGCGACGAGCCCACGATCAGCAGGCAGCGCATGTCCACCTCGGCCGGGTCCAGCTCGGCCAGCCGCACCACCTTGACCTGCTCGCGCGGGCCCGCGACGTCGCGGCCGATGATCACCGGCGTGCCCGGGTCGCGGTGCTCGGCGATCAGGTCGCGCATCGCGGCCACCTGCCAGGTCCGCGACTTCGACGCCGGGTTGTAGATCGCCAGCACCATGTCGGCGGCCGCGGCCGCCGACACCCGTGCGGCGATGACGTCCCACGGCTTGAGCCGGTCCGATAGTGAGATCACCGCGTAGTCGTGGCCCAGCGGGGCGCCGACCCGGCTGGCCACCGCCTGGGCGGCGGTCATCGCCGGAATCACCCGCACGGCCACGCCCGGCCACTCCTTGGCCTCCTCGAGCACCGCGGTGGCCATCGCGAACACCCCCGGATCACCGGAGGACACCACCGCCACGCGGTGGCCCTGCTCGGCAAGGGTGCAGGCCAGCCGGGCCCGCTCCGGCTCGTCGGTGTTGTCACTGGGGTGACGGCGCTGCCCGGTGCGCATCGGCACCCGGTCCAGGTAGGGGCCGTAGCCGATCAGGTCGGTGGCCGCCGCCAGCTCGCGGCGGCTCTGCGGGGTCATCCACTGCGGGTCACCGGGACCCAGACCGACGACCGCGACGCTGCCGGGGCCGGCGTCGCCGTCGGTGGGGGCGCGGTGTGCACCGGGCACCAGCACCAGCGAGAAGTACGGCACCGCCGCACCGTCGGCCTCGCCGGCCGCGCTGACCTGCTGCGCGTCGGTGCTGGCGCGCTCGACGTAGAACGCGTCCCCGGCCCGGCCGGCGGCCGAAAGGGCCTCCAGCACAGCGGGATAGGAACGACCCAGTTTCATCACGACGGCGGCGTCGCTGTCGGCGAGCCGGCGGGTCAGCTCCGCGGGCGGCAGGGTCCCGGGCAGCACGGTGAGCACCTCGTCGCCCTGCACCAGTGGCGTGCCCACCGCCGCCGAGGCCGCGCTGACCGAGGTCACGCCGGGCACGATCACCGCGTCGAACCGTTGGGTGAGCCGGGTGTGCATGTGCATGTAGCTGCTGTAGAAAAGCGGGTCGCCCTCGGCCAGCAGGGCGACGTTGCGTCCGGCCTCCAGGTGCGTGCCGATACGCGCGGCGGCCTCGGCGTAGAAGTCCTCCATGGCCCCCGCGTAGCCGCCGGGGTGGTCGGTGGTCTCGGTGGTGACCGGGTAGACCAGGTGTTCCTCCAGCTGGCCCGCCCGCAGGTAGGGCTCGGCGATGCGCCGCGCGATGCTGTGACCGTGCCGGGCGCTGTGGTAGGCCACCACGTCGGCCGCACCGATCACCCGTGCCGCCTTGACCGTCACCAGCTCCGGGTCGCCGGGGCCGAGTCCGACCCCCCACAGGGTGCCCCGGTTCGGGGATGCTGTCGTCATTCGTGTTCGCTCGCAATCGCATTGACGGCCGCGGCTGCCATTGCGCTGCCGCCGCGGCGGCCGGTGACCACCAGATATGACATCCCGCGGGGACGGTCGACGAGTTCCTGCTTGGACTGTGCGGAGCCCACGAACCCGACCGGTCCGCCCAGCACCGCCGCCGGCGCCCGCACCCCCTCGTCGATCAGTTCCAGCAGCCGGAACAGCGCGGTGGGGGCGTTGCCGATGGCCACCACCGAGCCGCCGAGGCGGTCGGCCCACAACTCGACCCCGGCGGCCGAGCGGGTGTTGCCGGTGCGCGCGGCGTGCTCGGCGGCGCGGGGGTCGGCTACCAGCGACACGACCTCGTTGGCCGCGGGCAGGCGGGCCGCGGTGACCCCGGCGGCCACCATCGACGAGTCGCAGAGCACCGGCGCCCCGGCGGCCAGCGCGGCGTGCGCGCGCGCCACCACGTCGTCGGTGAAGGCCACGTGATCGGCGACGTCGACCTGGCCGCAGGTGTGGATCAGCCGGACCACCACCCGGGCCACGTCCTCGGGGAACCGGGCCAGGTCGGCCTCGTCCCGGATCGTCGCGAACGACTGCCGATAGATTTCGGTCGCATCGCGGATGTAGTCGAGCACCCGCTTACCCTACGGGGCCTATCGCGGGCGGTATCCACCGCCGGTGGCCACCCACACCCGCCCGTCGCGGGGGCTGCCGCAGGCCCGCTCGCAGCCCGCGAAGTGTTGGCGCTGCGTGGCACCCGAGCGCGCTGCGGCCGCGGCGTCGGCGCGGACATCGGCCAGGCTGCGTTCGCAGCCCGGGCTGCCGGTGCAGGCGCTGACCGCCAGCCACGGCGAGTTCTCGTCGAACACCAGTCCCATCGGAGCCAGGACCCGCAAAGCGGTGTCGGCGGTCTGCTCGGGCAGATCGCAGATCAGCACCGAGCGCCACGGGGTCACCACCAGCGGCGCCTCGACGGCGGCCAGGAATTCCGCCGTGCGCGCCGGCAGCAGACCCAGCGGGACGCCCGCGCCGACGGTGACCAGCCCGCCGTCGTCCTGGGGGATCCAGCCGATGGGTCCGTGGGCGACCGGGACGGCCCGCTGTCGCCCGGCCGCCTCGGTGGGATACCCGTGCAGCAGCGCCGCGGGATCGTCGAGTTCGGCGACCCGCCAGTGCGCGCCGCGCAGGGCGAGGAATCGCCGGGCCAGGTCGACCAGCATGTCGACGGCCGCGGAGTCCGGTACCCGCACCCCGGTGTCGGCGCCGGCCAGCAGCACCGCGACCCGCCCGTCGCCGAGCGCCTGGACGCCGACATCGGCGGCCAGCCCCGACACGTCACCGCGGCCGTCGTCGAGGCCGAACCAGAACCGGCCCGGCAGGCCGGCCAGGTGCGGGTCGGCCAGCAGCGCCTCGTCGAGCGCGCGCACCCAGCCGCGCACATCGGCCAGGCCGCCGCTGCGCCCGGTCAACGGTGAGGCCACGATGTTGCGCACCCGTTCATGAGTCGGCGACGGCAGCAGCCCGGCCTCGGTGAGTGCGCCGGCCAGCGGGCCGGGATCGGCGATCCCGCGGATCTGCACACTGCCGCGCGAGGTCAGCTCCAGATCGCCCGAGCCGGAGCCGGCGGCCAGCTCCGCCAGCGTCTGCAGCCGGGCGGGCGTGAGCATCCCGCCGGGCAGACGCACCCGCACCAGCGCGCCGTCGGCGGCCTGGTGTACGCGCAGCGCGCCGGGGCAGGCGTCGTCGTCGCGGGCACGGTCACCGTTGGGGGCCATCGTGCAACGGTACGACGTGGGGCAGCGGCACGACGTGGGCGAGGCCACGGACGGGCCGAGGGGCTCGCCAACGGGTTCAGGGACCCAGCAGTCGACGCAGCGCATCGATCTGCATGCGGGTGACCTCGTCGCGCTCGACATCTCGATACTCGTGCAGGTGCTGCAGAGACCATTCGTCGAGGCACCTCACAATGCTGCTCACCAGCGCGATCTGCGACGACATCGGCATGTCGTCGCGAACGGCGCCGCAGGCTCGGCCACCGGTCAGCGCCTGCCTCACCCAGGAGCCGATGGACCGCAGAACCTCGGACATGACCGGGCTGTGTTCGACGGGCGCATCCGGCAGGTAGAAGAGTCTGCCCACGTCGGCGAGCCAGTCCCCGCGGGCGGCGACCGCGAGGACGTCGGTCACCAACCGCGTCACCCGGGCCCAGAAGTGCGGGCCGGCCAGATCCTCGGCCGCCGGGATGTCGAGGAGGTGGGCCAACTCGGTCATCGCCTCGCGCACCACCGCGTCGAAGAGCGCGGCCTTCGACCCGACGAAGTGGTAGAAGGAGCTCTTTCGCATGCTGGCCTCGCGGATGATCGCGTTGAGCGAGGCCTGCTCGTAGCCCCTGGCGGCGAACTCCCTGGCGGCCACTTCCAGCAGCCGGCGCCGCCGTTCCGCCGAAAGTTCACCCGCTGGCACGAGGTCAGCCTAGCGGCCCTGTACCACCCGGTCCAATGGTGCTGCCGTCGGATTGGACCAGGTGGTACAACGACGGGAGCCCCGCGATGCCGGAGACGACGGATGTGCTGGCCCAGGTCGACACGGCTCGCGGAGACCGCCCGCGGGTGCTCATCGTCGGCGCCGGTGTCGCGGGAGTGACCGCCACGCGTACGTTGCGCGCTCACGGCCTGCACCCGGTGCTGGTGGAGCGTGCCCGCCCCGGCGGCGACGAGGGCTACATGCTGGGCCTGATGCCGTTCGTCGACCCCGTGCTGGAGGATCTCGGCGCCCGCACCCGCTATCTCGAGCGCAGCGTGGGGATGCACCGATACCGCCTGCACGGAGCATCCGGTGCGGTACTCAGGGACTACTCACTCGACGAGGCGATCGGCCGATTCGGCGACTACCGGGGCATCGAGCGCGCGGAGTTGCTGAGCGTGCTCGGCCTCCAGACGCTGCCGGTGGCCTACGGCACCACGCTCACCGCGCTGGAACAGGATGCGGCGCGGGTCCACGTGACCCTCGACGAGGCAGGCACGCGCATCGAGGCCGATTTCGATGCCGTGGTGGTGGCCGACGGCCTGCACTCGTCCACCCGTCGGCTGGTGGTGGCTCCCGGCGAGGTCGGCCGCTACGACACCGGCTGGGGCGGATGGGTGGCCTGGACCAGCGCCGACGACGGGCAGGACCGCTACGAGGAAACCTGGGGCGCGGGCTCGTTCGTCGGGTTCTACCCGGTGCCCGGCCGCCTCGGGGTGTTCGTCGGCGGTCCGAACGAGACGACCGCGGCGGGGCCCGCGGAGTTCACCCGCCGGGTGGAACGCCACCTTCGCCACGTCGACGATCGCACCGCACGCGCGCTGCGTGCGGTGGCGGCCGCCCCGGACCCCTACTACTGGGCCATGTCCGACGTGCGGTGCCGCAGATGGACCGTGGGGCGGGTCGCGCTGCTCGGAGACGCCGCGGCGGGGTTTCTGCCCACCGCCGGCGTCGGCGCGGCCATGGCGATGGAGTCCGCGGCCGTCCTGGGCCGCGAGCTGGCCGCATGCGAGGCCGTCTCGGTGCCGAACGCGCTCGACGCCTACGAGCGCACGCAGCGTCCCCGCGTGCAGACCGCCCAGGACAACTCGCGCCAGCTCGCCCGACTGATGTTTCGCCGTGGGCGGCTGGTCACCGCGGTCCGCGACACGCTCACCCGGTTCGTCGGGGTCAATACCGCCCTCGGCCCGATCCGCAAGCTACTGGCGCAACGCGGGCCCTCGCCGGCCCGCCCGGCCGGCTCGGCGCGCCGACCGGGCTGACGTCGGCCACCTCGAAACGGACCAAAAGGACCGGACCGCGAACCGAGAAGGAGACAGACGATGGCCGAGCACCGACCTCGCCGAGACGTCAGCGAACTCCCGCACTACGGGCAACACTTCCCGTTCCTGCCGTGGACGACGACGACCAAGCTCCGGGTCTCCTGGGTCTTCGCCCGCAGGCTGCGCGCGGAGCTGGGCTGGACCCGATTCATCGCCTTCTGGTTGCGGCTGCCCGTCGCCGCCCTGCCCGCCCTACGGACCTGCCGCGCGGGTTTTTCGCTGATGCACGACAGCTTCGGGTTCCTGGCCGAAATGGAGTGGATCCTGCTCGTCGTCATCCACCGCCGCCTGGAGGCGTCGTCGGGGAAGGAGCGTGCCTACCGGTTCGCCAGGGAGGCCATCCAGGACTGCTCCCGGTTCATGATGAACGAGTTCTACCAGGCGGATCGACTCGCGCGGTTCGACGACCCCTTCGAAGCGTTCTGGAGCTATCACACGGCGATGTTCGCCGATGACCCGAACTACCCCAATGAACTCATCGACGAGGGCGACCTGAAGGTGATGGTCGTGCACCAGTGCCGAAACTGCCAGATCGCCGCGCTGACGGTGCCGGAGCTGGCCCCGCTCGGGTGCGACCACGACATCACCGGGTACCGCGCCATCGGGGACAAGACCCGCATGGAGTTCCGCAGACCCGTGACCCTGGCCAAGGACGGCCAGCCCTGCCGGTTCATGTTCTACCGGCAGGGCTGGCCGTCCTTGGCCAGGGTCACGGGTGTCCCGACCTCCATTCCGGGCCTGTCCTCTCATGTCTTCTCCAGATATC
>NZ_NVQF01000145.1 GCF_002592005.1 Mycolicibacterium palauense | reverse complement strand
GCCCACCCGAAGGGCCGGGAGGCGGGCGGGTTCGTCGGTGATCCCACCGGCCCATTCGCCGAGCCGGACGCGCTCGGCGTGCGCGGCCGTCGACGCCGACTCGGAACCGGGAACGCTGGCCGCCGCCTGACCATCGTCGTCCATCCGGACACCATATCCCCCGAGGATCGCCATCGGCGCGAACGAACCAGCAGCGTGCGTTTACGCGCGTTGGGCGGGGTCAGCTTCCGATGATGGTGTGCACGCGCCCGCGTGGGTAGGGCAGGTCGACGCCGTGTTGGTCGTAGGCCCGCAGGATCTCTCGGCGCAGTCGTCGCTGCACGGCCCATTGGGCGTTGGGTCGGGTCTTGACCGTCATCCGCAACGTGAGCAGGTCGGGGGCCAGTTCCTGGACCCCCAGCATGGCGGGTTCATCGAGCACTTTGCCGGCGAGTTCGGGGTCGGCGATGGCGGCGTGGGCGGCGTCGATGGCGACTTGTTCGGCACGCTCGATGTCGGCGGTCAACGCCACGGGTACCTCGACGCGGGCCACGGCGTAGTCCTGGCTCATGTTGCCCACGCGGGCGATCTCACCGTTGCGGACGTACCAGAGGGTGCCGTCGAGGTCGCGCACGGTGGTGATCCGCAGACCGACGCTTTGCACCTCGCCGACGACGTCGCCGAGGTCGACGATGTCACCGACGCCGTACTGGTCTTCCAAGAGCATGAACACTCCGGTGACGAAGTCACGCACCAGGTTCTGGGCGCCGAAGCCGATCGCGAGTCCGACCACGCCCGCCGAGGCGATGAACGGGGCGATGTTGACCCCGAGCACGTTGAGGACCGCCAAGCTCAGCCAGACCAGCAGCACGATCGACACCGTCGACTTGAGCACCGAGCCGATCGTGTGCGCGCGTTGGCGCCGCCGCGCCGCGCCGGTGTCGGCGGCCCGCGCGGGGTCAGCCGTTCTGCGGCGACGAAGAGACAGCCGCCGCGGCTTACCCGCAACGATCTCCTCGGTCTCTGCTCTGCCCCAGCGCGCCACACTCCGGTCGATCATCCGGTGCAGGATGATCCGCGCGAAGATCACGGCGATCAGGTAGGCGCTGATGCGGATCGGTACTTCGAACAGCCAGTGGCGGTTGGCCGCGGTGATCTCCAGCGCCAAGATGTGTGTCTGCATGCCTGCGCCTTTCGCGTGTACGGACCGGTGCTAGCGGGTTCCGCTGTGTTGATGGCCGGCCCGGTAGCTCTGTTCGGCTGCTTCGAGCTCGGCTTCGGTGACGATGTCGGTGTCGGGGGCCAGCGGGTCGACCGGCTCGTTGATCGTCAGCGCGCCGGTCTTCTCGTGCACCTCGCAGGTGTCGATCGGAATCGTGTGAACGGCGACCAGCCCCGCCAGGGTCGCCGACACGGAGCGGCGGGGCTGGGTTCCGGTGAGTTTGTCGGCCAGGTTGTCGGCCAGGTGATCGGGTGCGGAGATCCGCAGCAGCTTCGGGGTGGTGGCCAGGTCGTAGCGGAAGGCACGCACCATCGCCACGCACGCGGCGACCATGACCAGAGAGAACGGCAGCGCGGTGGCGATCGAGGCGGTCTGCAGCGCGGTCAGTGATCCCGCGCCGCCGGCCAACAGCAGTACCGCCGCGGCGCCGCCTTCGAGGGTGGCCCAGTAGAGGCGGGTCGGTTTGGGTGGGTCCAGGTCACCGCCCGAGCAGATGATGTCGATGACCAGCGATCCCGAGTCCGAGGAGGTGATGAAGAAGAACACGATCACGGCCACTGACAGCAGGCTGGTGATCAGACCCAGCGGCAGACCGTCGAGCAGCTGGAACAGCGACGTATCGAGGTCGACGGCCCCGTTAACGAGCATGTTGGACTCGTCGCGCTGACGCAGGATGGCTGATTCGCCGAAGATGGTGAACCAGACCGAGGCGATCACGGTGGGTACCAGCAGCACGGTGATGACGAACTCGCGGATGGTGCGCCCGCGGGAGATCCGGGCGATGAACATGCCCACGAACGGGGCCCAGCTGATCCACCAGCCCCAGTAGAAGATCGTCCAGTCGCCCAGCCAGTCGTCGTCGGCCAACGGTGCGGTGCGCAGCGCCAGCGCCGGCAGCGACGCCACGTAGCCGCCGAGGTTCTGCACCCAGGCCTGCAGCAGGAACAGGGTCGGGCCCAGCAGCAGGACGAACAACGCGAGCGCGGCGGCCAGGGCCATGTTGATGTTCGACAGCCATTTGAGGCCCTTGCCGACGCCGCTGACCGCCGATGCGGCGGCAATCGCGGTGATGACCGTGATCATCGCGATGGTCCACCAGTTGTTGACGGTGATCCAGCCGAGGTATTCCAGGCCGGAGGCGATCTGGGTGATGCCGAAGCCCAGCGAGGTGGCCACCCCGAACAAGGTGCCCACCACCGCGACGACGTCGACCGCGTGCCCGAGGGGTCCTTCGACGCGGCGGCGCCCGATCAGCGGTTCCAGCAGCCAGCGCACCGTCAGCGGACGGCCGCGGCGGAAGGTCATGTAGGCCATGCCCAGGCCGACCACGACGTAGATGGCCCAGGCGTGCACGCCCCAGTGCAGCATCGTCAGGTTCATCGCCTGATCGGCGGCAGCGTTGGTCGAACCAGCGACTCCCAGCGCCTCGGGAGGATCGACGTAGTGGGTCAACGGCTCGGCCACCCCGTAAAACAGCAGCCCGATGCCCATCCCGGCGCTGAACAGCATCGCCAACCAGGCCAGGAACCCGAACTCGGGTTTTTCGATGTCGCGGCCCAGCCGGATGGAGCCCACCTTGGAGAACCCGCAGTACAGCGCGAAGATCACGAAACCGGTGGTGACCAGGATGTACCACCAGCCCACCGAATCGGTGATGGCGTCGTTGAGCCGGCCGAACGCGCCCTGGGCGGTCGTCGAGAACACCACCGCGAACCCGATCAAACCGATGATCAGCAACGATGCCGGGACGAACACCGACAGCTTCATGGCCTGCAACGCCGACGGGAGCCGCCGGCGGGGTGGGTCCTGGGAACGGTCGCGCGGCGTACTCATCACTGAGCTCCTCGTCGGTATCGGCGGTGTGCGTTTCGTGTGCCAGAAATTCTCTGGTGTGAGGATCGGCTGCTGACCTTACCGCCACCTTTGCTGCGGCCGCCGCCGGCGCGGACCGCACGGTGTCCGCTTCCCGGCCGCGTCACCGTCCCGGGGCGATGGCCGTTGTGTTCGATGTCCCTTGCCGGTGGTGCCACCGGTAGGGTGCCCTCGGTCAGGCCCGTAGACGAAAGGCAATGGTGTGCGCTGGTACGCGTTGATAGCGGTGGTGTTCGGCTGGGCGTTGTTCGCCGTGCTGCCCGGCGTGGCGGCGGTGGCCGCGGCTCAACCAGAACCCACACCGACACTGGAACCGAGCCCGAGCCTGGATCCAGAACCGGAAGCCACACCAGCACCCGCTCCTGGCCCAGCACCCGCACCGGCACCGGCCTCACCGCCGCAGCCGGTCACGGTCGCCGTGCACGACCTGACACCGTTCGTGATGTCGACCAGCAGCGGTGAGATGACCGGGTTCAGCATCGATGTCTGGGAGGAGATCGCCCAGCGCCTCGACTACGACACCACCTACCTGGACACCGGCAACGTGGCCGGCCAGCTCGCCGCAGTGGCCGACGGCCGCGCCGAGGTCGCCGTCGGCGGGATCTCCATCACCGCCGAGCGCGCGCAGACCTTCGACTTCTCCCAGGCCACGATGGACTCCGGGCTGCAGATCATCGTGCCGGTCGCCGACACCCGCCCCACGGTGCCCGGTCTCGGCGGCTACCTGGATCTGCTGCTGTCGCGGACCATGCTGATCTGGATCAGTGCCGCCATCGTCGTCAGTATCATCCCGACGCACATCTTCTGGCTCATCGAACGGCGCAGCGCCAAGCCCATGGTGTCGCGGTCCTACTGGCCCGGCATCGTGCAATCGTTCGGGTGGGGCATGGGCTCACTGGTGGGGCGCCCGAGCATGGCGGCGACCAAGACGGCGACCAAGGCGATGGCCATCCTGTGGGGCTTCGCGGCAATCGTGTTCGTCTCGTTCTACTCGGCCAACCTCAGCGCCACCCTGACCGTGGCCAAACTCGACGCCAACATCAACGGACCCGCCGACCTCTATGACAAGTCGGTGGCCGTGGTCGCCGGCACCACCGCGGCGCAGTTCCTGCGCAGCATGGGCATCGACGCCACCGAGACCGCCACCATCGAAGACGCCTTTGCACTGCTGCGCGAGGACGGCTACGAAGCGGTCGTCGGTGACGCCCCGGTGCTGCGCTACTACGTCTCCCACCGCGGCGAAGGCGTTGCGGTCATGGCCGGCCCGATCTTCCAGGAAGAAGACCAAGGCTTCCTGCTGGCCGGTGACAGCCCGCTACGCAAACCCATCAATCGAGCGCTGATCAGCATGCGTGAAGACGGCAGCTACAACCTGATCAAACAGAAATGGTTCGGCGACGACACCGCCACCACCGCAGGCGACCTCAACTGATCACGCGCTTGGTCGCGCGATCGGCGGCCCGCCGGCTGGACCGACCCGATGCGGGCCCTACACGCGCACACGTGGAGCGGTCGGTCGGTGACCGTCTGCACCCACAGGATCTCCAAAACAGAGACAGGGCAGGGGATGTGGCCCGCACGGGGGAGGGCTCAGCTCCCTGACCAGGGCCGACGCCATGGAGGTGCTCGGCTTGATGCGGGCGGGACAGCGGCAGGTGCAGGTGCAGGTGCAGGTGCAGGTGCAGGTGCAGGTGGAGCATATCGACCTGCTGGGACGGTGGGGATTCTGACTTTTTGTGATCTATCACAGTTGCGTCGTCCAGCTGTGTCCATCCGTGTGGACCGCTGTCCATCCGTGTGCGCGGGTGTGCGTGAAAGTGTCTGGCACGCAATGTCGAAGCGCCTTGGACATGTTCGAGGTATGCGAAATGATCGGATTCATCGCCCCACACGGATTGGAGGTGCGTGAGGCTTCGAAGAGGATCCGCACGTCGGCCCGGCTGAGGTGCGGGGCGCGGGTCGAACCACACCTGGTCTCTGGTCGAATATGGCAATGGAAATCATCTGGCGAGAGCAGTACAGGAAGCGACTACGAACGGTGATCGTGGGGTGGGACGGCACCGAAGCGGGGGCGCCGTGCTTTCCGCCGGACTGGGAGCTTCGTTCCGAGGATCTGCATCTGCTGCGGATCGCCGCCGAGTACGGAACCTGCCCAGCGGGCCGTTACCCGTACCGCCGCCCGCCTCGTGACTTCGAATTCTCCCCGTATGTCGCCGAATTGCCCGATGAGAGTGTCTTCGAGTTCACAGACCGGCACCGCACGCTGTTGGCGGCGATGATGTGGGAGCTGTCGGACCCGTATTTCGATAAGGACATTCCCGGCGCCGACCCGAAACGGCCGTACGGCGACTTCACGTTCTACCAGCTGGAGATGGCGTTGAGTCTGGGGTTGATCCCGGCGCAGAAGCCCGCCGATCACGACCCGATGACAACCGAGATCGTAGAAGCGATGACCCAATTGCATGGACAGATGCAGCCCGCGTTGCAGGTGTTCCTCGCCCATTTCGAACTCACCGAAGGCGAGGTGTTCGTCGGCGAGGACTGGGGCGGCTGGACGCGGGCCCCGCAGACAGGTGTCTAAGCCTGGCATCGACCAACGAGAGCGTGGGTCCTTATCGGGGCGGATCGACGATGGTGACGTATCGGCGGGTGGGGTTCTGGGCGGCGTTGAGGCCGGCTTGTCGGCATGCCGCGACGCCGGGGGTTGGCTGTTGATCGAGGGGCCAGTCGTGCACACCGGCCTGATCGAAGAGCGCGACGGCGTTGGGTCGGGGTCCGGTGGTGAACCGGGTTTGGTAGCGCAGGCCGCGGAAGCGGTGATCGCCTCGCGTCGGGTCGACGCCCGCGGCGACGGTTTCGGAGTCCGAATCGGCGCTGATTCTGTGTCGAATCACCCGGACCGCAGGCGCAGGCGGTTTGTTAGCGTGGCGACCCATGCAGACCACGAGAGTTCTCATCGCTGGGTTCGCCGCGATCAGCGCCCTGGTGGTGGGGTGTAGCTCGGGTTCGCCGGAGGCCCCGCCCACGACGCCGTCGAGTTCGCCGGCCACGAGTTCCACCGCGCCGTCGACGTCGACATCTACGAGCCCGGAGTCCACCCCGGGCCTCCCCGCCCCGGTGAGCCCGCCGACGACCAGCGTGTCGATGATGCCCAACCCGAACGGCGACGGCTCGATGGTGCCGTGCGAGGGCACGATCTGCACCAACCCCAACCACGGTGCCGGCGACTACCCCGAAGGCGATGCGCCACCGGAGCCCGGCCAGAACGAGATGCAGGGACCTTCCGACGCGCCGCCGGAGCCCGGCCAGGGTGAGATGCAGGGCCCGGAGGCGGACGGCCCACCGGAGCCCGGCCAGACCGACATGCAGGGCTGAGCCTGCGATAGCCGGCCGGTGTGCCGCCGACCTTTCGCCGGATCAGTCTTGATCGCCGTGGCCTGTCGGGGGCTGTTGCGGTGTGGGGGTTTGCAG
The DNA here is from genome assembly GCF_002592005.1 of Mycolicibacterium palauense. Lineage (GTDB taxonomy): Bacteria > Actinomycetota > Actinomycetes > Mycobacteriales > Mycobacteriaceae > Mycobacterium > Mycobacterium palauense. Next base: position 1,372 of record NZ_NVQF01000145.1, on the reverse strand, counting down.
GCGGTGGATCTGGTTTCCGCCGTTGCGTTTTGCCGTGTACATGGCGGCGTCAGCGGCGGTGATGAGTCCCCGCAGGACAGTCTCGTGGTCGGTCGGGCTCGTGTCGGTCAGGCGCGTGCAGGCGACCCCGATGCTGGCGGTGACCCCTGCGGGATCTGCGGCGATTGCCGCACACAGGTGGTCGGCCAGTGAATCGGTGGCGCAGGTTGCGACGGTGGCGGCCAGCAGGAACTCTTCTCCGCCGCTGCGCGCGATCACAGCACCTGGGCCCGCGGTGGCGGTCAGGGTGTGGGCGGTGCGAACCAGTGCCTGATCACCGGCGTCGTGGCCGTGGGTGTCGTTGAGGGTTTTGAAATTGTCCAGGTCGATCAGCATCACCAAGAGGTGGTCGGCGCTGCGGGCGCGGGTATGGATCATCCCCAGGGCCTTGCGGTTGAAAGAGCGCCGGTTGAGCAGACTGGTCAGCGGGTCGGTGTCGGCGCGCAGCAGATCCTTGGCCAGGGCGCGAACCAGGATCTGGCCACCCAGCGGTAGGGAGATGTTGACCTCGATGACCAGCCACCAATCCACCACCGCCAGGGCGTGGTGTCCCGCCAGGGCCAGTTTCGTGGCCTGGACGGTGGTCACGACCGCGGCGACGGCGAAGTTGTAGAGCATCCACGCGGTGCTGTGGAAGGTCGCGGCGTAGGCGCCACTGGTGGCGAAAGCGATACACCCGATCAGGGCTGCCAGCGGGTTGGGGTGTGCCAGGCAGGCCGCCGCGATCGAGGCGTTGACGACAACGACGAAGGCCAGGGACTGGCCGCGGGTGGGCCAGCGCCAGGCGAACAGCGCCACCGCGCTCAACCCGCCGATCACGGCTGCCCAGGTCATCGCCACTGCAAGTGTCCCTTGGGGGCCGTCGCCGCTGATCAGCAACAAGATCAGGCAGCCGACAAAGGACGCGCTGAGCACGATCATGGCGGCCCGGACCGCTCGGCTCATGCCCCGGGCCGCCAGATACCCCGACAGCCAGCTGTAGTGGTTGGCCCGCCACCACGGACCGGCGGTAACCGCCCTCAACGCAACTCCCCCTCACCGCCACGAACAGCCTGCGCCTGCGTAGAGGCGCGGCGAACCGACCATTGTCCTCGTGCCGCATCGACGTCGGCCGCACGGATGGGTCAGCGGGTGGTGTACCCGCCGTTGGCGAACAGGGTCTGGCCGTTGATCCAGTGGCCGTCGCCGCACAGGAACACCGCCAGTGGGGCGATGTCGGTGATGTCGGTGAGCCGGTTGCCCATGGCCTGGCTGGCGTGGAAGGCGGCCCGCTCCGGGGTCTCCTGCGGGTAGAAGAACGGGGTGTCCATCGGGCCCGGTGCGATGTTGTTGA
>NZ_NVQF01000144.1 GCF_002592005.1 Mycolicibacterium palauense | reverse complement strand
GGCAGGGGTAGCGGCGGCAGCGTCAGATGTGGATCAGAGACAGTCCGTCAGTCGCGCAGGAATTCGCGCAGCCAGCGGTACCAGGCATCCATGCCGGCGCCGGTGCGGGCACTGACGGGCAGGATCGTCGCCGCGGGGTTGACCTCGCGGACATGGGCGATGTACTGGTCGACGTCCACGTCCAGGTGGGGGACCAGGTCGATCTTGTTCAGCAGTACCACGTCCACCGACCGGAACATCACCGGATACTTCAGCGGCTTGTCCTCGCCCTCGGTCACCGAGTACACCATCGCCTTGGCGTGCTCACCGACGTCGAACTCCGCCGGGCACACCAGGTTGCCGACGTTCTCGATGATCACCAGGTCGAGTTCGGGCAGCCGCAGACCCTGCAGCGCCCGGTTGACCATCGGTGCGTCGAGGTGGCACTCCCCGCCGAACCCGTTGGCGGTGTTCAGCAACGACACCTGAGCCCCCCGGCCCTGCAGCTTCTCGGCGTCCAGCGCGGTGGCGATGTCACCCTCGATCACCCCCACGGCAACCTCCGCGGCAAGCTCGTCGAGGGTGGCCGCCAACAACGTGGTCTTGCCCGAACCGGGTGAGCTCATCAGGTTCAGTGCACGGATCCCGTTGGACTCGAAGGCTTCCCGGTTGATCGTTGCCCGGACGTCGTTCTCGGCGAAGATCGATTCGAGCACCTCGATGCGCTGGCCGCCGGTGGCATAGCCGCTGTGGTCGTCATGGACGTGCCCGTCGGCGCCGTGCTCGTGGGTGTGCACGGTGCCGTCGTCGTGACGGTGGAATCGACCCATGGTGAAGCCCTTTCGCTCGTCAGGTGACGTCCATCGAGGTCACCAGGAACTCGTCGCCGCGGACCACCGTCACGTCGGCGCTCGTGCAGTGTGGGCAGCACACCGACCACCGCGACTCGATCTCGCCGTGCTCACCACATGTCCGGCATACCACCTCGGCGGGCACGAATTCGAGTTCGAGTTCGGCGCCGGCCATGTCCTCGTGTTCACGCACCAGCGTCCAGCAGAACTCCAGCGATTCGGGAACCACCTGGCGCAGGGCCCCGACCCGGACCCGCACCGTGTCGACCCGGCGATCCCCGGCGTTGGATCGCACCACGCCCGCGATGGCGTGGCACAGCGACAACTCGTGCACCCCGCCATGCTGCCCTGTCGCGCGGTCGTTTGTCGCGGATAGTGCCGGGAAGGTTGCCTCGACGATTCGCAGAAATGCGCAGAGTTTCTGTGCCAAATTGTGATTGTCGTGGTGTTTGACCGGGTCTAGCCTGGGCACTACCTACCCGCGCCGGCAGCCCATACGGCGTGGAGGCTTCGCTGCTCAGGAGGTCCATGAGGGGCAGTCGCAAGAACGAGGCGAGTGTGCGGTTGCGGCTGGACATCACCGGCGTGGTGCAGGGCGTCGGCTTTCGACCGGCCGTCGCCCGCCTCGCGCTGCGTCGCGGGGTGCACGGATTCGTCTACAACGACGCCGGTTCGGTGCGCTGCGAACTCGAGGGCGACGCCGACACCGTCGACGAGGTGGTCGCGGAGATCCGGGCCGCCGGGGCACCGCCGGCGGCGCGCGTCGACGCCGTGGCCGTGACACGGTTGGCCCCGATCGGGGAGCGCGGGTTTCGCATCGTGGACAGCCGGGACGGTGACATCGACGGTGGCATCGACGGTGGCGTCCATGACGGCGTCGGGTTCGAGGGCCGCCCGGGTGCCCCGGCGCGCACCCTGGTGCCGCCCGATATCGCCATCTGCGCCGACTGCCTGCGCGAACTGCGTGATCCCGGCGACCGCAGGTTCGGGCACCCGTTCATCACCTGCACCAACTGCGGACCGCGCTACACCGTCATCACCGACCTGCCCTACGACCGGCCCGCCACGACCATGGCGGGATTCCCGATGTGTGCGGCGTGTGCCGCCGAGTACCGGGACCCCGCGGACCGGCGCTACCACGCACAGACCATCGCCTGCCCACGGTGCGGGCCGCGGCTGTCCTGGACGGGTCCGCCCGGGGACGTGGTGGGGCGCAATGATCCGGTCATCGGGCCGATCGAGTCCGCGGTGCGCGCGCTGCAGGCCGGGGCGATCGTCGCGGTCAAGGGCATCGGCGGCTACCACCTGGCCTGCCTGGCCGACTCCGCGCCCGTGGTCGCCGAGCTGCGCCGCCGCAAGGACCGGCCCGCCAAACCGTTCGCGGTGATGGTCGGTGATATGGCTGCCGCGCAAGGGATCTGTGATGTCAGCGATGCGGCTGCGGCACTGCTGGCCGGTCCCGCGGCGCCGATCGTGCTGATGCCCGGCCGGGATCGCCAGGTGCAGGCCGCGGTCGCGCCCGGCCTGGCCGAGGTGGGCGTCATGCTGGCCTACTCGCCGGTGCACCACCTGCTCTTCGACCGGCTGGGATCACGGCCGCTGGTGATGACCTCGGCCAATCGCGGTGGGTCGCCCATCGTGTTCCGCGACGACGATCTGTCCTGGATCGACGGGCTCGCCGACGCCGTGCTCTCCCATGACCGCCCGATACACGTGCCGTGCGAGGACTCCGTGCTCACGGTGGCCGCGGACGGCGCGCCGGTGCCGATCCGGCGCTCGCGTGGTTATGCGCCGCTGCCGGTCAGCGTCGGCAGCGGCCGTCCGGCCCGGTCCGGGGACGTCATCCTGGCCACCGGCGGAGACCTCAAGACCACTTTCTGCCTGCTGGGCTCCGACGGCCGCGGACACATGTCGGCGCATCTGGGGGACATGGCCGACCCGCGCACCCAGTCCTGTTTCGAGTCGGCGTTCACCCATCTGGCCTTCATGACCGGCCGGCGCCCCACCGTCATCGCCCGGGACCAGCACCCGGGCTACGCCACCACCCGGTGGGCCCAGCGCCGGCGCCTCGAGCAGCAGCTGGAGGTGGTGCCGGTGCAGCACCACCACGCGCATGCGGTGTCGCTGCTGGCCGAACACCGACGGCTGGGCGCCCCGGCCTTGGCGGTGGCCTTCGACGGCACCGGGTACGGCACCGACGGCACCATCTGGGGTGGCGAACTGCTGGCGATCACCGATCCGGCGGCGTTCACCCGCCTCGGCCACCTGGCGCCGTTCGCCCTGCCCGGCGGCGACGGCGCGGTGCGCCAGCCCGCCCGCATCGCGCTGGACCTGCTGCACCGGGCCGGCATCGAGTGGGCCGGTGATCTGCCGCCGGTGGCCGCGGTGGGCGACCCCGGGCTGTCCATCCTGGCCCAGCAGGTCACCCGGGGCGTCGGTTGCGTGCCGACCAGCAGCGTCGGCCGGTTGTTCGACGCGGTGGCCAGCCTGCTCGGGGTGTGCCAGGCGGTGACCTACGAGGGGCAGGCGGCCGTCGAACTGGAGCATCTGGCCCGCCGGGGACGGCCCGCCGCGCTGGACTTCGAGGTCGCCGACGGTGTCCTGAACCCGCTGCCGATGATCGCGGCGATGGTCGACGGGCTGCGCCGGGGCCGCGAGCCGGCCGATCTGGCCGCCGGGTTCCACACCGCGCTGATCCGGGCGACCGCCGCGGCCGTGGCCGAGTGCGCCGGCATGGCCGGCGTCGACACGGTGGGCCTGACGGGCGGCGTGTTCGTCAACCGGATCCTGCTCGACGGGCTGCGCACACGGCTCGGCAGCGACGGCTTCGACGTCCTGATCCATGCGGTGCTGCCCTGCAATGACGGCGGCCTGGCGCTCGGGCAGGCCGTGGTCGCCGCGGCCCGCCTGGACCGGCCGGGCGGCGAGCAGCCCGGAGAACCCCACCGACCCGCGCATCGGGGCGCACCCAATGCCGCACCCGATGCCGCACCCGATGAGGAAGGAAGTGCCGTATGTGCCTCGGAATCCCCGGCAAGGTAGTCGACATCTGGGAGGACGCGGGTACGCGGATGTCCACGGTCGACTTCGGCGGGACCAGCAAGACCGTGTGTCTGGCCTACCTGCCCGACATGCAGATCGGTGAGTACACCATCGTCCACGCCGGGTTCGCGATCACCCGGCTCGACGAGGAATCGGCGCGCCAGACCCTGCAGATGTTCGAGGACCTCGGCGTTCTCGACGAGGAACTCGCGGGCAGCGAAGGCCAGGCAGCGTCGCCGGAGGCAGCCGCGGAGGCGGCGCCGGGCAGGAGGGAGACGGCATGAAGTACCTCGACGAATTCCGGGACCCGGCGGCGGCGCGCACCCTCGTCGACCAGATCCGGCGCCGCGCCACCCGGCCCTGGACGATCATGGAGGTCTGTGGCGGGCAGACGCATTCGATCATCCGCAACGGCCTCGACCAACTGCTCGACGGTGCGGTGGAGTTCATCCACGGTCCCGGGTGCCCGGTCTGCGTGACGCCGCTGGAGATGATCGACCGCGCCCTGGAGATCGCCGCCACCGACAACGTCATCTTCTGTTCGTTCGGCGACATGCTGCGCGTCCCGGGCAGCCATCAGGACCTCTTCTCGGTCCGGGCGCGCGGCGGCGACGTGCGCATCGTGTACTCGCCGCTGGACGCCACACGCGTCGCCGCGGACAACCCGGACAAGGAGGTGGTGTTCTTCGGGGTCGGGTTCGAGACCACCGCCCCGGCCAATGCGATGGCGGTGCTGCACGCCCAACGCCTCGGGCTGTCGAATTTCTCGATGCTGGTGTCGCATGTGCTGGTGCCGCCGGCGATGACGGCGATCCTGAGTTCACCCACCAACCGCGTCCAGGGCTTCCTGGCCGCCGGCCACGTCTGCACGGTGATGGGCACCCGGGAGTACGGGCCGCTGGTCGAACGGTTCCAGGTGCCGATCGTGGTCACCGGCTTCGAGCCGTTGGACCTGCTCGAGGGCGTGCGCCAGGTGGTCGATCTGCTCGAGGCCGGCACCTGCGAGCTGCGCAACGCCTACCCGCGCGCGGTCACCGACGCCGGCAACACCGTGGCGCAGCAGACCCTGGCCGAGGTGTTCACCGTGACCGACCGGCAATGGCGCGGCATCGGCATGATCCCCAAGTCCGGGTGGACGCTCTCACCCCGGTTCGCCGACTTCGACGCGGAGCGCAGGTTCGGCGTGGGGCAGCTGCGGGTGTCGGAGTCCAGCGAATGCCACAGCGGAGAGGTGCTGCAGGGCCTGCTCAAGCCCAACGAGTGCCCGGCCTTCGGCACCTCGTGCACCCCGCGGACTCCGCTGGGGGCCACCATGGTCTCCAGCGAGGGCGCGTGTGCGGCCTACTACCAGTTCCGGCGGCTGGGGGAACCCGCGCATGCCTGACTCTCCGGTCACCGTCGACCCCGGCGACTGGGTGTGCCCGCTGCCGCTGCGGGAGACCAAACGCATCGTGCTCGGTCACGGCGGCGGCGGTGTGCTCTCCGAGGAGCTCATCGAGAACCTCTTCCTGCCGGCCTTCGGCAACGGGACCGCCCCCGGGGCGGAGCGGATGCGGGACTCGGCACTGCTGGAGACCCCCGGCGGGCAGATCGCCCTGACCACGGACTCCTACGTCGTGCAGCCGCTGTTCTTCCCGGGCGGCAACATCGGCGACCTCGCGGTGAACGGCACGGTCAACGACCTGGCCTGCAGCGGCGCCCAGCCGATCGGGCTGACCGCGGGTTTCATCCTGGAGGAGGGCCTGGAACTCGAGGTGCTCGGCGCGGTCGCCCAGACCATGGGCAGGGCCGCCGCGCAGGCCGGCGTCGACATCGTCACCGGTGACACCAAGGTGGTGGGACGCGGCGGAGCCGACCAGCTGTTCATCAACACCGCCGGTGTCGGGGTGGTGCCACCCGGTGTCCGGATCGGGCCCGAGCGGGCGCGCCCCGGCGACCACATCATCGTCTCGGGGAACCTGGGCGAGCACGGTGTGGCGATCATGAGCGTGCGCGAGGGCATCGACTTCGGCACCGTCGTCACCAGCGACAGCGCCCCGCTGCACCGGCTGGTCGCGGCCATGCTGGAGGCGTCGGATCCCGCCGCCGTCCACGCGCTGCGCGACCCCACCCGCGGGGGGCTGGTCGCCTCGGTCGTCGAGATCGCGCGGGCCGCCTCGGTGGGCGTCGAACTGGACGAGGCCACGATCCCGGTGCCCGACACCGTGTCCTCGGCCTGCTCGTTCCTCGGGCTCGATCCGCTGCAGGTGGCCAACGAGGGCAAGCTGGTGGCGTTCGTGGATCCCGCGCACAGCGAGGCGGTGCTGGCCGCCATGCGGTCGCGCCCGGAGGGGGCCAACGCCACGATCGTGGGGCGGGTGGTCGCCGAGCATCCGGGCATGGCCGTGGGCAGGACCGCGTTCGGCACCAGTCGGGTGATCGAACGTGAACTCGGCGAACAGCTTCCGAGGATCTGCTAGCGAAGCAGGCAGTGGTGCCGGTGGTGTGCCTGCCGACAGCCGTCGGTGCCCAGCGGGGTCCGGCCGTCGAAGCCGTCGAACACCGCGGCGGCCCCGGTGAAATCCTGTCCCGCGGTGTAGTCGTTGGTCACCACGACGGTGGCCAACCCGGCGCGCCGGGCCGCCCGCAGGCCGGGTTGCGAATCCTCCACGGCCAGCACGCTCTCCGGGGCCAGATCCAGCTCGTCGAGGGCGCGCAGGTACACCTCCGGATCGGGTTTGCCGCGGCTGACCTCGTCGCCGGTGATGAGGACCTCGGCGATGCCGTCACCGACGACGTCGCGCACCAGCGGCTCGACCCAGGCCCGGCTCCCGGTCGACGCGACCGCGACGCGGATGCCGCAGTTGCGCAGCTCGCCGATCAGCCGTGGCAGGCCGGGCCGGGCGCCGATCTCACCGTCGAGCACCCGGCGGGCGAACATCGCGGTCTTGGTGGAGTGCACCGCGGCGGCCAGCCGGTCGGCGGCGGCGAAACCGCGGGAGCGCAGGTCGTGGGCGATCCGGCGCCGCCCGCTCCTGATGGCCAGCAGCCGGCCGTAGTCGTCCGGGGTCCAGCTGACGTCGAGACCGTGGGCGGCGAAGGCGGCGTTGAAGGCGGGGCGGTGCCCGTCGCGCTCGGTGTCGGCCAGGATGCCGTCGACGTCGAAGATGACCGCCTCGAGCAGGCAGAGCCGGTCGGTGCTCAGACCGTGCTCCCACCAGAAGCCGCGGGGCGGCGCCGTCGTCATTGCCGGGCACACGCGGGCAGTGTCGCCGATCCCGGCCCCCGTGCGCATCCCCCGATACGGGGATCTTCGCCCCCCGGTTCTCACCCGGTTGCCGCCGGTGGTGACCGACCGGATCGGGGCGGTGGAATTCGGCCGCCCGCGTCGGCTCACGAGGGATAATCGGGGAAACGCGTCCGGACGGAACGACGACCGGCATGACGACCGAGCTGACGGAGGAAGGGCCGTGACCCCACTTGGCCGCGCGATTGCCGTGACCCGATGACGGCACCGGTCGCCACCACAGCCCCGGTGCGGGTGGTCCTCGTCGACGATCACGAGATGGTCATCGAGGGCCTCAAGGCGATGCTCGCCTCCTTCGCCGACCGTGTTCTGGTGGTGGGGGAGGCCGTCGGAGCGGAGACCGCGCTGGCCGTGGTCGCCGGCCTGAAACCCGACATCGTGCTCTGCGACGTCCGGATGCAGGGGGCGAGCGGGCTGGACCTGTGCCGCGAGATCCGCGAACGCGACCCCGAACGCAAGGTGATCCTGCTGTCGGTGTACGAGGACGAGCAGTACCTGTTCCAGGCGCTGCGGGTCGGGGCGTCGGGATATCTGCTCAAGGGCATCAGCAGCGACGAGCTGGTGCGGCAGCTCGAGTATGTGCACGCCGGGTCGACCGCCATCGACGCGGGGCTGGCCGCGCGCGCCGCGGAGACGGCCGCCCGGCTGCAGCGCGACGAGTTCTGGCCGGGCGCCCGGCAGGGTCTGACCCAGCGGGAAAGCGAGATCCTCGCGTTCGTGGTCGCGGGGCTGTCCAACCGGGGCATCGCCGCCAAGCTGGTCATCGGCGACGAGACGGTCAAGAGCCATCTCCGGTCCATCTACCGCAAGCTGGGTGTCAGCGATCGCACCGCCGCGGTGGCCACCGCACTACGGGAGGGCATCTACCAGTGATGCCGGACGCCCACTCGGTGCATGGACTGGTCGACGCCGACCGCGAGGTGGCGCTGCTGCTGGACATCGTGGCGGCGACCTCCACCGGCCCCGGCGTGGAGTCCGTCGCGGCGGCGGTGTCGCGGCTGATCACCGCGGCGACCGCCTCGGACGTGTGTTTCGTGCACGTGCTCGACGATTCCGGGGCGTCGCTGACGCTGGCCGGGGCCACCCCGCCGTTCGACGATCAGGTGGGGCGGGTCAAGTTGCCGCTGGGGGAGGGGGTTTCGGGCTGGGTGGCCAGCCACCGCCGGCC